>CAXSDP010000005.1:68599-107247 GCA_964235705.1 uncultured Beijerinckiaceae bacterium | reverse complement strand
AAAAGAACCTATCCGTCGCGGTGGACGCGGTCCGCGCCACGCTCAAGCCCGGCACGGCCATCGAGCTGTGGTGGCAGGATGAGGCGCGCATCGGCCAGAAGAACACCCTGACCCGGCTGTGGGCGCGTCGCGGCACCCGCCCGCGCCTGCCGCACGACCAGCGCACCGCCTTTGCCTACATCTTCGGGGCGATCTGCCCCGCCAAGGGCAAGGGGGCCGGCCTCGTCCTGCCCCGCTGCAAAACGGAAGCGATGAACGCTCATCTCCAGGAAATCAGCCTCAACGTCGCTCGCCGCGCCCATGCCGTGCTGATGCTGGATGGTGCCGGCTGGCACACCGCTGGCGACCTCGTCGTCCCCGACAACATCACGCTGCTGCCACTGCCGCCCCGTGCCCCCGAACTCAACCCTCCTGAGCTTGTCGAAGGAGGAGAACGTGTGGCAGTTCCTGCGCGACAACTGGATCGGCAACCGCGTGTTCACCTCCTACGACGACATCGTGGATCGCTGCTGCGAGGCCTGGAACAGGCTCACCGATCAGCCCTGGAAGATCATGTCCATCGGCCTGCGCCACTGGGCGCATCGGTCATGATCAACGCACCTTGGTATCAGACGATCTCGCTGTCGCGGCGCAAGCCGGTGGACGGTGACCGTGGACTCACCACCATGCGCTAGGGCATGCCGGGGCCGGCCTTCACCCGGCGGCGCGCTAATCACCAACGTGCGCAACACCCACAGTCCGCACTGGCGGCGCTGGCTCGGGCCGGAGCACCGCCGCCTGGTGCCGGTGACCTCCTTTTGCGAGTACGCCCCCACGGTGCCTCGCAAGACGCCGACCTGGTTCGCGCTCAACGACGAGCGACTGCTATTCGCCTTCGCCGCCATTTGGACGACCTGAGCCGGCACGCGAGGGACCAAGGCGAACCTGGTCGAGGGCGGGCGCCCGGCTATCGGATCTCCTAGCGCCAGCGCGACCCTCTGCGCGGTGGATCGAAGACCACGCCGGTGTTCCTAACGAGCGTGGAGCATCTCGTGACGTGCTGTAAGCGCCTTGAACCAAGGGAGTCGAATTTAACTATGACGCTTACCGACGAGAAGGTACCGGACTACACCCAAGACAGGATGAAAACTAAGTCCTTGATTTCAATGGTGGGCGCACACAGGCTCGAACTGTGGACCCGCTGATTAAGAGTCAGCTGCTCTACCAACTGAGCTATGCGCCCATCGAAACCATCGCCGGTTGCGGCCGACGACGAGGCGGATAGCAAATTCGCTGGCACCTGTCCAGCGCCGCCGAGACGATTGCGGGGCCCCGGTTCAGGTCAACGCGCTTCGAGGCCGAGGATGGTTGCGAGGCGATCGGGTGTCCAACCCGCCGCCTTGCCTCGAAGCTTGACGCCCCTTCCGTTGGTGCTTCGCACGAGGGCGAAGTGATGAACGATGGCGATGCCTCAAGGGCCGCGGCCCTCGCGCGACCGTCACTTGGCCGGCGTATCCGGCCTGATCTTGCCGCGTTTCACCATCAGCTTGTTCAAGGCCGCGATGTAGGCGCGGGCGGAGGCGACCATGGTGTCGGGATCGGCGCCCCGCGCGGTGACCTGCGCCCCGTCCTCGATCAGCCGCACCGACACCTCAGCCTGGGCGTCCGTACCCTCGGTCACGGCGTGCACCTGATAGAGTTCCAGCACGGCTCGGTGGGGCACGAGCGTGGCGATGGCGTTGAAGATCGCGTCGACCGGGCCGTTGCCGGTGGCGGTGAAGCTCTTCTCCTCGCCGTCGATGGCGACCGTCAGCGCCGCCGTTTGCGGACCGTGCGTGCCGGCTTCCACCCGCAGGCCGGCGAGCTTGATGCGCTCGTTCTTGTGGCCGATCTCGTCGTCGACGAGCGCCTCGATGTCCTCGTCGTAGATGATCCTCTTCTTGTCGGCCAAGTCCTTGAAGCGGGTGAAGGCGTCCTGCAGGGCGTTGTCGCCCAGCACGTAGCCGAGGTCCTTCAGCTTGTCCTTGAAGGCGTGGCGACCGGAGTGCTTGCCCATGACCAGCGAGGTTTTGGCCACCCCAACCGATTCCGGCCTCATGATCTCGTAGGTCGTCGCGTTCTTCAGCATGCCGTCCTGGTGGATGCCGCTCTCGTGGGCGAAGGCGTTACGGCCGACGATCGCCTTGTTGTACTGCACCGGGAACGAGGAGGCCGCCGACACGAGCTTGGACGCGCGCGTCAACAACCGGGCGTCGATGCCGCTCGTGTAGGGCAGGGCGTCGGGGCGGGTCCGCACCGCCATCACAACCTCCTCCAGCGCGGCGTTGCCGGCCCGCTCGCCGAGCCCGTTGATCGTGCACTCGATCTGCCGCGCCCCGCCGGCGGCGGCGGCGAAGGAGTTCGCCACCGCGAAGCCGAGGTCGTCGTGGCAGTGGGTCGAGAAGACCGCGCGATCGGCGTTGGGTACGCGCGCGCGGATTTGGGCGAACATCGCCTCGTACTCGGCCGGCGTGGCGTAGCCCACCGTGTCGGGCAGGTTGATCGTGGTCGCGCCCGCCTTGATCGCCGCCTCGACGCAGCGGCACAGGTAGTCGATCGGCGTGCGGGACGCGTCCATCGCCGACCATTGGACGTCGGGCACCAGGTTGCGCGCCTGCGTCACCGTCCGGCTGATGATGGCCAGCACGTCGTCCTGGCTCTTGTTCATCTGGTGGGCGAGGTGGATCGGCGACGTCGAGACGAAGGTGTGGATGCGGGGGCGGCCCGCGTGCCGCACCGCCTCGGCGCAGCGCGCGATGTCGCCCTCGATGGCCCGGGCGAGCCCGGCGATCGTCGCGTTGCGGCTCGCCTTGGCGATGGCGGAGACCGCCTCGAAATCGCCGACGGAGGCGATCGGGAAGCCGGCCTCGATGACGTCGACGCCCATCGTGTCGAGGATGTCGGCGACCTCCAGCTTACCCTCGAAGGACATGGTGGCGCCGGGGCATTGTTCGCCGTCGCGCAAGGTGGTGTCGAAGATGATGAGGCGGTCGGTGGTGTGCCCGCGGTCGGCGTGGCTATGGGGAGCGGTCGCGTTCGACGACGTCATGGTGGATGATCCTGGGACATGCGAGGGGGGTCTGGTACGCCGCGATCCCCTGAGTGCCCAGGCGCACGGCCCGGCCGGCCCTCAGGGGCGGCTAAGAAGCAGACCGACGAGGTGCGGCGCACGTGACGACGTGGTCGATCGCGAGACGATCGACGGGGTGGTCGCGGACCATGCGGCCTGGCATCGCATGGCGGCACAATAGGACGATGTGCGGCCGGTCCGCAAGCGCTCACGCCGGACCGCGCGCCGGATCGTCGATGGTGAGGATCGTGCCGGAGGTGCAGGCCGAGCGCGGCGAGGCGAGGAACGCCACGGCGTTGGCGATCTCCTTCGGTCGCGCCGGGCGCCCGAAGGCCATGGCCAGAAGGCTTCCCGCCAGCGGGACGCGTCGCCGTGCTCGCGCTCGGCCCGCGCCCTCAGCAGTCTCTCGATCCGATCGGTGGCGACCGGTCCGGGGTTGATGCCGACGACCCGCATACCATCGCGCGGCGCCGCGGCCCCGAGCGCCCGCGTGAAGGCCATCAAGGCGGCGTTGCCGCTGCTGCCGGCGATGGTGTTCGGCTCGAAGCGTTCGCCCGCCGCCCCGATGATATTGACCACGACGCCGCCCCGTTCCCGCAATCGCGGGTAAAGCGCGCGGGTGAGGCCGATGGTGCCGAACACCTTGAGGTCCCACGCGGACCTCCAAGTGGGGTCGTCGACCGCGAGCAGGTTGCCGGGCGGGATCGCGCCGGCGTTGTTGACCAGCACGTCGAGCGACCCCGCCGTCGCCGCGACCCGCTCGACCTCAGCTGGCTCGGACAGGTCGGCCGCTATGACCTCCACCGACACCTCACGCCGTTCCCGCACGGCCGACCTCGCCTGGGCCAGGTCGGAGGCGGTGCGCGCGACGAGGACGAGGTCGCAGCCCTCCTCCGCCAGCAGCAGCGCCGTGGCGAGGCCGATGCCCTTCGAGCGCCGGTGACCAGCACGCGTTTCCCGAGGAGGTACAGGTCCATGGTTCACCCCGCCGGGGACATGGCCACGAAACGTCGTGCGGTGACGGCTTGCGTCCCGCGCGCGCCGATCGTATGAGGTTGCCAGTCCTCACGCGAGGATCGATCCGCCGGTGCACGCCGTCGGCCCGCCCGGCAGCGCGTCGCGCCCCCGGGCGCGTTTCGCGTTGGGGTGACGCAGCAAAGCCAAGGGCAGGGGCCCGCCGCAAGGACGACATGTTCGAGAGCCTTTCCGACAAGCTTTCCGGCATCTTCGACGCGCTGACGCGCCGTGGCGCCTTGTCGGAGGAGGACGTCAACGTCGCCCTGCGCGAGGTGCGCCGCGCCCTGCTGGAGGCGGACGTCGCGCTCGAGGTCGTGCGCGCCTTCGTCGACAAGGTGCGCGCGCAGGCGGTCGGCGCCAACGTCGTCAAGTCGGTCACGCCCGGCCAGATGGTCGTCAAGATCGTCAACGACGTGCTGGTGGAGACGCTGGGCGAGGCGGCGGCGCCGATCGACCTTGAAGCGGCCGCCCCCGTCGCGATCATGATGATCGGCCTCCAGGGCGCCGGCAAGACGACGACCACCGCCAAGATCGCCAAGCGGTTGTTCGATCGTCAGAAGAAGCGGGTGCTGATGGCCTCGCTCGACGTGAAACGCCCGGCCGCGCAGGAGCAGCTCGCCGTGCTCGGCCGCCAAGTCGGCGTCGACACGCTGCCGATCGTCGCCGGGCAGACGCCGGTGCAGATCGCCGTGCGGGCGGAGCAGGCGGCGCGGCTGCAGGGCTACGACGTGGTGATGCTGGACACGGCCGGGCGCACCCACATCGACGAGGCGCTGATGGCCGAAATGGCCGAGATCAAGGCGGCGGCGCGCCCGCACGAGATCCTGCTCGTCGCCGACGCGCTGACCGGCCAGGACGCGGTGAACCTCGCCAAGAACTTCAACGACCGCGTGGGCGTCACCGGCATCGTGCTGACCCGCGTCGACGGCGACGGGCGCGGCGGCGCGGCGCTGTCGATGCGCCACGTCACCGGCAAGCCGATCAAGCTCCTCGGCACCGGCGAGAAGATGGACGCGCTGGAGGACTTTCACCCCGCTCGCGTCGCCAACCGCATCCTGGGCATGGGCGACATCGTCAGCCTCGTCGAGCGCGCGGCGGAAAACATCGACGCCGACAAGGCGCAGGCCATGGCCAGGAAGATGGCCAAGGGGCAGTTCGACTTGAACGACCTCGCCGACCAATTGGCGCAGGTCGAGAAGATGGGCGGCCTGGGCGGCATCATGGGCATGATGCCCGGCATGGCGAAGATGAAGGACCAACTCGCCGGCAAGCTCGATGACGGATTGATCAAGCGCCAGCGCGCGATCATCCTGTCGATGACGCCCAAGGAGCGCCGCAACCCGGACCTGATGAAGGCCAGCCGCAAGAAGCGGATCGCCGCCGGCTCCGGCATGAAGGTCGAGGACGTCAACAAGCTGCTGAAGCAGCACCGCCAGATGGCCGATATGATGAAGTCCATGGGCGGCATGGGTAAGGGTGGCATGGGCAAGATGGCCGGCATGGCCAAGATGCTCGGCGGGATGGGCGGCGCCATGGGAGGCGGTGGCATGGGTGGCCTGCCCGGCGGCATGCCGCAGCCGACGCCCGAGCAGATCGAGGCGCTGGGTAAGCAGATGGGCGGGGGCAAGATGCCGAGCCTGCCCGGCGGCTTTCCCGGCCTCGGCGGCGCCAAGCTGCCAGGGTTGGGTGGTGGCTTCCCGTTCGGCAAGAAGAGGTAGCCGTGGCGGAGACCGACAACCTCGTCTTGGAGCACCTGCGCCACATGCGCAGTCAGCTCGATCGTATCGAGACCCGATTGGACGATTTGACGATGCGGGTCGGGCGCATCGAGACCGACGTGGCGCAAATCCACGTGACCCTTGCGGAGCATTCCATCCGCTTCGATCGGATTGAAACGCGTGTGACGCGCATCGAGAAGCGGCTCGACCTCGTCGAAGGTTGATGAGCTCGATTCAAACAAACCACCACAGAGAGAGAGACCGACATGTCCCTGAAAATTCGCCTGGCCCGTGGCGGCGCCAAGAAGCGCCCGTTCTACCGCATCGTCGTCGCCGACGCCCGCATGCCGCGCGACGGCCGCTTCATCGAGCGGCTCGGCACCTTCGATCCCCTGAAGGCCAAGGACAGCGCCGACCGCATCGTCCTCAACGCCGCCAAGGCGCAGGATTGGATCACCAAGGGCGCCCAGCCGACCGATCGCGTCGCCCGGCTGCTGGAGACGGTGGGCGTCGGCCACCGCGAGGCCCGCAACAACCCGGTCAAGGGGCAGCCGAAGAAGAAGGCGCAGGAGCGTGCCGCCGCGCAGGCCGCCGCCGCCGCCAAGGCCGCCCCGGGCGAGGCCGCCTAAGCCCGCGTCCTCGTGACCTCCGGGATGGCGGACCGGATCCTGGTCGGCCGCTTCGGCGCGGCGCACGGCGTTCGCGGCGAGGTGCGCCTGCAGAGCTTCACGGGTGACCCGAAGGCGATCGGCGCCTACGGGCCACTCGCCGGCTCGGACGGTCGCGCCTACACGCTGAAGGGCTTGCGCCCGGTGAAGGACAACCTGCTCGTGGCCCGCGTCGAGGGGATCACCGACCGCGACGCGGCCGAGCGCCTGACCCACGTCGAACTCACCCTCGATCGGTCGGCCCTGCCGCCGCCGGACGAGGAGGAGTTCTACGTCGCCGACCTCGTCGGCCTCGAGGCGGTGACGCTCGACGGGGTCAAGCTCGGCACGATCGTCGATGTGCCGAATTACGGCGGTGGTGACCTGATCGAGGTGCGCCCGGCGGCGGGCGGCGAAAGCCTGCTGTTCCCTTTCATCAAAGTCGTGGTGCCGGTGATCGACATGGTCGGTCGTCGTGTCACGGTCGTGCCGCCGGTCGAGGTGGACGATGCCTCGGATTGAACCGCCCCCCCCTTGTGACGCCACAATCCCCCGCGCACGACGCGGGCGACGTCGTTGACCTGGCGCGCCGACGTCCTCACCCTGTTCCCGGCCATGTTCCCGGGGCCGCTCGGCCTTTCCCTCGCAGGCGATGGTCTCGCGAGGGGGCTATGGGGCTTGACCACCCACGACATCCGCGCCCACGGCCTCGGACGGCATCGCGCGGTGGACGACACGCCGGCGGGGGGTGGAGCCGGCATGGTGATGCGGGCCGACGTGGTCGCCGCGAGCCTGGACGCAACGGTGATGGTCGGGGACGCGCGCCCGCGCCTGCTGATGTCGCCGCGCGGCGGTCCCTTGACGCAGGCCCGCGTCCGCGCGCTCGTCGCGGGTGCCGGCGCGGTGATCGTATGCGGCCGGTTCGAGGGTGTCGACGAGCGGGTGATCGCGGCGCGCGGCCTCGAGGAGGTGTCGGTCGGCGACTACGTCCTGTCCGGTGGCGAGGTCGCCGCACTGGTCCTGCTCGACGCCTGCGTGCGGCTCCTGCCCGGCATCATGGGCCGCGACGCGTCCGGCGATGACGAGAGCTTCGAGAACGGCCGGCTCGAGTATCCGCAATACACCAAGCCACGCGACTTCGAGGGTAGGGCGATTCCCGACGTGCTGCTGTCGGGCGACCACGGCAGGATCGCGCGGTGGCGCGAGGCGGAAAGCCTGGCGCTCACCCGCGAGCGCCGCCCGGACCTGTTGGAGCGCTGATCAGGCCGCCGGCTTGGGCAGCAGGGCGTCATCGATGGCGCGGGCGCGCACGGCCGCCGGTCGGGCGTTCAGCCCTTCCGTGTAGCGCACGAAGGCGGGGCGTCGCTCGATCATGCCGAACGTCATACCGAAGGTGAGTTGGGAGCTCAGGTAGAGGTCGGCCGCCGAGAAGCCCGCGCCGTCGAGGAACGCCCGGTCTTCCAGCGTTCCTTCCACCGCGTCGAGCACGTCCCCCAAGCTCCCGTAGCCGGTCATTCGTCGACGTTGCGGCTCGACCACCACGCCCAAAGCCTGGTTCGAGGCGGCCGCCTCGAACGGTCCCGCCGCGAAGAACAGCCAGCGGTAATAGGGTCCCCGCTTCGGATCGTTCGCGGCGGGCGCGAGACCGGCGCCCGGGAACGCATCGGCGAGGTAGGCGCAGATGGCGGCCCCTTCCGTCACCACGGTCGATCCGTGGCGCAGCGCCGGCACCTTGCCCATCGGGTTGATGGCGAGGTAGGCCGGCGCCTTCATCGACCCCTCGTAATCGAGGATCTCGGTTCGATAGGGCTGTCCGACTTCCTCGAGCATCCATCGCACGATCCGGCCGCGCGACATCGGATTGGTATAGAATACGAGTTCTTCCACCATCACCTTCGCTCCGTTTCGAGGCAGCCGCCTTCCGACATGCCCTTGTCGCGAAGCTGCCCGGCCGCCTTCTCGTCCTTCCCGCCATCCACCCGCATCGCCGCGAGCACCGCCGCCGCCTTGGTGAATCGCACCTGGCCGTGCTCGACGACCTCGACGCGGTTATCCCACGGATCGAGGAAGTCGAGGACGCCACACGGCAGGATCGTCGCCCCCGCCGCCTCGGCCAGCGGGCGGACCGCCTCGCGATCGCCGACCACCAAGCCGAGATGGCGCGTCGGCGTTCCGCCCGTCCCCTCGCCGAGACCCTCGGCGAGGGCGAGGAACTGGTCGCCGTGATCGACGAAGGCGAGGTCGGGCGCCCGGCCCCGCGGGGTGAAGGTGAAGAATCGCGCCGTTGAAGGCGAGGGCCGCCTCGATGTCGCCGATCTCCAGCGTGACGTGGTTATCCCCAACAGCCTGGGCTTGATCGCGCCTGGTCCACTCACGCGACGTCGCCCAGGGCGGCCAACCAGCGCTCGGCCTGGGCGCGCACGTTGTCCGGCGCCGTGCCGCCGTGGCTGGTGCGGCTGCCGACCGACTTATGCACGCCCAACACGTCGTACACCGCCGCGGTGAGGCGCGGTTCCACGCCCTGCATCTCCTGCGGCGTCAGGTCCTCCAACCCGACACGGCGCGCCGCGGCAAGGGCGACCAGCCGGCCCGTGACGTGGTGGGCCTCGCGGAACGGCATGCCCAGCTCGCGCACCAGCCAATCCGCGAGGTCGGTCGCGGTGGCGAAGCCGCTGCCGGCCGCCGCCTCCATGCGCTGCGTGTCGGGCCGCAAGTCACCCACCATGCCGGTCATCGCCGCCAAGCACAGGGAGAGCGTGCGCAACGCGTCGAACGTGCCCTCCTTGTCCTCCTGCATGTCCTTGGAATAGGCCAGCGGGAGGCCCTTCATCACCACCAGCAACCCGGTGAGGGCGCCGATCACGCGGCCGGTCTTCCCGCGCACCAGCTCGGCCGCGTCCGGGTTGCGCTTCTGCGGCATGATGGAGGAGCCGGTCGAGAACTTGTCCGACAGGGTCGCGAAGCCAAACTGCGGCGTCGCCCAGAGCACGACCTCCTCGGCGAAGCGCGACAGGTGCGTGGCGCAGATCGCCGCCGCCGCCAGCGCCTCCAGCGCGAAGTCTCGGTCCGACACGCTGTCGAGCGAGTTGGCGGTCGGCCGGTCGAAGCCGAGCGCCCGCGCCGTCGCCGCGCGGTCGATCGGGAACGATGTGCCGGCGAGCGCGGCGGCACCGAGCGGGCACTCGTTCATCCGGGTGCGGGCGTTGGCGAAGCGCCCCCGGTCGCGGGCCAGCATTTCCACGTAGGCCAGCAGGTGGTGGCCGAAGGTGACCGGCTGCGCGCTCTGCATGTGGGTGAAGCCCGGCATGACGTCGCCGGCGTGGGTCAGCGCCAGCCTCGCGAAAGCCTTCTGCAGCGCGCCGATCTGCGATCCGATCGCGTCCACCGTGTCGCGCACCCATAGCCGGAAGTCGACGGCGACTTGGTCGTTGCGGGAGCGCGCCGTGTGCAGGCGGCCGGCGGCGGCACCAACGAGGGTCGCGAGCCGCGACTCGACGTTCATGTGGATGTCCTCGAGCGAGCGCTCGAAGGTGAAGGCGCCGCTCTCGATTTCGCCACGGATGGCGGTTAGCCCCTCCGTGATCGCGGCGGCATCGGCGCGTGACACGATGCCCGTGTCGGCCAACATCGCCACGTGGGCGAGCGATCCCGCGATATCCTGGGGTGCCAACGCCTTGTCGAAGCCGATCGAGGCGTTGATCTCCTCCATGATCGCGTCGGGACCGCTGGCGAACCGGCCGCCCCACATCTGATTGCTCATCGCTCGCCAGCCTTCGAGAAGCGCCACATGGTCCAGATCTCCCCCGAAACCGATGGTGGCGCGCGCGGCCGCAAGCGGACGGTCCTCGCACTGGGCGTCGCCCTCGCGGCCATGGGAGCGTTCGGCGTATACAAGATCGCGCGAGGCGACGGCAAGCACGTCGCGTACACCGGCGCCTGCGCCGGTTCGCTCAACCTCGCCGGCGCGGTCGGTCCCCTGGTGCGCGGCGAGGTGGCCGCGCTCGCCCTCGCCACCCGGCCCAACGACCTCGCGGGGATCGCCTTCGACGATGCTGACGGCCACGAAACAACGGTGGGCGCGTTCAAGGACCGCACGATCCTCCTCAACCTGTGGGCGACTTGGTGCGTGCCTTGCCGGCAGGAGATGCCGGCCCTCGACAAGCTACAGGGTGCGCTGGGGTCCGCCGCGTTCGCCGTCGTGCCGATCAACATCGACACGGCGCGCCTGGAGCGGCCGCGCGCGTTCCTCAAGGAGATCGGCTCCCGCTTGCCATCATACGCCGACCACACCGCCGGTATCCTCCAACAACTCAAGGGCAGGCAGACCATCGTGGGCCTGCCAACGACGATCCTGATCGGTCGCGACGGCTGCGAGATCGCAACGATGGCCGGCCCCGCGCAATGGGACTCGCCCGAGGCCGAGGCGCTCATCGCCGAGCTAACGAGGGCGCCCGGCCAGTCCGGGACATGACCGCGGGAGGCGACCTCACGCCCGCCCGACATCGTAGCGCAGCCACACGATGCCGCCGTCCATCGGCTGACAGGACCGCAGCGCCAGCGTGAACCCCTTGGCGGTGGCGTCGTCGGGTGCGCCCTCGTAGTCGAAGACGGCGGGGATCCCCATCAGGCCATCGACCGCCGGCGCCAGGAGCAGGCTGAGCTCGTCGATCAGCCCGGCGCGCAGGAACGATCCGTTGATGCGGCCACCACCTTCCACCAGCAGGCGCTTGATACCGAACGTCTCGGCCAACGTGCCGACCACGCGGGGGATGTCGAGGGACTCCTCGCCACCGAAGATGTAGGACACGCCGGCGCGGCGCAGCGCGGCCAAGTGGGCGTCGCCGACCCGTTCGGTCAACACCATCACGACGTGATCGCCGGTGATGTCGTTGCGCTCGCCCCAGTTCATCCGGGCGTGGGCGTCGAGCCCGATCGCGTAACCGGCGGCGTCGCGTTCGGCGACGTAGGTTTCCCGGGGGATCGCCGGGCCGTCGTAGGTCGGCGGAGCCTTCCCCGTGGCGTAGCCCGCCATGGTCACGCGTCCGCAGATCCAGGCGTCGCCACCGAGCTTCCCGTGAACCGCCTCGTAGGCCGCCTCGACCGGGTTGGCGCCTTCGATCGGGCTCCACCGCCTCGTCTTGACGCGTCCGTCGACGCTGCTGGTCATGTGGCAGATCACGTGCGGCTTCGTCATCGAGGGATCCTGGGTTGGTGACGGCTCGTCCGGATCGTCGACGCTCCGGTCCAACGGTCCACGTGCGAGCAAGGCCGCCGGTCATCCCGGGGTTCCGTGGAACGAGCCGCGTGGGATGGCCATGGCCGCGTGGTAGGTCTGACGACGCTGCACGGCAGCCATGTCACAAACGCCGTTGTTGCCGCCGGTCGGTAGGGACTACTTTGGGGACATCGAAAGCGACCCTTTCGTAGTCCGATTTTTTCGGGCGTTTCCTCCCATGACTTGATGCCGCTGGCTTCGGCCGGCGGCTTTTTTTTTGCTTTTCGGCGTGGGCTGGAGGCGCGTCAGCCGACGGTCCGCTTCTGGGCGGCCAGCGCCACCGTCCACAGCGCGCGCACCGCGATGGCCTGCGCGAGCCGGGGCTCCCGTCGCGCCCGGCCCGACGCCTCGCCGAGCACCGTGATCGCCTTGGCGAGCCGCGCGCTGTCCCACAACTTCAACTGCTGCTCGGCCAACGCCCGGCGCGGACCGTAGAAGCCGCCGTCGCCTTGGCCGCCGGTGTCCAGCGCGATGCGGGCGCGATGCAGCGCCGTGGCATGCCGCAGCGCCGAGCCGAGCAGGGCATTGACGTCCCCGTTCTCCTGGAAGACCCGCTCCGTCGTCGTCTCCACCGCCTTGAAGGCACCCCTGAAGGCGCCGTCGACGGCGTGGTCGAGCACCAGGGCGGAGGCGTCGGCGACGATGGCTTCGACGTGGGCGACGGTGACGCGGCCCTCGCCGTGCGCGAAGGTCGCGAGCTTCTCCAATTCCGAGCGGGTGGTGAGCCGGTTGCCGCCCAGCAGCGAGGCGAGCAGTTCCTTGGCGTCGGGGGCGATGGTGAGGCCGTGCTGGCCAAGTTCGCTGTCGATCAACTGGGCGACGTCGCGCGGGCCATCGGGGTGGCACTCGATCGCGGCGGCGGCGCGGTCCTTCTCGCACAGCTTGCGCAGCGGGTTGTCGCGCTTCAGCGCGCCGGCCTCGAGCGCGACGACGCAGTCGCGCGGCGGGTTGCGGAGCAGGGGCTCGATCGCCGGCAACAGCGACTTGCCCGTCGCTTCGATGCCGATCGCCTTGCGGCCGCCGAACATCGGCACGCTGTTGGCCTCGTCGGCGAGGCGGAGCGGATCGGAGGCGACCTCGTCACCCGAGAGCCGGATGAGCTGGAACGCGTCCTTGGGATCGTCGACCGCGCGAACGAGCACGGTGCGGATGCGCTCGGCCACCAGCCCGGCGTCGGTGCCGAACACGAGGTAGAGGAAGAGGCCGGATGGCGGGCGATTGATGAAACGATCCGCCTCGGCGGACCTTACCGCGACCATACCGATCTCCCGCTGTCACCGCGCATGGTCATCTGTTACGCCATCGGGATGTCATGAGGCCAGGGATCGCCGGGCCGAGGCGTCGCGGGAGGGTTCGGCCTCCGCCCATGGAGAGATCATGCGGACCATCCTCGCGCTGGCGTCGGCTGCCTTCATCCTCGCTGCCCCCGTGGCGCCGGTCGCGGCGGCGGAGCAGGGGATATCCGACGCGCTGAAGCCACCGGGCGGCAGCACCCTGATCGGCCGCTTCGCCGCCACGGGATCGCAGGTCTACGTCTGCGCTCCCGTCGTCGGCACGCCCGAGCAGGAAGCCGCCGATGCCGGCAAGCTCGCCTGGAGCTTCAAAGCCCCCGATGCCGTCCTCAAGTCACCCGACGGCAAGACGGTCCTGAAGCACGGCGCCGGGCCGAGCTGGGAGGCGGGCGACGGCTCGAAGGTCGTCGGCAAGGTCATCGCCACCCAGGATGCTCCCGCCAAGGGCGCCGTGCCATGGCTGCTGCTGTCGGCGACGGAGACCGGGCCGGGCACACTCGCGGGGACGCGCTACGTGCAGCGCGTCGACACCGCCGGCGGCGGTAAGCCGGATGGCGCGTGCCAGCCGAAGGGCGCCGAGCGCCGCGTCCCCTACACGGCCAGTTACCTTTTCTATCGCTGAAACGTCCCTCGACGCGGTACACGCCGTTTAATGCCCGTCGCCCGGCTTCCTGAAATCGGTGAGGAAGGCGGCGAGGCGGATGCGCAACTGGTCGGACAAACGCTTGGCATCGTGGATCTCGGCGTCACGCGCGGCGCGGATGTTGGCGAAGCGCTCGCTCGTGCGATCGTAGCTCTTGAACACGAAGGCCGTGCCCCTGGTCAGCGGCAGGCCCGTGTCGGCCGTGACGAGCCGGTAGTTGGCGTTGATGACCAACGTCGCCGAACTCGCCCGGCCGCTGACCGTGTCGATGAGCGGCGTTTGCACGGCCTCGGTCAGGTTGACGAACAGGCGATACTTCGGCGCCACGTGCGAGCCGGTGCCGTTGAGGTCGAACACGAGGTCGTCGCCGAGGTAGTGCCCGATGCGGTCGGGGATCGGCTCGATCGCGATCGCCTGCAACTCGTTCTGCAGTCCAGGGCCACCGTCGGCGAAGTTGCCGTAGAGCGGTTGGAAGCAGCCGGCGAGGGGCAGGGCGGCCGCCACGGCCAAGCATGGGACCAAGCATCGGGCCAAATGTCCGCGCGGCCATCGCGTCCCCCACCGGGGAAGCCCGCCCAACGCCGCCCGCCTCGCGCCCTCACACCACGACATTCACGATCCTCTGCGGCACGACGATGAACTTCTTCACCGGCCGCCCCTCCATCGCGCGCCGCACGGGGTCGAGGGCCAAGGTCGCCTCCCGGATCTCGTCCTGGCTCGCCTCGCGCCCCACGGTCACGTCGGCCCGCTTCTTCCCGTTCACCTGCACCGGCAGCACTATCACGTCTTCCTTAACGAGGCTGGGGTCGCCGACCGGCCAGGGCGACAGCGCGACCAGATCTCCGTGACCCAGGGCATTCCAGCAACTCTCGGCGAGGTGCGGCATCATCGGGGCGAACAGCTGGACGAGGATGTCCGCCGCCTCGCGGAAGGCGAAGCGCAGGTCGTCGCCGATCGCCGGCGCCTCGATGGCGCCGATCGCGGCCGACAGCTTGTTGGCGAGGTCGTAGACGCGGGCGACGGCACGGTTGAAGCGCAGCTGCTCGACGTCGTCGCCGAAGGCGAGCAACGCGCCGTGGGCCGCCTTGCGCACCTCCGCCGCCGTGGGTGCGATGCTCGCCGGGGCCGGCGTGCCGACCGGCGCGGCGACGTCCGCCAACTCGCCGACGAGGCGCCACAGGCGCTGCGCGAACTTGGCCGCCGCCTGCACGCCGTCCTCCGTCCAGATCACGTCGCGCTCGGGCGGCGAGTCGGACAGCATGAACCACCGTGCCGTGTCGGCGCCGAAGGTCGCGATGATCTCGTCGGGGTCGACGATGTTCTTCTTCGATTTCGACATCTTCTCGATGGCGCCGATCGTCACCTCCGCCCCGTCCGCGAGCTTGAAGGCGCGCCTCGCCTCGCCGGTGCCCTCGAAGCGTAGCGCCGCCGGCGTCAGCCACCGCCCGGCGGCGTCCTTGTAGGTCTCGTGATTAACCATGCCCTGCGTGAACAGGCCGGCGAAGGGCTCGCTCACGCTCGCCGCGTGCCCCGTCGCCGCCATCGCCCGGGTGAAGAAGCGGGCGTAGAGCAGGTGCAGGATCGCGTGCTCGACGCCGCCGATGTACTGGTCGACCGGCATCCACCGCGCCACCGAGGCGGCGTCGGTCGGGGCCGCCTCGTTCCACGGGTCGGTGAAGCGCAGGAAGTACCAGGACGAGTCGACGAACGTGTCCATCGTGTCCGTCTCGCGCCGGCCGGGGCCGCCGCACTTGGGGCAAGGCACGTCGCGCCAGGTCAGGTGGCGGTCGAGCGGGTTGCCGGGCAGGTCGAAGGTGACGTCGTCTGGCAGCACCACCGGCAGGTCGGCGACCGGCACCGGCACGGCGCCGCACGCCTCGCAGTGGATGATCGGGATCGGGCAGCCCCAGTAGCGCTGGCGCGAGATGCCCCAGTCGCGCAGGCGGTAGTTGACCTGCCGCTCGGCCACCGGCGTGCCACGGAGCGTCTCGCGTTCCAGCCGGCGTGCCACCTCCGCCTTGGCCTCGGGAACCGTCATCCCGTCGAGGAAACGCGAGTTGACGAGGCGCCCCTCGCCGTTGAACGCCTTGTCACCGACCGCGAAGGTGGCGGGGTCTTCGTCCGGCGGGCAGACCACCGCCGTCGCGCCGAGGCCGTACTTGCGGGAAAAATCGAGGTCGCGCTGGTCGTGCGCCGGGCAGCCGAAGATGGCGCCGGTGCCGTAGTCCATCAGCACGAAGTTGGCGACGTAGACCGGCAGGCGCCAGGACGCGTCGAACGGGTGCGCGACGGTGAGGCCGGTGTCGACCCCCCGCTTCTCCGCCGTTTCGATCGCCGCCACCGACGTGCCCATCGCCCCGCACTCGGCGATGAAGGCGGCGAGTGCCGGGTCGGCCCCGGCGGCAGCGCGGGCCAGCGGGTGGTCGGCGGCGATCGCCAGGAAGCGGGCGCCGAACAGCGTGTCGGGGCGCGTGGTGTAGACCTCCACCTCCTCGTGCCCGAGCGCGTTGGCCCCGAGCGCGAAGCGCACGCGCAGGCCCTCCGAGCGGCCGATCCAGTTGCGCTGCATCACCCGGACCTTCTCCGGCCAGCGCTCCAGCGTGTCGAGGCCGGCGAGCAAATCCTCGGCGAACGAGCCGATGCGCAGGAACCATTGGGTCAGTTCGCGCTGCTCGACCGGCGCCCCGGAGCGCCAGCCCCGGCCGTCGATCACCTGCTCGTTGGCGAGCACGGTCATGTCGACCGGGTCCCAGTTCACCTTGGCTTGGCGGCGGTCGACCAGACCGGCTGCGAGGAAATCCAGGAAGAGCTGTTGCTGGTGCTTGTAGTAGACGGGGTCGCAGGTGGCGACCTCGCGCGACCAGTCGAGCGACAGCCCCATGCTCTTCAGCTGGTCGCGCATGGTGGCGATGTTGGCGTGGGTCCAGGCGGCGGGCGAGCGGCCGCTGTCGCGCGCCGCGTTCTCCGCCGGCAGGCCGAAGGCGTCCCAGCCCATCGGGTGCAGCACCTCGTAGCCCTTGGCGCGGCGGTAACGGGCCACCACGTCGCCCATCGCGTAGTTGCGCACGTGCCCCATGTGGATGCGCCCCGAGGGGTAGGGGAACATCTCCAGCACGTAGTACTTCGGCTTGTCCGAGGGTGCGTTGCCGGTTCGGAAGACGCCGCGCTCGTCCCAAACCCGCTGCCAATGCGGTTCGGCCTCGCGCGCGTTGTAGCGCTCGGTGGTCATGCTCTTGCTCTGCCCGGCCTCTGCGACGCGATGGTGTGGGTCAGGGCAGACAGCACGGAATGGGCGGGCCGGCAACCGACGCGGCTAATGCGTCGCCCAGCTTTCCGCGTAGCGCGGCGACAACCGCAGCCCGGCCGGCAGGGCGAGGCTGGGTGGCGGGTTGCGCACCCCCCCGTGGAGGAAGTCGAGCGCCGCCAGCACGCTCGTCGACGTGTAGGGCTTCGCCATCACGCCGACCGCGCCGGCGAAATCATCGGGGATGCGCTTCGCGTTCGCCGTCATGTAGACGACGGCAACGCCGCGCGTTTGAAGGTGGGCGGCGATCGTCGTGCCGGTCACGCCGTCGGCGAGGTGGATGTCGACGAAGGCGAGGTCGGGCGGCGCGCGGCCCGGGCCGATGATGTTCGCCGCTTCCGCGAAGCAGGTCGCCCAGCCGGCCACGCTGTGCCCCGCGTCCTCGATCAGGTATTGCAGCTCCATCGCCAGCAGCGCCTGGTCCTCCACGACAAGGACGGACAAAGGCGGGTATTCGCTCATGGCGTGATGTCCCCGATCGGTAGGTCGATCACGACGCGCGTGCCGGGTTCGTTGTTGGACCAAGTCACGACCGCCCGCAACTGGCGGCTCAGCGTGCGCACCAGCGACGTGCCGAACGAGGTGGCGGACAGGCCGGTGACGTCCTCGCCGACGCCGTCGTCGGCGACCACGATGCGCAGCCCGTCGCCGACGCGCGCGACGCCGGTGGACAGGGTTCCGCGACGGGTGTCGGGGAAGGCGTGCTTGAGCGCGTTGGTGACCACCTCGTTGACGACCAGCGCGAGCGGCGCCGCGTGTTCGGCCGGGATCTCCACGGTGGCCAGGTCGAAGGCGAGGGTGATCCGCTCGCGGACGCTCACGCCGGCCAGGTCGGTGACGAGGTCGCGCACGAACGCGCCGACGTCGAAGCGGGTGACGTCGTCGGACTGGTACAGCCGGCGATGCACGGTGCCCAGCGCCTCGATCCGCGTCAGCATCTCCTTGAGCGAGCGCCGCGTGCCCTCGTCGGTGATCGCGCGGGTCTGCA
The DNA here is from genome assembly GCA_964235705.1 of uncultured Beijerinckiaceae bacterium. GTDB lineage: Bacteria > Pseudomonadota > Alphaproteobacteria > Rhizobiales > Beijerinckiaceae > RH-AL1. The sequence continues at coordinate 89,275 of CAXSDP010000005.1, read as the reverse complement.
GGAGGATCAGCGAGGACACCATCTGGAGGTTGTTCTTGACCCGGTGGTCGACCTCGTGGAGCAGGGCGGTCTTGGTCTCGACGGCGAGCGACAGGCGCGCGTTGGCGTCCTCCAGCCTCGCCAGCGCGGCGCGCAGGTCCGCCGTACGCTCCTGGAACACCGCCTCGAAATGCTCCTTGGCGGCGCGGATGGCGGCTTCCGCCTCGATGCGCTCCGTGACGTCGACCTGGGAGGCGAAGAAGAACTGCAGCCCACCCGCCTCGTCGAACACCGGGCTGACGTAGAGGGCGTTCCAGAACGGCGTGCCGTCCTTGCGGTAGTTCAGGAGGTCCACGCTGCAGTCGCGCCTGCCATCGATGGCCTCGCGCATCACGGCGACCTTGCTGCGATCCGTGCCGGCGCCCTGGAGGAAGCGGCAATTCGTGCCGAGCACCTCGTCCCGCCCGTAACCCGTCATGCGGGCGAAGGCGTCGTTGGCGTAGACGATCGGGTTGTCGCGCTGCTTGGGATCGGTGATGATCATCGGCATGCGGGTGGCGCGGACGGCCGCCGCGAATGGGTCGCCCTTGCCGGTGGCGGCGTGCAGCCGGTCCGTTTGAAGCCAGGCGTCGTCCGTTTCCATCGATCGTTCCGGGATGTTGGGACAATGGGCACCCTCCGGAGCCGGAGGGGCGCGATGGTCAGGGCTTCGGGTCCGCGCGAGCCGCGTGGACCGTGCGTAGCCGCGCCACTCGATCCCCGTCAACCGCTACCTGGGGCCGCCCCGTCGAGCGCCCCCGCGCGCCTGGTCGCGTGATGGATCGTCACCCTCACGCGCCCACCTGGCCGATGGGCCGCTCCCCCATGCGCGCCGCCAGTTCTTCCGGCCACGTCGCCGCGGCGTCCTGGCGGGCGAGGACGGCGGCGAGGTCCACCGGGCGGTAACCCCAGGCGTCGACGCCGACGTCGCAGGAGCGGCGGGTGTCCTCGAGTTGGGCGTGGGTGTGGCCGTACAGGTGGCGGGTGCCGCGCCACAGGCCCGGCCATGCCCGGTGCGCGTAGTGCGATAGGAACAGCCGCCATTCCGTCCCCGCCGCGTCGCTCAGCGTCAGCCGATGCGTTTCGCACGGCGGTTCCGCCCAGGGCAGGTCCAGCACCCGGTTGCTGTCGTGGTTGCCGCGCACCAGCCGCTTGACGCCGTTGAGCCGCTCGAACACGGCGAGGCAGCGATCCCTGGTGGCGCCCGACGCGAAATCGCCGATGTGCCACACCTCGTCGTCCGGCCCCACCGTCTCGTTCCAGCGGGCGACGATGGTCTCGTCATGCGCGTCCAGCGACGGGAAGGTCCCCCCGCGCTGGCGCAGGATGTGGGTGTCGCTGAAGTGGGTATCGGCGGTGAAGAAGATGGCCATGGTGACGGAAATCGCCGGCGCGAGCGAACGTTCGCGTCCCGGTCCGGCGTCGGACGACACGTCGCGGCCGTGACATCCGTCGCGAGCGGGGGCCCCGCGCCTCGGGGCCGTCCCGCCGCGGGGGCTTTCGGTCCCTGCGCGTCCAGCCCTCATTGTGCTCGCCCGCGTCCACCTTTAAGCCAAGCCGATGGCGCCTCCCCTCCTCACCCTGCAGAACATCCACCTGACGCTCGGCGGTTCGACGACGCTGCTCGCCGGCGCCGACCTGTCCGTGGAGCGCGGCGAGCGGCTCTGCCTCGTCGGGCGCAACGGCTCGGGCAAGTCGACCCTGCTGAAGATCGCCGCCGGCGAGGTCGAGGCCGACTCCGGCACGCGCTTCCTCCAGCCGGGCATCAGCCTGCGCTACCTGCCGCAGGAGCCGGACCTGACCGGCTTCGCGACCACGCTCGCCTACGTCGAGGCCGGCCTCGGCCCGTTGGACGAGCCCTATCGGGCGCTGAGCCTGCTCTACGAGCTCGGCATGAGCGGCGAGGAGGACCCCGCCTCCCTGTCCGGCGGCGAGGCGCGGCGCGCGGCGCTCGCCCGCGTGCTGGCGCCCGAGCCCGACATCTTGCTGCTCGACGAGCCGACCAACCACCTCGACCTGCCGGCGATCGAGTGGCTGGAGGGCGAGCTGAAGGGCCTGCGCTCGGCGCTCGTCATCATCAGCCACGACCGGCGCTTCCTGTCGAACCTGTCGCGCACCACGGTGTGGATCGACCGCGGCGCCACCCGGCGGCTGGGCAAGGGCTTCGCCGAGTTCGAGGCGTGGCGCGACCTCCAGCTGGAGGAGGAGGAGCAGCAGCAGCACAAGCTCGACCGCCAGATCCTCGACGAGGAGCATTGGCTGCGCTACGGCGTCACCGCGCGCCGCAAGCGCAACGTCGGCCGCCTCGCCCGCCTGCAGGGCCTGCGCAAGGACCGCCGCGAGCACCGCCGCGTCGCCGGCGACGTCAAGCTGGTGGCGAGCGAGGGGGGCACGTCGGGCAAGCTCGTGATCGAGGCCAAGCACCTCGCCAAGCGCTACGGCGAGCGCGCCATCGTGCGGGACTTCTCGACCCGCGTCGTGCGCGGCGACCGGCTCGGCGTTGTCGGGGCCAACGGCGCCGGCAAGACCACGCTGATCTCCATGCTGACCGGCGCGCTGGAGCCGGACGGCGGCACCGTCAAGCTCGGCGCCAACCTCGCCATGGCGACGCTCGACCAGCGCCGCGCCAGCCTCGATCCCGGTACCACCCTGCGCGACGCGCTGACGGGGGGCGGCAGCGACTTCGTGGAGGTCAACGGCGAGCGCAAGCACGTCATCGGCTACATGAAGGACTTCCTGTTCAACCCGGAGCAGGCGCGCACCCCGATCGGCCGGCTGTCGGGCGGCGAGCGCGGCCGCCTCATGCTCGCCCGCGCCTTGGCCCAGCCCTCCAACCTCCTGGTGCTCGACGAGCCGACCAACGACCTCGACCTGGAAACCCTCGACCTCCTCCAGGAGATGCTGACCGACTACCCCGGCACGCTGCTGCTGGTCAGCCACGACCGCGACTTCCTCGACCGTGTCGCCTCCGGCGTGCTCGTCGCGGAGGGCGACGGCGTGTGGCAGGACTACGCCGGCGGCTACACCGACATGGTGGCGCAGCGCGGCGAGGGCCTGGTTGGCCGCGCCGCCGTCGAGCCGGTGCGCGAGGCCAAGGCCGCCGCCTCGGCGCCCAAGGCCGCGCCCGCCTCCAAGGAGAAGCTGTCCTTCAAGGACAAGCACGCCCTGGAGCAGATCCCCAAGACCATCGCGAGCCTGGAGGCGAAGAAGGGGAGGCTGCGCGCCACCCTCGACGACCCGACCCTCTACGCCCGCGACCCCGCCGGCTTCGCCAAGCAGTCGACCGCCTTCGCCAAGCTGGAGGCGGAGATCACCAAGGCCGAAGAGGACTGGCTGGCGATCGAGACGCGGCGCGAGGCGATCGAGGGGTAGGCATCGGCCCGAACGGTGCGCCGACGCAGGGCCTCCTTCCAACGGGTTCCTCGAAACCCCTCATGGTGAGGAGCCCCACAGGGGCGTGTCGAACCGCGAGGGATCCAGGAGGCGAGGTCTCGGGACCGCCGGGTCCTTGGTTCAAGGAAGCTGGTTCGAGACGGCCTGCGGCCTCCTCACCATGAGGCTACTGGGACATCGACCTGCGAGACCTTCGCCCGATGATCCTGGCCACCAACGTCCACCGCTTGCGTTCGAGATACCTATCCGGTAGTGTGACCGGAGTCAAGCCCTTGATAAGGCTACCTTACCGCTCCATGTGCCATATCGCGTTCGCTGACACCGGGCCTTGCCAAAGTCGGCGTTCGCTGACCCGCAGGCGGGCCCCGGTCAGCGTCCGGCGACCTCGGGGTGCGCCTCCGTCGCGAACGGCGACATCGGCGATTTGGATGTCGGCGATTGGCGACATCGGCCGTTCGAGGGTCGCATCGCCTCGCGAGAGCACGGTGACGCGCGCGGTCGCCACGTCTGATGATCCTTCAGACCCTAGAAAGCGTTCGGCAGGCTGTCCCAGATCGTCTTGAAGGCGCTCAACCGCGCGACCGGGCCAGCCAACCGGCAAGGCCCCGTCGATGAGGCTTCCAGGCGTGACAGTCGAACCAGGTCCCAAGCGCCCTCATCGGCTGCGCCTTCGACCAAGCCGCCTCGAACCCGCTGAAGTCCAGCCACGCTCCCCCTCCGAAGACATCCATGCCGAAGGGTCCGGACGCATGGGCGAAATCCGGATTCTCGACGCGACGACCTTCGAGCTGAGGCTCGGGCATGAGGAAACCGTCGCGGGCGTTCTGATCGATCAGGCGGAAGCGTCGATAACCCATCGCGAAAAGCTGCCGGACGGGGTCGAGGGCATGACACTCGACGGATATGAATTCCGGGACGACGCCCGTTCGCGCCATCCCGACGAGGAACGATGTCTCGTTGTTCTCATATCGATCTTGACGTAGCGAGGGACGCCTTGCGCCAGGAGGGTCGCCCAATCGATTGTGATGACCTGCTGCGGTGGGTGGTAGCCGTCGGGGCTCAGGTCCGGGTTCAGGCTCAGGCCCGACACGCCCTGGTGTTGGGCATGGGCATGGAAATCCAGCACGGCGCCGAATGAGTCCGCCGCGGCGAACGGCAGCAGCTTCACGGCGCCCGTTCCGATCTCGGTCGAGAAGCGGGCACGAAGGTGACGCACCATCGCGGGGTCGGCTTCCACGGCGACGACCTTGAACCCCTTGGCCAGGTAGAAGGCGGTGTCGTTCCCCTCGCTGACGCCGAGATCGAAGATCAAACCGTGACAGTCCATCAACCCTGTCCAACCTCGATCGGGACCATCCCTTACCGCACCCCCACCGCCCCCTCCATGCCCGGCCAATCCGAGTACCCGTTCGCCCCACCGCCGTACCAATACTCCTTCGGCGCATCCGCCAATGGTGCCCCGCTCGCCAGCCGCGCCACCAGGTCCGGGTTGGCGATGAACGACCGCCCGAACGAGAACAGGTCGGCCTCGCCGTTGGCCAGCCGCTTCTCCGCCAGCTCCAGCGTCAGCCTGTTGTTGTCGATGAACGCGCCGTGAAACCGGTCGCGCAGGTCGTGGAAGTCGACCCCCTCGCCGCCCCGGCTCTGCTGGGTGATGCCCTCGATGACGTGGATGTACAGCAGCCCCAGCTTGCCCAGCTCGTCGACGTAGGCGCCGTAGGTGGCCTGCGGGTCACTGTCGAGCGGCGTCTGGCCGGGCTGGGTCGTCGCCGGCGACAGGCGGATGCCGACGCGCGCCCCACCACCCCAGACGTCGAGCACGGCGCGCACGACCTCCAGCGGGAAGCGCAGGCGGTTGGCCACCGAGCCGCCGTAGCGGTCGGTGCGGTGGTTGGTCGAGTCGCGCACGAACTGCTCGAGCAGGTAGTTGTTGGCGCTGTGCACCTCGACCCCGTCGAAGCCGGCGCGCTTGGCGTTGGCGGCGGCACGCCGGTAATCCTCCACGATGCCGGGCATCTCGTCGGTTTCCAGCGCGCGCGGGGTGACGAGCGGCTTCATGCCCTCGACCGTGTAGGCCTCGCCCTCCGCCGCGATCGCCGAGGCCGAGACGGGCAGGCCGCCGCCGGGCTGGAGGTCGGGGTGCGAGATCCGGCCGGTGTGCCAGAGCTGGCAGAAGATGCGCCCGTCGTTGGCGTGCACCTTGGCGACGACGCGCGACCACGCCTCCACTTGGCGCTCGCTCCAGATGCCGGGCGTGTAGGCGTAGCCCACAGCCTGGGGCGAGATGTTGGTGGCCTCGCTGATGATGAGCCCGGCGGCGGCGCGCTGCGCGTAGTAGGTGCCGGCGAAGTCCGGCACGATGCCCTCCATGGTAGAGCGCGAGCGCGTGAGCGGCGCCATGACGATGCGGTTCTTCAAGGCGAGGTCGCCGATGGTGACGGGTCGTAGGACGGGGCTGGTCAAGGGGACCTCCTTGGGCGTTCGTCCCCGCGGGTGACGCGTTGACGCGGCGGGCGGGGACGCGGGGGTTGGGGGACGCGGGCCGGACGTCACATCCATATAGGGCGCCGGATGGTTCGGGGCGGGACCGTTTCACGCGGCCGACGTTCGGACGGGGATCGATCGAGTCGCGGGCCTTGCGTCAGCGTCCCGGTGGCGTCATGGCTGATCTTGAGCTTTTCGCATAGCGCCTCCATTTCGGTCCTTTCGCGCCGTCCTTTCGAGAGTGGCAACCATGACACTGCTGATGCCCCCGGCCGAGCAGGCGATCCTGTCCAAGCGCGCGGAGATCGTCGCGCGGCTGCGCGCCATCGTGGCGCCCGGCAACGTGCTCGACGACGAGCGCCAGATGCGCCCCTACGAGTGCGACGCCGTGACCATGTACCGGCAAATGCCGATGGTGGTGGTGCTGCCGGAAACGGTGGCGGAGGTTTCGGCGATCATGGCGCTGGCCAAGGAGATGAACGTCAAGGTGGTGCCGCGCGGCGGCGGCACCTCGCTGTCGGGCGGCTCGATGCCGCTGGAGGACGGCATCCTGCTCGCCATGGGCAAGTTCAACAGGATCCTCGAAATCGACTACGAGAACCGCTGCGCCGTGGTGCAGCCGGGCGTGGCCAACCTCGCCATCACCCGCGCGGTGGAGGGGGAGGGCTTCTACTACGCGCCCGACCCGTCCTCGCAGATCGCTTGCTCCATCGGCGGCAACGTCGCGGAGAACTCCGGCGGCATCCACTGCCTGAAGTACGGGCTCACCACCAACAACATCCTGGGGCTGGAGATCGTGCTGATGGGCGGCGAGGTGCTGCGGCTCGGCGGCAAGCACCTAGACCCCGACCTGTACGACATCATCGGCGTGATGACCGGATCGGAGGGCCTGCTCGCCGTCGTCACGGAGGTCACCGTCCGCATCCTCCAGAAGCCGCAGGTGGCGCGCGGCGTGCTGCTCGGCTTCCCGACCGTACAGGACGGCGGCGCGTGCGTGGCGGCGATCATCGCGGCGGGCATCATCCCCGGCGGCATGGAGATGATGGACAACAAGACCATCGTCGCCACGGAGACGTTCCAGCCCTGCGGCTACCCGCGCGACGCCGGCAGCCTCGTCATCGTCGAGCTCGACGGCACGGCGAGCGAGGTCGACCACCTGGTCGAGCGCGTGTCCACGATCGCGACGGAGAACGGCGCGACGACGATCAGGCTGTCGACCTCCGACGCCGAGCGCATGCAGTTTTGGCAGGGCCGCAAGAACGCCTTCCCGGCGGTCAGCGTGAACGGGCCGGACATGCTGTGCATGGACGGCACGATCCCGCGCAAGAAGCTGTCCCACGTGCTGGAGCGCATGGACGAACTGGCGGTTAAGCACGGGTTGGGCGTCGCCAACGTGTTCCACGCCGGCGACGGCAACCTCCACCCGCTCATCCTCTACGACGCCGCCAAGGCCGGCCACGTCGAGAGCGCGGAAGCTTTCGGGGCGGACATCCTCCGGCTCTGCGTGGAGGTCGGCGGCGTGCTCAGCGGCGAGCACGGGGTGGGCGTGGAGAAGCGCGACCTGATGGGCACGATGTTCTCCGACATCGACCTGGAGCAGCAGCAGCGCTTGAAATGCGCCTTCGATCCCGGGCATCGCCTCAATCCGGGCAAGGTGTTCCCGACGCTGTGCCGCTGCGCCGAACTCGGCAAGATGCACGTGCGGGGGGGCAGACTCGCGTTCCCCGAGCTGCCGCGTTTCTAGGCGCCGGGAACCCTCGCGCCATGACCGTCATCACCCCTCGCGACGAGGACGAGGTCCTCGCCGCCGTCTGCGCCGCGCTCGACGACGAGGCGCCGGTCGAGATCCTCGGCCACGGCTCCAAGCGCGGCCTCGGCCACGCCGTCACCGCCGCGACCACCATCGACACGTCGGGCCTGAGCGGCGTCATTGCGTATGAGCCGAGCGAACTCGTGTTGCAGGCGCGGCCCGGCACGCCGATGGCCGACATCATCAGCCTGCTCGACGAACACCACCAGGAACTCGCCTTCGAGCCGATGGACCCGACGGTGCTGTGGCGTGGCAACTCCACCGGCACGCTCGGCGGCACGGTTGCGGTGAACGCGGGTGGCCCGCGCCGCATCAAGGCCGGCGCCGCGCGCGACCACCTGCTCGGCTTCCGCGCCGTGTCGGGGCGCGGCGAGGTGTTCAAGTCCGGTGGCCAAGTCATCAAGAACGTCACCGGCTACGACCTGTCGAAGCTGCTGGCGGGGTCGCAGGGCACGCTCGCGGTGATGACGGAAGTGAGCATCAAGGTGCTGCCGAAGGCCGAGACCGAGCGCACGGTGCTGCTGCACGGCCTCGACGAGGCGGCGGCGCTGAGCGCGCTGCGCGAGGCGAGCGGGTTGCCGCAGGAGGTGTCGAGCTTCGCCTGCCTGCCGGAGGGCGCTTGGGCGGGCGCGGCTTGGGCGGGCATGGCGGGCGGCTGCGTCGCGGCGCTGCGGCTGGAGGGTCCCCCCATCTCGGTCGACGCCCGCTTCGCCAACCTCGCCGCGCATTTCGGATCGCGCGCGCGCGTTGGTGACTTGGCCCAGCGCGACTCGCGGCTGTTCTGGGCGGCGCTGCGCGACGCCGAGCCGGTGGCCGACGGCGCCGGGCCGATCTGGAAGGTGTCGCTGACGCCGAGCGAGGGCGCCGGCTTCGTCGCGGCCCTGCGGCGCGCCGAGCTGCCGCTGGCGCGCTGGTACTACGATTGGGCCGGCGGCCTCGTCTGGTTGCGACTGGAAGGTAGCGACGCCCACGCCGACGCCGTGCGCGGGGCGCTGCGCCGAGAGGGTCACCACGATCTGGGCCACGCGACGCTGATGCGGGCCGACGACGCGGTGCGGGCGTCCACGCCGGTCTTCCACCCGCAGCCAGCCTCGCTCGCCGCCTTGTCGCGGCGGGTGAGGTCGGCGTTCGATCCCCTCCACCTCCTCAACAGGGGCCGGCTCGGCCTCGAGGCGTAAGATGAAAACCGATTTCGCGCCCGACCTCCTCGAACGGCCGGCCTTCGCCTCGAGCGAGTCGATCATCCGCAAGTGCGTCCACTGCGGCTTCTGCACCGCGACTTGCCCGACCTTCGTCCTGCTCGGCGAGGAGAACGACAGCCCGCGCGGGCGCATCTACCTGATGAAGGACATGCTGGAGAGCGGCCGGCCGGCCGACGCCGAGACGGTCAAGCACGTCGACCGCTGCCTGTCCTGCCTCGCCTGCCTGACGACCTGCCCGTCGGGGGTCAACTACATGCACCTCGTCGACCACGCCCGCGCCCACATCCAGGCGACCTACAAGCGACCCTTCATGGATCGGATGACGCGGGCGATGCTGGGGCTGGTGCTGCCCCATCCCGGCCGGTTCCGGCTGGTGCTGCGGGGCGCGCAGCTCGCCAAGCCGCTGGCCGGCCTGTTCCCCAAGCGCTTCGCGGCCATGTTCGCGATGGCGCCGGCGAGCCTGCCGGCGCGGGGCGACAGCGACCGGCCGGCGATCCACCCGGCGCGGGGCACGCGTCGCCTGCGGGTGGCGCTGCTGACCGGCTGCGCCCAGCGGGTGCTCGACCCCGCCATCAACGAGGCGACGATCCGGGTGCTGACCCGGCACGGCGTCGAGGTGGTGGTGATCAAGGAGGTCGGCTGCTGCGGCGCGCTCCCCCACCACATGGGGCAGGAGGCGCCGGCCCACGCTATGGCCATGGCCAACATCCGCGCCTTCATGGGCGAGCGCCGGGCGAGGGGTCTCGACTACGTCGTCGCCAACACCTCGGGCTGCGGCACGGCCATCAAGGATTACCACTTCATGCTGCGCGAGGACGCGGGCATCGCCGCCGACGCGGCGGCGGTGTCGGCGATGACCCGCGACGTCAGCGAGATCCTCGACGAGTTGGCGATCGAGCCAAAGGTTCCCGCAGCGCCGAAGCTCCGCGTCGCCTACCATTCCGCCTGCTCGCTCCAGCACGGGCAGCGCATCACGGCGGCGCCGATGACCGTGCTGCGCCGCGCCGGTTACGAGGTGGTGGGCGTGCCGGAGGGGCACATCTGCTGCGGTTCCGCCGGGACCTACAACCTGCTGCAACCCGAGATCGCCGGGCAACTCAAGGCGCGCAAGGTCGCCAACATCGCCAGAACGAAGCCCGACGTGGTGGCGGCCGGCAACATCGGCTGCATCGTGCAGATCGCCAGCGGCATCGGCGTGCCGGTCGTGCACACGGTGCAGCTCGTCGATTGGGCGACCGGCGGCCCCAAGCCGGCGGCGCTGGGGTAGGGCATAGGGCGGGGAAGGCCGAGCCACCACCTTTGTCGTTCCGGGGCGGCGCGTCCGAACCCGGAACCCGGGGCCACCGCGAGCGTGTCGGTATGGATCGATGCGGGGAACGATGACCCGCCCTGGTCCCGCCGCCCCTGGGTCCCGGGTTCTCGGCTTCGCCGAGCCCCGGGATGACGAAGGTGGTGGTCCGGCCTTGCCGCCGCCGACGGTCGCGGCCATGACTGGCCCTGGGCGACCGACGCGCCGCCCGTCCGACGCGGGGCGACGCTCAATGACCAAGGGCCACCAGGACGACGCTTTCGACGTGCCGGCCGCCGTTCGTCGGGGCGAGGCCACGGTCTGGTTCAACCCGTCCGCTGAGCCGGCGGCGACCGTCTTGCGGGAGCTACCGTTCGGCCTCGCCGACGTCGAGGCGGCGGCCGCGCGGTGGCGCCGCTTCGCGCCGCTGCTGAAGCGCCTGTTCGCCGACCTGCCCGACGGCACGATCGACTCCGACCTCGTCGCCCTGTCCCCGGCGGTGAGCGACCGCGTGTCCGGGGGCCGGGCGGCGTCGGTCTGGGTGAAGGCCGACCACGCCTTGCCGGTCACCGGCTGCATCAAGGCGCGCGGGGGCATCTACGAGGTCCTCGTCACCGCCGAGGCGCTCGCGGCGCGGGCCGGACTGCTGGGCGAGGGCGCGTCCACCGTTCGCCTCGCCGACGACGACGCCCGCGCCCTGTTCGCCTGGAACACGGTCGCGGTGGGCAGCACCGGCAACCTCGGCTTCAGCGTCGGGGTGATGGCGCGCGCGCTCGGCTTCGCGGTCGAGGTCCACATGTCCCACGACGCCAAGCGTTGGAAGAAGGACCGTCTCCGCGCCCTCGGCGCCCGCGTCGTCGAGCACGCCGGCGACTACGCCGGCGCGGTGGCCGCCGCGCGCGCCGCGTTCCGCGATCGTCCCGACGCCCATTTCGTCGACGACGAGGACTCGACCGCCCTGTTCCTCGGCTACGCCACCGCCGCCTTCGACCTCCAACGGCAGCTCGCCGCCGCCGGCGTCACCGTCGACGCCGACCATCCCCTCGTGGTCTACCTGCCTTGCGGCGTCGGCGGCGCGCCGGGCGGCGTCACCTTCGGCCTAAAACTCCTGTTCGGCGACCACGTCGCTTGCGTCTTCGTCGAGCCGGTGCGCTCGCCCTGCATGCTGGTGCAGCTGGTGGCCGGCCTCGCCCGGCCCGTCAGCGTCTACGACGTGGGGCTCGACAACCGCACCGCCGCCGACGGGCTGGCCGTGCCGCGCGCGTCCATGCTGGTGGCGCGCACGGTCGGCGCCATGATCGAGGCGGTGGTGACCGTGCCCGACGCGGACCTTCACGCTTGGGTGAGGGCGGCGTGGACCGGGGCGGGCATGCGGCTCGAACCCTCCGCCGCCGCCGCCTTCGCGGCGGTGGCGCCGTTCCTCGCCGCCGCCAAGGGCCGGCCCGGCATCGAGGCGGCCACGCACGTGCTATGGACGACGGGGGGATCGCTGCTGCCCGACGACGAGTTCGAGGCGGCCCTGCGCGGCGGCGCGCCCGCGGGCGATGATGCGGTTTGAGCAGGGTCGGGCGACGCGAGGAGGGATGATCGACCATGGCGCATGAGCCTCGAACGAACGGCACGCCCGGTGTCGTGCCGGGCAACGCGATCGACCGGGACGCCCTGCGCGAGGCGCGCGTCGATCTCGCCGCCTGCTTCCGCATGGCGGCGCGCCACGGCCTGGAGGAGGGCATCTGCAACCACTTCTCCGCGCTCGTCCCCGGGCGCGACGACCTGTTCCTGGTCAATCCCTACGGCCTGGCTTTCCGCGAGGTGAGCGCGTCGAGCCTGCTCGTGTGCGACTTCGACGGCCACGTGCTCGACGGCGAGGGCCGACCGGAGCCTACCGCCTTCTTCATCCACGCCCGGCTGCACAAGCGCCTGCCTCGCGCGCGGGCGGCCTTCCACACCCACATGCCCTACACCACCGCGCTCAGCATGGTGGAAGGGGAGCCGCTCGCCTGGGCCGGGCAGACCGCGCTTAAGTTCCACGGCCGCACCGCCGTCGACGACAGCTACAACGGCCTGGCGCACGACGAGGCGGAGGGCGATCGCATCGCCGCGACGCTCGGCGACGCCGACGTCGTGTTCCTGCGCAACCACGGCGTCATCGTCACCGGCCCGACGATCGCGGAAGCCTGGGACGACCTGTACTACCTCGAACGCGCGGCAGAGGTGCAGGTCAAGGCGATGAGCACCGGACGGCGCCTGTGCCCGGTCGCGCCGGAGGTCGCGCGGCGGACGGCGGAGCAGATGCGGGCCGGCGATGCCGAAAGCGCGCGCCTGCACTTGGCGAGCGTGAGGCGGACCCTGGCGAAGGAGGAGCCCGACTTCGCGGACTGACGGTCATCGCGCCGCCCTGCCGTCATTCCGCGGCGGCGCAGCCGAACCCGGAACCGCTGTCCTCCCACGGCCGGCATCATGGACACCGGTTCCGGCTCCCCGCTCACGCTCCGTCCGGACTGACGGTCATGGTGGTTCGACCGCGTCCGTGACGCCGTGCGATGCTTCAGGCGCCCTGCGTGACCCCCTCGCCCTGGCTGACGAGGGCCAGGTCGGTCGCTTCGAGGGACGGGTCGTTCAGCACCCGCGTGGCCCGTGCCAGGTCGAGGTCACCTTCCCAGGCGGCGATCACCACGGTGGCGACGCAGTTCCCGACGAGGTTGCCGAGCGCGCGGGCCATGCCGATGAACCAGTCGACCGACAGCACGAGCACGAGCCCGATGATGGGGATGGACGGCACGGCGTTCAGCGTGGCGGCCAGGATCACGATGGCCGAGCCGGGTACGCCATGGGCGCCCTTCGACGTCACCAGCGAGATGCCGAGCACGAGCAGCAGGTCGCCCAGTGACAGCGGCGTGTTGGTCGCCTGCGCGATGAACACCACGGCGAGCGTCAGGTAGATCGAGAAGGCGTCGAGGTTGAAGGAATAGCCGGTGGGCACGACCAGCCCGACGACCGACGGCTTCACGCCCATGAACTCCAGCTTGCGCATGATCTGCGGCAGCACGGCGTCGGACGACGCGGTGCCGAGCACGATCGTCAACTCCTCGCGGAAGTACACCAGGAACTTGAGGATGTTGACGCCGGCGAGCGCCATCACCGCTCCCAGGATGCCGACCACGAAGATCACGATCGCGACGTAGTACAAAGCCACGAGCGACAGGAGCTGCGTGAGCGAGCCGACGCCGTACTTGCCGACGGTGTAGGCGACGGCGCCGAGCACGCCGAGCGGGGCCACGCGCACGATCAGCCCCATGGCCTTGAACAGCACGGCGGCGATCGCGCCGATGCCGTCGGTCACCATCCTCCCCTGCGGGCCGCCCACCAGCGCGAGCGCCACGCCGAAGATGATGGCGAAGAACAGCACCTGGAGCACGTCGTTGCGGGCGAGCGCGTCGAACGACGTCGTCGGGATGATGTTGAGGAGGAAGGCCCCGATGCCGGCGCCCTGGAGGTGACGGGCGTTGTCCTGGTAGGTCGACAGCGCCTTGGCATCGAGCGCGGCGGTGTTGATGTTCATGCCGTGTCCCGGCCCGACCAGGTAGGCCAGCGCGATGCCGAGGATCAGGGCGATCGTGGTCATGACCTCGAAGTAGACGAGCGCCTTGACGCCGACCCGCCCGACCTTCTTGAGGTCGCCGGTGCCGGCGATGCCGTGGACGACGACGCAGAACACGATCGGCGCCACGATCATCGTGATGAGCTTGAGGAAGGCGTCGCTCAGCACCTTCAGGCCCTGGGCGAAGGCTGGCGCCGCCATGCCGACGACGATGCCGAGCAGGAGCCCGACCACGACCTGGAGGAACAGCGACGTGTAGAGTGGCTTGGACGCCTGCGGCGTCGTAGCGGCGGTCTGGGCGGACATCACGGGCTCCCACGCTCGGGTCGACCCTGGTCCCGCAAGCGACGTGCCACCTGGTCGCGAAACCGTCCCGGCCCCCAAGCCGGCCGCCGACCTACACCTCGACGATCGCGCCGACCTGGGCCGTGATGCGGCCGTAGTGCTCGATCCGGCGGTGCCGGGCGAAGTCGAACATGCTGGCCTTGCCGAAGGCGCAGGCGGCGAAGTCGCAGTCGGCGACGATCAACTCGTCGTCCTCGCTCGCCGCGCGCGCCACCACCGAGCCGTCGGGGTCGACGATGATCGAGCCACCCATCAGCGGGTGGCCGTCCTCCACGCCGGCCTTGGCGATGCCGGCCACGAAGGTGCTGTTCTGGTAGGCGCCGGCGGTGAGCGACAGCTCGGAATGGTACAGCCGCTTCCCCAATCCTTCCGCCGTCGTCTGCGCGTTGGTGGAGGGCGTGTTGTAGCCGATGGTGACGAGTTCGACGCCCTGCAGGCCCAGGCAACGGTACACCTCCGGCCAGCGCCGGTCGTTGCAGATCGCCATGCCCATCACGATCCCCTCGTTGCGCCACACGGGGAAGCCGAGGTCGCCCGGCTCGAAGTAGCGCTTCTCCAGGTGCTGGTAGGTGAACTCGGGCTCGTAGGCGTCGTGACCCGGCAGATGGACCTTGCGATAGCGGCCGACGATGGCGCCAGCGCGGTCGGTGAGGATCGACGTGTTGAAGTGCCGCCCCTCCGGCGTCAGCTCGGCGTAGCCGAAGGTGATGGCGATCCGCAGCTCACGGGCGCGGGCGAACAGCGGCGCCGTGGCGGCGTTGGGCATGGCGGTCTCGAACCAGCCGTCGATTTCCGCCTGGTCGGTCATGTACCAGCGCGGGAAGAAGGTGGTGAGGGCGAGTTCGGGGTAAACCAGCATGGTGACGCCCTTGGCGGCGGCGGCCTCGAGGAGGTCGATCATGCGGGCGACGACGCGCTCGCGGCTGTCGGCCTTCTGGATCGCGCCCATCTGCGCGCCGCCGAGGATCATGCGGGTCATGGGATTGCCTTTCGTGGTGACGGAATTGGGGACGCCCGCCCGTCGCGGGGGCCGGAGCGCGGGCGCCGGGGCGTGGACCACGGGGTTGCAAATCGAGGGCCAGCGACGCCCTCGCGCCGGGAACGGCCCTTTCCACGCGAGCGATGAGTCTTTATCCAAGGGTCATCATCCCAGGGGTCATCCCAGGTCGTTCCCGCCCGTACGGGTGCGCCGGCCGTTCCGAAAGCGAGTCGATGTCCCGCACGGTCTATGTCGATGGCCAATGGCTGCCCGAGCGCGACGCCAAGGTGTCCGTGTTCGATCGCGGCTACCAGTTCGCCGACGCCGTCTACGAGGTCACGGCCGTCATCGGCGGGCGCCTGATCGACTACCCCGGCCACGCCGCGCGGCTCGACCGCTCGCTCGCCGAGCTGCGCATCCCCCGGCCGGTCCCGGCCGGGCGGCTCCTCGCCATCCATCGCGAGGTTGCCGAGCGCAACGACCTGGAGGAGGGGCTGATCTACCTCCAAGTGTCGCGCGGCAGCGCCGACCGAGACTTCCTGTTCGCCGACGACCTCGCCCCGACGCTCGTCGTGTTCACGCAGGCCAAGGCCATCAGGGTGAACGCCAAGGCGGAAACGGGCATGAGCGTCATCACCGTGCCGGATGCCCGCTGGGGCCGGCGCGACATCAAGACCGTCCAGCTCCTCCATTCATCGCTGATGAAGGTCGAGGCCCGCGCGCGCGGCGCCGACGACGCCTTCATGGTCGAGGACGGGTACGTGACGGAGGCGAGTTCGGCCAACGCCCACATCGTGACGGCGGACGGCGTGGTCGTCACCCGTGACCTGAGCCACGCGCTCCTGCCCGGCATCACCCGCGCCTCCGTGCTGGAGTTGGCGCGCCGCGCCGGCATGGCGGCGGAGGAGCGGGCCTTCACGCCCGCCGAGGCGAAGAACGCGGCGGAGTGCTTCATCACCTCGGCGACGAGCTTCGTGCTGCCGGTGGTGCGGATCGACGGGGCGCCGGTCGGCGACGGCAAGCCAGGCCCGGTCACCAGCCGGCTGCGCGAGATGTACATCGCCGATCGCCTCGCGGCCGCGATGTGAGCGTGGTGATCGCGGACACGATCCGCAGGTTGATCGAGCGCGTCAACGCCTTGAGCCTGCCGGGCCCGGGCTACACGCGCCCCTCCTACGGTCCGCTGGAAACGGAGGCCCACGCGATCATCGCCGCCGAGGCCGACGCGCTCGGGATGGTCGTGACGCGGGATGCCGCCGCCAACCTGTTCGCTCGGCTGCCGGGCCGCGACCGCGCGGCGCCACCCCTCTACGTCGGCTCGCACCTCGATACGGTCGCGGCGGGCGGCGCCTACGATGGCGTCGCCGGGGTCGCCGGCGGGATGGCGCTCGCCGCCGCGATCGTCGCGAGCGGCGAGGCGCCCCCGGCGGACCTCGTCGTCACCGTGACCCGCGCCGAGGAGAGCGTCTGGTTCCCGGTCTCCTACATCGGCTCGCGGGCGGCGCTCGGCCGTCTGACCGCGTCCGAGATGGGGGCGCGCCGGGCCGACACCGGCGACACCCTGGCCGACCACATGCGGCGCGAGGGCGGCGACCCCGACGCGGTGCTGCGGGGACCGGGGCTGCCCGCCGCGCGCTTCGTCGAGCTGCACATCGAGCAGGGGCCGATCCTCCACCATGCCGGCGAGCCGTTCGCGCTGGTCGAGGGCGTTCGCGGCGCGCTGCGCTACCGCGAGGCCGGCATCGACGGCGTGTGGGCGCACTCCGGCGGCGAGCCGCGCGACGACCGCGCCGACGCGGTCTTCGCCTTCGCCGACCTCGTCACGGCGCTCGACCGCGACCGGGCGGGCGCGCTGGCGGCCGGTCGCGATCTGGCGGTGACCTTCGGCCGTGTCGACGCCGTCAACGCCGGACAGGCGGTCGCCAAGGTGCCGGGGCGCCTCGATTTCTGCCTCGACCTGCGCTCCACGGACGAGGAGACCCTGGAGCGCACCGACGCCGTGCTCCGCCGCGAGATCGCCGCCATCGAGGCCCGGCGCGGCGTCACCTTCCGGCTGGGTGCCGTGTCCCGCAGCAAGCCGGCGACCCTGTCGGCGGCGCTGAACGAGCGCATCGCCGCCGGGGCCGCCCACATCGGCCCGCGCCCGCGCCGCATGTCGTCGGGCGGCGGGCACGACGCGGCCGCCTTCGCGGCGGCGGGTTGGGACAGCACCATGGTGTTCCTGCGCAACTGGAACGGCAGCCACAACCCCGACGAGGCGATGGACGAGGCGGACCTCGTCCGCGCCGTGGAAGCGTTGGTCGCCGCCTTCGCCGGCGACCCTCCCACCTAGCCGGCGCCGAGCCGGCCGGCCGGCTCGGCCGCGTCCTCGCCTCCGACGAAGGGACCTTTGCCCGCCGCCGCCGCCTTGGCTAGGATCGCCGACGGGGCGGTCGTCGGCGAGGGCGGCGAAGGGGAACATCGATGCTGGCAATCCTCGGCGCGGCGACGGTGCTCGTCCTGCTCGCCGTCATCATGTCCAACCTGCTGTCGCCGCTCGTCGCGCTGATCGTCGTGCCGATCGGCGCCGCGCTGCTCGGCGGTTTCGGCCTCGGCACGAGCAAGTTCGTCACGGCCGGCATCGCCGGGATCGCTCCGGTCGCCGGCATGTTCGTCTTCGCGATCCTCTTCTTCGGCATCATGAGCGACGCGGGGCTGCTCGACCCGATCATCGCCCGCATCCTGCGCGTGGTCGGCGTGCGGCCGACGCGGGTCGTGGCGGGCACGGCGCTGCTCGCGCTGCTCATCCACCTCGACGGGTCGGGCGCCGTCTGCTTCCTCATCACCATTCCCGCGATGCGGCCGCTCTACGACCAACTCGGCATGGACCGCCGCATCCTCGCCTGCGCCGCCTCCATGGCGGCCGGCGTCAACTTCCTGCCCTGGACCGGACCGGTGCTGCGCGCCTCGGCGGCGTTGAAGATCCCGGTGTCGCAGATCTTCGTGCCGATGATCGGCGTGCAGGTGGTCGGCTTCCTGTTCGTCTTCGCGGCCTGCTGGTGGCTCGGCAAGCGGGAGGAAACGCGGCTCGGCCTCACCGCCGCCACGGGGCGCCGGGCCTACGCGGTCGGCGCGGCACCGGCGGCGGCGGTGAGCGCGCCGCGCGTGCGCGAGTTGAGCGCGGACGAGGCACGGCTGCGCCGCCCACACCTTTTCTGGCTCAACCTGGCCGTGACCCTGTTCGTCATGGGCGTGATGATCGGCGGCTGGGTCGATCCGGTCGTCATGTTCATGCTCGGCACGGTGGCCGCGCTCGTCATCAACTACCCCGACGTCGCGGAGCAGCGCGCCCGCATCGACGCCCACGCCAAGGCGGCGCTGCTGATGGCGAGCATCCTGCTGGCGGCCGGCGCCTTCACCGGCATCATGAATGGGACGGGCATGCTGAAGGCGATGGCGGCGGCCGCCGTGTCCCACGTGCCGGCCAGCGCCGGGCAGCACATCCCGGTGGTGCTGGGCCTCCTCGGCACGCCGTTGTCGGTGCTGTTCGACCCCGATTCCTTCTACTTCGGGGTGCTGCCGCTGGTGGCGGAGGTGTCCAAGTCGCTCGGCGGCCAGCCCATCCAGGTGGCGCAGGGCGCGTTGCTCGGCATGCACACGGTCGGCTTCCCCATCAGCCCCTTGACGCCGGCGACCTTCCTCGTCGTCGGCCTCAGCGGCATCGAGCTCGGCGCGCACCAGCGCTTCGCCTTCCCCTTCCTGCTGGGGGCGTCCGCGGTGATGACGGTCGCCGCCGTCGTGATGGGTGTGTTGCCGCTGTGAGGGCTCCGTGGCGATGAGGACCGTTCGGATCGGCGCCGGCGCCGGCTATTCCGGCGATCGCGTCGAGCCGGCGCTCGAACTGGCCGAGCACGGCGCGCTCGACTACCTCGTCTTCGAGTGCTTGGCCGAGCGCACGATCGCGCTGGCCCAGCAGCGGCGCCTGGCCGACCCCGCCGGCGGCTACGACCCGTTGCTGGCCGAGCGGATGCGCACCGTCCTTCCCGCCTGCGCCGCGCGGGGCGTGCGGATCATCACCAACATGGGCGCCGCCAACCCGTCCGCCGCCGCCCGCGAGGTGGCGCGGGTCGCGCGCGACCTCGGCCTCGCCGGCCTGCGCGTCGCCGCCGTCACCGGCGACGACGTCACCGACGCGCTGCGGGGAGCCGCCGACCTGCCGCTGATCGAGGCGGACGGCCGCGTCGGCGACGTCGCGGATAGGATGATCGCCGCCAACGCCTACCTCGGCGCGGGGCCGATCGTGGAGGCCCTGGCGGGGGGCGCCGACGTCGTCGTGACGGGCCGCGTCGGCGACCCCGCGATGTTCCTGGCGCCGCTGGTGCACGCGTTCGGCTGGGCGATGGACGACTGGCATCGCCTGGGGCGCGGCACGCTGGTCGGGCACCTCCTGGAATGCGCGGGCCAGGTCACCGGCGGCTACTTCGCCGATCCCGGCTTCAAGGACGTCGCCGGCCTCGCCCGGCTCGGCTTCCCCCTGGCGGAGGTCGGCCCCGACGGCGACGCGGTGATCACCAAGGTGGCGGGCTCCGGCGGGTCGGTCACGCTCGCGACCTGCACCGAACAACTCCTCTACGAGGTTCACGACCCCGCCCGCTACATCCAGCCCGACGTCGTCGCCGACTTCTCCGGCGTGCGGCTGCGCGCCGACGGGCCGGACCGCGTCGCCGTGACCGGCGGCACCGGGCATCCGCGCACCGACACGCTGAAGGTCTCGATCGGCTATCGCGACAGCTTCATCGGCGAGGGCCAGCTTTCCTACGCCGGCGCCGGGGCGCTCGCCCGCGCCAGGCTGGCGCTCGACATCGTCGCCGAGCGGCTGAAACTCACCGGCGTCGCGACGAGCGAGCTGCGCTTCGACATCATCGGCGTCGACGCCGTCCGTCGCGGTTCCACCACCTGGCGGAGTGATACCGAGCCGGCCGAGGTCCGCATCCGCGTCGCCGGGCGCACCGCGTCGCTGCGCGAGGCGATCCGAATCGGCGACGAGGTCGAGACGCTCTACACCAACGGCCCGGCCGGGGGCGGGGCCGCGTGGAAGGCGGCCCGCGAGATGGTGGCGGTCGTTTCGACGCTGCTGCCGCGCGAGGCGGTGAACCCCCAAGTCAGCTTCGAGGTGGCGTGATGAAGCTGCGCGAACTGGCGCACGGGCGAACCGGCGACAAGGGCGACGTGTCCAACATCTCCGTCATCGCCCACAGGATCGAGGATTACGATTGGTTGGCCGCCCACGTGAGCGTCGAGCGCGTGCGGACCCACCTCGCCGACGTCGCGCGGGGCGAGGTCACCCGCTACGAGCTGCCGGCGCTGGGCGCCCTCAACTTCGTCCTGAAGGGGGCGCTGGGCGGCGGCGTCACCCGCTCGCTCGCGCTCGACCAGCACGGCAAGAGCCTGTCCTCGTCGCTGCTCGACATGGATGTTCCCGACATGGATGTTCCCGACATGAATCTTCCCGACATGGATCTGCCTGATCGGGACGGGTGAGGCCGCATCGACCTGCCCATCGCGAAGGCATCCCGG
>CAXSDP010000005.1:0-68499 GCA_964235705.1 uncultured Beijerinckiaceae bacterium | reverse complement strand
GCCTGATCGGGACGGGTGAGGCCGCATCGACCTGCCCATCGCGAAGGCATCCCGGCGAAAAGAACGCCAAAGCGCCTTTTCCCGGCGAGCCTTGTTGCAATTCCGCTCGAATGCGGGAAGTTTGCCGCCCGCTGGGTGCGCCGCGTGGGCCGTCCACGGGATCGAGCCGAGGTCAGCCATGAATCGCAGGGATACGTTTGCCGCGCTGGCGCTCACCGGCGGCGCCCTCGCCGTCGCGCGGTCCGCCTCCGCGCTCGCCGACACCGCGGGCTCCACGACCGCCGGGGGCACCACGACGCTGGACCGCATCAAGGGCACCAAGCTCCTGCGCATCGCGGCGATCGTCGGACAGGAACCCTATTTCCACAAGGACATCGTTTCCGGCCAATGGTCGGGCGCCTGCATCGACATGGCCAACGACATCGCGGGCAAGCTCGGCGCCAAGGTCGGCCTCGTGGAGTCCACCTGGGGCAACCAGATCCTCGACCTCCAGGCCGGCAAGATCGACCTCGCCTTCGCGGTCAACCCGACGCCCGAGCGCGCGCTCGTCATCGACTTCTCGACGCCGCTCCTCGTCCATTCCTTCACCGTGATCGGCAAGAAGGGCCTGCCCAAGCCCGAAACCTGGGCGTCGATCAACGTGCCGGGCGTCAAGGTCGCGGTCGATTTCGGCACGACCCACGAGATGATCGCCCGCCGCTACCTGCCGAAGGCGCAGATCCTCGGTTTCCAGACGCGCGACGAGGCGATCCTGGCGGTCGCGACCGGGCGGGCGGACTACAACGTGTCGCTGGCGGTGCTGGCGATCTCGACGATGAAGAAGAACCCGAACCTCGGGACGCTCGCGATCCCCAAGCCCGTGTTGACGCTGCCGACCAACCTCGGGCTGCGGGTCGAGCCGGACCGTCGCTTCAAGGACTTCCTGTCCGCCTGGGCCGACTACAACCGCTCGCTCGGCCAAACGCGCGAGTGGATGATCAACGGCTTCGCGGCGCAGGCGATCACCCTCGCCGACATCCCTTCGGAGGTGCAGTTCTGAGGACGCGCCGCTGAGGGCACTTCGCCATGTACGCGTGGGATTTCGGATCGCTGCGGCCCTACACCGGCCTGATCTGGCAGGGGCTCGGCGTCACGGTCCTGTACACGGTGACGACGGTCGCGGTCGGCCTGCTGATCGGGCTCGGCGTCGGCGTCCTGCGTACGATCGGGCCGCGCTGGGTGTCGGCGCCGCTGCGCGCCTACATCGAGCTGTTCCGCTGCACGCCGCTCCTGGTGCAGATCGTTTGGATGTACTACGCGCTCCCCGTGCTGATCGGGGTCAACCTGTCGGCCGGCACCGCCTGCTTCCTGACCCTGTCCCTCTACGCCGGCGCCTTCTACGCGGAGATCTTCCGCGGCGGCATCGAGGCGATCGACAAGGGGCAGTGGGAGGCCGGCCGGGCGATCGGCATGCGCAGTTCCCGCATCTTCCGCCGCATCGTGCTGCCGCAAGCGGTGCAGGTGATGATCCCTTCCTTCAGCAACCAGACGATCCTGCAGCTGAAGAACACGTCCCTCGTTTCCGTCGTCGCCGTCGGCGACCTCCTGTACCAGGGCACGGTGATCACGGCGGCGAGCTACCGGCCGCTCGAAGTCTACACGATCGTCGCGGTGGTCTACTTCGCCGTGCTGTTCCCGCTGACGCTGCTGGCCGGTCGACTCGAGCGCCGCCTGGGCGCGCACCTGTGAGCGTGGAGCCATGAACGACGCGCGACCCACGCTCAGCGCGAGGGCGATCCACAAGTCCTTCGGCACCCTCGCCGTGCTGAAGGGCGTGTCCCTCGACGTGGCGCGCGGCGAGGTCGTCACGCTGATCGGAGCCAGCGGATCGGGCAAGTCGACCTTCCTGCGCTGCCTGAACCTGCTCGAGGTGCCCGAAGCCGGCGAACTCGTCAGCGGGCGCCACGCCTTCGTGTTCGGGGCGGGCCAGCCGCGCGCCAGCGACGCGCAACTGTCGGACCTGCGGCGCGACGTCGGCATGGTGTTCCAGCATTTCAACCTGTTCGCCCACAAGACCGTGCTCGGTAACGTCACGGAGGGGCCGATGCAGGTGAGGGGCATGGCGAAGGCGGAGGCGCGCGAACTCGCCCTCGACCTGCTGGCCAAGGTCGGCCTCGCGGACAAGGCCGACGCCTATCCGAGCCGGCTGTCCGGCGGGCAGAAGCAGCGCGTCGCGATCGCCAGGGCGCTCGCCATGGAGCCGGACGTGATGCTGTTCGACGAGGTCACCTCGGCGCTGGACCCCGAACTCGTCGGCGAGGTGCTGGCGGTGATCCGCCACCTCGCCGCCGACGGCATGACCATGGTGCTGGTCACCCACGAGATGGCCTTCGCCGCCGACGTGTCGAGCCGGGTCGGTTTCATGAACGGCGGCGTCCTGGCGGCGATCGGCACACCCGAGGCGATCGTGCGGCGGCCGGACAACCCGAGGCTCGTCGCCTTCCTCGACCGCTTCCACGCGGGGCAACATGGGTTGTGAGCGCGGCAACCGGTTCGGGACGGCCTTCCAGGCCGCCTCACCATGAGGCTACTGTGACGTCACCTGGGACGGTCGACCCGTGAACCCTCACTCGACCGCCCCGGGGTTCGCGCGGGAGGCTTGACCATGACGATGGTATCGACGGCACGGGGCATCGCCCGAGGCGGCAAAAGCATCTACGGCGCGCCGCTGGGCATCCTGATGCTGGACGCCCGCTTCCCCCGCATCCCCGGTGACATGGGGAACGCCCTGACTTGGCCGTTCCCCGTCCTTTACCACGTCGTGCGCGGCGCGAGCCCGGAGGCGGTCGTCCTGCATGGGGCGGAGGGCCTGCTGCCGGCCTTCATCGCCGCCGCGCGCGACCTCGTGGACCTCGGCGCCGAGGCCTTGACGACCAATTGCGGGTTCCTGTCGCTGTTCCAGGCCGAGATCGCGGCGGCCGTACGGGTCCCCGTCGCGACGTCGGCGCTGATGCAGGTGCCGTGGGTGCAGGCGACGCTGCCGCCGGGCCGGCGCGTGGGCCTGCTGACGGTGAGCGGATCGACGCTCACGCCGGCGCACTTGGCGGCGGCCGGCGTGCCCGCCGACTGCCCCCGCGTCGGGACGGAGGGCGGGCGCGAATTCTTCCGCGTCATCATCGCCCAGGAGAAGCCCGACCTCGACGTCGCCGCCGCCGAGCGCGACCTCGTCGAGGCCGGGCGGGCCCTGGTGGCGCGGCATCCCGAGGTCGGCGCCATCGTTCTCGAATGCACGAACATGCCGCCCTACGCCGCCGCGCTACGGGACGCGTTGGAGCTGCCGATCTTCGACATCACCACCATGATCCGCTGGTTCCACGCCGGGCTGCGCCCGCTCTCGTTCGGGTGACGCCCGCCGGCCGCGTCACCGAAGCGGTGAGGGTTGGGGTGGCGACGCCGCGCGCACCCCTGGCTTGCGACGGCGGCGGACCGGGCCTAAGGCACCATCACCTCTTGGTGCGGCCGCTCGTCCATGGTCGTCCAGCGAGGCCCACGTCGGGAGGCACGCGTTGATCGACGGCTCGTTCTGGCACGGCAGGTCCGTCTTCCTCACCGGCCACACCGGCTTCAAGGGGGCGTGGCTGACGCTCTGGCTCGACGCCATGGGCGCCCGCGTCACCGGCTTCTCGCTCCCACCGGAGGCCGAGCCGAACCTGTTCGCCCTCGCCGAGGTCGGGGGCGTTTGCCGCTCGATCACCGGCGACGTGCGCGACGCGTCCGCGCTCCGCGACGCGATGGCCGAGGCGGAGCCGTCGGTCGTGCTGCACCTCGCCGCGCAGGCGCTCGTGCGCCGCTCCTACCGCGAGCCGGTCGAGACCTACGCGACCAACGTCATGGGCACGGTGCACTGCCTCGACGCCGTCCGCCACACGCCTTCCGTCCGCGCGGCCGTCGTCGTGACCAGCGACAAGTGCTACGAGAACCGGGATTGGGAATGGGCCTACCGCGAGAGCGAGGCCATGGGCGGCCACGACCCCTACTCGAACTCCAAGGGGTGCAGCGAGCTCGTCACGAGCGCCTACCGCGCCAGCTTCTTCGACGGCCCGGAGGCGTGCCGGATCGGGTCGGGGCGCGCCGGCAACGTCATCGGCGGGGGCGACTGGTCGGATGATCGATTGATCCCCGACGTCATCCGCGCCTTCGCGGCCGGTCGGTCGGTCGAGATCCGCGCCCCACGCGCGACGCGGCCCTGGCAGCACGTGCTGGAGCCGCTGCACGGCTACCTCCGCCTGGCGGAGGCGCTCGCCGGACCGCATGGCCGCACATGTGCCGACGGCTGGAACTTCGGTCCGGCCGACGACGATTGCCGTCCGGTGTCCCACATCGTCCACCGCCTCGCGGCCGGTTGGCCGGGGGGCGCCTCGTGGCACAGGTCGACGGGCGCGCACCCGCACGAGGCCCACCTGCTCAAGGTGGACGCGTCCAAGGCGCGCGCGCGGTTGGATTGGCGCCCCTGCCTCGACCTCGACGCGGCGCTGGACTGGACGGTGGAGTGGTACGCGGCGGTCGCCGCCGGCGGCGACGCGGCGACGTTCTGCCGGGGGCAGATCGCGCGCTACGGGGCCTTGATGGCGGCCGCATCGGGCGAGGAATAGCGCCACGCCGCCGCGACGGGCTCGCCGTTCACGGACGTGGCGTCCGCTCGATCGTGTCGGCGAGGCCGCCCGCGAGGTCGAAGGCGGGGCGGAAACCGACGGCGGTCGCGAGCCGCCCGACGTCGGCCTCGATGATCGGCGGGTCACCCGCCGCCATCGAGCGCGCGCCGTAGCCGAGCTTGTCCGCGTGGCCGAGCTGCTCGCCGAGCAGCTCCAGGACGTCGCGAACGGGCACGGCGACGCCGGACCCGACGTTGACGGGGCCGGCGACAACGGAGGAGAGCAGGGCGACGAGCGCGCTTGCCGCGTCGGCGACGTGCAGGAAATCGCGCTTCTGCGTGCCGTGGCTTGTCGGGAAGGCGCGGCCGGCGCGCAGGGCGGCGATCGCGTCCGGGACGAGGCGACCACCCCGCTCGCCCGGACCGTACAGGAAGAACAAACGCGCCCACGCGGCGGACAGGGCCCACTCGCGCGCGTAGGCCATCGTCACCCGTCGCGTCGCGTCCTTGGCGACCCCGTACAGGGTCGCCGGGCGGCACGGGGTCCGATCCTCTTCGAAACGGGACGTGCCCCATTCGTATTCCGCGCAGCTCCCCACGCCGACGACCCTCGTGCCGCCGGCCTCGTGGAAGCTCTTGACCAGGTCGAGGGTGGCCGCCGCCCAGTCCAGGTTCAGCGGCGAGCGCCAGTAGACCCCAGGATCGGCGATCCAGGCGAGGTGGAGGAGGTGGGTCGCCCTCGCTCGGCCGACGGCGAGGGCGCGCGAGCCGGGGTCGAGCAGGTCGCTCGCGATGAAGTCGACGTCGGGCGAGGCGGGGCGGTTCCTGCCGATCGCGCAGACGGCGAATCCGGCGGCGAGCAGGGCGCTCGTCGCGTAGGCCCCGACGAACCCACCGGCGCCGGTGAGGAGGACGCGCCTCACGCGCCCGGGTCCGCCCGGAAATCGGGATAGGTCCTGTCGCGTTCCGAGATGACCGCGACGAAGCGCGGCCAGAGCGGTTCCACCACGGGGTCGTCCCACCGCAGGCCCCGCGCCGCGTCGGCGACGTAGGGTTTGTCGATCATGTACAGCACCTCGCTGTCGTCGCGCAGGGTTTGGAAGCCGTGGGCGACGCCGGCCGGCACGTAGAGCGCGACCCGGTTGGTGGCGCTGAGTTCGAGCCCGAGCGTTCGGCCATGGGTCGGCGACGCGTGCCGGATATCGACGATGACGTCGAAGATGGCGCCGGCGGTGCAGCGCACGAGCTTGGTTTCACTGCTTGGCCCCACCGAATAGTGCATGCCGCGCAGCGTCCCCGCCCCCGTGTTCACCGACACGGACGATTGCGCGAACGCGGCGACGAGGCCCGCGCGCGCGAACTCGGTCGTGCAGAATACGCGCGCGAAGGCGCCGCGCTCGTCCGCGACCGGTTCCGGCCGCACCGCGAAGGCCCCCGCGATCCCCAGCGCATCGAAGATCATGCTCAGAACACCGCCACGCTTGGGACGGCGGTGACGAACCGGCCGCCCCATTCGCGGATGGCCTTCATCTCCTCCGCGATCTCCGCCTTCAGGTTCCAGGGCAGGATCAGCAGGTAGTCCGGCCGCATCGCCATGAGCGCCTCGGGGGACACGACGGGGATGCGGCTGCCCGGCAGCAGCGTGCCCTGTTTGTGGGGCGAACGGTCGGCCACCGCCCGCACCATGTCGGTGCCGACGCCGAGGTAGTTGAGGAAGGTGTTGCCCTTGGCGGCGGCGCCGTAGCCGCAGACCACCTTGCCCGCCCGCTTGGCGGCGATGAGGAACTCCAGCGCGGTGAACTTGATCGCGAGCGCCGCGTCGGCGAAGCCGTCGTACCCGCGGAGTTCGTCGAGGTGGGCGCGCGTCTCGTCGGCGAGCACGCGCGCCACGCCTGGCGTCTCGACGTGGCGCGCGCCCGGATGGGTCACGAAGACCCGCAGCGACCCCCCGTGCGTCGGCAGTTCCTCGACATCGAAGACGCGCAGGCCAACGCGCCGCATGACCTCGCCGACCGCCAGCAGCGACAGGTAAGAGAAGTGCTCATGGTAGATCTGGTCGAACTGCACGTTCTCGACCTGCCGGAGCAGGTGGGGGAACTCGAAGGTGGCCACGCCGTCGGGCTTCAGCAGCACGGCGAAGCCGCCCACGAAGTCGAGGATGTCCGGCACGTGCGCGAGCACGTTGTTGGCCGCCATCAGGTCGGCGGCGTGACCGGCCGCGCGGAGCCGCCCGGCCGTGTCACGCCCGAAGAAGGCGACCTCGCAGGGGATGCCCTTGGCGCGCGCCACGGCGGCGACGTTGGCGGCCGGTTCCACCCCGAGCACGGGGATGCCGCGATCGACGAAGGATCGCAGGAGGTATCCGTCGTTGCTCGCGACCTCGACGACCTTGCTCGCGGGGCCGAGGTCGAAGCGCGCGATCATGGCGGCGGCGTAGGCGTCCGCGTGGGCGAGCCAGCTCGCCGAGAAGCTGGAAAAGTAGGCGTAATCCGAGAAGATCGCGTCGGGGCTCTCGAACTCTTCGAGCTGGACGAGGAAGCAGCCGGCGCAGACGTAGGCGTGGAGGGGATAGAATTTCTCGCCCTCGCCGGCCCGGTCAAGGGGCACGTAGGCGTTGGCGAGCGGCGACAAGCCGAGGTTCACGAAGGTATGGGACAGGGCGGTTCCGCAGACGCGGCAGGCTTGGTTCGTCAAACTGGGTTTCTCCGGTCACCCTTCGGTGCGTGCGGCGGGGCGGCGGGCCGGGCGGACGCGCTCCTCAAGGCCACGTCTTCCACGGCGCCTGCCCGGAGGCCCAAAGGTCCTCCAGGTGCCGCCGATCGCGCAGCGTGTCCATCGGCTGCCAGAAGCCGTCGTGGAAATACACGCCGAGTTGCCCTTCCCGCGCCAACCGCTCCATGGGTTCCCGTTCCCACACGGTGGCGTCGTCGGCGATGTAGGCCCCGATCCGTGGCGAGGCGACGAAGAAGCCGCCGTTGATCCAGCCGCCGTCACCCTGCGGCTTCTCCTGGAAGCCGGTCACGCGCTCGCCCTCATGGCGGATCGCGCCGAACCGGCCTGGCGGGCGCGTCGCCGTCACCGTGGCGAGGCGGCCGGAGCGGCGATGGAGGGCGATGGTCGCACCGACATCGACGTCGGCCACGCCATCGCCGTAGGTGAAGCAGAAGGCGTCGTCATCGCCGACGTAGGGCAGGATCCGCTTGAGCCGGCCGCCGATCATCGTGTCCGCGCCGGTCTCGATCAGCGTGACGCACCAGGGTTCGGCGGCGCCGCGATGCACCGTCATCCGGTTCTCCCGGAGGTCGAACGTCACGTCGGCGCTGTGGAGCATGTAGTTCTGGAAGAACTCCTTGATCACGTAGCCCTTGTAGCCGAGGCAGACGATGAAGTCGGTGATGCCGTGGGACGCGTAGATCTTCATGATGTGCCACAGGATCGGCCGGCCGCCGATCTCGATCATCGGCTTCGGCTTGACGTCGGTTTCCTCGGCGAAACGCGTCCCGAGCCCACCGGCCAGCAGCACCGCCTTCATCGACCGCCGCCCCGCTTCGGATGAGGCATGGGAGTAACCTTCATGAATGCCGCCCTCACCGGGGTGCCCTGATCGAGACTTCCATTTTGGACGAGGCGCGGCAAGGGGTTGTCGATAGGGATGGCAAAGCCGTCCAGGCCCAACTCACGTCCCCGACCCGGCGTGAGCGCGGCGGGCGAGCACGCCCGGCCCGTCGGCGCCGAGATCCCAGAACAGGCCGGCCATGATCGTCAGTCCCTCGCGCGCGAGGGACCCAAGCAGGTGCTCGTCGGGGGCGTGCTGCGAGCAGGCGGGGTAGGAATGCGGCACCCAGAGCGTCGGCATCCCCAGGATGTCGGCGAAGGCGTCGTTGGGCAGCGAACCGCCCAGGTTCGGCAGCAGCGCCGGGCGCTTGCCGGTGCTCGCCTCCATCGAGCGCAGCGCCCACGCGACCCAGGGATCCTCGACCGGCACCCGCGTCGCCCGGAACACCTCCGCCGCCCGCGCCGGCCGAACATCCACGCTCCGGAAGCCGTGCGCGTCGAGATGGGCGCGCACGTTCGCCAGCAGGTTCTCCCAGTCGGTGCCGACGACGAAGCGCAGCTGCATCGTCGCCTTGGCGGTTGGGGGTACGGCGTTCATCGGGCCGTCAGGGTCGCCGGTCTTGAAGGCCAGCACCTCCAGCGTGTTCCAGGCGAACACCCGTTCCGCCGCGCTGAGGCCCGGCTCGCCCCAGTCCGCGTCGATGGCCGGTGCGCTCGGGTCGGCGCCGACGCGGATGTCGCGCAGCGCGGCGCGCACCCCGTCGGGGATGGGCGGCGGCCGCAGCCGCTCGGCGAGGATGGCGCCGCGCCCGTCGACGAGGGAGGCGATGGCGTTGGCGAGCACGGTGCCGGGATTGCGCAGCAGCCCGCCCCAGTTGCCGGAATGGTGACCGCCCTCGCGCAGGTCGAGCGACAACTCGAAGTTGTAGGCGCCGCGCGAGCCGAGGAACAGCGTCGGGCGCCCCGCGTCCAGGCGCGGCCCGTCGGAGGCGATCAGCAGGTCGGCGGCGAGCGCGGTCGCCCGCTCGCGGCAGAAGGGGCGCAGGCCGGGGGAACCGGCCTCCTCGCCCATCTCGATCAGCAGCTTCGCGTTGAAGCCGAGCCGGCCACCGCGCGCCAGCATCACCTGCTCCAACGCCGCGAGGTTGACGAGGTGCTGCCCCTTGTTGTCGGCGGTGCCGCGCCCGTACCAGCGGTCGCCCTCGATGACGATGCGCCATGGGTCGAGGCCGGCACGCCACTGCTCGGGATAGCCCCGCACGGTGTCGCCGTGGCCGTAAACGAGGCAGGTGGGCAGGTCCTCGCCCTCGTGCCGCGTGGCGAGGAGGAAGGGGCCGTGCGCGCCGTCCGGGTTGTCGTGGATCGACCATTCGAAGCCCATCCTGTCCAGGTCCGGGCCGAGGCCGGCGGCGAGGTAGGCGCGCAGGGCGTCGAGCTGTCCCGGCGCCTGGCTCTCGGTGCGCAGCGCGACCTTCTCCCGGAGCGTCGCGAGGAAACCGCCCTCGTCGAAGAAGCGGGTGGCGCGGGCGATGGCATCGTTTCGGCTCATGGAACGGGCTCGGCTCTTCGGTGGGCGAGGGTCGGCGTCGATCCCCCCGGATGCTGATACCACGCCCGCCGCCGTCGCCGAGATCGATGGGAACGGCCAAGGGCGTTGGATCGGGGACCACCGTCGGGATCGGCCGGCCAACCTTCGCGGTTACGCTTGCGCGTGGCGTCCTTCCATCCTAGCAACGCGCCTATGGGTGGGCCGCGGTGGCCCGATAGGCCGGACCTGACGCCTTGTCCGATGCTCGCCATGTAAGTGAAGGGGACCCCGTGCTTTGGGCGGCCGCGCGTCTCCTGCCGGGCTTGGTGTGGATCGCGGACCGCGATGGCCGGCTCGACTGGTGTAGCCCGGCATGGCAGGGCATGACCGGCTTCGCACCACCGCGAAGAACCCGCTTGTCCGACCTGCTGCGCGAAGAGGATCGCGTCGACTTCGAGAAACGCTGGGCGGCCGCCGTTTCCGGAGGCACCGAACTCGAGGCGACGGCCCGCATCCTATCGGCGGTCGGCCCCGACCGCTGGCATCGGCTGCGGTGCGCACCAGCACCCGGGAGCGAGGGCCGGCCGTGCTGGGTCGGGACGGCCACCGACATCGACGCCGAAGTCACCGCGCTGGAAGCGCTCACGCGCGACAACCAGGAACTCGAACAGGACATCTTCACCCAGCTGCACGAGCTGAATCGCAGCCGGTCGCGGCTTCAAACGATCTTCGACGCCTGCCCCGACCACCTCTGGGTGCTGCGACTGGCGAAGGACGGCGCGGTGACGTTCGAGGACGTCAATCCCGCCGCCGCGACGCTTTATGGTCGCGAACATGCCGACATCGTCGGACGTCCCGTCGATCAGGTCGTCGGCACCGAGGCTGCCGCGAGCCTCAAGGCCCACGTCCGCCAAACCCTGCGCGACGGGCGGCTCTCCTATCAGGTCGGGCAACACGACGGGTCCAAACCGGCGCTCTACCTCCAGGTCGTCGGCGCGCCGCTGGCCTATTCCAACGAGGAGGAAGGGCAGGTGCTCTTCTGCGGCCGCGACATCACGGAGCAGCGCACCGCCGAGGACGCCCTGCGCCAATCACAGAAGATGGAGGCCGTCGGTCAACTGACCGGGGGACTCGCGCATGACTTCAACAACTTGCTCACCGGTATCATGGGCAGTCTCGATCTCTTGCAGGTGCGCGTGAGGCAAGGTCGCTTCGACCGGGTCGATCGTTACGTGGTGGCGGCGCAGGAAGCGGCCGAGCGGGCGGCGGCCCTGACGCATCGGCTCCTCGCCTTCTCGCGAAGGCAGACGCTCGATCCCAAGCCGAGCGACGCCAACGTGCTCGTCGCCGGCATGGAGGACCTGTTGCGACGCACGGTCGGACCGGAGATCGCCGTCGACATCGCGCGCGCCGACGACCTTTGGACGGTGCTGGTCGACGTCAGCCAGCTCGAGAACGCGCTCCTGAACCTGTGCATCAACGCGCGCGACGCGATGCCGGACGGCGGCCGCATCGCGATCGAAACGCGCAACGCCCGGCTCGTCGGTGACACCGCCGCCGAATACCACCTGCCGGCCGGCGACTACGTCGCGCTAAGCGTCGGCGACAACGGCACGGGAATGCCGCCGGAGGTCGCGGCGCGAATCTTCGATCCGTTCTTCACGACGAAGCCGCTGGGTGCGGGAACGGGACTCGGCCTCTCGATGATCTACGGCTTCGCGCGGCAATCCGGCGGCAACGTCCAGGTCGACACGCGTCAAGGGATCGGAACGACGATGCGGATCATGCTGCCGAGGCATTTCGGCGAGGCCGACCTCGAGCCGCCGCGTTCGCCCCTGTCGAGCGCGCATCGCTCCCTGGACGGCGAAACGATCCTGCTCGTCGACGACGAGCACATCGTGCGCAGCCTCGTCGCCGAGGTCCTCGAAGACCTTGGCTACGCCGTGACGATCGCGGCCGACGGCAAGGAGGCCATGGACCTGCTTCGGACCGGGACGCGGTACGACGTCCTCGTCACCGACGTGGGACTGCCCGGCGGCCTCAACGGGCGCCAGGTCGCGGACTTTGCGCGGGGCCTTCGACCGGAGATCAAGGTGTTGTTCATCACGGGTTACGCGGAGGCCGTCGTGCTCAAGCAGGAACATTTCGCATCCGGGATGCGGGTCATCACCAAGCCCTTCGCGATGGAAACGCTCGCGTCCCGCGTCAAGGACCTCATCGGGGCACCATGAGCGAAGCCGGCAGCAACACCGTCGGGGAGACCGACGTGGACCAACCGGGATCGGGACCTCACGCCGGGTGGGCGTTCCTCGAAGCCTTGCGCGACGCGGTCTACGGCGTCGACGAACAGGGTCGCTGCCTGTTCGTCAACACCGCGGCCCTACGCTTGCTGGGCTACAGGTCCCCGGCCGAACTCCTCGGCACCAACATGCACGATCTCATCCACCACGCGCGCGCCGATGGTTCGCCCGATCCGGAAAGCGAGTGTCCAACGCCGCGGGTCGAGGGCGCGGCGCATCACGTCACGCTCGGTCGCGACACGCTGTGGCGAGGCGACGGGACGTCCTTCCTGGCGCGATATTCCTCATATCCGCTGCCTGGTGCGCCGAGCGGTTCGAGCATCATCACGTTGGAGGCGCTCGCGGAAGGTGGAGGCGTCAACGTCGAACCCGGCGTTGACGAGGGCCTCGACAAGGCGATGCTGGCGTCATCCGACTGCGTCTTCACGCTCAATGCCAACGGGCGCGTGGCCGACTTGAACGCGGCGGCGGCGTCCACCTTCGGTTTCGCGCCCACGGAGGTGGTCGGCAGGCGGTTCGAGGAGACGATCCTGTCGGAACGCTCGCGAACCGCGCTCGGGGACCGCGTCGTCGCGGCCCTCAAGAACGACACCGCCGCGCTGGGTTCGCGCATCGACGTCGATGCCCGGCGCGCGGACGGCGGCCTGGTCCCGGTCGAACTGACCCTGTTCCGCGCCGTCACCGCCGGCGGCCCCATGCTGATGGTGCATCTGAGGGACATCAGCGCACGCCGTCGCGAGCAGCAGCTCGCGCGACAAACCGAGGTCCGTTTCCTGACGATGGCGAATGGCCTCCCGCAGTTGAGCTGGATGACGCAAGCCGATGGCGCGGTCATCTGGTACAATCAAAGATGGTACGACTACACGGGGACGGCGTTCGCCGACATGGCGGGTTGGGGATGGAAGGACGTTCACCATCCCGACCATGTGGATCGCGTCGAACGGCGCCTGCGCCATAGCTTCGACACCGGCGAACCGTGGGAGGACACCTTCCCGCTGCGTGCCGCCGATGGCGGTTACGGCTGGTTCCTGTCCCGGGCGATGCCGATCCGTGACCTGCCCGACGACGACCATCCCGAAGGCCGCGTCCTCGGATGGCTCGGCACGAACACGGACATCACGGCCATCCGCGACGCCGAGCAGAAGCTCGAGGACGCGCGACAGGAGGCCGAGGCGGCCAACCGCGCCAAGAGCACCTTCATCGCCAACATGAGCCACGAGTTGCGGACCCCGCTGTCGGCCATCATCGGCTACGCCGAGATGCTGAGCGAGGATATCGAGGACGGCACCGAGCCGACGGACCTCGCGCGCGACGTGCGCAAGATCGAGGGGAACGCGCGCCACCTGCTCGGTCTCATCAACGACGTGCTCGACCTTTCCAAGGTCGAGAGCGGCAAGATGGAAGCGTACCTCGAGACGTTCGACCTCGCGGACCTGGCCGAGGAGGTCGCGTCCACGGTGGGCAACCTGCTCGGGAAGAAGAGGAACCGTTTCGAGCTGCGGCTCGCCGACGGGCTCGGGACGATGCGCTCCGACGTGACCCGCATCCGGCAGATGCTGATAAACCTCCTGAGCAACGCGGCCAAGTTCACCGAGGACGGCATCATAACGCTCTCGATCTCACGGACGATGGACCGGGTCGAGTTCGCCGTGGAGGACACCGGCATCGGCATGAGCGAGGAGCAACTCGCCAAGCTGTTCCAGCGCTTCCAGCAAGCCGATGCCTCGACCACGCGGCAGTTCGGCGGCACGGGGCTCGGCCTCGCCCTCACGAAAGCCTTCGCGGCGCTGCTCGGCGGCGACATCGCCGTCCGCTCGGTCAAAGGTCAGGGCAGCACCTTCGTCGTCGGTCTCCCGGCGACGATGGACGACGTCGCCGAAGCCGCGTCGTCGGGAGGTGCGGCCGGTGCGGAAGGCGCGGACCCGGCGGGTCGCGACATCGTGTTGGTGATCGACGACGACGAAACCCAACGCGACCTGATGAGCCGGTTCCTGCTGCGCGAGGGCTACGCGCCCCGCACCGCTTCCGACGGGCCGACGGGTGTGTCGTTGGCACGGCGCCTCAAACCACGCGCCATCCTGCTCGACGTCACCATGCCCGGAATGGACGGATGGTCGGTGCTCAGCACGCTCAAGGCCGATCCCGATCTGGCCGTCATCCCCGTCGTCATGGTGACCTTCGTCAGCGAGCGCGCGCTGGCGTCTTCCTTGGGCGCCGCTGACTACGTCATCAAGCCGGTCGACTGGTCGCGACTGCGCCACGTGATGGAGGCGTTCCGGGACGCCGAAGGCGACGTCCTGATCGTCGACGACGAGGACGACATGCGGGGGATAACGCGTCAGGCGTTGGAGAAGAACGGCTGGAGCGTCGTCGAGGCCGCGAACGGCGCGGAAGGTCTGGCGTCCGTCGCCCATTCCATCCCGCGCGTGATCCTGCTCGACCTCAACATGCCGGTCATGGACGGTTTCGAGTTCCTACAGGCGCTGCGGGCGAAGCCGGGTTGCGCGGGGATCCCCGTGGTCGTGCTGAGCGCCCTCGACCTGACGGTCGAGGACCGTCGGCGCCTGCGGGGCGCGACGCAGATCCTCAATAAAGGTACGACGCGGATGAGCGAACTCGTCGAGAAGCTGAAGCGCCTCGAGACCGAGGGGATCGGATCGACCTGATCAGGGGGCGCCCTCCTCGCGTTTCAGGAGGACCTCGTCGACCTGCGTGAGGAGGCGCCCGAAATCGACCGGCTTGGGATGGTAATCGTCGCAGCCGGACGCGAGCGCCTTCTCCCGGTCCCCGCTCATCGCGTGCGCCGTCAGCGCGATGATGGGCGTCCTGTCCGCCCGCTCGCGGAGGGTCCTCGCCACCGTCCAGCCATCCATGACCGGAAGGTCCATATCGAGCAGCATGACATCCGGGGCTTCCGCGGAGACCTGATCCAGCGCTTGCCTCCCATCGTGCGCCAGGACGACCTCGAACCCCCGTTTGCGCAAACGTCGCATGAGGAAGTCCCAGAGTTCTTCGTGATCCTCGACCAGAAGGAGCTTCGTCATGGATGGTCCTGACGCCTTGGGCGCGGTTCGTGCTAGTTCAATGCCGGGATCGGCGGTGATCACGATACCTTATTTGGGAACGGGGTACCCCTATTGAAAGCGATCCCGGACGACGTGATCTCCGTGACGGCCCCATCCCTCCTGCCGCGGCTCGTGGCCGGCGCCGTGATCGTGGCGGCGCTCTATTACGGGCAGGAACTCCTCGTGCCGCTCGTGCTCGCGACGCTGCTCGCCTTCGTGCTCGCCCCCATCTGCGACCTCCTGCAAAAGGTGTGGTTCCCCCGGATCCTGGCGGTGCTCGCCGCCGTCCTCCTCGCCTTCGCCCTGTTGGGGGCGGTCGGCGTCGTGGCCGGACGGCAGGTCGCTTCGCTGGCCGCCGGCCTGCCGACCTATCGCTCGACGATCACCACCAAGTGGAACGCCCTGACGGCCAAGGTCGGGGACGTCGAGCAGATGACGAAGGACCTCGCCGCCAAACCCGGACAGGCCGCGCCGGCCCCTGCCGACCGGGGCAAGGCGGAGGCCGGCATCATGGGCGGCGACGTGTCCGGCCTCTCGCTCGCCCGCAGCGTGGCGCTGCCGATCCTCGGGCCGCTCGGGACGGCCGGCGTCATGCTGGTGTTCACCTTCTTCATCCTCGCTTCGAGCGAGGACCTGCGCGACCGGCTCGTGCGTCTCGTCGGCCGGCAGGACCTCCACCGCACGATCCTGGCGATGAACGACGCGGCGCGACGGTTGTCGCGCTACTTCCTGTTCCAGCTGGCGCTGAACTCGGCCTTCGGGGCGATCATCGGTTTGGCGCTCTGGTGCGAAGGCCTGCCCAACCCCCTGCTTTGGGGCATCCTCGCCGCGATCATGCGCTTCGTCCCATTCGTCGGCGTCGTGGTGGCGGCGGTGCCCCCGCTCCTCCTGGCGATCGCGATCGTTCCCGGCTGGTCGCTCGCGGTGATCGTCCTCGTCCTCTTCGCCGTTGCCGAGACGGCCATGGGCCAAGTCGTCGAACCCTTGATCTACGGCCATAACACCGGTCTGTCGCCCATCGCGGTGATCGTCGCGACCGCGTTCTGGGCGCTCATCTGGGGGCCGATCGGGTTGCTGATCGCGACGCCGCTCACCGTATGCCTCGTCGTGGTAGGGCGACACGTCGAAGCGCTGGCCTTCCTTGACGTGATACTCGGCGACAAGCCGCCCCTGGAACCGCCGGAAACCTTCTATCAGCGCGCGCTCGAGGGAAAGGCGATGACGCTGGCACGCGGCGCGCGCAAGCGCATCGTCGCCGCCTCGTTCGTCGACTATTTCGACAAGGTCGCCTTGCCGGGCCTGGCGCTGGCGCAAGGCGACCTCGCACGCGACGATGCCGCGTTCGAGCGGCTCGATGCCATCCATTCGCAGATCGAGGGACTCCTCCTCGCGCTGTACGGCGATCCCGCGCGACCGGAGGCGCGGGCCAGGACGGACGGGGCACCCCCGGCCGACTGGTCCCGCGAGGGGGTCATCGCCTGCATTCCGGGCAGGGGTCAGCTTGACGACCTCGCCGCTTCCATGGCGGTCCACGCCTTGAGCGAAGCCGGTTTCGGGGCACGAATCGATCCCAACTTGGTGCTGGGCGGGGGCTCGCACGGGACGGGACGCTTCGCGAACACGAAGCTCTGCTGCCTGTCGGTCCTCGAGGAAGGGAGCACGGGGGCGGCCATCCGCTACTTCGTGCGACGTGTCCAGAAACAGATGCCGGGGGTCAAGATCGTCATCGGCCTGTGGCACGCCGATCGTGAAAGCGCGCTCCTGTCGACCCTGCGCGCCGAGGGCGGAGACGAGCACGTCGTGCTGTCGATCGGCGAACTTCTCGCATTCTGCCACGCGCTGGCGGCTCGCGAGCAAACCGCCCGGATCGAGGAACGGCTCTCGGCGGATGCTTGATCGGGGCCGACGACACCGACCCCCGAGGCTCATCGCGAGCGTTGATCGCGCCCGGGGCTTCACCGCCTCGCCTCCTTCGCCCCGCGGATAGAACCCCCACCATGCCCCTCACCGGAACACACGACGTCGTTCTCGTCATCCTCTCCGTCCTCATCGCGGTCGTGGCGTCCTACACCGCGCTCGACCTCGCCGGCCGTGTCCGCGTCACGCGGGGCGCCGCCGAGCTTGGATGGCTGACGACCGCGGCTGTGGCGATGGGTGGTGGCATCTGGTCGATGCACTTCGTCGCGATGCTCGCCTTCTCGGTGTCGGGCATGGAGGTCGGCTACGAACCCGGTCTGACGATCACCTCGCTCGTCGTCGCGATCGCGGCCACCGGCGCCGGCTTCCTCATCATGGCCAAGGCGAAGCGGGCGAGCCTCGGCCGCCTCGTCGCCAGCGGCCTCGTCACGGGGCTCGGCATCGCCGGCATGCACTACGTCGGAATGGCGGCGATGCGGATGCGGGCCGACCTCGAATACGATCGGCTCTGGGTCGCGATCTCCGTCTTCATCGCGGTCGGCGCCGCGACCACCGCCTTGTTCCTGTCGAGTCGGAACAA
Organism: uncultured Beijerinckiaceae bacterium; assembly: GCA_964235705.1. Taxonomy (GTDB): domain Bacteria; phylum Pseudomonadota; class Alphaproteobacteria; order Rhizobiales; family Beijerinckiaceae; genus RH-AL1. The sequence goes on along the minus strand of CAXSDP010000005.1, from coordinate 50,924 downwards.
CCGTCCCATCGAGCGCCTCGTCGCCGCGATCGTGATGGGCATCGCCATCGCCGGCATGCATTACGCGGCGATGCGCGGCTCCATCTTCCGCATGGAACAGGGGATTGACATGGCCCGGGGGATGGTGAGCCTCGGTCAAGCCAAGCTGGCGGTCGGCGTGGCCGGCTCGACCTTCCTGATCCTGTTCCTCGCGCTGGTCGCCGCCATGTTCGATCGGCGCCACGCCGACACGCAGGCACGCCTCCAAGGGGACCTGCGGACCGCTAACGACCGGCAGTCGTTGTTGTTGCGCTTGGGCGATCGCATGCGCGTGCTCGAGGAGGCATCAGCGATCATGGCGGAAACGGCCGAAGCCCTGGGATCCTTCATCGGGGCGGATCGTGTCGGCTTCTACAGGGTGCGAGCCGACGGCACCGTCGACTTCGACGCGGGCGCGAGCTGGGCGCGCGGCCTGCCCCCGCTGTCGGGCCGCGCGCCTTCCTCCGCCTTCGGGACGCCGCTCCTCATCCCCGATCATCCGCGCGCGAGCATCGTAGCGAACGACGCCGCCGCAGTCGTCGGTCACGACGACGCGGTCGCCTCATCCATCGGCGTCGCGCACGTTGAGCGGTCGGCTTGGCGCGGTGGGCTCTACTGCCATCAGGCGGCACCAAGGGTGTGGCTCCCGGAAACGATCGGCCTCGTCGAGGAGGTCGCGGCGCAGGCTTGGGACGCGATCCGCCGGGCGGATGCGCTCGATGATCTTCGACGCATGAACGAGCAGCTTGAGGACAGGGTCGAACAGCAGACGCGCGACATCCGCCTCATCACGGACGCGCTGCCGGTGCTGATCGCCTTCGTGGACCGGGACTTCACCTACCGCTTCGCGAATCGCGCCTACGAGGATTGGTTCTACCTGAAGCCGGAAGAGGTGGTGGGGCGGCAGTTGCCGGACATAACGGGCGCGGCGCAATTCGAGCTCCGGCGTCAGCAGTTGGGCAAGGTGCTATCCGGCGAGGAGGCCCACTTCGAGCTTCCCTGGCCACATCGCGATGGGCGCGACCGCATCGCCGAGATCCGCTACCTCCCACGACATCGTGCGGACGGTGCGGTCGATGGGTTCTACATCTTCGTGCTCGACATCACTGAGCGCGTCGAGGCCGAGAAGCGGTTGCGCACGGTCAACGGGCGGCTCGAGGAGGAGGCACGCGTCCAGGCTCGACTGACCGAAGAACTCGGACGGCGCACGATCGAGGCCGAGGCGGCGAACCGGGCCAAATCGACGTTCATCGCCAACATGAGCCACGAGTTGCGCACGCCGCTGTCGGCGATCATCGGCTACGCCGAGATGATCTCGGAAGAGATCGACGATGGTATCGAAGCGCCCGTCCTCGCGCGGGACGTCGGCAAGATCGAAGGTAACGCCCGCCACCTCCTCGGCCTCATCAACGACGTGCTCGACCTCAGCAAGGTCGAGAGCGGCAAGATGGAAGCCTTCGCGGAGACCATCGACCTTCATGCGTTGGTGGTCGACATCGGCGAGACCGCCGCCACGCTCGTCGCCAAGAAGGGCAACCGCCTGGTGCTCGATCTCGGGCCGGACGGCGGAGCGAGGCTCGGAACGATCCACTCGGACGTGACGCGCTTGCGGCAGATCCTGCTCAACCTGCTCGGCAACGCCGCCAAGTTCACCGAGAACGGCACCGTCACCCTTTTGGTCTCGCGCCGCGCGGACGAACGCGTGCGCTTCACCGTCAGCGACACCGGGATCGGGATGACGCCGGATCAGCTCGCGAAGCTGTTCCAGCGCTTCCAGCAGGCCGACGCGTCGACGACGCGGCAGTTCGGGGGTACCGGGCTCGGCCTCGCACTGACCAGGGCCTTCGTGGCGCTGCTCGGCGGTGAGGTCGAGGTGTCTTCGATCCAAGGCGAAGGCTCGACCTTCACGGTGACGGTGCCCGTCCGCTTGGGAGACCCCGCCACCACCATCCCCGCATCGGACCAGGAGACGCCTCTTGAAGGCGGCACCGCGCAGGACGTCGTCCTGGTGATCGATGACGACCGGACACAGCTCGACTTGACGAGCCGTTTCCTCGAGCGCGAAGGTTTCGCCACCAGCACGGCCGCCGACGGTCCCACGGGGCTGTCCCTTGCTCGACGGTTGAGGCCGCGCGCCATCCTCCTCGACGTCGCGATGCCAGGCATGGACGGTTGGTCGGTGCTGACCAAGCTCAAGGCCGACCCCGACCTGGCGGCCATCCCGGTCGTCATGGTGACCTTCCATTCCGAGCGTGGCCTCGCGGCGTCGCTCGGCGCCACCGACTACGTGATGAAGCCGGTGGACTGGAACCGGTTGCGCCACGTGATCGCCGGCTTCCGCCAGACCGAGGGCGACATGCCCGTCGTCGGCGACGGGGCGGACGCGCGCGACGTCGCCTAACAGGCGGCGCCTACGCCGCCCCGGTCCGCGATCGCACCCGCGCACGGGGTTCCATTGGGGCTGGGACCTCGCCGTTGACAGGGCCGAGCGGCCGCCGCTCACTCCACGCGAAGACCAAGGAGTGAGGTGCCATGTCCGTCCACGTCAGCCGCCGCGCGGCCCTGCTCGCCGCGACCGCCCTCATCGTCGGGGCCGAGGCGCGCGCGCAGCCCGTCGCCACGGCGACCGTCGAGACCACAGGTGGCAGACTCAGCGGTTCACGGGCCAGTGGCGTCAGCGCCTTCAAGGGCATCCCCTACGCCGCCTCAACGGCCGGCGCGAACCGCTTCCTTCCGCCGACGCCCGCCGCACCCTGGGCCGGGATCCGCGAGGCGACCGCGTTCGGTGCCTCGGCCCCGCAGCTACCGGCCTCCACCGACCCGCTGAGCGCCTGGTACAACGCGTTGGAGCCGATGGGGGAGGACTGCCTCTCCCTCAACGTCTGGACGCCCGGCACGACGGGAACGCGTCCGGTGATGGTGTGGCTGCATGGTGGCGCCTGGGTCAGCTGCGCCGGCTCCGCGCCCGGGTTCGACGGCACCGTGCTGGCGCACGAGGGCGACGTGGTCGTGGTCACGATCAATCACCGGCTCAACCTGTTCGGCTCCATCAGGCTGGATGATCGCGACGAGCGCTTCGCCCGATCGGGCAACGCCGGCGTGCTGGACATGGTGGCGGCCCTGCGCTGGGTTCGCGACAACGTCGCCGGCTTCGGCGGCGATCCGGGCAACGTCACCATCTTCGGCCAGTCCGGCGGGGGCGCCAAGGTGAGCGCGCTGCTCGCCTGTCCGGCCGCGCGTGGCCTGTTCCACAAGGCGATCGCGCAGAGCTGCTCGGGCAGCCTGCGCCTGACCCCGCCGGAGGAGGCCGCCGCCCTGGCGCACGGCTTGGCGCGCCGGCTCGGGCTCGATCGACCCACGGCGGCGGCCCTACGAGCCGTTCCGGCCGACAAGCTCATACTTCAGATGACCGGCATGCCGCCCGTGTTCCGCCCCGTGCTGGACGGCGTGACGTTCCCAGCCAACCCGTTCGACCCGGCGGCACCCGCCGGTGCCGCGGACATCCCCACCCTGTTCGGCAACGCCGCCACCGAATGCACCCTGTACATGGCGGTGAACATGGCGAACTTCTCGCTCGACGCCGCCGAGGTGCGGCGCCGGCTCGCCCGCTTCCTCCGCACCGACGCGGCGGCCACGGCACGGATCACCGACGCCTACCGCACCGCCATGCCGGCGGCGACCCCGAGCGAGATCATGGCCGCGGTCACCACCGACTACACGTACCGTCGCAACACCACGCGGGAAGCGGCGATGCAGGCGGCATCCGCGCGGGCGCCGGTCTACGCCTACGTCTTCGACTGGCGCACCCCGGTGCGCAGCGGCGTCCTGCAGTCGCCGCACACGTCGGAGGTGCCGTTCGTGTTCGGCACCGCGCCGGCCGCGCGGGCCCTGGTGGGGACGGGGCCGGACATCGCGCCACTCACGCGGATGATGGTCGCGACGTGGTCCGCCTTCGCGCGCACCGGCGATCCGGCCAACCCCAACCTGCCCGCGTGGCCCCGCTTCGAGGCGACCGGACGCGCCACCATGATGCTCTCGCGCGCCAGCGAAGTGGCGGGCAACCCGGGCGGCGACCGGCGGGAGGCGCTCGCCGCGCTGCCGGCCTACGAGTACAGCATGCCGGTGAACTATCCTCAGGCGTGATGGCCGATCCTGTGAAGCCTGGACTTCTGAAGCCTGGAGTTCGATCGGGTCTGGTTCATGGGAAACCCACATCCTCCCCGCGCGACTTGGCCGTCCGGAGCAGGGCGCGCGTTGGCTCGTCGAAGTGAATGGACATCAGCGCCGTTGCGCGCTCCGCGTCGCGGTCCCGGACAGCCTCGAAGATCTCCTCATGGTTCCTTTGCAATCGCTGGAGCTCCGCCTCCGACACGCGGCTTTCCAGGCCAGCCCTCATCGAGAACTGGAACGTGTCCGCGCAAGCCTGAACGAGGAGGACGTGGAAAGGATTACCCGCTCCTTTGGCGATGTGGAGATGGAAGCTCAGATCGAGCTCGGCGTACCTGCGGTAATCGTGAAGGCTTGCCGCCATCGCGGCAACGGTCGACCCCATCGCGGCCAACGTGTCGGGACCGCGCCTCTGGGCGGCGAGGGCCGCCATCTGCACCTCGATGCCGCGCCGCAACTCGAGGACCTGCAACGGCGTCGCCTGTCCCGTCGCGACGGCCTGCTCGATGACGCTGCGCATGGGCAGACCCACGAGCCGCGCGACGCGTGGCTTGCGTCCGGGCGCCACCTCCAGCACACCCAGCGCCACCAGCCCGTTCCATGCTTCCCGGACGACCGGCCGGCTCACCTTCAACCGCCGGCTCGTCTCCGCCTCCCCCGGCAGGATGTCACCGGGCCGCAGGCCGTTCGTCAGGATCACCTGTCGGACATGCGCCCCGACTTGGGCCACGAGGGAACCCGTCTCGTCGGGCGGAACGGTTTGACCTCCCCCCGACCCAGCCCTCGCGGCAGCTGTCGTCATGCGTACACCATTCAACCTATTTGACATGTAAGATAGGTGTAGCTTAGCTGGTTTCAGGGCAAGGTCAAAATCGCTTGCTACGGGAGGGGATGCGTGAGCGCCCAATCAAACACCGGCTCGGTCGAGGGGACCGCTTCGCGTCGGGACTCTGACGACACGCGGCGGTCTAGGAAACGCATCGTCGTCACCGATCTCCGCTTCGACGGCGTCGCGTACGAACGCGCGGTTTCCGAGCGCTTCGACGCCGATTTCGAGGTGCTGAACTGCAACCATCCGGCCGAGGTCGCCGCCGCCCTCTCGGGAACGGACGTGGCGTTCGTCAACCTGGTGCCGGTCGACGCCGCCGCGCTGAGCGGCATGCCGCCCGGCGGCCTGATCGTTCGCTACGGTGTCGGCTACGACAACATCGACCTGGAGGCCGCGCGGCGCGCCGGCATCCGCCTATCGAACATCCCGGACTACGGCAGCGACACGGTCGCGGATCATGCCGCTTCCATGATGTTGACGCTGCTGCGGCGCTTGACCGTCTACACGGCCGCCATCCGGCGCGACGGGTGGGCCCGCCCCGACATGATCGGACCCATCCCCGCCCTGTCCTCGATGACGGTGGGCCTCCTCGGCGTCGGACGGATCGGCCTCCTCGTCGCGAAACGGCTCCAGGCGTTCGGAACCCGTATCCTCGCGACCGACCCCTACGCCGACGTGGGCCGCATGGGGGAACTCGGCATCGATCTCGTGCCCATCGAGCACCTGCTCGCCGAATCCCACGGCGTGTCGCTGCACATGCCCGCGACGCCGGAAACGCGCCACATCATCAACGCGGACACCCTGGCGCGCATGCGGCCCGGCGCCGTCCTGGTGAACACGGCGCGAGGATCGCTGGTCGACCAGGCGGCCCTGGCGGCGGCCTTGGAGGGAAACAGGCTCGCGGGGGCGGCACTGGACGTGTTCGATCCCGAGCCGCTATCCAGGGACTCCCCCCTGCGCGCCATGGACAACGTCGTCCTCACGCCGCACGCCGGCTTCTTCTCGACCGATAGTCTCGAAGCGCTGCAACGGATGGCGGCCGAGGAGGCCGCGCGCGCGCTCGCCGACCAGCCGCTCAAGTGGCGGATCGTTTAAGCCCTGCGCCGGGAAGGCGCGTGGCCGATCACCGGCGCGCCGACGCGTCGATCGCCGGGACGATCCTAGGACACCGACATTTTGCCGACCGAACGCCCTTGAAAGCAAAGACCGTCCGAGCACCGTATCTTGAGGGCGAAATCCGGTGCCTGTGTGAGGAACGACATGGCCACGGTATCGACCTACCAATCCGCGACGGACGTCGCCGTCCGTCATCTCGTCAACAGCTACAATCCCAAGGGCAACCGGGTCGGATGGCTGATGATGTCGTCGATCCTGGTCGAGGCTTGGGACCTTTACTCGATCGCCTTCGTCCTCATCTTCATCAAGCAGCAATTCAACCCCGACCCGCTCCTGCTTGGTTTGGCCGCCGCCGCGCCGCAGGCCGGCGCCTTGATCGGCGCTTTGCTGGGCGGCTGGCTGTCCGACCTGATCGGGCGTCGGGTCATGTTCATATCGACCATGGTCCTGTTCATCGTCTTCGCCTTGGCGCAGGCGTTCGTGCCGGGCGTCGGCTGGCTGATCGTCGTGCGCTTCGTCCTCGGCCTGCCGCTCGGGAGCGACATCTCCAACAGTTATGCCTACATCATGGAGACGCTGCCAAAGGGCGCGCGCGAAGTGATGGGGAGCCGATGGCAGTTCATGTTCGCGCTCGGCGAGACGTTGACCATCGCGGTCGTCATCCTGCTCATCCTCGCCAACCTTCCGAGCGAGCTGGTCTGGCGGGTGACGCTCGGCCTGGGCGCGATCCCGGCATTGGTCATCCTGCTGCTGCGGCACAACCTCCCGGAAACGGCGATCTGGCTCATCCGCAGCGGCCGGTTCCGCGAAGCGAAGCGCGTCAGCCGGCAGATGTACGGTGACGCGCTCGACATGCTGCCCGACGAGGACGTCGCGATCAGCAAGCCGCGCGCGATGGCGTTCCTGGCCGACACGCGGCGTGACCAGGTTCGTTGGCGCGCGACGCTGTACGGCTGGATCGCCTGCTTCTGCCAAGCGGCGGAGTTCTCCACGTTCGCCTTCTACCTCCCCGTCCTGTTCCTCTCGGTCGGCGTGTCCTCGGTGCTCGGGAACAACCTGGTGCTGATGGGCGTCTACGGCTTCGCCGCGATCTCGGGCTGGATCGCGCCGCTGCTGCTGCCGAGGATCGGCCATCGGGGCATCGGGGCGGCCGGCTTCGGCATCGTTTTCGTGTCGCTGCTGGTCGCCGCCGCCGCCATTTACACCAAACATCCCGCCTTGGTTCCCTTCGCCGCCGCCGGAATGGTTTGGGGTCACTATTGGGATGCCTCGAACGGCATGACGGTGCCGACCGTCGTGGCCCGGCCGGAGTATCGCGGCATCGCCAGCGGCTTCGCCTACATGTTCGTGAAGCTGCCCTTCTTCCTCGGCTTGACGCTGTTCCCGTCGTTCTTCGCCGCCATTGGACAAGCCGGCGCCACCCTCTTCGTCGCGATCTTCCCGTTGGTCGGTTTCCTCGCCGCCGTTCTCATCCTGCCCGAAGTCTACGGCTATGATCGCGATTAAGCCGGTATCCGCACGCGGTGGGGACGCGGCGCACCGCGTGGCGTGCATCGGCGAGTGCATGATCGAGTTCAAGGAGCAGCCCGACGGGCTACTGCGTCGAAGCTACGGCGGCGACACCTTGAACGCCGCCGTCTACCTCGCGCGGCTCGGCGTCACGGTGGATTACATCACGGCGGTCGGCGACGATGCCTGGAGCGACGAGATGCTCGCTTCCTGGCGGGCGGAAGGGATTGGAACCGGGCTCGTCCCCCGCCTCGCCGGACGGCTGCCGGGATTGTACATCATCCAAACGGACGACCTCGGCGAGCGTCGGTTCCTGTACTGGCGCGACAGCGCCGCGGCGCGCCAATTGTTCGATCACTTCGACGTCGCGCGGCTCGACGCGTTCGACCTCCTGTACGTATCGGGGATAACCCTTTCCATCTATCCCGACAGCGTCCGGGACAACCTCCTCCAGGTGCTTGGTCGGGCCCGGTCACGGGGCGCCCGCGTGGTGTTCGACACGAATTTCCGGCTACGTGGGTGGCCGGACTTGGCGGCGGCCCGCACGACCTACCAGGCGATGCTCGCCATCTCGGACATCGTCCTCGCGTCCGTCGAAGACCTATCCCCGGTGTTCGGACCGGACTACGAGGCGACGTTGCTGCGCCACACGCCGCGCGCCGAGGTGGTGCTGCGCTTGAGCCATCCCGCCTCCCGCGTCAGGTATGAAGGCGGGGACGCATTGGTGCGGGCACGCCCAGTGGCCCGTGTCGTGGATACCACCGCCGCAGGTGACAGTTTCGCCGCCGCGTACCTGGCCGCCCGACTGGACGGCGCATCGCCGGACAGGGCGGCGCGCGCGGGTCACGCGCTCGCGGGCGTGGTCGTGGGTTATCCCGGTGCCGTCATCCCGAAGACGGCGATGCCGTCACTGACCTGGTGCGAGGAGGCGGAGGTTTGACCGTTCGAGACCGGCAAGAGCAACTGGCGGTACTGCTCGCCTTGGGTCCCGTGATCCCGGTGATCACGATCCACGATGTCGCGGACGCCGTCCCGCTCGCGCGAGCGCTGGTCGCCGGTGGCGTGCGGCTCCTCGAGATCACCTTGCGAACGAACGTCGGCTTGGCCGCGGCCGAGGCGATCATCCGTGCCGTGCCGGAGGCCGTGGTCGGCATCGGTACCGTCCTCACGCCCGACGACCTGACGCGAGCCGTCGATGTCGGCGCCCGTTTCGCCCTGAGCCCCGGCGCGACCCGGGATCTCCTGGATGCGGCGAAGGCCGCGCCCATCCCGTTCCTGCCGGGGGTGGCCACCGCGTCGGATCTGATGGAGGCCAGCGCGCGGGGGTTCACGACGTTCAAGTTCTTCCCGGCGACCTCCATGGGCGGGGAGAACGGCCTGCGTGCGCTGACGGCTCCCTTCCCCGGCGCCCGGTTCTGTCCAACCGGAGGCGTCGGTGAGGACAATGTCGCCGATTGGCTGGAGATCGAAAGCGTCGTCGCCGTCGGAGGATCGTGGTTGACACCATCCACGGAGATGTCCGCCAAGGATTGGCCGTCCATCACGCGTCGCGCGGAGCGAACGAACAACCGCCTGCGGGCTTCTCGGCGTCCAACCAGCTGAGTCCCGCGCTCAACTGGGTCTCATGTTGCCCGTAGCCTGCTCGGGTAATAGCCTGGGCGATGTCCGTCGAGGAACATCACGCACGAGGCCGGGACAGACCTAAAATGTCAAAAAGGACTTGGATCTAGCAACCCAGATGCGCCTTTGAATCCCCTCCTGATCCGCCGCGCACTTGGTGGCGGTTCCTGAACGTCGTCAAGGGGGCCAGGCTTTTAGGAGATCCCGTCCTGGTTCAGAAGCTTTCAGCATCGCCCCGGCCCCTCCTCGCGCTCGCGATGGGCGACCCGGCCGGGATCAGCCCCGAGCTGACGGCGCGCGTCCTCGCCGACCCCGACGTCCGGGCGGCGGCCGACCTCGTCGTGCTTGGTGACGCGCGCGTGTTAGCGGCGGGCGCGGCGGTCGCCGGCGTCGAGCCCGACGTCGAGGTGACCTCGTCCTTCACCGTACCACGTGGGCGCCCCGTGCTCGTCGACGGCCTTCACGGCGATCCGGCCGCCGCCGCGTCGGGCGTGGCCTCGCGGGAAAGCGGCGCGTTCGCGCTCGCCAATTACCGGGCCGCGCTCGCCCTCGCCCTCGCCGACCGGATCGACGCGGTGTGCTACACGCCCTTCAACAAGGGCGCGATGCGGCTCGCCGATCCAGACTACGGTGACGACATCGTCTTCACGGCCGCCGTGCTCGCCCAGCCCGGTCCGGCGAGCGAGTTCAACGTGCTGGGCAAGCTGTGGAATGCCAGGGTGACGTCCCACGTCGCGCTGGCCGACGTCGCGGCGCTGATCACGACCGATGCCGTGCTGACCGGCATCCGGCTGACCGACTCGTCGCTGCGCGAGGCCGGTTTCGTCGCGCCCCGCATCGCGGTGGCGGCGCTGAACCCGCACGCCGGCGACGGCGGCAACTTCGGGCGGGAGGAGATCGACGTCATCGCGCCGGCGATCGCGCGGGCGCGAGGGGAACAGATCCGAGTGGAGGGACCGTACCCCTCCGACACGGTGTTCCTGCGCGCGAGGAACGGCGCCTTCGACGCCGTGCTGACGATGTACCACGACCAGGGGCAGATCGCGATGAAGCTGATGGGCTTCGAGCGAGGCGTCACCTTCCTCGGCGGCTTCCCGTTTCCGATCTGCACCCCCGCCCACGGCACCGCCTACGAGATCGCCGGCCACGGCGTCGCCGATCCCGGCGCCACCCGCGCGGCGATCCTGCTGGCGGCCGAGATGGCGGTGGCCCGCATGCGGCGTCGCGCGTCGGCGCCGCCGTAGGAGGTTTGAGAACGCCTGTCGGGCGCCTAGACCTTCTCAACGGGATGGTGCGACGGTTGGATGGCCGGGTCACGTCCCGCGCGGTCGGTGGCAGGCCCGGCTGTATACTTCGCATCGAGCTCGTCGAGGGCCGCCACGTTGCCGGCGGAGCGGCCGTTCTCGTCGAAGGCGGCGGCGAGCCAAGTGTCCACCACCGTCTTGGCGAGTTCCGGCCCAACGACGCGCGCGCCCATCGTGATGATCTGGGCGTTGTTGCTCTGCGCCGCCCGGTCAGCCGAGTAGGTGTCGTGGGTGAGGGCGGCGCGGATACCGGGAACCTTGTTGGCGGCGATGCATACGCCGATCCCCGTGCCGCAGAACAGGATGCCTCGCGCGAAGTCCCCCGACATCACCGCGAGGCCCACGCGCTCGGCGGTTCGAGCGTAGAACTCGGGCGCGCTGCCGTCCGGCGGCGACATGTCGACCACCTCGAGGCCCTTGGCGTGGAGGTGTTTGGCGATGACGTCGCAGAGCGGCTTGCCGGCGCTGTCGGAACCGATAACGATTTGCATGGAAACCCCTTTCGGAGGGACGATCGCGCCCGGCTCGACCGGCGCGCTCAGGCCGCCGGATCCCAGCGTCGGACGTAGGCGAGGCAGTCGCGGACGGCCACCTCGATCTCCGCCAAGGGCACCGGTTCCGGCCGTCGGATCGGCTGCGCGTCGGGACCCCGCCGCATGCGGAGCGGGAGTTCGACGGCGTAGGGGAGATGGGGATGCGCCGCCAGCGCGTCCATGATGGTGGCGTAATCGATGTCGCCCCCGCCAGGGACGGTGAAGCGCCAGCCGGACTCGTCGGCCCGCACGTCCTTCAGGTGGAAATGCGCGCAACCCGGCAGGGCCGCGACCGCGTCGGCGGCGGCGTCGATCCGGTCGGGACGGTGGGAGGCGGTATTGCCGGGATCGTAGTTCAAGCGCACCGATGGCAGGTTGAGCGCGTCGATCAGGGCCAACCCTTCGGCGGCGTCGTTCATCAGGTTGTCCTCGCCGTTGCCTGGGTTCTCCAACCCGATGGTCAAGCCGAGCGACGCGGCGTGCTCCGCGAGCGGTCCGATGTTGTCGAGGAAGCGGGCACGGCTGGTGCGCACGGCGGCGTTGGTGTTGATCACCACGGTCCCGAGCGCGGCGGCGAAGTCCATCCGACCCTTGAACACGTCCACGGCGTCCGTCCGCCCGAGATCGATGTGGGAGGAGAAGGCGTGGCAACGCAGCCCGCTCCCATCGAGCCAGGCGCGATACCGGCGGGCGTTCGCCGGCGCGAACGTGCCCTCGTCGAACGGTTCGGTGTAGCCGACGATGAAGGCGGGCTCGACGTGGCGCACCCCACAACGCGCCATGCTGTCGAGCACGACGGGGAACTCGTATCCGTCATAGGGAGCGGCGGAGATCGAGACCGCCCTCACGCGTCGCCTCCCGATCCCAGTCGCTCCAGCAGACCGTCCGCGAGGACGCCCAGCAGGAGCGAGCAGGACGCGGCGCCCGCGTCGAGGAAGCCACGCGAGCGCTCGCCCAATCGCGCCGCGCGTCCCAACCGCGCCACCATGGAGCGCGTCGCCTCGCAGCCTTGCGCGGCGGCGGTCTTCATGGCGCGCAGGCAGGCGGCGAAGTCCTCGCCGCGCGCGGCGGCGGCGTCGTAAGCCCCCGTGGCCGGCGAGAGGACGTCGACCAGGGTCTTGTCGCCGGGTTTCGCCTCGCCCAGGCCGCAGACGGCGTCGAGACCGGCGTGGAGCATGGTCGAGCAGAGCGCGGCGTCCATGGTGTCGGCACCCCGCAACGTTTCCGCCATATCGGTGAAGAACGTCCCGTAGAGCGGACCCATCGACCCCCCGATGTCGCCCAGCAGGGTGTCGCCGAGCACCGCCATGCCTTCGCCGAGGTCGTAGGCGTCCTTCGCCCGCAGCTTGTCGCCGGCGAGACGGAAACCCTTGCCCATGTTGACGCCGTGGTCGCCATCTCCGGTCGCACCGTCGATGGCGCTGAGCTGGTCCTTCTCGCGCCCGATCGCCGCCACCATGTCGAGCACGATGGGGCCAGCCGCCCGCAGGTTCACGGTGTCAAGTGCCATCACCAGCCCTCCCGCAGCGATAGGCCGATGGACTGGGCGGGCGCCGCCATCAGCCGCTCCAACTCCGGATCGAGCCGCATCAGAGTCAACGACACGCCCATCATCTCCAGCGACGTGAAATAGTCGCCGACCAGCCGGCGACGCGGGACGATGCCCTTCGCCCGCAGCAGCGCGTCGACGTGGCCGTAGAACAGGTAAAGCTCCATCAGCGGCGTCGCGCCCAGACCAGACACCAGCACCATGACCTCGTCACCGGCGGCGAAGGGCAGGTCGGCCACGACGCGCTCGACCATCAGCGCCGCCATTTCCGCCGCCCGCGCGGTCGGCATGACGGCGATGCCGGGTTCCCCGTGATGGCCGATGCCGACTTCCATCTCGCCGTCGGGGATCGTGAAGTTGGGCTTGCCGGCGGCGGGGATCGTGCAGGCGGAGAGGCCGATGCCGATGCTGCGGGTGTTGTCGAGCGCGTGTTGCGCCGCCGCGATCACCTCATCCAGCGTTCCACCCTCGGCGGCACGCGCGCCGCCAACCTTCCACATCAGGATCTCGCCGGCCACGCCGCGTCGGTTCTCGCGCTGGTCCTGACTGGCGGAGGCGACATCGTCGTTCGCCACCACGGTCCTGACGGCGATGCCGTCCTTGGCGGCGAGCTTGATCGCCATCTTCACGTTCATGTTGTCGCCGGCGTAGTTGCCGTAGAGGCAAGCGACGCCGCATCCGCGATCGGCGGCCCGGAACGCCGCGTGGAAGCTCTTGGCGGTCGGTGAGGCGAAGATCTCGCCGACGGCGACCGCGTCGACGAGACCGGGACCGACGTAACCGAGGAAGGCCGGCTCGTGGCCGGACCCGCCGCCGGTGACGATGCCGACCCGTTCGCCGGCTGAGTCGAGGTCGGCGCGGCGCAGCACGCGCGGGTGCTCGGTCGCTTCCAACAGGTCCGGCCTCGCGAGCAGGACGCCGCGCAGGAAGTCGCCGGCGACCTCGTCAGGATCGTCGATCACCCGGTTCATGGTTCATGACCCTTGTCCGACGCGAACCCCGGGATCACGGGAGGAACCCGGTGGAGAACCACGGCACCGCCGCCAACAGCAGGAGCGTCAGCGTGAGCACGCCGAGGTAGGGCCAGATTCGCCGCAGCGCGAGGTCCGGATGCACCTTGCCGATCGTGCAGGCCGTGTAGTAGCCGAGGCCGAACGGCGGCGCGAACAGGCCGATGCCCATCGCCAGGATGATGACGATCGCGTAGTGCACCTCGTTGACGCCGAGCTGCCTGGCGATCGGAAACAGGAGCGGCCCGAACAGCACCATCGCGGGGATGCCTTCCAGCACGCTGCCGAGGACGATGAAGGTCAGGATCGAGATGGCCAGGAAACCCCACTGGCCGCCCGGCACCCTCGCCATGGCCAGCGCCAGCGCGTGCGAGAAGCCCGATTGCGTCAGCGCCCACGCCATGCCGGTGGCCGCCCCGATGATGAAGAGGATGGCGCCCGACAGGGTCGCGGTCTCGATCAGCATGGGGTAGAGGCGGCGCCAGTCGAAACGGCGGTACATCGGGATTCCCACGATGACGCAGTAGGCGATGCCGATGGTCGAAACCTCCGTCGCCGTCGCGACGCCCTTCACCACCGCCACGCGGATCAACACCGGCAGGACGAGCGCCGGCAAGCCGATCACGAATGTCTTGCCTACGGTGGCCAGGGGCGCGCGGGCGATCGGCAAGCCACCGGTCCGCTGACGGGCGAGGATCGCCAATGCGATCGCCAGCACGACGCCGGGCAGGAGGCCGCCCGTGAACAGGGCCGAGATCGAGACACCCGTGACGGACGCGATGGCGATCAGCACCAGCGACGGGGGGATCGTTTCCGCCATGGCGCCGGAGGCCGCCAGCAGCGACACCATCTCGCCCTCGTTCATGTCGCGGCGCTTCATCTCGGGGAAGAGGACGGGCGCCACCGCCGCCATGTCCGCGGCCTTGGACCCCGAGATGCCCGACACCAGCAGCATGGCGCCGAGCAGCACGTAGGAGAGACCACCGCGCACGTGCCCCATCAGCGCCGCCAGGAAAGCGACCATGACGCGCGCCATCCCCGTCGCGTCGACGAGTTGCCCCAGCAGCACGAACAAGGGAACCGCGAGCAGGATGAGCGAGCTCATCCCCTCGTCGAGCCGGCCCACGATGACGGGGAGCGGCGTCGACGTGACGGTCAGCAGGTAGGCCACGGTGCAGAGCCCGAACGCGAAGGCGATGGGCACGCCCAGCAGCACGCCGGCTCCCACCAGCAACACGAAGAAGAACAGCAGATTCCAATTGCCGATGGCGGCGAGCGCATTCGACGCGAAGGTGAGCGCCAAGGCGAGCGCACCAAGGGCCAGGATCACGACAAGCACGTCCCGCCATCCCTGCCGCGCCAACCGCAGCAGCGCGAAGACCAACATGAGGCCGATGCCGGCGAGCATGGCGGAGGCCCGGATGCTGCCGGGCCAACTGAGCGCCGGCGTTTCGATGAAGGCCTGATCCCCGATGTAATCCAACGTCGGGCTGATCAGCAGCCCGAGGAAGACCACGGGAACGCCGATCGCCAGCGTTTCCACCCGCCGCCGCCAGCCGGCCGACATCAGCGCCGTCACGGTCGACAGGCGCATGTGCGCCCCGCGCCGCAGCGCGATGGCGGCCCCGATCATCGCCAGCCACAGGAACAACAGCGACGCGATCTCGTCGCTCCAAACGAGCGGGCGATCGAACACGAAGCGCGACACGACGCCCATCAGCAGGATGATTGTTTCGGCGACCACCAGGATCGCGGCCACGATTTCCGTGGCCCAGCCGAGCGCGCGCTCGACCATGACGACGAGGCCGCCCTCGCTCGGCGCCGCCGTGAATGTTGCGGTTTGGCTCACGTGAGCGAGCCCGTGGTGGCTTCGAGCACGCTCCAGGCCTCGTCTCCGAACTTCGCCTTCCAATCCTTGTAGTAACCGGTGCCTTTCAGCACATCGCGGAACTTGGCACGGTCGACGTCGTGGATGGCCATGCCCTTGGTCGCGAGATCCTGCTTGAGGCTCGCGCTCAACCTGATGACGTCGGCCCGCTCCTGCTGGCCGGAGGCGGCGAGCTCGCGACCGACAATGTCCCTGAGATCTTGGGGCAGCTTGACCCAGGCGCGGCGATTACCGAGAATTTGATAGCCGTCCCAAACATGGCTGGTCAGGCTCAGCGACTTCTGCACCTCGTAGAGTTTGGTCGTCGCGATGATGGGCAGTGGGTTCTCCTGCCCTTCCACCACTTTGGTCTGCAGGGCGGAATACAGCTCATTGAAGTTGATGGGCGTGGGCGAGGCGCCGGCCGCCTGGAACAGCGAGGTCAGGATGGGTGCCGGCGGCACGCGGATCTTGAAACCCCTGAGATCGCCCGGCGCGACGATGTCGCGGGTCGAGGACGTGACCTGGCGGAAGCCGTTGCTCCACAACGGCGTGACCGAGACGAGTCCGGCCTTGGCGATCTGCTCGGCGACGTATTTGCCGAGCGGACCGTCGACAGCCTTCAACACCGCGTTGTCGTCGGCGAAGGCGAAGCCGATGCTCAGGATGCCGGCGGCCGGAACGAGCGTGTTGAGGATGGATGTCGCGAGATTGAAGAACTCGACGCCGCCGTTGCGCACCTGGCTCAGCAGGTCCGTGTCGGAACCGAGCTGGTTGGCGGGGAACAGCTTCATGTCGAGGCGGCCGTTGGACGCTTCCCGGATGCGGGCCAGGGCCTCGCCGGCGCGGACGTTGACGGGATGGCTCGGGTCCTGCCCCGTGGCGAACTTGTAGCTGAACTCGGCGGCGTCGCCCCGGCGCGGGATGATCGCGACCAGGGGCACGGCCGCTGCGGACGCGAGCAACGTCCGTCGGTTCCACGGCCGGGTGGGCGGACGCGCGCCCTGGGTGGTCTCGGTCATGGTGTCCTCCGTCGCGTTCTGGTTCTCTTTATACCAGCCGGCCGGTCGCCGTTAGGTGCCGTTCAGCCGATGGTAGACGTGGATGACCTGACTATCGTCCGCCTTGCCGTGACCCTGGCCGGATGCCGCCAGGAATGATTGGAGGGCCAGGGCGGCCAGCGGCAGGGCGGCCTTGGCGTCGCGGCCGGCATCCATCACGATGCCCAGGTCCTTGACGAAGATGTCGATCGCGCTGGTCACGACGGGGTCGGACTCGAGCATGCGCGGGCCACGGTCGCGCAGCATCCAGCTCGAGGCGGCGGAGCCTGAGACGATGTCGAGCATGGTGGCGGCATCGACCCCGACCTTGGCGGCCAACGCCAGCGCCTCGGCCGCCGCCGCGATGTGGACACCGCACAGGAGCTGGTTGACGCTCTTCACGACCGCGCCCTGGCCCGGCCTCGTGCCGACGTGCACGACCTTGCCGCCCATCGCCTCGAGGATCGGGCGCACGGCGGCGAGGCTGTCGGCCGGCGCCGCCGCCATGATCGTCAGGGATGCGGCGACCGCCCCGGCGACGCCGCCCGAGACCGGCGCGTCGATCAGGTGGCGGCCCGTGGCTTCCACGCGTTCCGCCAAAGCCGCGACGGCGGCCGGCGGACAGGTGGACATCAGGATGGCCGCGCCACCCCTGGGCAGCGCGCCGACACCGTTCTCGTCGAACAGCACGGACCGGGCCTGATCGGCGTTGACCACCATGAGGATCAAGGTTTGCGCGCCCGCTGCCGCCTCGGCGATGGAAGTCGCGACGCCGCCCCCGGCGGACGCCAGATTGGCGAGCGCCGCGGGGTTGAGGTCGAAGCCTCGTACCGCGTACCCGGCCTTGACGAGGTTCGTCGCCATCGGCAGGCCCATGGCGCCGAGGCCGACGAAGCCGATTTGACCGACGAGGCCGACTTGACCGGCGGCTCGTGGATCGCTCATGAGCCGAGCCATTCCTTGATCGAGGCGGTCATGGCGGTGCTCGAGATGCCGTAGCGGTCGTGCAGCGTCGGCAAGGCGCCGGCTGCCAAGAAGGCGTCGGGCAGGGCCACTTGCTTGAACACCGGCGACACCCGATGGCGTACCAGCAGGCTCGCGACCGCCTCGCCCAGGCCACCGACGAGGGAATGATTCTCCGCCACCACCACCAAGCGGCCTTCCCGGCAGGCCTCGCGCAGGATCGTCGCCTCGTCGAGCGGCTTGATCGTGGGGCTGTGGAGCACCGCCACCCCGATGCCGTCGGCTTCGAGTGCCTCCGCCACCTCCAGCGCGCGCATGGTCATGAAGCCCGCCGCGATGACGAGCACGTCGGCGCCGTCCCGCAGGAGGGCGGCGCGTCCCAGCGTGAACCGGTAATCGTAACGGTCAAGGACGAGCGGCACGTTGCCCCGCAGCAGCCGCATGTAGACGGGACCGGGATGGTCGGCGATCGCCGGCACCGCTCCGGCAATGTCATGCGCGTCGCACGGATCGACGATCGTCATGTTCGGCAGGCCACGGAAGATCGCCACGTCCTCCGTCGCCTGGTGGCTCGGGCCATAGCCGGTGGTCAGGCCCGGCAGGCCGCAGACGATCTTGACGGGAAGGTTCTCCTCCGCGATCGCCATGCAGATGAAGTCGTAGGCGCGGCGCGAGGCGAACACCGCGTAGGTGGTCGCGAACGGCAGGCATCCTTCCCGCGCCATGCCGGCGGCAGCGCTCATCAGCAGCTGCTCGGCCATGCCCATCTGGTAGAACCTGTCGGGGTAGGCCTGCGCGAAGATGTGGAGGTCCGTGTACTTGGCGAGGTCCGCCGTCAGGCCGACGACCTCGGGCCGCTCCGCCGCGAGCGCCGCCAGCGCGTGGCCGAAGGGCGCCGGCGCGGTGCGCTGGCCTTCGGCGGCCAGCGACGCGATCATGGCGGACGTGGTGAGGCGGGGTTTGGCGGCGGGTGTCATGCCGTCCTCCCGGCGTCGAGCTGGTCCAGCGCGAGGCCCCACTCGTCCGCGTCGACGCGGATGAAATGCGCCTTCTCCCGGGTTTCCAGGAAGGGGACGCCGCGCCCCATCAAGGTGTCGCAGATCAAGACGCGCGGCTTCGGTCCGGCGAAGGCGCGGGCCTCGTCGAAGGCGGCCGTGAGCGCGCCGATGTCGTTGCCGTCGACCCGCCACGCCTGCCAGCCGAAGGCTTCCCACCGCGCCGCCAGCGGCTCGAAGCCGAGGACGCCGGGCGAGGGCCCGTCGGCCTGCTGGTTGTTCACGTCGACGAGGGCGATGAGGTTGTCGAGCCGCCAGTGGGAGGCGCTCATCGCGGCTTCCCAGGTCGAGCCCTCGTTCAGCTCGCCGTCGGACAGCAGGTTGTAGACGAAGCTGTCGGATCGCTTGCGCTTCAAACCGAGGCACATGCCAACCGCGATCCCCAAACCTTGTCCGAGCGAACCGCCGGTGATCTCCATGCCGGGCGTGTAGGACGCCATGCCCGACATCGGCAGGCGGCTCCCGTCGGAGCCGTAGGTTTCGAGTTCATCCTCGGGCAGGATGCCCGCCTCGATCAGCGCCGCGTAGAGCGCGATGGCGTAATGGCCGATCGACAGGAGGAAGCGATCGCGACCCTCCCAGTGCGGGTCGAGGGGCCGCAGTCGCATGCCGTGGAAGTACGCCACCGCCAACACGTCGGCGATGCCGAGCGCTTGGCCGACGTAACCCTGTCCCTGCACCTCGCCCATGCGCAACGCGTTGCGGCGGATGCGGTAGGCCCGCTCGGTGAGGCTGGTGTTGCTGAAGCCGGTGTCGCTGAGGATGGCGTCAGCCATGGATCAGCATGCCGCCGTTCACGTCGATGGTGGTGCCGGTGAGGTAGGAGGACAGGTCGGAGGCCAGGAAGAGGCAGGCGCCGGCGACGTCGGCCGCGTCGCCGAGGCGGTTGAGCGGGATGCCCTTGAGGATGTCGGCGCGCATCGTGTCGGTGAGCCGGCCGGCGGTGATGTCCGTCTGGATCAGGCCGGGGGTGACCGAGTTCACGCGGATGCGGTCGGGGCCGAACTCCCGCGCCATGGCCTTGGCCAACCCGAGCATGCCGGCCTTCGCCGCCGAATAGTGGGGGCCGCCGAAGATGCCGCCGCCGCGTTGGGCCGACACCGACGACATGCAGATGATCGAGCCACCCTTCGTCCGCATGGAGGGGATGAAGGCTTGGCTCAGGTACAGCATTCCCCTGAGGCTGACATCCAGCACCGCTTCGTAGTTCTCCGGCGCGATGTCGAGGAACTTGATCGGTTGGGTGATGCCGGCGTTGTTGACGAGGATGTCGACCCGTTCGAAGCGCCCCAGCACCGTCTTCGTGGCGGCGGCGCAGGCCTGCCTGTCGGTGACGTCGCAGACGACGCCGATGTGACCTTCCCCCGGCAGCGATTTCGCCGCCTCGCTGGAGGGTCCCTCGGCCAAGTCGAGGATCGCGACGCGGGCGCCGTGCTCGGCGAAGAGGCGAGCGGTGCACAAGCCGATGCCCCGTGGGCTGGCGGCGCCGGATATGACGGCGGTCTTGCCACTGAGCAACACGATTGATCCTCCCCTTCACGATCGCGCAGTGTCCTGCGTCTCCCGGCAGGCTTCGAGCAATCTAGGCCGCCTGGCAAACGCGAAATTTGCATTGGTCGATGAATTGAATTCAACTGTGACATGGCCCTCGACCTGTCCCTATCGACGCTCCGGGTGTTCGAAGCCGCAGCGCGCGCGCGATCCTTCAAGTTGGCCGCCGGCGACCTGTCGCTGACGCCAAGCGCCGTCAGTCACGCCGTCCGCAAGCTGGAGCGCGACCTCGGCACCATCCTCTTCGTGCGGACCGGCCGATCGGTGACCCTCACCCACGAAGGCTCGGTCCTCCTCGCCCACGTCGAACGCGGCTTCACGGAACTGCGTCGTGGCTTGGAGGTCGTCGCGCACGGGGCGCCCAGGTCGCTCTGCCTCCACGCGGCGCCGAGCTTCGCCGCCCAATGGTTGGCGCCCCGGCTCAGCCGCTTCCTGGCCGCGCACCCGCGCATCGAGGTCCGTTTGGCGAGCGGCACCGACTACCGGCGTTTCGACGCTTTCGACGCCGACATCATCTACGGCGAGCGTCCGGCGGACATGGATGCGATCTCCCTCGGAGAAGAGGTCGTCAGCCCGCTCTGCGCGGCGGCGCTCGCCGAGCGGATCCGATCGCCTGACGACCTGATGCATCTGCCGTTGATCGAGAGCGACAACAAGCGTGTCCGCTGGCACGACTGGTTCGCCGCCAACGGCAGGGAGCGACCGGCCCGTCACGGGCCGCGTTTCGATCGCAGCTTTCTGGCGATTGGCGCGGCGGTGGACGGGCTCGGCATCGCGCTTGAATCCCTGCTCCTGGCGGACCGCGAACTCGTGTCTGGGAAGCTCGTGCGGCCGCTCGGCGAGCGGGCGCGCGACATCACCTATGAAGGACATTGGCTCGTGTTTCCGAGTCGCCGCCGCAGCCGGGAATTGAGCGACTTCGTCATCTGGCTCGAAGCCGAACTCGGCTTGGCTGCCCGCTCGCAGCGCTAGGCAGCCATGCAAGAATGCTGCGCTGGCGTTATCGATATTGCAACGCAACAAGCATAGCTTGGTGGGAAGCCGACTGCGGCCAACACCGAGGTGATGCGATGAGATCCAAGGCTGACTTCCCCTGCGACACGCTGGTGATCCTCCAGGATGCCAGGACCATGCAGGCGATGGACGGCGCCAACATGATCCGGCGGGCGGCGACGTCACTTTCGAGATCGATCGTGCGCCTGTTGCACGTCGAGCGCTTCACGATCGGGCATACCACCGTCGGCTGACATGGTGGCGACCGTCCCCTCGGTGGGTCGCCGCCTTCGATTTGACGACCAGGCTTGGTCGATGCGACTGGGTG
This sequence comes from uncultured Beijerinckiaceae bacterium, assembly GCA_964235705.1. Taxonomy (GTDB): domain Bacteria; phylum Pseudomonadota; class Alphaproteobacteria; order Rhizobiales; family Beijerinckiaceae; genus RH-AL1. The sequence goes on along the minus strand of CAXSDP010000005.1, from coordinate 29,472 downwards.
AACCTGTTCCTTCGCGGATTTTCATCGCTGGATCGGGTCGGTCACCTCGCCGGGGTGACGCCCTGAGGACGTTGGCTGGGGTCGCCACCGTTGACGCGTTTCGGTGACCGACGGCACTCGATCCCATCGCTCGTGAGGCTCGATCGCACGAAACCGCGATGTCAAAGGCCGGTGACGCCATGGTCGAGAACGCTACTCGGCAGGAAACATGCCCGCGCGGAGCGGCAAGCCTCCGCAATGTAGGTCGTCATCGCGCGGACGCGTCCGATGTCGCGCATGTCGGAGTTCACGACGAGCCAGTAGGACCGTGTGAGGCGGAACTCCGGTAGCAGGCGTACCAACGTCCCGCTTCCGCCGATGTCGGCCGCGTCACCCGACACCATGAAGCAGGGTAGGACGCAGAGGCCCACGCCGGCCATCGTCATCGCATGTTGTGAGATGACGTCCGACGCCTTGTTCCGGGGCACGATGCCGTCCGCCAGGCTGTGAAGGTAGGCGTGCTGCGGCGTCGGCAGGTAATCATCGATGTAACCGATGAATTCGCAAGTTGAAATCCCCCGAACCGACGTGATCGGTCCGACCTGTTCCAGGTATTTCGGGGACGCGTACAATCCAAGTTCGTAGTCGGTCAGCTTGCGGGCGTGCAGCCGACCTTCCGCGGGTTGGAAGTTGGATATGACGATGTCGGCCTCGCGCTTGGGAAGGCTGACGGCGCGGGGGTTGGCGACGAGTTCGATGTCCAGGGTGGGATGTCGAGCGGTCATGGAGCCGATCCGTTTCGACAGGAAGAAGGTGCCGAAACCTTCCGGCGAGCCGATCCGCACCGAGCCGCGCACGTCCGGCGCGCGATCCGAGACGAGCGAGCGGATGGTCAAAGCGCGGCTCTCGATCGCCTCGGCTTCCGCCATCAGGCGCTCACCGGCCGCGGTGGGCACGTACCCGGACGCGTGGCGCTCGAAGAGGCGGGCTTGAAGCGCGGCTTCCAGGCCGGAGATTCGACGGCTCAACGTCGAATGATCGATTCGCAGGCGGCGCGCGGCCGCGGTCAGCCGGCCGTCGCGGGCCACGGCCAGGAACGCGCGCAGGTCGTTCCAGTCGAATTCGGGTGCCATGTGGGAAATCCTGCACAGGACTTGGGCGAATTTGCCTCTTGCCGCATCAACGTCTGCACGTGACGTTCTCGACCAAAGGCCAGGTGATGACGTGCACCACGGCCATCTCATCGTCACGAGGCGATGGGCGTAGGGAGGACGCGATGAACTTATCGACCATGCTGCGGGCTCGCGCCGAGGGAGGGCGACCGGTTCGCGTCGGCTTGATCGGCGCGGGGAAGTTCGGCTCGATGTTCCTGTCGCAGGGTGTCCGGACGCCGGGCATGCACATCGTCGGCATCGCCGACCTCAACGTGTCCAACGCGCGCGACTCGACGTTGAGGGTGGGCTGGACCCCCGAGCGTACCGCCTGCCGCTCGCTCGATGATGCGATCCGGTCCGGCGGAACATGCATCCTGGACGATGCCGCCGCGCTGATCGCGTCCGACCTCGACGTGATCGTGGACGCGACCGGCAGCCCGGCGGCCGGCATCCGTCACGCCCTGCTGTGCTGCGAGCACGGCAAGCACATCATCATGGTCAACGTCGAGGCGGACGCGCTCGCCGGCCCCCTCCTCGCCCGGAAGGCGGCGGAAGCCGGCATCGTCTACTCCTTCGCCTACGGTGACCAACCCGCCTTGATCGCGGAAATGGTCGATTGGGCGCGCACGGCCGGCTTCGCCGTGGTCTGCGCCGGCAAGGGCACGAAGTACCTGCCGGCCTACCACCAGTCGACGCCCGACACGGTCTGGGGACACTACGGCTTCAGCGCCGAACAGGTCGCTGGTGGCGACTTCAACCCGCAGATGTTCAACTCCTTCCTGGACGGCACGAAGTCGGCCCTGGAGATGGCGGCGGTCGCCAACGCGACCGGCCTCGTTCCGCCCTCCAACGGCCTCCTCTTCCCGCCGTGCGGGGTGGACGACCTGCCGCAGGTTTTGAAGCCGCGTGCCGATGGCGGCCTGCTGGAGCACAAGGGGACGGTCGAGGTGGTCTCCTGCGTCGAGCGCGATGGCCGACCGGTGTTCCGCGACCTGCGCTGGGGCGTCTATGCCGTGTTCGAGGCGCCGAGCCGTTACGTCATGGACTGCTTCGGGCAGTATGGGTTGAAGACCGACGCGAGCGGTCGATACGCCGCGATGTACAAGCCCTACCACCTGATCGGCCTGGAACTCGGGATCTCGGTCGCCAGCGCCGCCTTGCGCCATGAGGCGACCGGCTGCACGCGCGGCTTCACCGGCGACGTCGTGGCGACCGCCAAGCGCGACCTCCACCCGGGCGAGTCGCTGGACGGCGAGGGCGGGTTCACCGTCTACGGCAAGGTCATGCCGGCGAGCGCCTCGCTGGCTGCCGGCGGACTGCCGATCGGCCTCGCGCACAACATGAGGCTGACCCATCCCGTGAAGGTTGGACAGCCGGTCCGCTGGCAGGACGTCGACTTCGACGCGAACCATCAAGCCGTACGGTTGCGGCACGAGATGGAGGCCCTGTTCCGTCGGGAGATGGGTATGGGCGACGCTCGGGCGCGCGAACTCGCATCCTGAGGCGACCGGGCGGGCGGTGACACCTGTCCGCGGACACGATCGGGCGCCTGAGATGCGTCCGCGAAGAAATCAGAAACGACCACGGGGAGGATGATGATGGATGCCCTTGATCGGCGAAGCCTGCTGAAGGCCGGTGCCGCCGCCGCCACGCTCGGTGGCCTGTCGCTGCGGGCCAGACCGGCGGACGCGGCCGAGTTCTCCTTCAAGCTCGCCGCCGACTGGCCCAGTGCTCACCCTTCGTCCGTCCAGGCGCGCAAGGCCTGCGACCTCATCCGGCAGCGCACCAACGGCCGCCTCGAAATCCAGTACTTCGGCGACAACGTGCTGGGCGGCGACACGGACCTGCTCTCGCAGGTCCGCTCCGGGGGCATCGAGTTAGTGGCGATGCCCACCAGCGTGTCCTCGACGCTCGTGCCCGTCTCCGCGATCAACAACATCGGTTTCGCCTTCGACAGCTACGACCAGGTTTGGCCCGCCATGGACGGCAAGCTCGGCGCCTACGTCCGTGACAAGTTCGAGAAGGCCAACCTCGCTGTCATGGACAAGATCTGGGACAACGGGTTCCGGCAGATGACGACCGGCGCGACGCCCATCAAGAGCCTCGGCTCGATCGCGGGCCTGAAGCTGCGCGTCCCCGTCTCGCCGATCTACACGTCGATGATGCGCGGCCTCGGCTGCTCTCCCGTCGGTGCCAACATCAACGAGCTGTACGCGGCCCTGCAAACCAAGGTCTTCGACGGGCAGGAGAACACGTGGGCCAACCTGCAGTTCTTCAAACTCTACGAGGTCCAGAAATTCGGCGGTCTGACCAACCACATGTGGGAAGGCTACTGGATCCTCGGCAACAAGCGCGCCCTGTCGCGACTGCCCAGGGACCTGCTGGCGACCCTGACCGACACGATGAACGAGATGGCCGTCAACCAGCGTGCCGAGATCGCGCGCTTCTCCGCTCAGATGCAGACCCAGCTGCAAGGCGAGGGCATGACGTTCGACCAGCCCGATCGCGTGGCGTTCCGCGACGCCCTGTCGAAGGCCGGCTTCTACGCCAACTGGAAGAAGCAGTTCGGCGACGAGGCGTGGTCGCTCCTCGAGGCCTCGACCCGCAAGCTCGCCTGACGATCGCGCGACGCGATGGCGAATGAGCAAGGAGATTACGCTGTGTCGAATACCGGTGTCCTGCTGCCGAACACGTGTCGGATCACGCACGGGAAGGGGGCGACCATCAAGGAGCCTTTCCCGGACATCCCCCTCGTCATGCACGAGCTGTACGCCGGCGACGACGGCGCGTCGTTCGGCGGACAGTTCGGCTTCATTCCATTCACCGATCAACTCCGGTTGCCCAGGCACGTACACATCGACGACGGGGCGCGCACGGACGACGGGGCGGACACCCGCGAAAGGTCGCTGTTGGCCGAGCGCATCCTCGTGCTGAACGGCGTCGCGCTGACGGAGCTGAACGGCGCCGTTTTCCTCGTCGCGCCCGGGTCCCTGGTCGATATCGCGCCGGGCGTGCCGCACACGTGGACGGCGTGTCCGCCCGGCGTGCGTTTGCCGGACGGCAGCGTGTCCGACGGCCACTTCCTCATGATCTACGAATATTCGCGGCGCACCGGGTTCTTCCCGACCGACAGGGTCACGCCCATCGCCGCCGCCGCCGAATACGAGCGTTACACGCGGGATCTCGACGCGATCCGTTTCCCAAACCTCACGGCGCGACAGGTCGTCGAGCGGGCCTCGTTCGTGTGGGACAAGGCGATGGGAAGCGGTCTCGCCTTGGCGGCGGCCTGACCTACCCGCCCTCGTCATGACGCGGCCTCCGCCTTTCGTCGCGGGTCGTGCCATCTGGCGGAAGGATCGCTGCGGGGCGTAACCTTCCTGAAAACACTGGAGGAGCGACCATGAACATTCAAGCCAAACCGCAGTTCGCCCGACCACCCATCCCATCGAACATCGAAGCTTGGTTGTCCAAGCCTCGCACCCTGCTCATCGACGGCAAATGGGTCCCGGCGCAGTCCGGCAAGACCTTCGCCGTCAACGATCCCGCGACCGGCTCCGTGATTGCCCACGTCGCGGAAGGTGACGCCGCCGACATCGACTTGGCAGTGAAAGCAGCCCGGCGCGCCTTCGAGGGCGGCCCGTGGGCCGGCATGACGCCGTCGATGCGGGGTCGGATCATCCACCGTATCGGTGACCTCATCCTCGAACACGCCGACGAACTGGCCGCCATCGAGTCGCTCGACAACGGCAAGCCCAAGCTGGTGGCGAAGGCGGCCGACGTCACGCTCGCCGCCGACATGTTCCACTACATGTCCGGCTGGGCCACCAAGCTCGAGGGCAAGTACATCCCGATCTCGGCGCTGGCCGCGCCCAGCCAGTACGTGTCGACGACGCGCCCCGAGCCGATCGGCGTGGTGGGTCAGATCATCCCGTGGAACTTCCCGTTGCTGATGGCGGCCTGGAAGCTCGCGCCGGCGCTGACCACCGGCTGCACGATGGTCCTGAAAGTCGCGGAGGAGACGCCGCTGTCGGCGCTCCGCCTCGGCGAGTTGATGCTCGAGGCCGGCTTGCCGGCCGGCGTGGTCAACATCGTGTCGGGTTTCGGCGAAACGGCCGGCGCCGCGCTCGCCGGCCATCCCGGCATCGACAAGGTCGCCTTCACCGGCTCGACCGAGGTCGGCCGGCTGATCGTTCAGGCGGCGTCGCGCGACCTGAAGAAGGTGTCGCTCGAACTCGGCGGCAAGTCGCCCAACATCGTGCTGAAGGACGCCAACCTCGCCACCACGATCCCCGGCGCCATGGCCGCCATCTTCTTCAACCACGGCCAATGCTGCAACGCCGGCTCGCGGCTCTTCGTCCACCGCTCGATCTTCGACGAGGTCGTGGAGGGCATCGCCAAAGAGGCCAAGAAGATCAAGATCGGCCACGGGCTGGACGAGGCCGTCGACATGGGCCCGCTCGTGTCCCAGGTGCAGTACGAGCGCGTGACCGGCTTCCTCGAAGCCGGCGAGCGGGAAGGCGCGCGCGCGATCCTGGGCGGGCACGGGCTCGGCGGCGACGGCTACTTCGTGCCCCCGACCATCCTGATCGACACCAAGCCGGACATGAAGGTCGTGCGCGAGGAGATCTTCGGGCCTGTGCTCGTCGCCACGCCGTTCGACGAGGCCGACGACAAGCTGGTCGCCGAGGCCAACAACACGATCTACGGCCTGGCCGCGGGCGTGTGGGGCGGTGACGGCGCCGAGTGCCAGCGCATCGCCAACCGCCTCAGGGCCGGAACGGTGTGGATCAATTGCTACCACGTCTTCGACGCGGCGCTGCCGTTCGGCGGCTACAAGCAGTCCGGCTGGGGACGCGAGATGGGGCAGGCGGTGCTGGCGAACTACCTCGAACACAAGGCCATCACCACCCACATCGGATGACGCGTCGAACCGTCGGCAGCGTGGAGCGGCCCTCGCGAACCCGGAGCTTTGCCCCGGGTTCGCTGTGTCCGACACGCGCCACGCCGACCCATCCGGAGCCGAGATCATGCCGCCTCAAGCCACCAACGCGCCGGTCAAGCTGATGTGTGCCCTCGTCGTCAGGGGCGCGTTCGACGCGGCGATCGTGCCGGCCTTCGAGGCGTCCGGCGGTGTCGTCGCCATCGCCTGGTCGCCGACGACGCTCATCATGAAGGGGTTGGCGGAAGGGCAGCGCCCCGACGCCGTGCTGGTCCTGTCGGACGCGATGGACGTGCTGGTGAGGGACGGGGTCGTCGATGGCACCAGCCGCGTCGAGGTCGCGCGTTCGCGCTACGCCCTCGCCGTCCGCGCCGGCGCGCCCCATCCTCCCATCGATACGGTGGAGGCGCTGAAGCGCACGCTCACCGACGCCCGCTCCGTCGCCTTCTCGAAGAGCGGCGCCAGCGGGATCTACTTCGACGCGCTGCTGCCGAGGCTCGGCATCGCCGACGCGGTTAGGGCCAAGGCGACGATCATCCCGGCCGGGTTCACGGCCGAGCGGCTGGTCACCGGAGAGGCCGACATCGCCGTTCAGCAGATGAGCGAGTTGATGGTGGTCGACGGCATCGAGGTGATCGGGCCGTTCCCCGACCCCGTCCAGGAGGTCACGACGTTCTCCGCCGCCATCATGCGCGACGCGACGAACCGCCAAGGGGCCGAACGCCTGCTGGCGGCGATGACCGACGCCGGTGTCGTGGATGCCTATCGCAGGAGCGGCCTGGAGGCCGCCTACGTTTGAGGGCTTGATCCCTCAGGCTTCGATGAGGGTCCGCCACGCCAGGCCCTCGAGCGTCGTGTGCGCCGGCTTGTACTCGCACCCGATCCAACCGGTATAACCGAGCGCCCTGATCCGCCCGAAGATGTGGCGCCAGTTGATCTCGCCCGTGCCCGGTTCGCCCCGGCCCGGCACGTCGGCGACTTGGATGTGGCTGATCGTTGGCATCGCCTCCTCGAGCCGGCGGGTCACGTCCCCTTGCTCGACCTGCGCGTGGTAGATGTCGAACAGCAGCCCGAGCCGGTCCGCCCCGACCGCCTCGATCGCCGCCGCCGCCATCTCCTGCGTCCGAAGGAAGAAGCCGGGGATGGCACGCCCGCTCACTGGCTCCACGATGAGCTTCACGCCGGTGGATCGCGCCGCGTCGCAGGCCCACAGCAGGTTGGCGACGTAGGTCGCCCAGGCGCGTTCGGCGGACACGTCGGGCGGGCGGATGCCGGCCTGGACCTGCACGAGTCCGCAGCCGAGCGCGGTCGCGTAATCCAGGCTCCGCTTTAAATTGTCTTGAAACGCCTCCCGCCGGCCGGGAAGGCAGGCCTGCCCGGACGCCTCGCCGCGAGCGGCCTCGCCCTGGGGCGTGTTGATGAGCACCATGCGCAGGCCGTTGTCGGCAAGGGCCTTGAGAAGCGTGGATGGTTCGTGGTCGTAGGGCCAGCCGTACTCGACCGCCTCGAACCCCGCGCGGGCGGCCGCCTCGAAACGATCGAGGAAGGGCACTTCCGTGAAGATCCAGCGAAGGTTCGCGCTCAATCGCGGCGTGGTTTCCCGCCCGTCGCCCGATAGCCCATTCATGCCGTCATCACCATCGCGCGCATGGCATCCACCGCCGCGTGCGGCGCCGTCAGCACCGGCACGTCCACGGCGGCGCGGACGGCGTCGGCCGCCCGCGAGGTCGAGAAATGCGCGAGCATGATCGCGTCGTAGCCGGCGAACTCGGGGGCGCGTCGGGCGACGAGGCGATTATGGGCCTCGACATCGCCTTTGCGCAGCAGGTCGATGGCGTCGGCGACGACGATCGTGTCGAGCGTGGCGGTCGTGCCGGACTGGCGGACGTAGTCGTCCCACTCGGCCGTCATCGTTGGGACCGACGGTGCGAAGGTCGCCAGCATGCCGATCCGTCGCCCGCGCGCGATCGCGGCCTGGAACATCGCCTCGTTGGGTTTGAGCACGGGAACGGGAACCGCCTTGGCCAGTCGGTCGATCGCCGGGCCGAAGGCCGAGCAGGTGACGAGGATGCCGGCCGCGCCCATCCCGTGGCCGTATCGTCCGAAGTCCACGAAGCGACGGGTCATCGCCTCCGACAGGTCGTCGCCCTCGCGGGCACGGTCGATCGACAGGCCGTCGTCGAGCAGGTTGACGATCTCGGCCGCCGGCCAGCGCTCGGCGAAGGCGGTTTGAACCGGCTGCATGGCGACCGGCGTCGCGTGAAGCAGGACGATGCGTGATGTCATCGGGAGCGGTCCTTATCGTTAGTTGACCAGTCCGGCCGCCCGCTTGTCGGTCCGGGCGAGGCGTCCCAGAAGGTAGTCGACCTCGGCCCGTGCCGTGGCGCTCAAGGCGATCGCCGGCTTGCGCTGCGCGTCCGAGGCGATGAGGCCGCGCTTGGCCATGACGTACTTGCGCACGGCCAAGCCGATGGCCGGCTGCTGCTCGTAGCGCAGCAGCGGCAGGTGCGCGTCGAACAGGTCGTGCGCCGCCTCGCGCTGGCCGGCCGCGCCCAGGCGCACCACGTCCACCAGCATGTCGGGGAACGCGTAGCCGGTCATCGCCCCGTCCGCGCCGCGCTCGCACTCGAAGTCGAGGAACAGCCCGCCGTTGCCGCACAGGATCGAGATCGGCCGCATCGCGCCCTCCGCCTGCCAGCCGCGCAGGGCCGAGATCTTCTCCAGCCCCGGCCAGTCCTCGTGCTTGAGCATGACGCAGGACGGGTTCTCCGTGACGATCCGCCGGATCACGCCCGGCGTCATCACCACGGAGAAGTTCAGGGGATAGTCCTGGATCACGAAGGGGATGTCCCCGCCGATGGCCTCGACGGCCTGGCGGTAGTAACCGGCGATCTGGTCGTCGGTGCGCAGCGTGTTGGGCGGGGCGATCATTACCCCCGCCGCGCCGGCATCCATGGATGCCAGGGCGAGGGCGCGCATGGCGGCGAAGCCCGGCGCCGACACGCCGACGATCACCGGCAGGTCGCCGGCGCGACGGATGAAGCGGGTGGCGACATCCAGCGCCTCGGCACCCTCCAGCTTGGGCGCCTCGCCCATCACGCCGAGCACGGTCAGGCCCGTGCCGCCGACGGCGCGGTAGAAGTCGCTCAGCCGGTCGATCGAGCCCACGTCGACCCGCCCGTCCGCGTCGAACGGGGTCGGCGCGATCGGGTAAACGCCGCGCGCGGTGTGATCAAGCGGCATGGACATCCTCGTGGTTGAATATCGGAAGCGTGATCGGGGCGCCCCTCAACGGTTCACCAGCTTGGCGGGAACCAGGACGATGACCAGCACCGCGGCCATTACCATGCTCGCGGCGACGAGCACGAGCCCGGAATTCAAGGTGCCGGTGTAATCCTTGAGCGCGCCGATGACGGTCGGGCTGACGAAACCGGCGAGGTTGCCGGTGCAGTTGATGAGCGCGATGCCGGCGGCGGCGGCCGATCCTCCGAGGAACGAGGTCGGCAGCGCCCAGAACATCGGCAGCGCCGTGATGATGCCCACGGCCGCGAGGATCAGCCCGGCCACGGCGACCGCGGTGCTGTTCCCGGCTTGCGTGCACAGCAGGAAGCCGCAGGCCGCCAGCAGCGCCGGCCCGGCCACGTGCCAGCGTCGCTCCCGCGTCCTGTCGGCGTGCCGCCCGACCACCAGCATCGAGACGAGCGCGAGCGTGTAGGGGATGGTGGTGAGAAGCCCGATGGCGAAGGGGCTCCTGATCCCGCTCTGCCGAATGATCGTCGGCTGCCAGAAGCCGAGGGCGTAGGAGCCCATGACGATGCCGAACAGGATGGCGCACATGAGCCAGACGCGCGGGCTCGCGAACACGGATGCCAACGAATGGTGCGTCTTCACGCCCGCTTCGGTCGCGATCTCGGCGGTCAGCGTGGCTTTCTCTTTGGCGTCGAGCCACCTCGCGTCGCTGACACGATCGTCGAGGACGAACAGGATCACGATGCCGAGCACCACGGCCGGCGCGGCCTCGATGATGAACAGCCACTGCCAGCCCGCCAGCCCGTGGCTGCCGGCGGCCGACTGCATGAGGAAGCCGGACAGCGGACCTCCGATGATGCCCGACACCGGGTTACCGGCCATCAGGGCGGCGACCATCTTCGCGCGCCGATGGGATGGGAACCAATAGGTCAGGTAGAGGATCATGCCCGGGAAGAACCCGGCCTCGGAGACGCCGAGCAGGAAACGCACGATGTAGAACTGCACCGGCGTGTGCACGAAGGCCGTCGCCATCGACACGAAGCCCCAGAACACCAGCACCCGGCAGATCCAGCGTCGCGCGCCGACCTTGTGCAGGATGATGTTGCTCGGCACCTCGAAGAAGAAGTAGCCGACGAAGAAGATGCCGGAGCCGAAGCCGTAGACGGCCTCGCTGAAGTGCAGGTCGCCGATCATCTGCAGCTTGGCGAAGCCGACGTTGACCCGGTCGAGGTAGGCGACGATGTAGCCGATGAAGAGGATCGGCATGATCCGCCACGCCACTTTCGTGAAGAGCGCGTCCGTACCGGCCTCGGCTGGGACACCGCTCGCGGCGACGTCGGCAATCGACATGTGGTCCTCCCCGAAATTATTGACCTGGGCCGATCCGCGCTTGTGTCCGCGCGTTCGATCGGGTCGCGGCGCGTCAGACGCTGGCGATCAGGCCGCCGTCGACGCGGATGACGGACCCGGTGACGTAGCCGGCCCGCGCGCTGGCCAGGAACGTCACGGCGTCGGCGTATTCCTCCGGCCGCCCGTAGCGCCCGACCGGGATGGTCGCGGTGCTTTCCGCCGTGACCGCCTCCACCGGACGCCCCTCGCGCTTGGCCTTGGCCTCGTCGAGGAAGGTGATGCGCCCCGTCGCGATGCGGCCTGGCAGCACGATGTTGGCGGTCACCCCATCCTTGCCGACCTCGCGGGCGAGCGTCTTCGACCATCCCACCAGCGTGAGGCGCAACGCGTTCGACATGCCCAGGTTGGGGATCGGCGCGACGACGCCCGACGAGGTGCTGGTGATGATCCGTCCCCAGCCGCGCCCCCGCATGCCCGGCAACACGCGGTCGGTGATGGCGATCACCGACAACACCATGGCGTCGAAGTGCTTCGACCACGCGGCCGGGTCCTGGCCGCTCGCCGGCGTCGGCGGCGGACCACCGGTGTTGTTGACGAGCACGTCGACCGGCCCGAGCGCCGCCTCGATGCGAGCGACGTTGGCGTCGATGACGGACAGGTCCGCGAGGTCCCAGGTCAGGCCGAGGCATTCCGCGCCAAGGGCGCTCAGGCTCGCCTGCGTGGCGGCGACCGCGTCGGCCGCGATGTCGGCGACGGCGACGCGCATGCCCTCGGCCGCCAGCCCCCTGGCGATGGCGCCGCCCAGCCCGCCCCCGCCGCCCAGGACCAGCGCCGTCTTACCCTGCAATCCCAAGTCCATGCTTGAATATCCTCGCGCCTCGATGGCGTCGGTCAGAAACCGTACAGGCGAACCGGGTTGTCGACGAGGATGCGATCCCTGAGCGCCACGTCCGGAACGTAGCCGGCGAAGAGGTCGAGCAACAGCGCGTCGTCCGGCTTATTATCCACCTTCTCGGTCGGGTGCGGCCAATCCGTCCCCCAGACGACTTGGTTCGGCGCCGCCGCGACGAAGGCGGCGGCGACCTTCACGCTGTCGGCGTAGGTCGGCGGACCAACCTTGGTGTCGGCGTAAAGGCCGATGAGCTTCACCCAGCCTTTGCCCTTCTGCATCAGGTCCGTGATGACGGCGAAGGCGGGATCGGCGATGCCCTGCGGCTCCGGCAGGTGGCCGAGGTGATCGAAGACGACCGGAACGGGAACGCGGCTCCAGACATCCTCGTGGGCGACGACTTGGTCCGCCGTCAGGTTGAGCTGGATGTGCCAGCCGAGGTCGGCGACGCGCTTGGCCAGCGGTTCGATCATCTCGGGCGAGGTCGCCGGCTTGCCCACGTTGGCGAGGTTGAAGCGGATGCCGCGCACGCCGGCCTTGTCGAGGTCGCGCAACTGCTGGGCGGTGACGTCGGTGTCGACGACGGCGATCCCGCGAGCGGTCGTCCCGAAGGCGGCGAGCGACTCGACGAGGCCGCTGTTGTCGACCCCGTAGGCGGAGGGTTGCACGACGACGTGGCGGGTGATGCCGAGCCGCGCCATGAGGAGGCGGTAATCCGCGACGGTCGCGTCAGGCGCCTGGACCGTCGCGTTCGGATCCCGCTTGAAGCGCGAGCTGTAGATGTGATGGTGGCAGTCGACCGCCTCGACCGGCAGCATCGTCGTCGGTTTCTCCGTGCCTTTCGACCACGGCACCTGTCCTTGGGTCTGCCCTTGGGCCTGCGCCGACGCTCGGGCTGTGCCCGTCATCGTACCGGCACCGGCGGCCATCATCGCCAGCATCGAGCGTCGGTCCACCGAACGCCGCATGGTTCATCCTCCCGCTTTCCCGTGGTCGTCCTCGTCCGCTTCGCCGATGAGGAAGTCGAAGTCGCAGCCTCGGTCGGCCTGGGTCACGGTGTCGTGGAACAGCTTGGCGTAGCCCCGGCGCGGCGCGGGGCGGGTGGGGCGGGGGGTGCGTCGCGCCATCTCGGCCTCGTCCACCAGCAGGTCGATGCGTCGCCCTTCGACGTCGAGGCGGATCATGTCGCCGGTGCGCACCAGCCCGAGCGGTCCGCCCGCCGCCGACTCCGGCGTGACGTGGAGCACGATCGTGCCGAACGCGGTGCCGGACATGCGCGCGTCCGACACGCGGACCATGTCCTTGACGCCGGCCCGCGCCAGCTTGCGCGGGATCGGCAGGTAGCCGGCCTCCGGCATGCCGGGCGCGCCCTTGGGGCCGCCGTTCAGCAGCACCAGCACGTCGTCGGCCGCCACGTCGAGGTCGGGGTCGTCGATCCGCCCGGCCATGTCCTCGATGCTGTCGAACACCACCGCGCGGCCGGTGTGCTGGAGCAGCGCCGGCGTCGCCGCCGCGTGCTTGATGACGGCGCCCCCCGGCGCCAGGTTGCCGGTGAGCACGGCGGTGCCCCCGCTCGCCTTCAGCGGCGCGCCGCGCGGTCGGATCACCGTCTGGCCCGGCACGTCCTCCGCCAAGTCAGCGTAGTCGCGCAGCGTGCCGCCGGTCACGGTCGGCGCGTCCAGGTCGAGGAAGGGCGCCAGTTCGCGCAGCAGGCGGGGCACGCCGCCGGCGTGGTGGAAGTCTTCCATGTAATGGTCGCCCGACGGCTTGAGGTCCACCAGCACCGGGACTTCGCGGCCGACGCGGTCGAACGCCGCCAGGTCGAGGCGGATGCCGACCCGCCCGGCGATCGCCGCCAGGTGCACCAGCCCGTTGGTCGACCCGCCGATCGCCTGCAGCACCACCATGGCGTTGCGCAGCGACGCCGGCGTGACGAGTTCGCGGGGCCTCGGCCCACCCCGCGTCGCCAGCGCCACCGCCGCCTTGCCCGAGGCCTCGCCGCAGCGCAGCCGCTCGGCGTGCGGTGCCGGGATCGCCGCGCTGTAGGGCAGGGACAAGCCCATCGCCTCGATCACGCAGGCCATGGTGGAGGCCGTGCCCATCACCATGCAGGTGCCGACCGAGGGCGCGAGCCGGCCGCTGATTACCTCGATCTCGGCCGCGTCGATCGTGCCGGCGCGGTGCTGGCCCCACAACCGCCGGCAGTCGGTGCAGGCGCCGAGCACCTCACCGCGATGGTGCCCGACCACCATGGGGCCGACCGGCACGACGATCGCCGGGATCGCGGCGGACGTGGCCCCCATGACCTGAGCCGGCAGGGTCTTGTCACAGCCGCCCACCAGCACCACCGCGTCCATGGGCTGGGCGCGCACCATCTCCTCCGTGTCCATCGCCATGAGGTTGCGGAGGAACATGCTGGTCGGGTGCGCGAACGACTCGTGGATCGAGACCGTGGGGAAGCTCATCGGCAGGCCGCCGGCCAGCATGACGCCGCGCCGGACGGCCTCGATCAGCTGCGGCGCGTTGCCGTGGCAGGGGTTGAAGTCGCTCCCGGTGTCGGTGATGCCGACGATCGGGCGGTCGAGCGCGTCGTCGGAGTAGCCGGCGGCCTTGATGAAGGCCTTGCGCAGGAACAGCGAGAAGCCCGCGTCGCCGTAGCTCGTCAAACCCTTGCGCAACCCACCGGCCATGCCCGTCCCTCGGTTCCTCGACGCCACCCTCGGGCGGACGCGCGATCACGCCATGCCGCGTCACCGCCGATCAACGACCGGCCGGCGAGGCGTCCTCAACGCGGCGGCGCTTCGGCGGCCGGCGCGTCGCGCCCGTAGTCCATCGCGCAGTAGCCGCCGCCCTGGTGCCGTTCCGCCACCGGGTTGCCGCTGGTCTTGCCGGCGAGCGCTTCGGCGTAGCCGTCGGCGCTGTCCTCCGGCGCCCAGCCGATGACGTCGCGGCCGTCGCGGCCCCACCACGTCATCGCGCTGTTGCGCGAGGCGCCCCACACCACCAGGCACCCGTCCGGCCCCGTGGTCGGCGCCAGCGTGGCGCGCTCCACCAGGCGCGTCAGGTCGGGGTAGGACAGCCAGGTGCTGAGCATCCGATCGTCGATCGGTTCGGGGATGCAGGAGCCGATGCGCAGGAACACGCTTTCCACGCCGTTCTTGTCCCAGTACAGGCGCCCCATCATCTCGCCGTAGGCCTTGGACAGGCCGTAGTAGCCGTCGGGGCGGAACAGGCAGTCGTCGTCAAGCACAGTGTCTCGCGCGTGAAAGCCGATCAGGTGGTTGGAGGAGGCGAAAACCATGCGCGCCCGTTCCCGCCGCGCCGCCTCGTAAACGTGGTAGAGTCCGCGGATGTTGGGCTCCAGCACCGTCTCGAAGGGCTGCTCGACCGCGATGCCGCCGAAATGCAGGATCGTGCCGCAGCCCTCCGCCATGCGCAGGATGGCGGGTCCGTCGGCGAGGTCGGCCGCGATGAAGCGGCAGCCGGCTGGCACGTCACCGGGGAAAGGCACGCGGTCGGTGAGGCGCAGCGTCCAGCCCTGCGCCGCCAGCGCCCGCGCCAGCACGCGGCCCAGCGCGCCCGAGGCGCCTGTCAGGAGGACCGGCTTGTCCGGCGCGGCCGTTCGGTGGTCGCTCATGCTGATCGGTCACTCACGAGGATATCCTTGGCTTGCGCCCTCACGCGACGGCGGCGGGGACGGCCATCGTCCGCGCCGGGCTGTCCGCGTCTGGCTTGACGAAGATCGTCATCGCGAGGACGCCGGCCCCTGCGATGACCGCCGCGACGATGAAGGCGCTCGAATAACCGCCGAGGTATTCCACGGCAAGCCCGGTCGCCGTTGGCCCGACGATCCCCGAAATGTTGCTGAGGAGGTGGATGAAGCCGCTCACGCCGCCGACCCGCGCTTCCGGCACGAGCTCGTGGATCGTGGCCCAGCACGATTGGACGGAGCTGGTCAGCATCATGACGGCGAAGGCGATCAGCGCGACCGCCGCGCCGGCGCCGGGCGCCACGGGCACGGCGAGCAGGGCGACGCCGGCGAGCGCGAGCGGGACGATCGTGGTCAGCTTGCGCGCGGCGAACGGGTCGGACATGCGCCGGTAGCACCAGTCCGCGACGATGCCGCCGCCGACGTAGCCGACGAAGCCGCAGGCCCACGGGATGGCGGCGACGAAGGCCATCTGCTTCACCGGCATGTGCAGCGCGTCGGTGAGGTAGCTCGGCAGCCAGGACAGGAAGATGTAGAGCGTGTAGTTGACGGCGAACATGCCCAACCCGAGCGCCAGCGTGCTGGGAAGGGCCAGATAGGCGCGGAGCGGCCTGGCCTGCACGGCGGCCGAGACCATCGACGTCGCGCGGCTCGTGGCGACGAGCGCGACCTCGGCGCGCTCCACGCGGGCGTTGTCGCGCGGCAGGTCGGTCATGAGCAGGCGCCACGCCAGCACCCAGAGCAGGCCGGCGACGCCGATCGCGACGAAGGCCGGCCGCCAGCCGAACGCGATGGCCATGAGGCCGACGACCGGGGCGGCGATCGCGCTGCCGATCGTCTGGCCGGAGAAGGTGAAGCCGATCGCGCGCGCCGTCTCCGCGCGCGGGAACCACGTCGTGATCGTCCGGTTCGTGGTCGAGTTCATCGGCCCCTCCGCGAAACCGAACAGGGCGCGCACCGCGAAGAGCGTCGCGAAGCCGGTCACGGCGGCGGTCAGCGCGCAGAGGATCGACCAGGCGGCCGCCGCCCAGCTGTACACGCTGCGCGGGCCGTAGCGGTCGGCGAGCTGGCCGCCGACGAAGGCGAAGATCGCGTAGCCGAAGAAGAACGTGCTGAAGATCACGCCGAGCCGCGAGGCCGAGAGGTGGAGGTCCCTCTGCACGAAGGGCGCCGCGACCCCTAGCGCCGCGCGATCCATGTAGTTGATGACACCCGCCACGAAGAGCAGGGTCGCGATGACGTACCTGTACTTGCCCTTCAACATGACTTGCCCCCCGACATCCGTCCGCTCCCGCCCGCGTCTCGCACGTTGCGCCCGACGGCTTCGATCAGGAAACCGTGCGACCCGTCACAGGAAAGCGACCGTACACGGGCTGAGGCTGTCCCGCCTCCCCGTCGAATGGAGGTCGCCGGACGTGCGATCGATGGCGAAGGTGACCACGTTGTCGCCCTGCTCGTTGGCGACGAGGAGGTGCCCGCCGGTCGGATCGAGGGTCATGAAGCGCGGGTCGCGCCCGCCGGATCCCGTCCAGCCGATCGCGACCAGCCGCTCGGTGGCGGCGTCGAAGGCGAAGCGCGCGACGCCGTCCTGCCCCCGGTTCGACACGTACGCGAAGCGGCCGTCCGGCGTGAGCGCGATCGCCGCGGCGGTGCTGGCGCCGAAGAAGTCCGGCGGCAGGGTCGAGGCGAGATGCGCTGGCTCCAGCGTGCCCGCCGCCCCGTCCCATCGGAGCAGGGCGAGCGTGGAGTCGAGTTCGTTGACGAGGAAGGCGAGCGGTCGCGTCGGGTGGAACGCGAGGTGGCGCGGCCCGGCGCCGGGCCGCATCGCCACCGAGCCGGCCAGGGCGAGGTGGCCGGCGTCGAAGGCCAGCACGAAGACGCGGTCGAGCCCCTTGTCCGGCACGAGGACGAAAGCCTCGTCCGGGGAGAAGACGACCTGGTGGGGGTGCGATCCCGCCTGCTCGCTCCGGTGCGGCCCGACCGGCCC
Organism: uncultured Beijerinckiaceae bacterium; assembly: GCA_964235705.1. Lineage (GTDB taxonomy): Bacteria > Pseudomonadota > Alphaproteobacteria > Rhizobiales > Beijerinckiaceae > RH-AL1. The sequence continues at coordinate 12,216 of CAXSDP010000005.1, read as the reverse complement.
TCGCATGTCCAATACTTGGCGCGCCGCCCCCAGCGCGCCGTCCCCACCCACCGGCAGGACCGCGACCGAGCCAGTCCCGTAGTTGGCGACGACGAGGAAGCGTCCGGACGGGTCGAGCGCCTGGTGGACGACGTTGGTGCCGCCGGTCGGCGCGCCACCGAGCGAGCGGAGCCGGCCGTCCGACTCGACGGCGAAGGCGCTGGCTTGGTCGCCGTCGCCGTGCGCCGCGTAGAGCACCCGCCGGACCGGGTCGGCCACCAGGAAGGACGGGTTCTCCAGGCCGGCGACCCGCTCGATCGGGGACCAACGATCGGCGGCCGAGGGCGCTCCCGTGTGGTAGACATCGATGCCCAGTCCCCGCGCGCGGCGCTTGGCCGTGGTGAAGCAGCCGACGAAGGCGAGCGGCGGTTGATGGCGTTCCATCATCCAAGATGCCCGCGCTCGGCGACACGGCGCACGAGGTCCGGCGTGACCGCGTCGAGGCGGTTGAGGCCGGCGAGCGCCATGTCGCGGTTGATCTCCTCCTTGAGCAGCCCGATCGCGTGCGCCACCCCCGGCACCCCGCCGATCGCGGCGGCGAAGATGAACGGGCGCCCCAGCATCACGAAGTCCGCCCCCAGTGCCAAGGCCTTCAGCACGTCCGTGCCGCGCCGGATGCCGCTGTCCACGATCACCTTCATCGCGCCCTTGGCCGCCGCGATCTCCGGCAGCACGTCGAGGGGCGCGATCGCGTGGTCGAGCTGCCGGCCGCCGTGGGTCGACACGATCACCCCGTCGGCGCCGTGGTCGCGGGCCAGCGCCACGTCGGCCGGCGTCAGCAAGCCCTTCACCAGCAGGGGACCGGGCCAACGGCGGCGGATCGCCTCCAGGTCGCGCCACGACAGCTTGTCCCGCGCGGTCGTGTTGCGCAGCGCGTTGCGCGACATCATCGGCGGCCCGCGCTCGGCCTCCATGTTCTCGAAGTGCGGCGCCCCGTGCCGCCAGAACGTGCGGGCCACCACGCCGAGCAGCCAGCGCGGGTGCGTCGCGCCCTGCCAGGCGACGGTCGGCGTCACCTTGATCGGCATGGAGAAGCCGGAGCGGGTGTTATGCTCGCGGTTGCCCAACACCGGCGTGTCGGCGGTCACCACCAAGGTGCGGTAGCCGGCCGCCTCCACCCGGTCCAGCAGGCGGTTGATGCGGTGCTGGTCGCCCGGCAGGTAGCCCTGGAACCAGGCGTCCGGATTTTGGGCGTGTACGTCCTCCAGCTTGATGAGCGAGGAGGCGCTCAGGCACATGGGGATGTTGGCCCGGCGCGCCGCCTCAGCCAGCACGAGGTCGCCCCGGTACGCGATGAAGGCCGAGCCGCCGAGTGGTCCGATGCCGAAGGGCGCGTCGTAGGTGTGGCCGAACAGCTCCGTCGCGCCGGTGCGCGCCGACGTGTCGACCATGGCGCGCGGCAGGAACGCGTAGTCGTCATAGGCGGCGCGGCTGCGGCGCAGCGCGGTGCCGGTTTCCACGGCGCCGGACACGTACTGGTAGATCATGCGCGGCAGGACCCGCTTGGCGTGGCGCTCGAAGTCGTCGAGGGCGAGCAGGTCGCGGAAGCGGTAGGGGGTGGCGGCGGCGCTGCGCTTGACGCTGGTCGCCAGGGCCTGCGGGGCGGCGATGCCGGGGGCGCCGGCGTCGGCGTCCCCGACCGTGACGGTGCCGGAGCGCGTCTGCGGGCTGGTCGCGTCATCGGACGCCGCCCCGTCGAGCGGGCGACGCTCCAAGGTCGTCGCGTGCGGGTCGGATGCTGTCATCGAACCTCCCTGGGCATTGATCGAGCGGCGGCCTCGGGCCGTGGCTTCTCGCGACGCCCAGGACGGTCACGCACGGAACGGGTTGTCAATGTCGCCCGATGGACGCCGCGGCATGGCCGAGCCCGCTCCGGCCCGTGCCGACCGAGATCGCCGCGACCCCCAGCCCTGACGCATGGCGCATGCCGACGCGAGACCGCCCGCACCCTCCGACCCGCTCCTGCTTCGAGGCGGCCACGGAGGTCCCGCGCCGATCGGGCCGACCCACCGCCGAAAGGGTGGTTGCGCCGGTCGGTCGCCCGCCATAAAGCAGCCGCCGGGGAAGGCGTTGGGCCGTGGGAGTGACGAGGGATGCGGGTGGCCATCACCGGCGCCGCCGGGTTCCTGGGCCATCGATTGATCCGGGCTTTGCTCGAACGGGGCACGCTCGCGGACCGGGCAGGGCACCCCGCCCCCATCGAGCGGATCACCGCCTTGGACGTCGTCGAGCCGAGCGGAGCGGCCGACGACCGCGTGGTGACGATGATCGGCGACATCGCCGATCCCGCGACCCTGGCGGCGCTGATCGACGACGGCACGGACACGGTGTTCCACCTGGCGGCGGTCGTCTCCGGCCAGGCCGAGCAGGACTTCGACCTGGGCATGAGGGTGAACGTCGACGCCACCCGCGCCGTGCTGGAGCGGGTTCGCGCGCTCGGCCGCGGCGCCAAGCTGCTGATGACCAGCTCGGTCGCGGTGTTCGGCGGCGCGCTGCCAACAACGGTTCCCGACAGCCAGGTCTGGCAGCCGTCGAGCTCCTACGGCACGCAGAAGGCGATCAACGACCTCCTGCTCGCCGACTATAGCCGGCGCGGCTGGGTCGACGGCCGCAGCCTGCGCATGCCCACGGTCGCCGTGCGGCCCGGCAAGCCGAACCGCGCCGCGTCGTCCTTCGCCAGCGGCATCATCCGCGAGCCGATCAACGGGGTGGACGCCCTCTGTCCCGTCGCGCCCGGGACCGTGCTGTGGCTGATGTCCCCGGATCGGGCGATCCACAACATGGTGCACGGGCACGAGCTGCCGTCCGAGGCGCTCGACGAGGGCAGGGTCATCAACATGCCCGGCCTCTCGATCACGGTGGCCGCCATGCTCGACGCGCTGCGCCGCGTGTGCGGCGACGCCGTCGCCGACCGCGTGCGGGTGGCGCGCGACCCGGCGGTCGAGGCCATCGTGAACTCGTGGCCGGGCGACTTCGCCGCCGCCTACGCCCGGCGCCTCGGCTTCACGGCCGACGCCGGGTTCGACGACGTGATACGCGCCTTCGTGCGGGACAACTCAGACGAGGCTCGATCATGACGCGAAACGCGCCCCTGCTGGGCTGCATCGCCGACGACTTCACCGGGGCGACCGACCTCGCCAACATGCTGACGCGTGGCGGAATGCGGACGGTGCAAACGATCGGCGTGCCGGCCGCCGACCTGCCGGAGGCGTTGGACGCGATCGTGGTGGCGCTGAAGTCGCGCACCGTTCCACCCGCGGACGCGGTGGCGCGATCGCTCGACGCGCTGCGTTGGCTGCGCGGGCAGGGCTGCGAGCGCTTCTACTTCAAGTACTGCTCCACCTTCGACTCCACCGATGGCGGCAACATCGGTCCGGTCGCCGAAGCGTTGATGGAGGCCTTGGGCTGCGACCTCACCCTCGCGTGCCCGGCGTTCCCGGAAGCCGGTCGCACCGTTTTCCGGGGTCACCTCTTCGTGGCCGACCGATTGCTGAGCGAGTCCGGCATGCGGGACCATCCCCTGACGCCGATGCGCGATCCCGACCTCGTGCGCGTCCTCCAGCGACAAAGCTCGGGCGCCGTCGGGCTGCTGCGCTACGACGCGATCGCGCGCGGGGCCGACGCGGTGCGGACGGCGTTGGGCGACCTCGCGGCCGCCGGCGTGCGGCTGGCGATCGCGGACGCGATCTCGGATGCCGACTTGGTCACGCTGGGACGCGCCGCCCTCGACTTCAAGCTCCTCACCGGGGGCTCCGGCCTCGGCCTCGGCATCGCGGAGGCGCTGCGGCAAGCGGGTCGCCTCACCGGGGCGGCGGACGCGGGGGTGCTGCCGGACGTCGGCGGCCGCGCCGCCGTGCTCGCCGGCAGCTGCTCGCAGGCCACCCAGGCCCAGGTCGCATGTTGGCGCGTCGCCCATGCCGCGTTCCGGCTCGACCCGCTGCGCCTGGCCGCCGGCGAACCGGTGGTGGCGGAGGCGCTGGCCTTCGCGCGGGACGCGCTGGCGGAGGGACCCGTGCTCCTCTACGCGACCGCCGATCCCGACGCGGTCCGCGCGGCGCAGGCGGCGCTCGGCGTCGGCGAAGCCGGCGAGTTGGTCGAGCGCGCCTTGGCGGAGGTGGCGCGCGGCTTGCGTGCGGCCGGGGTGCGGCGACTCGTGGTGGCCGGCGGCGAGACGTCGGGTGCCGTGGTGCAGGCGCTCGGGGTCACGGCGCTGCGCATCGGCCGGCAGATCGACCCCGGCGTGCCCTGGACCGTGACGATCGGGGATCAGCCGATGGCCCTCGCGCTGAAATCCGGCAACTTCGGCGGCGAGGATTTCTTCATGAAGGCCCTGCGGCAGCTGGAGGCGCGGCCCGACGTTTGACGGGTCCGACCCGCGCGAGGCCAGGCGCGCTTCGACCGCGCACCTCGAATCGACGCCCGGTCTCCCCCGGCGTCGTGCCCGTTCGTCGCCATGCCGTCATTCTCCCGCGTCGTCGCTCGACGCCGGTCGGTGACGCCCTCGCGGGTTCCCCGGCGTCGGAGGGACGAAGGACAGGAACACGTTGCCGAAAGGGACGGCGTCGGTCAGGAGGATCGAACCGTTGCCCTCGTGGTGGGACACCCGGGCCGCGTCGAGGAAGGGCCGGACATCGTCGACGCGCCGCACCCGGACATCGATCGCGATGATGCAGGGGGTGATCCCGGCCGCGACGGCGGGAGGCAACGCGCCGTGGCGTGTGGTGGCGGCGTCGTGGTCGACGACGACGACGTCGCCGTTCCCCGTACGCGCGCCGAAGCCGTCGGCGGTCGCGAAGACCGCACCGCGGCCGTAAAGGGCAGCGAGGCGGTCGAGCACGCGCGTCCGGTCGGCGGGGGTCGCGAGGATCGTCACCCCCGCGATGCCGTAGGCGCCGTTCGGATGATCCATCCACGCGGGCGACTCGATGAGATCGCGACGATGTTGCTGGCAGAGGAAGGTCGAGAAGCGCGGCATGTCCGGCGCGTGGAGGATCTTCAGCGTCGTCGCCGTCCTGTCCCGCCGCCCGTCCGGCAACACGACGTCGCGGCCGAACGCGATCGTGCCCTGGCACGCGACGCCCCTGGCTTCCAGCGCCGCCGCGTCGGCGTCGGCATCCTCGGAGTTCAACGCGAGGAGCGAGACACCCTCGCGCTCGGCGAGGTGATCCCTGACGGTGCGCCCGAAACGGAAGTCGCCGGCGGGGTTCACGTCGATCAAGCCCTCGTCGTAGACGCCCATGAGTTCGAGGAGGCATCGCTCGAAGACGGCGACGGTCGTGCTGGTCCCCCAAGGGTGCCTGGTGACCGGCGTCATCCGGAAACCCAGGGCTTCGTACCGCGTCGACGCCGCCGCCACGTCGCGGACGAGGATGAGCGGATGGTCGATGCCGAGCGAGCCGGTCACGGGAGGTCCTCGCCGGCCTGGAGGGAGGGGAAGCCCGAGAAGGACGCGGTCGAGCGGGGCTTCGCTTTGGCCGGCACCCCGGCGACCGTCGTGCCCGGCGCGACATCGCCGACGACCACCGAGCCGGCGGCGACCACGCTGTTCTCACCGATCGAGACGCTTCCGAGGATGATGGCGCCCGCGCCGATGGTCGCGCCCCTGCGCAGGCGCGGGTGGCGGGCACCGCCGGCGTCCTTGAGGGTGCTTCCCAGCGTCACGCCGTGCCAGATCGCGACCCCGTCCTCGACGACGGCCGTCTCGCCGACCACGAAACCCAGGCCGTGGTCGAGCCAGATGCCGGCCCCGAATCGGGCGCCGGGATGGATGTCGGTGGAGAAGGCCCGGCCGAACACCGTCTTCAGGCCGAGCGCGAAGTCGGTGCGGCCGTCCGCCCAGAAGGCGTGCGCCACGCGATGGGCGATGAGGGCGTGGATCCCGCGCGCGAAGAGGAGGGTCGTGACCTCGCCGCCCGGCTCGAAGTTGTGGCGCGTCGCGACGCGGACATCCGCCAAGACCGCCCGGCGCGCCTCCGCGTCGCGGCCGAACGCCGACGTGGCCGCCTCAAAGATGGTCGTCCGCGCGGGACCGGCCGGGACGGCGCCCGACACGACCATCGCCAGCAGTTCGGCGTCCGTCCGCAGGTCATGGACGTCGAGCGACAGCATCGCGCCCAGGCCCGGCTCGCGGAGCAACAGCCGGCGGGCCGCGTCGAGCAGGTCGCCGGTCCCGATGGCGTCCGCCCGATGAGGGACACTCGAAACGTCGCTCCCATGATCCTCCGTCATTGATCCCCCGTCCCGGAGCCGCCGCCGCGACTTCGTAGCGGCTCCTTGCCGGCGTGGCGAGCGGGGCGATCCGGCGGTCGCGGCCATCCTCCCACCGGCGCGAGGTCGACGCCGGCCGGCTCGGCCCGAGGCTCGCGAACGAGGGGCGCGACACGCGTTCCCCACCTGGACGCGCCCTCGTCCCTCGGATGCTCGCGCCGCGTCCTCCCACGCCAAGCTTCGCGAACGCCAAGCCTCCCAAACGCCAAGTCCCCCCGATACAGTCGTGCCGGTGAGCGCAACGACGATCCCCGAAGTCGATCTGGCCAGGCGACGGCGTTCGTACCATCATCGGCGCGCCCGCGGGCGGCGGCTCGCGGTGCCCCATCGAGGCCGGAACCGCCCGCGCGCAGATCGAGGCTCCCGATGCGATCGACCATGCGATGCCGGAAGGCGGACGGGCCGGGACACACGCCGGATGTGCGAGCGCCGGATGTGCGAGCGAACGTGATGGGCGGTCCGGCCGTCGACGTGCCGTCGTGCTGAGGTCGGGATGCGCCATGGACACCCGCATGGACGCGCTTGACGCCCGCTCGCTGCGATACTTCCTGGCCGTGGCGAGGACGGGCTCCATCCGGGGCGCCGCCGAGTTCCTCCACGTCGTCCCCTCGGCCGTGAGCCGGCAGGTGTCCGATGTCGAGGGACGCTTCGGCATCCCGTTCTTCGAACGGACGGCACGCGGCGTCGTCCTCACCGAGGCCGGTCGGCTCCTCCTCGAACACGCGCGGCGCGTGGGGGAGGACCAGGACCTCCTCGCCGAACAGCTCGACCAGCTCAAGGGTGGCCGGCGGGGCGTCGTGCGCATCGCGTGCGGCGAGGGGTTCGTCCCCGACCTCGTCGAGCGCGGCCTCCGCACGTTCCGCTCGATCCATCCGGCGATCCATTTCACCATCGCGCTCGGCAGCACGACCGGCGTCCTCGAAGCTGTGACCAACGGGGACGTCGACGTCGGCGTCGTCTACGATCCGATCGTCGACACCGGCATCCGCTCCCTCGCGATCTCGCGCCAGCCCCTGTGCCTCGTGGCGCCGCCCGGCCATCCCCTGCTGGCACGCGGGCGCGTCACCTTGGCGGAGTGCCTCGACGGCCCGTGCGCCCTGCTATCCCCCGGCCACGGCGTGCGGCAGCTCGTCGGCCGGGTCGCGGCCGATCGCGGGCTCGCCCTGGCGCCGGTCGTCGAAACCGCCTCGATGGACGTGCTCCGGCGCTTCGTTGGCGCCGGCATGGGCGTGACCTTCCTGCCGAGGTTCGCCGTCGCCAGCGAGGTCGCGCGTGGCGCCCTGGGCGCCGTCGACCTGACCGACCCAATCCTGAGCGAGGCCAACGCCCACCTCGTCGTCAGGGCGAGGCGCCGCCTGCCGATGTCCGTGGCGAAGCTCGCGGAAGCCCTGTCGGGGGAGATGGTGGCGTTCCACCATCGCGTCGGCTGACGTGTTGCGCCAACGGCAACGCATCGTACCAGGATGGCACCCTACCCCCGCCGGTGCCTTTCCGTGACATTCGCTCAACAGGCCGGGATCGGCGGCCGCGAAGGCGCCGACGACGGGGCACATCCCCGAAGCCCCACGACGCGCGTGGCGGCGACATCCTCCGAAGGGACCGAAGCGATGGATGAACAGGGTGCCACCGTGGGCGTGGTCGGGCTCGGCAGCATGGGCATGGGCATGGCGACCACGCTCGTCGGCAAAGGGTTCCGGGTCGTCGGCTTCGACCTCGGCGCCGACCGACGCGCCCTCGCGGCATCCTCCGGCGTCGAGGCGGTCGACACGGTCGACAAGGCCTTCGGGGAGGCCAAGTACGTCGTCCTCTCCCTGCCGACCGCGGGGGACGTCGTGGGCGTGGTCGACGCCAACGCCCACCTGCTCGGCTCCGGGGACGTCGGCCGGGCGGTCATCGTCGACACCTCGACGTCGGAGCCGGACGTGAGCCGGCACCTCGCCGCCAGGCTGGCGGCGGCCGGGCACGGCTTCCTCGACGCGCCCGTCAGCGGCGGTCCGAACGGCGCCGCGACCGGCACGATGGCCATGATGATCGGCGGCTCGGACGAGGACGTCGCGATGGCCCGCCCGGTGATCGAGGCGATGGCGTCGAAGGTCCTCCACGTCGGGCCGAGCGGCGCCGGCAACGTCGCCAAGCTCGTCAACAACCTGCTCGTCGCCTCCCACATGCTCACCACCAGCGAGGGCCTGAAGCTCGCCGCCGCCGCCGGCGTCAGCCCCGAGGCGGCGCTCCGCGTCATCAACGCCGCGACGGGCCGCTCGGCGATCAGCGAAGTCCACTTCCCCACCTGGATCCTGTCGGACCGCTTCGACAGCGGCTTCTCCATGGGGCTCATGCGCAAGGACGTCCGCCTCGCGCGCGAACTCGCCGCGCGTTCGGGCGCCGACCTGCCGTTGACCGCCGCCGTGGGCGAGATGTGGGCGGCCAGCGCGGAGCGCCTGTCCGACGCCGACGACTTCACCCGCATGGGCGCCTACGCCCCCACCGATGTCCCCGCCGCGTAGGCACCCGTCGGGCCACACCGTCGCGAGGGGGCTGCCGCGAGCCACCCGGCGCGGCCGATCAACGAAGGAGCACCACGATGAGCGACCACCTTCTCGAGCAGGGCAAGGCCATCCGCGCCGCGGTCATCGGTGAGGGGCGCCACGACGCCGCCCTCGCCGGCGCCACGGACTTCGACCGTCCCTTCCAGGAACTGGCCCTGACATACTGCTGGGGCGACGTTTGGGGCCGACCGGGCCTCGACCGCCGCACGCGCAGCATCGTCAACCTCGGCATGCTGACGGCGATGGGCAAGCCCAACGAACTCCGGATCCACGTCCGGGGCGCCCTGACGAACGGCGTCACGCGGGCCGAGATCCGGGAAGTCTTCCTCCAGGCCTGCGTCTACGCCGGCGTGCCGGCGGCGGGCGAAGCCTTCAAGGTCGCGCGCGAGGTGTTCGAGGAACCCGAGTTCGCCGACAAGGGGTGACGCGCCCCACCCACGGCTGGACACCGACGGGGCACCGGTGCCATGGGGGGAGGTCTCATGGAAGCGCGCGGGACGTGGCGCCCGCCGAAGCCGGGCGGGGAGGGACTCCATGCAGTCAACGATCGCACTTCTCGCGCCGGGCGCGATGGGCGCCGGGATGGGACGGCGACTGGTCGAGCACGGCGCGCGCGTCCTGACCCCGCTCGCGGGGCGGAGCGCGGCGAGCCGCGCGCGGGCGGAAGCGGCCGGAATGGTCGCGGCCGACGACGAGGCCATCGCCGGGGCCGGCCTCATCTTGTCCGTGGTGCCGCCGCACGAGGCGGTGGCGGTCGCCGAACGATTCGCCCCGGCGATCCGCGTCGCCGCGACCAAGCCTGTGTTCGCCGATTGCAACGCGGTCGACGTGCGCACCGTCGAGCGCGTGGCCGCCGTCATCGCGGGAACCGGGGCGCCGTTCGTCGACGGCTGCATCATCGGCTCACCGCCGCGTCCCGGCACGGTCGGACCGCGACTCTACGCGTCGGGCGAGGCGGCCGGCTCGCTCGGTCCGCTGCGCGACCTCGGACTCGACGTCAGGCTGATGGCCGGCCCGATCGGTGCGGCGTCGGCGCTGAAGATGTCCTACGCCATGGTCACCAAGGGGCTCACCGCGCTCGCCGCCGCCATGGTGTTGGCGGCGACGCGCGCCGGCGCCGACGAGGCGTTGCGGGCCGAGTTGGCGGAAAGCCAGCCGCAGCTCCTCGCCCGCTTCAAGGACGCGCTGCCGGACATGGTGCCGAAGGCTTACCGCTGGTCCGGCGAGATGCGGGAGATCGCCGCCTTCCTCGCTGCCGATCCCGCCGCCGCCGCGATGTTCACCGGCGCGGCGTCGCTGTACGACCGCCTGGCCGACGACCTGAAGGGCGACGGCCGCGAGATCGCGATGATGGAGGCGTTCCTGGCCGCCGTCGCATCGTCGAACGCCTGAGACGCGGGCCGATCCGCTGGACGCGCGTCGCCCATCGATGGCATGCCTCGCGCACCTCTTGGAGTGAACGATGCGTAAACTCGCCGCCTGCGCGATCCTGATCCTGACCAACTGCGGGACAGCTTCCGCCGCCCCCACGGCCGGGCAGACGGTCGCCGGATGGTCGATCACGCCGACCCCATCCGACGGCGTCTGCGTGGTCGGCCACCAGTCCGTCGACAAGGACAAGAAGAAGGGTTCCGTCATCTACGGCCTCCTCAATGGCGGATACGCCACCGACCTGATCGTGACGCTCAGCTACCAGGGTTGGCACTTCAAGCCGGGCGAGGCCGTCCCCGTGGACCTCATCATCGGCGACAAAGCCCTCGCGGGGAAAGCGAGCTGGGTCGGCGACGCGGAGACGCTGAGCTACACCTTCAACAACGCCGCCTCGCTCATCGACCTGTTGGGTGCCGCCCCGACGCTCACCGCCCGCATCGCCGAGGACGAGGCGAACTTCCCGACGCCGAACGCGGCGTCCGCCCTGGCGGCGGCCAGGAGCTGCCTGAACGGCGCGAGGTAACCGCTCGCGGTTCCTTGGCGAACGAGGCGGCGTCCATGCCGCCTCCGATGCTTCGGGCTCAGGTGTTAACCGTTCAAGTGTTCATGGACTCGAAGAACGTGCCGTTCCCCTTCGGCGTGTCGCGCAGCTTGCCGAGCAGGAACTCGACGCCGTCGACGGTGCCCATCGGGTTCAGGATGCGGCGCAGCACGTACATCTTCTTGAGGATGTCGGCCGGCACCAGCAGCTCCTCCTTGCGGGTTCCCGAACGCGCGATGTCGAGCGCCGGGTAGGTCCGCTTGTCCGCCACCTTGCGATCGAGGATGATCTCGGAATTGCCGGTGCCCTTGAACTCCTCGAAGATCACCTCGTCCATGCGCGACCCCGTGTCGATCAGCGCGGTGGCGATGATGGTGAGCGAGCCGCCCTCCTCGATGTTGCGGGCCGCGCCGAAGAAGCGCTTCGGCCGCTGGAGGGCGTTGGCATCGACGCCGCCGGTGAGCACCTTGCCGGACGAGGGGACGGTGGTGTTGTAGGCGCGTCCCAGTCGCGTGATGGAGTCGAGCAGGATGACGACGTCCCGCCCGTGCTCCACCAGCCGCTTGGCCTTCTCGATCACCATCTCCGCCACCGCGACGTGGCGGGTCGCCGGCTCGTCGAAGGTGGAGGCCACCACTTCGCCCTTCACGGAGCGCTGCATGTCCGTCACCTCCTCCGGCCGCTCGTCGATCAGCAGCACGATGAGGTAGCTGTCGGGGTGGTTGGCGGAAATCGACTGCGCGATGTTCTGCAGCAGCACGGTCTTGCCGGTGCGCGGCGGCGCCACGATGAGCGCGCGCTGGCCGAAGCCGATCGGGGCGACGATGTCGATCACCCGGTTCGACAGGTCCTTGCGCGTCGGGTCCTCGATCTCGAGCTTCAAGCGCCGCTCCGGGTAGAGCGGGGTGAGGTTGTCGAAGTTGACCTTGTGGCGGGCCTTCTCCGGCTCCTCGAAGTTGATCGTGTTGACCTTCAACAGGGCGAAATAGCGCTCGCCCTCCTTGGGGGAGCGGATCAGCCCTTCCACCGTATCGCCGGTCCGCAGGCCGAAGCGGCGGATCTGCGAGGGGCTGACGTAGATGTCGTCGGGGCCGGCGAGGTAGTTCGCATCGGCCGAGCGGAGGAAGCCGAACCCATCCTGGAGCACCTCGATCACGCCGACGCCGACGATCTCGATCTCGCGGGAGGCGAGCTGCTTCAGCACGGCGAACATCAGCTCCTGCTTGCGGAGCGTGGACGCGTTCTCGACCTCGTACTCCTCCGCGAAGGCGAGCAGTTCGGTCGGCGACTTGTCCTTCAGGTCGGCCAGCTTGACCTCCTTGGGGTAGGCGGTCGGCGCGAGGTCGCCCAGGTGCTCGGATGCGAGGTCGTTGGATGTCAGGCCGTTGGATG
>CAXSDP010000004.1:62524-113750 GCA_964235705.1 uncultured Beijerinckiaceae bacterium | reverse complement strand
TGGGGCACGGTGCGCGAGGACTACAGCCCCGGCGGCGACGCCTGGGACTACCTCCCCCACGACCACGCCCGCTCCCGCGCTTATCGCTGGGGCGAGGACGCCATCGCCGGCTTCGGCGACGACAAGCTCGCCGCCTGCCTCGGGCTGGCGCTGTGGAACGGCGCGGACCCGATCCTCAAGGAGCGGCTCTACGGCCTGACCAACGCCGAGGGCAACCACGGCGAGGACGTGAAGGAGGTGTACTACTACCTCGACGCCACGCCGACGCACTCCTACCAGCGGATGCTCTACAAGTACCCGATAGGAGCCTTCCCCTACGAGGACCTGCGCGCCACCAACGCCCGGCGCACCCTCGACCAGCGCGAGTACGAGGTCACCGACACCGGCGTCTTCGACGACGGCCGCTACTTCGACGTGAGCGTGGAATACGCCAAGGCCGCGCCCGACGACGTGCTGATGCTGGTGACGATCACCAACCGGGGCGACCGCGCGGCGACCCTCCACGTGCTGCCCCACCTATGGTCGCGCAACACCTGGGTTTGGGCGCCGGGCGGGGTCAAACCGGTGCTCGCCGCCTCCGGCGACACCGCCATCACGCTCCACCATCCCGCCCTGCCGTCGATGCGCCTCGACTGTGACGGCCACCCGACCCTGCTGTTCTGCGAGAACGAGACCAACACGCGCCGGCTGTACGGCACCGGCGAGGGCACCTTCAAGGACGGCATCAACGACCACGTCGTCGGCGGCCACGCCGATGCGGTCAACCCGGCGCGGACCGGCACCAAGGCGGCGGCGCACCACGTGCTGGCGATCGAGGCGCACGGCACGGCGAGCGTGCGCCTGCGTTTGCGACCCATCCAGGCGGATGACGCGTTGCAAAGCTTTGATTGCGCCGATTTCGACGAGGTCATGCGCCTACGGCGCGCGGAGTGCGACGCCTTCTACGACGCGTTGCAGGCCGGCATGGCCGACCCCGACGGCCGGGCGGTGCAGCGGCAGGCCTTCGCCGGCATGCTGTGGTCGAAGCAGTTCTACGCCTTCGACGTGCGCGACTGGCTGCGCGGCGACGCCAACGAGCCGGCCCCGCCGGCCGAGCGCCTCCACGGGCGCGACGCGGACTGGCTCCACCTGGAGGCGGCCGACATCCTGTCGGTGCCGGACGCGTGGGAGTACCCGTGGTTCGCCGCCTGGGACCTCGCCTTCCATTGCGTGACCTTCGCGCTGATCGATCCCGCCTTCGCCAAGGCGCAGCTGGTGCTGCTCACCCAATCCCGCTTCATGTCGCCCAAGGGCCAGCTGCCGGCCTACGAGTGGAAATTCGGCGACACCAACCCGCCGGTCCACGCGCTGGCCGCCCTGCAGATCTACGACATCGACCGCGCGCGTTGCGGCGTCGCCGACACGGCCTTCCTCCGCCGCGTGTTCCACAAGCTGACCCTCAACTTCACCTGGTGGGTCAACAACGAGGACGCGCGGGGCCGCGACATCTTCGCCGGCGGCTTCCTCGGCCTGGACAACATCTCGCTGTTCGATCGCAGCGGCACGCTGCCGGCCGGCGGTCGCCTCGACCAGGCCGACGGCACGGCCTGGGCGGCGGTCTACGCGCTCAACCTCATGCGCATGGCGATCGAACTCGCCCTCGACGACCACGTCTACGAGGACATGGCGATCAAGTTCTTCGAGCACTTCCTGCTGATCGCCGCGGCCGTGCACCGGAAGATCGGTGATGGCGAGTCCGGGCTGTGGGACGAGGCGGACGGCTTCTACTACGACGTGCTGGAGGTGCCGGGCGAGCCGCCGCTGCCGTTGCGCGTGCGCTCCATGGTCGGGTTGATCCCGTTGTTCGCCGTCGAGCTGATCGACGCCGACACGTTGCGCCGCCTGCCCGACTTCGCCGCACGCCTCGAATGGTTGTTCGCCCACCGGCCCGACCTCGCGAGCCTCGTGTCGCGCTGGCGCGACACCAACAGCGCCGACTATTCGCTGCTCGCCTTGATGCGCAAGCAGCGCCTCAACCGCGTGCTGACCCGGATGCTGGACGAGACGGAGTTCCTGTCGGACTACGGCGTGCGCTCCGTGTCCAAGGTCCACCGCGACCATCCGGCGACCGTCACGGTGGGCGGGCAGGTGCGGTGCGTGACCTACACGCCGGGCGAGGGCACGACGCGGCTCTACGGCGGCAACTCGAATTGGCGCGGGCCGCTCTGGATGCCGGTGAACTACCTCCTCGTGGTCGCGCTGCACCGGTTCCACACCTTCTACGAGGCGGATTTCACGCTGGAATGTCCGACCGGCTCGGGCCGCACCATGACGCTGGCCGCCATCGCCCACGAGATCACGACGCGCCTCACCCGGCTGTTCCTGCGCGACGCGTCCGGACGTCGCCCGATCTACGACGACACGGCCCTGCTGCGCGACGACCCGCATTTCCGCGACCACGTGCTGTTCTTCGAGCATTTCCACGGCGACACAGGACGCGGGCTCGGCGCCTCGCACCAGACCGGCTGGACCGGCCTCGTCGCCCTGCTGCTCCACCCGCGCGACGAGATCGACCCCGATTTCGGCGAGCGTGCAACCGAAGGCGACGCGGCCCGTTCAAGCGTGGCAGGAGCCACGAAATGACCGAGACCCAGAAGCCGCCAGAGAAGGAACCGGACGGACCAGCCCGGCCGAACCTGCACCCGTTGCCGAAGGTCGGCTTCCTCAAGGTGCTGGAAGGCCAGCCGGCCATCGTCACCGGCGCCAATTCGGGGATCGGCGAGGCGGTGGCGTTGGGGCTGGCCGCGGCCGGCTGCGACGTCGCGGTGAACTACGTCACCCACCCCGAGACGGCCGACGACGTCGCCCACAAGATCGAGGCGATGGGCCGCCGCGCGATCACGATCAAGTGCGACGTCAGCGACGAGGACCAGGTCGCCGCCATGTACAAGACGGCGATCGACACCTTCGGCACGATCCACATCTCCGTCAGCAACGCCGGCCTGCAGAAGGACGCGCCGTTCCTGGACATGACGCTGGCCGATTGGAACACCGTCATCTCGATCAACCTGACAGGCCAGTTCCTGTGCCAGCGCGCGGCTGGCCGGGAGTTCATACGACGCGGGGTCGACGAGCGCGTGTCGGTGGCCGCCGGCAAGATGATCTGCATGAGCTCCGTCCACGAGATCATCCCATGGGCGGGGCACGTGAACTACGCGTCCTCCAAGGGCGGCATCAAGCTGCTGATGGAGTCGATGGCGCAGGAGCTGGCGCCGTTGCGCGTGCGGGTCAACGGCATCGCGCCCGGCGCCATCCGCACCCCGATCAACACGGCCGCCTGGTCGACGCCCAAGGCCTACGAGGAATTGATGACGCTGGTGCCCTACAAGCGCATCGGCGAAACCAACGACATCGCCCAGGCGGCGGTGTGGCTCGCCTCCGACTACGCCGACTACGTCACGGGAACCACGCTATTCGTCGATGGCGGCATGACGCTCTATCCCGGCTTCGCGACCGGCGGGTAGCGAGGCGTCCAACCTAGCGGCGACGACGGCGGCGACGCGTAGCGCGTTGGCGACGATCGTCAAGGTCGGGTTCATGGCGCCGACGGATGGGAAGACGCTCGAATCCGCGATGTAGAGGTTGTCCACCTCGTGCGCCTTGCAGTCGGTGTCGAGCACGGAACGGCGTGGATCGGTGCCAAAGCGCAGCGTGCCGGCCTGGTGCGAGACGCCGTCGATGCCGATCGGTTTGCCCACGGTGAACGTGCGGCCGGCGAGCGTGCCGCGCTCATTGGTGGCGGCTAGCGCGGCTTCCATGGCGGCGCGCAGCTTGGTGTGGGCGATGGCGTTGTTTTCGGTGAGGGCGAGCGACACCGCGCCGTCGCGCGCGAGCGTGACGCGGTTGGCGGGATCCGGCAGGTCCTCGCTCGACAACCAGAAATCGAGGGCGTGCTCGGCCAGCAGGTTGAAGGCCGGCAGGCTGGGCGCGATGGCGAGCCAAGCCGGCATGGCCTCACCGCGCACCTGCTCGCCGTGCACCTTGCCGCACATCTGCACGAGGCCCATCGGGTAGGGCCAGTCCTTCGTGCCGAAGTAGAAATCGGTCATCGCCAGCGTCTTCTGGAACACCGTGTCGTTGCGCTCCCGCGAGATGGCGAGCAGCACGGACTGGATGTGGCGCATGTAGTTGCGGCCCACCTGGTCCGAACCGTTGGCGAGCCCGTTGGGGTGGGCGCCGTTGGCGGAGCGCAGGAACAGGAGGGCCGAGCTGAGCGCCCCGCAGGCGACCACCACGATGTCCCCGGTGTAGCGCTCGCGGCCGCCGTCGCGCAGGACGTTCACGCCGGTGACCGTGCGCCCCGCCGCGTCGGTGTCGAGCGTCGTCACGTTGGCCCCGGTCAGCAGGGTGACGTTGGGATGGCGCGCCAGCATCGGGTCGATGGATACGATCTGCGCGTCGGCCTTGCCGTTGGTGAGGCAGGGGAACCCGTCGAAGGCGCCGCAGCGGATGCAGGCGCTGCCCGGCGTCGGCAAACCGGACCCGTCCGGCTTCTGGTCGAGCAGGATGCCGAGCGGCAGGTGGAACGGCTTGTAACCTCGCCGGGTGAGCGCCTCGCTCAGTCGCGCGATGCGCGGCTCATGCTCCACGGGCGGGTGGGGGAACGGGTCGGAGGCGTTGGGCTCGTTCGGGTCTTCGCCGCGTCGCCCGTGCACGTGGTACAGGGCTTCCGCTTCGAGGTAGTAGGGATCGAAGGTGTCGTAGCCGAGCGGCCAGGCCGGCGACACGCCGGTGGAATGGTGGACCACCCCGAAGTCCTCGCGGCGCATGCGGACCAGTGCCGACCCGTAGACCTTCGAGTTGCCGCCGACGTAGTAGTGCAGGCTCGGGTTGAATGGTTTGCCGGCGCTGTCGAACCAGGTTTCCGACGCGCGGTAGCGGTTCTCGCCGAAGACGGCCTTGACGCTCCAATTGTCGATCTCGCGCTTCAGGTAGTCGCCGCGCTCCAGGATCAGGATGCGCTTGCCGGTGGCGGCGAGCTTCTGCGCCACCGTGCCGCCACCCGGGCCACTGCCGATCACGATCACGTCGTAGTGGTCGCCGGCCATGGCATCCTCCGTCTTTCGATGGATATCCTTCTAGGAGAAAGAAAAACCCTCCGCCACCGTGAGCTTTCGTCACGCTGGGCGGTTGAGCGAGCGCAGGGTGCCGACGCTCCCGGATCGTTTCACGGAGAGCCGAACGGGATGAGCATCGCCGCCCCCCTGATCTTTCGCATTTGCCTGGTGATCCTGTTCCCGTTCAGCACGCTGGACAAGGTCTTCAACTGGCGCGGCGCGCTGAAGCAGGCGAACTCCGGCATCCTGCCCGGCGGACCACTCCTGCTCGTCGCCGCGATGGTCGTGGAGGTGGGCACGTCGGCGCTGATCGTCGCCGGCGTCTTCGACCGGGCGGCCGCCGCGTTGCTGGCGTTCTACTGCGTCGTGACGGCGCTCCTTTACCACCAGTTCTGGGCCTACGGGGACTTCTTCGGCTCGGGCGACAGCCAGGGCCGGCAGCATTTCTGGGAGTTCCTCAAGAACTTCGGCCTGGTCGGCGGCCTCGGCCTCATCATCCTTGGGGCGCCGCTGGCCTCGCTCGACTACGCCGTGACCCACCCGCTGTCCTCGACGCCGGCCTACGGGCAGCAGGCGCCGGCCTATCGCTGAGCCCGGCGCACGCCAACAAGGAGCCTCCACCGTGTCGACGCCGTCCATCGCGCGCATCAAGGGGTTCGCCCTCGTCGTGTCGGTCCTCGCCGACGCGGAAACCTTCTTCGTCGAGGCCTTCGACGCCGTCGTCGTCGATCGCGGCCCAGTGGGCAAGGCGACCGCGGCCCTGCTCGGATGCCCCGGCGCGACGATCGAGCGGACGGTGCTGCGCCTCGGCGAGGGTACCATCGAACTCCTCGCCTTCGATCCGCCGGGGCGTCCATACCCACGAGGCGGCACCAGCACCGACCTCGCGTTCCAGCATTTCGCGATGATCGTTTCCGACATGGACGCCGCCTACGCGCGGCTGCGGACGGTCGGCCGGTTCACCCCGATCAGCCTCGAGGGTCCGGTGACGCTCCCGCCATCGTCCGGCTCCGTGTCCGCGTTCAAGTTCCGCGACGCCGACGGCCACCCGCTCGAACTGCTGGCCTTCCCCCCTGGCGAGGCACCGCCCGCGTGGCGTGACGTCGATGGCCTCGTCCTCGGCATCGACCACTCCGCGATCAGCGTCGCCGATACCGCCCGCAGCACCGCCTTCTTCGAGGGGGCTTTCGGCTTGACGCTCGGCTCGCGGACGGAGAATCGGGGCATCGAGCAGGCCCGCATGGACGCGGTGCCGGAGGCCAGCGTCACCGTCAGCGGCCTGATGCCACGGCACGCGCCGCCGCACCTGGAGTTGCTCGGCTACCACGTGGGTTCGCGGCGACCCATCGATCCCGCGACCACCTCCGCCGACATCGCCGCCACGCACCTCGTCCTGGAAACGACGGACCTCGCGACGGTCGTCGAGGCGCTGACCGTCCTGCGTGCGCCCTTCATCTCGCCCGGCATCGTCACGCTGGAGGACGGGGCGTTGGCCGTGACCGTGCTCGATCCCGATGGCCATCGCTTCGTCGTGACCCAACCCGCTTGAACGAGCCCCGCGTCATTGACGCGATTGTCAGGTCCTCGCGGAAACGTTAGGTGGGAATGCCCCACCCGAACAACGGGTTCGTCGACGAACGGGTAGCGCGACGTGAAGCGATCGAAGAACGAGCGAAGCCATCCCGCCCCAACCGAGCGAGGCCATCGCGCCCAGGTCGCGGCGCTTCCGGTCCGTCACGTCGACGAAGGGCTGGAGGTGCTGCTCATCACCTCGCGCGAAACGCATCGCTGGGTCATCCCGAAGGGTTGGCCCATGCGCGATCGCAAGGATTACCAGGCTGCCGCGCGCGAAGCCCTCGAGGAGGCCGGGATCTCCGGCCGCATCCGCAAGAGGCCGCTCGGTGCCTACACCTACCAGAAGCGCCTCGTCGGCCATGTCGAGCCTTGCCGGGTCATGGTCTACGTCCTCGAAGTCGAGAAGGAGCGCGTGACCTGGCGTGAACGCGACCAGCGCACGCGCCAATGGTTCAAGCCAAGCGACGCCGCCGACAACGTCGACGAACCCAGGCTCGCGGCGATGATCCGCTCGCTCGGGCAGGGCGACGTCGACCCGCTCGGGGCGCCAGCGGCCGCCTGAGCGGCCCGCGTCGAACGCGCCGCCGAACCATCCCGTCCACCACCGGTTGCGATCGCGAGGCGTCGGACCCAGCGGCCGTTCGCGGGGCGGCCGTTCGCGGGCCGGCGAGGGAGCGTGACGATGGTTGTGATCATGGGCCTGGTGGCCTTCCTCGGCGGCGTCCTCAACACGGTGCAGTCCGGCTCCAACGCCACGCTCGCCAAATCCATGGGGCAGCCCATGCTCGCCGCCATCATCGTCTCGATCGCCAACGTGGCGCTTTACCTCGCGGTGTCCCCCTTCGTCGGACTCGGCATGCCCAAGGACGGTCTCGGTTCCATCCCGTGGTGGGCTTGGCTCGGCGGCTTCTTCGGCGGGGCCTACGTGCTGGCCTCCATCTTCTTCGCGGAGAAGCTCGGCGCCGCCATCTTCATCGGGCTCACGGTGACGGCGGCGGTAACCACCTCCGTCATCATGGATCATTTCGGCTTGGTCGGCTTCAAGCAGCACACGCTCGGCATCGGTCGCCTCGCCGGGTGCGCCTTCATGATCGGCGGCTTGGTCCTGGTTTGCGCCTTCTGAGGCGCGCTCAGGCTTCCACGAGCTTGCGATACAGGTGCCATGTCGCGTGGCCGAGCACCGGCAGGACGACCGGCAACCCGACGAAGAGGGGTAGGCTACCCACGACGAGCAGCGCGCCGACGACCAGACCCCAGACCGTGAGGACGACCGGGTTGGCGCGCACGCACCGCACCGACGTGACGATCGCGGTGGCGAAGCTCGAATCCTCGTGGTCCAGCAACAGCGGCAAGGACACCACGTTGGTGACGAAGGCGATGGCGGCGATGACGAGGTCGGCCCCGACGCCGACGAGGATCAGCGTCCAGCCGGCCTGCGTGGTCAGCAGGTCGTGCGCGAAGGCCGCGAGCGACGCGGGTGCGGCCGGACCGAGGGTGACGTTGTAGAGGAGCTGCGCCACGACGATCCACAGGGTGAAGAGGGCGACGAGGAACAGCGCGATCTGGCCGAAGGCGAACATGATCGGGGACCGCAGGATGCCGAGCGTCTGCGCCAACGTCGTGTCGAGGCCCCGCTCGCGGCGACGGCTGGCGTCGTAGAAGGCGATCGCCGCCACCGGCGCGACGAGGGCGAAACCGGCGGTGAGCGGGAAGAACAGGGGCAACAACCCCTCCCCGACCGTCAGGTCCGCGATGAGGAGGCCGATGAACGGGTAAAGGAAGGACAACAGCGGGAGGTGGCTCGGTCGCGTCGCGAACTCGGCGGTGCCTAGGCGCAGGACCTCGGCGAGGTCGGCGAAGGAGATGCGCCGGATCTTCGGTCGCGCGACGATGGGTGCGTGCGGTGCTGGAACGGCCTGATTGAGCATCTCGGATCCCCTGTCTATGCGGCGCGCGCTCCCGTCGTTCGTCGTCCCCGGACTCCATCCGCCATGGACTCGAACGTCCTCTTGGTTGCCGTGCGAGGAGATTGGGTCGGAATGGCGGGAAAGGGAATATCGACCCCGCACGTCCGATCGGCGGAGGATGGCCTAGATTCCACCTTGGCCCGACATCGATGATGCACGTTCGCGTTCGACGTCACCGCCGCCGCCGCGTTCCCGGCGCCGTAGCCCGATTCGGCGGTGCGAGGCGCGTCGGCCGGATCCGGTCAAGCTCGCCGATGCCGCAGGAAACCGGGACGCTTCCGCGCATTTGAGAGTCCAAACAGCGACGGGGCTTGCGAATGGCGAGAATGGCGGGCACGCGATCGAAGAAGACCGACCTGGTCCCCGGCCCGGCGCCGGAGGTCGCGGAATCGCGCCGCGAGCGCGGGTCGGTCCCCGTCGCGGCGCTCGCCGCGCGCCTGGCCGAACACCTCGCGCGTTCGAAGGGCGACCTCCTCGTGCTGGCGGCGAACGAGCGGCGCGCCGACGAACTCGGCCGCGCGCTGCGCGCCTTCGTACCCTCCCACGACGTGCTGGTGCTACGCCCTTGGGATTGCTTCCCCTACGATCGCGTCTCGCCCTCGCGGGAAACCATGGGTGGCCGCGTCGCCGTGCTGCGCGGCATCGGCGAGCCGAAGGGGCGGCGGCGGGTGGTGGTGACGAGCCCCGACGCCGCCATGCAGAAGGTCGTCGTTCACGTTGACTCGTTCGCCATCGAGCGCGGCATGGTGCTCGACCGCGCGGCGCTCGAAAGCTACGCGCGGCGCACCGGCTACGTCACGGACGACCGCGTCGACGAGCTGGGTGACATCGCCTTCCAAGGGCAGGTCGTCGACGTGTTCCCGGCCGACGCGGCCGCGCCGGTGCGGGTCATGCTGGGGGAGGGCGACGTGGTCGAGGACCTCCGCTCCTACGATCCGGCGACGCAGCGCTCGGAGGGCGGGACCGAGCGCTTCGACCTGCTGCCGGCCTGCGAGCTGGTGCTGCCCGACGACGAGGCCCGCTGGCCCGGCATCGAGCATTGGCTGCCGGCCTACCATCGCGACCTGCGAAGCCTCTTCGACCTCATGCCCAAGGCCGCGCTCGCCTGCGACGCGGACGTGGCCGCCGCCTGCGAGCGCTTCGCCGACCGCGTCGCGGAGGCTTACGAGGCCCGTCGCGGCTTCCACGGCGCCGACGAGCGCACGCCGCCGGCGCCGGACCACCACTACCTCACGCGCGAGGCCATCGGCGGCGTGCTGGCGGCGCGGCGGCACGTGGAGCTCGACCTCGCCGCCTGCCGGCCCACGCCATCCTTCACCCTCGAGAAGAACCCGACCGCCGCCTTCGCCGCCTTCGCGCGTGCCAAGGCGAAGGAGGGCGCGCGCGTCGTCATCGCCGGCCTCGCCAAGGAGCGTGAGCTGCTGCGTCAGGCGCTGCGGCGTGTCGAGCCGGGCGCACGGGCGGTTGACGGGTGGCAAGAGGTGTTCGCCGCTCCGGCCGGCGCCATCCTGGCGCTCGACGCCGACCTGGACCTCGGCTTCGTCGATGAAGGGATCGCCGTGGTCACCGCCACGGACATTTTCGGCGCCCGCATCGCGGTCGAGGGCGAGGCGGCATCCCTCGAAGCCGGGCCGGCGCCGCGCGCCGGCGACGTCGTCGTCCACGAGGACCACGGTTTCGCCATCCTGCGCGGGCTGGAAACGGTGGCGGTGGCCGACGGCGCCGGCGGTACCCACGAGATGCTGCGCCTCGATTTCCACGGCGACAACACGCTGCTGGTCCCGACCGCCGAACTCGACCGCATCTGGCGCTACGGGTCGGAGCCCGACGCCGTGACCCTCGACCGGCTGAACACGGACGGCTGGAACACCCGCCGCGTGAAGGTGAGCGGCTACGTGGAGGCGGCGGCCGAGCGCCTCGTCGCCCTCGCGCGGGAGCGGGCGAAGGTGAAGACGGCGCCCCTGAAACCGCCCTCCGACGCCTACGGCCGCTTCGCCGCGCGCTTCCCCTTCCCCGAGACCGCCGATCAGCTGGCCGCGGTGGCGGCGGTGCTCGACGACCTCGCCTCGGGAACGCCGATGAACCGCCTCGTCTGCGGTGACGTCGGCTACGGCAAGACGGAGGTCGCCCTGCGCGCCGCCGCCGCGGTCGCCTTCAGCGGCAAGCAGGTGGCCCTCGTCGCGCCGACCACCGTGCTCGCCCGGCAGCACGCGCAGACCTTCGAGCGCCGCTTCGCCGGCACGGACGTCGCCGTGGTCCAGCTGTCACGCCTCGTCAGCCCCGGCGACGCCCGGGAAGCGAAGCGCCAGCTGGCGAGCGGCAAGGCCGGCATCGTCATCGGCACGCGGGCGGTCACCGCCGCCGACGTCGACTTCGACGACCTCGCCCTCGTCATCGTCGACGAGGAGCATCGCTTCGGCACCAAGATGAAGGAGGATTTGAAGGCGCTGGCGCCGCACCACCTCGCCCTGTCGGCGACGCCGATCCCGCGCACGTTGCAGGGCGCGCTGGTCGGCGTGCAGGACGTCAGCGTGCTGGCCGCCCCGCCGGCCCGACGGCGCCCGGTGCGGACGTTCCTGTCGCCCTACGACGTGGCGGTCGCCCGCACCGCGCTGCTGCGCGAGCGGCGCCGCGACGGGCAGAGCTTCGTCGTCGTGCCGCGCATCGAGGACATCGACGGCATCTTGCAGATGCTGGCCGAGGCGACGCCGGACCTGAGCGTCGGCGTGGCGCACGGCGACATGCCGCCGGGCATCGTCGACGAGGCGATGGTCCGCTTCGCCGATGGCGCGACCGACGTGCTCGTCGCCACCGCCCTGATCGAGAGCGGCCTCGACGTGCCGCGCGCCAACACGATGCTGATCTGGGGCGCCGACCGCTTCGGCCTCGCCCAGCTCCACCAGTTGCGCGGGCGGGTCGGGCGCGGTCGCGTGCAGGGCACGACGTACCTCTTCACGCCCGAGGACGACGCGATCGCGAAGACGACGTCCGACCGGCTGGCGGCCCTGCTCGCCGCCGACAAGCTCGGCGCCGGTTTCGCCATCAGCGCGCGCGACCTCGACCTGCGCGGCGGTGGCGACCTCGTCGGCGAGGAGCAGGCCGGGCACATGCGGCTCGTCGGCGCCAGCCTTTACCAGCACCTCCTGCGGCGCGCCGTGCGTGCCACCAACGGGGAAGCCTGCGAGGACCGCCGGCCCGCCACCCTGCAGATCGAGGTGGCGGCGGCGCTACCCGCCAGCTACGTTCCCGACGAGGCGCTGCGCATCGAGCTCCACACGAAGCTCGCCCGTTTGGAGGATGTCGACGATGTCGAAGCCTTCGGCGCCGAACTCGCCGACCGTTTCGGGCCGACGCCGAACGAGACGGCGCGGCTGCTCGCGCTGCGGCGCGTGTCGATCCTGGCGGAGGCGGCCGGGGTGAGCGCGATCGTCGCCGGACCAAAGGCGACCGCGCTGACCTTCGCGCCGGGGCGGGCCGCCGCCGTCCGCGATCACCTCGCGGCGCGCGATCGCCGCTCGCGCTGGAAGGAGGACCGGCTTATCCTGGAGGCGGACGAGGCGGCGGATGAAACGATCGCCTCGCTCGAACACCTCCTCACCCGGATGCGGGCGGACGACGTCGGCTGAGGCGTCGTTTCCGGTCCGGAGACGGCCACGGACAGGCGCATGGCCACCATCGGTTCGGTTGAAACCATCGTCCGCCTACTGCTGGCGGCATTTGCCGGCAGCATGATTGGCTTCGAGCGCGAGCGCCTGCAATGGTCGGCTGGCCTGCGCACGCACATGCTGGTGTGCGTCGGCAGCTGCCTGATCGTCATCGTCTCGGCTTACGGCTTCTCGGCCGTGCTCGACACCCACGTGGTGCTCGATCCCTCCCGCATCGCCGCGCAGGTGGTGTCCGGCATCGGCTTCCTCGGTGCGGGGACGATCCTGCTGCGCGGCGAGGTGGTGAAGGGGCTCACCACGGCGGCGAGCCTATGGGCGGTCGCCGCCATCGGCCTGGCTGTCGGCAGCGGGCTCTACGTCGCCGCCGTCGCCACCACCGCCATCGTGCTCGCCATCCTCGCCGGGCTGAAGCCGATCGAGGACCACGTCCGCGAGCGCGTCACCACGCGCCAGCTCGACATCGTGGCCAAGCGCGGCACCCTGTCGATCGCCACGTTGCACGACGTGGCCGGTGCCCGCGCCGCGCGCGTGAAGCAGTTCGTGTCGATGCCGGGCGAGGACGAGCACACGGACGTGGTGCGGATCACCTTCTCCAGGCTGTCGCGCGAGGCCACCGACGAGGTCGCCGCCAAGCTTCGCGACCTGCCGTTCGTAGTCAGCGCCGTGGTGAGTTGAGGGCGCCGCCGGTCGCGACCGCCCGGACGGATCAACCCCGCTTCAGCGCGGCGATGGTGGCATCCGGCACCCCGGCGAAATTGTTGGCGAGGAGGGCGCGCGGGCTCGCCCGCACCCAGTCCCGCAGACGGATTTCCTCGAAGGCGCCATTGTCCCACACCTGGACGATCTCGAGGTCCTCGTCGCCGATATTGTGGATGGCGTGGCCGAAACCCTGCGGGTAGTAGGCCAGGTCGCCGGGGGAAAAGGTCGTCACGCCGCTGCGACCGCCGGAGCCGAACAGCGACACGGCCGCCTCGCCGCGTAGGAAATAATTGAGCTCGTTCGAGTTGGGGTGCCAGTGCAACTCCAGCATGGCGCCGGGCCGGATCGTCATGATCCCGCCAGACATCGTTCGCGAGATCGGCCACTCCGCCGTGCCGGCGAGCCTGAACGTGCCGCCGGCGAAGTCCCGCACCGCCCGAGGCTCGTGCATGAGCCGGAACTTGTGCGTGGACTCGCGCGGCCAGGGCACGTCGAGCGCGTCGGAGGCGGGAAGCACCTGTCCCTGCTGGATGTACACCTCACCTTTCGGGAAGTCGGCGAAGGCGGCGGGGGGCACGCCGAAATTGGCCGCCAGGATGTCGGGCGGCGTGACGTTGATCCAATCCGTGATGCCGAAGGTTTCGTGCTCGGGCGAGGTGTCGCCGTTGTCGAACACCAGCAGGAAGTGGCACGGCTCGTCGCCGATCGTCTGGATCGAGTGACCGTGACCCTTGGGGAAGAGCCACAGGTCGCCCGGCTCGAAATTGTTGATCTCGCTCGCGCCCTCCGGCGTCAGCACGGTGGTCTGGCAGCGCCCGGCGATGACGTAGGCCCATTCGGCGGCGATCGCGTGCCAGTGCAGCTCGCGCACCGCGCCGGGGTTGAGGAGCATGTGCACGCCCGAGATGGCCTCGGCGGTCGGGAACACGTGCTCGGTCATCTCCTTGGCGTAGCCACCCGTGCCGCGCTTGGGCGCGGTGCGGTCGAGGGGATAACGGAAGACGGGTATCGTCCCGGCGTCGTGGGGATCGTGGTGGACGACCGCAGCGCCGGGCGGCAGTTGCACCGCCTGGAGCCCGAAGCCGCCCTCGCCCGGCTTGCCGGTATCCGATCCACCCGTGGCGGGAGTGCCCATCGGCTCCGCGACCGCCTTGCCGGCGATCAGGGCCCCACCCGCGAGGGCGGCACCGCCGAGGAACTCACGTCGATCGCTGGCCATCACCGCTCCCTTTCCCGGCTTGCCAAGTGGCCCGATCCCCCGATGGCAGGCTCGATGATGCTACGATGGTCGTCGCACCATCGGCAAGGCCGCCCATCAAGGGACCGGAGCGAGGTGCCGTCGCGATCCCCGCCGCCTCAAACCTCAGTGAACGGCTTCGGCGGCGTCCGGCGCCTGCGTGAACTCGCGCCACAACAGGATCAGCGCCGCCATGGTGGCGGGGCCGACGAACAGGCCGAGCAGCCCGAAACTCTCGACGCCGCCGAGGATGCCGAGCAGCACCCAGAGGAACGGCAACTTCGTCGCGCCGCCGATCAGATTAGGCCGCACGAAATGGTCCGCCGTGAACGTCGTGAGGAACCCCGCCGCCACGACGATGACCGCCGACACCACGCCGCCGCTGGCCAGCAGAAGCAGGGCCGCGATGCAGAAGGGGATGGCGGCGGCGAACGGGATCATCGCCGCCACCGCCGTCAGCGCGCCGAACAGGATCGGGTGCGGCACGTGGGTGAGGAAGTAGACGACGCCGAGCAGCACGCCCTCTCCGATGCCCACCAGCACCAACCCGTTGACGGTGCCATGCACGGAGGCGACGATCTGCCGGCCGACCCGTTCCCCCTTCGCCCCGAACATCTTGGCGGACGCGGTCAGCGACTGGCGGACCACCGCGTCACCCTCCTTGAACAGGAAGAACAGCGTCAGCAAGCTGAAGCCGAACAGCACGACGCGGTGGATCGCCTGCTCCCCGATGTTGCGGCCGAGTTCGCGGTTCGAGTTGGTGTCGATGCGGTGCAGCGCGTCCTGGTACCAGCCGGAATGGGCGAGGTTGGCGTTCCACCAGTCGCTCGCCTGCTTGGCGCCGTAGGGCAGGTGCGTGACGAAGTCGGGCACCGGCACGCCCGATTGCTGGACCTGCTTGCCGTAGTCGACGAGTTGATGCGCCTCCCGCACGGCCTCCAGCGTGAGGAGCACGAAGGGCAGGAGGAAGACGAGGCCGACCAGGGCCACGAACACAAGCGGCAACACCTCGCCGGACAGCCGTCGCGGGACGCGGCGTCGCGCCCGCTCGAACAGTGGCCACAGGGCGATCGCCAGCACCACCGCCCAGACGAGCGCGCGCACGTAGTTCCAGAGGATGTAGAGGCCGAGCGCCAGCATGACCCCGGCCAGCAGGGCGCGGGCGACCGTCCGCAGCCCTCGCGACGATCCTTGCGGCGCGCTGGTCCCGCTCGACGCCGGATCGACCACCGGCGTCTCGATCGTCCGGGTGAGGCTTGTCTGCATGGGTGCTTCCGTCTTGTCCACCGAAGGTCCCGTGCCACAGAACCGGGGACGGCACTAGGGGATGGACGCGACTTCCTCGTCCGGCACGGCGGCGCGCGTACCCGCCGGATCAATCCAGATCCGTCCGTCGGCCACGCGCGTCGCGTAGACTTCCAGCCTCATGTGCTCGTGCGTGAGGCCGCACCCCGTCCTGAGGTCGTAGGTCCGGTCGTGGAGCGGGCACATCACGGTCGCGCCGCCCATCAGGCCGTCGGCCAGGGGACCGTTGCGGTGCGGGCAGTGCGCCTGCGTCGCATGGATGGCGCCGTCATGCGTGTGGAAGATCGCGACCTGCCGCCCGGCGACGAGGAAGGCACGGCCTTCCCCCACGGGGATCTGGTCGACGCTGGTGACGAGGACCTCGCGCATCACGCCTCCTCCGTCGCCGGGATGAGGGACGCGAACTGGTTGACCGTTTTGGGCGCGACGGCTTCCAGCCAGGGATCGACGCAGGCCTCGACGGACGTCTGCATCGCCGCGTCCAGCCGCTCCGCGATCCCTTCGGAGTCGGCGATCACGACCGCCTGCACGCGCTCCAATCCCAGGCGTTCCATGAAGGTGTAGGTTCGCTCCTTCCACTTCGCGTTCTCGCGATAGTATTGCATGAAGCGCCCGCCGATCAGCATGGCCTCGGCCTCCGAGTCGGTCGTGCAGAGCAGGTCGCCCTTGCGGATGTGCGCCCCGGCCGCGCCGCCGACGTAGATCTCCCATTTGCCTTCGCCGATCGCCACGAAGCCGACATCCTTGACGTAGGCTTCCGAGCAATTGCGCGGGCAACCGGCGGTGGCGAGCTTCAACTTCGCCGGCGCGTCGAGGCCGCGGAAGCGCCGCTCGATGCGGAAGGCGAAACCCATGCTGTCGCCGAGGCCGAAGCGGCAATGGTCGGTGCCGATGCAGCTCTTGCACGTCCGGTAGCTCTTGCCCCAGGCGTAGCCGGCCTTGAAGCCGAGGTCGTTCCAGATCTTGGGCAAATCCTCCTTCTTGAGGCCGACGAGGTCGATGCGCTGGCCACCGGTGAGCTTGACCAGCGGCACGTTGTACTTGCGCGCGACCTCGCCGATACGGATCAGCTCCTCGGCCGTGGTGACCCCGCCCGGCATCTCCGGCACGACGGAGAAGGTGCCGTCCTTCTGGATGTTGGCGTGGACGCGGTCGTTGATGAAGCGCGCGTCGCGCTCGTCGTCGTACTCGCCCTTCCAGATGGTGATGAGCAGCGAGGCGAGCGCCGGCTTCCAACCGGCGTCCTCGACGCCGCCGGCGAGCTCGCGCCACACGGACGACACCGACTTCAGCCCGCGCTTGATGATCTCGTTGGCGAGCTCGGGTTTGCGCAGCGGGATGGAGGGCACGTAGTAGTGGATGGAGGGATCGTCCTCGACCTCGCCGCCGCACAGCCACGCGACGAGTTCCTTGATCTCGCCCTTGCAGGCGCCGCAACCCATGCCGGCGCGGGTCGCGTCCATCACCGACTTCGGCGTGCGGCAGCCACCGGCGACGCTCGCCGCGATGGCGTCCTTGGTGATGCCGTTGCAGTTGCAAACTTGGGTGTCGGCCGGCATCTCGTCGTAGGTCACCTTGGCGGATGGCGTGCCGATGTCGAACATCATCGACAGCCGCTCCTCCGGCAGCGGCGTGTCCTTGGCGAAGGCCTGCATGAGGAACGGCGCCTTGGATATGTCGCCCATCAGGATGCCGCCGACGAGACGCCCGTCGCGCACGATCAGCTTCTTGTAGGTGCCGCGCCGGGGCTCGGAGAACTGGATGACCTCGTCGCGCTCCTCCTGCGGCTCGGTGATGCCCATGGAGGCGAGGTCGACGCCGGTGACCTTCAGCTTCGTCGCCAGCTTGGTGCCATGATAGGCGGCGTCGCGGTCGGCGCCGGTGATCGTGTCGGCGAGGACCTTCGCTTGGTCGTAGAGCGGCGCCACCAGCCCGTACATCCGGCCACGGTGCTGGGCGCACTCGCCCACGACGTAGACGTTCCGGTCGTCGACCGATTGCATGTGGTCGTTGACGACGATGCCGCGCTCGACGGTGAGGCCGGCGCGCATCGCCACCTCGGCGTTCGGCCGGATCCCGGCGGCGACGATGACGAGGTCGCAGGCGAGTTCGCTGCCGTCCTTGAAGCGCAGGCCGGTGACGTGGTCGTCGCCAAGTACCTCCGTCGTCGACTTGGACACGTGGACGGTGATGTCGAGGGCCTCGATCGCCTTCTTCAAGATGGCGCCCCCCGTCTGGTCCAGCTGCATCTCCATGAGGTGGCCGGCGAGGTGCACGACGTGCGACTCGCAGCCGAGGTTCATCATGCTCTTCGCCGCCTCCAGCCCGAGCAGGCCGCCGCCGATCGTGACGGCGACGCGGCCGCGTCTCGCCGCTTCCTTGGCCGCCTCGACGATGGCCGTGCAATCATCCAGGCTGCGGTAGCCGAACACGCCGGGCTTCAACGTGCCGTCGGCTTGGCGCATACCCGGAACCGGGGGGATGAAGGCACGGCTGCCGGTGGCGATCAGCAGCTTGTCGTAGCGCTCGCGCGCGCCTTTGTCGGAGACCACCACGCGCGCCGCGCGGTCGATGGTGTCGACGCGGTGGCCGGCGTGCAGCGTGATGGAATTGTCCGTGTACCAGGCGAAGGGGTTGATCAGGATCTCGTCGCCGGTCTGCGTCCCGTTCAGGATGTTGGACAGCAGGATGCGGTTGTAATTGCCGTAAACCTCATCACCGAACATGACGATGTCGAACATGTCGGCGCCACCGCGCGCGAGGATCTCCTCGACGGCGCGCGCGCCGGCCATCCCGTTGCCGACGACCACGAGTTTCTGCTTGGGCATTGATGGATCCCGTACGCTGGATTGGAGCGGTTCACGAAGGCGGCGATCACGCCTCCTCTAGACCTCGATCAAACCGAGGTCGATGACGATGTGGCCCGAGGTCCCGGCCGGGGCGGAGGCGAGGACCTCGATCTTGGTGTCGGGCTGCAGGTCCTCCGTGACGGTGAGGGGGACGTGCTCGGAGGATTTCGCGCCGATCGGGAACAGCCGCATCGGCTTGCCGTCGCGCATCAGCGTGAGGCACACGAGCTCATCCGACGAGTTGCCGGCGCGCAGGTAGACGAGTTGCGCGCGGCGGGACGCCGAGACGGTGTAGGCGAGGCTCGCGTCGAGGGGTGCCGCGTTGTCCAGGCCGGTGCCGTTGAAGGCGAAGATGCCGCTGAGGAACTTCGGGATCGACTCCATGGGATTGCTTCCTTCGAGCTATGTCGGGCGCCGCTGTGGCGGACGGCACGGGGACGAGGGCCTCCGCAGCCCCGGGTCCGGGCCGGCGGACGTGATAGCCCTGGCACAAACGATGCCGCGATCCATGCGACGGGAGCGTCAGTGAGACCCAGCATCGTGCCTCTGCCCCGCACGTCCCCATGGTCGACGACGCATCCGCCAAACGAGAAAAGGCGCCCCAACGTTGGGCGCCCTTCCTTCTAAAACCACGATGGACGTGGGTGGCGTGCAGCCGAAACCTTAGTAGCCGTACCCGCCATAGCCACCGTAACCGCCGTAGCCACGATAGGGGTAGCCGTAGCCATAACCGCCGTACGGATAGCCGTAGCCGTAGTAGGGGTAACCGTAGGCGCCATAAGCCAAGCTCCCGGCCGCGAGGCCGAGGCCGAAGCCGCCGAGGCCGTAGCCGAAGCCACGTCCATAGAAGCCACGCCCGTAGCCGTAGCCGTAACCACCGCGGCCGAAGCCGCCGCGGAACCCGCCGCCGCCGAACCCACCGCGGCCGAAGCCGCCGCCATGGAATCCACCGCCGCCGAAGCCCCTCGCGTCGGCCGAGGTCGTGGTCAAGGGGATCAGCGAAGCGCCGACGGCGAGGGCGGCGACGCCGGCCGTCAAAGTCTTCTTGAATGTACCGGTCACGATTATTCTCCTGTTCCGATGGATGAGAAATCGTGATGGCGCGCCCGACGTTCGAGGGCGATTCGGTCACTTTTGCGTCAACAGCGCGTGGCGACCTTAACGACGGTCGGAAGAACCCGCATCCTGGTCCGGTCCGAACGGAGTTGATCGATCCGATGGCGCTCACCCCGACTGTCCTGGTCTTAGCCCTCCTCGTCAGCCACCCGCAGCCCTCCGCCGCGTCCCCGCAGATCCCCGAGATCGACATCGCGGCGCAATGCGAGCGCGCCATCGCGCTCGCCGGCTGCGTCGAGACCGAGCACGCGAGCCTGGGCGCGTTGCAATTCTGGTGGCGCAAGATCCCCGATCGGGACACCAAGGCGTACTGCATCGAGCGCACGCGGGAGGACCCGTTCCTCAACTACACCCACCTGATGCTGTGCATCGCCGACAAGGCACGTCTGCCGCACCCGGCCCTCGCCTCGTACCGGTGAGGCGGGATGAGGACCCGGCCGGCGATCCGCCGCGCCGGCCGTTGCTCGTCGCCTTCCTCTTCGTGGCCCTGCTCGTCGCGCTCGGCGTGTTCGTGATCGAGAAGGTGATCGACGTGGCCACCCTCCAGGACTGCGCGGCGACCGGTCGACGGGATTGTTGACGCGCGTCCCGCCGGCTTCGACGCTACGGCTTCACCCACACGGTCTGGGCGTTGGTGAACTCGCGCACGCCGAAATGGGATAATTCGCGTCCGTAGCCACTGAGCTTGACACCGCCGACCGGCGTGCGCGGGTTGGAGGCGGTGAAGCCGTTGATGAAGACGCCGCCGGTTTCCAGCCGCCGGGCGATGGCGCGGGCGCGGGGGATGTCGCGGGTCCAAAGGTTGCCGCTGAGCCCGAAGGCGCTGTTGTTGGCCAGGCCGATCGCCTCCTCGACGTCGCGGGCGACCGTCACGGCGGCGACCGGGCCGAAGGTTTCCTCGTCGAAGGCGGTCATGCCCGGCGTCACCGCGGCGAACACGGTGGGTTCGTAGAAGAAGCCGGCCCCCTCCCTCTTGTTGCCGCCGGTCAGCAGCTTGGCGCCCTGCTCGACCGTCGCGCGCACTTGGCGGTGCAAACCCTCGCGCAGGTCGTCGCGGGCGATGGGGCCGATCGCGGTGGCTTCGTCCAGCGGGTCGCCAACGACGAGCCCGGCCGCCGCCTTCGCGAACCTGGCGGTGAACGCTTCCGCGATGGGCGCTTCCAGGATGAAGCGTTTGGCGGCGAGGCAGACTTGGCCGCAGTTCTGGAATCGCGCCTTGATCCCCACGGCGACGGCTCGTTCG
Source organism: uncultured Beijerinckiaceae bacterium (assembly GCA_964235705.1). Classification (GTDB taxonomy): domain Bacteria; phylum Pseudomonadota; class Alphaproteobacteria; order Rhizobiales; family Beijerinckiaceae; genus RH-AL1. Next base: position 92,998 of record CAXSDP010000004.1, on the reverse strand, counting down.
ACGTCGGCGTCGGCCAGAACGATGAACGGGTCCGATCCGCCGAGTTCCAGCAACGACTTCTTGACCACCTTGCCAGCGATCGCCGCCACGGCGGCACCCGCCCCGACGCTGCCGGTGAGGGTCACGGCGGCGATGCGGGGATCGCGCAGCAGGCTGGCCACGGCCTCGTTGCCGACGTTGACGACGTCGAACACGCCCAGCGGCATGCCGCCCGCCTCGAACACCTCGCGCAGCGCGTAGCCGCAGCCGAGCACGTTGGGCGCGGGTTTGAGCAGGAAGGCGTTGCCGGCGAGCGTGATCGGCAGGGCCGCCCGCAGCGCCTGCCACAGCGGGAAGTTCCACGGCATGATGCCGAGCACGGTGCCGATCGGCAGGTAGGACACGTAAACGTCCTCGGCCTCGACGCCCGCGCGCGTCATGTCCACGCGCTCATCGGCCAGGAACGCCGGCCCGCGCTCGGCGCACCAGCCGGCGAGGTCGACGCATTTGCGGACCTCCGCGCGGGCCTCGCCGATCGTCTTGCCCATCTCGACCGTGATCAGCCGGGCGAGCGGTTCGACCCGCTCCTCCAGCGCCTTCGCGATGCCGGCGATCACCTCGGCACGGCGCTCGATCGGCTCCGCGCGCCACGCGCGGTAACCCCCCTCGGCCGCCCGCGCCAGCGTCTCGACCCGGCCCTCGTCGTCGATTGGGTAGGCTGCCAGCACCGCGCCGGTCGCGGGATTATGGGTCGACACGCTTGTCGGTCGCTCGCTCGTCATGATGGTGTCCCTCCAAGCGCCGAGCGTTCGTTCACGCGGCGCCGGCGTGGCCGGCCGCCCACGTCCAAAGCGCGGGATGACGGCGGAAGCCATGAGCGGGCCCACGGTTCCGCAGGCATCGCTGGCCGAGCGGGTCATCGATGGTCGTGCGGCGGAGGAAACGCGGTTCCCTGCGCCGCCGCCGCCGCGATCACAACGCGGGCGGCACGATGCGTCCCACCTGGGACGCATGACCTACTTTGGAAGCACGGACTACTTTGGGAACACGACCTACTTGGACGGCCTACTTGGGAAGCGCGACGATGCAGGGATCGACGCCCTGGGACGGGGGCGTGTCGGGCGCCGGCCTCGGTACGCAGCCATCGCTTGGCGGTACGTAGATGGCGGGGGTCATCCTCACCCCGGCGACCCGCCTCGTGGTGGCGCCGGTTCCGCGCGGCCAAGCCGCCCAGCCCACCGGTGCCAGCAGGGCGCAGAAGGCGATCAAGGACACGAGCACGGCGGCGGTGCTCCCTCCGTCGCGCGGGACCGGTTCCGGCGGGATGTCACCGCGCGGCGCGGCGGGGATGGTCGGTAGGAAGGCGAGCATGGCCGTCTCCGTCAGGGGCTGATCATCGGCAGAACTCTTGACGTCCCCCGATGTTAGGTCCTCGGCGCGCCCTTGTCACGGCACCGAGGAGCCTCTTTCGGCGGCGGGCGAGGTTTTCGCCGGTGCCCGCGCCTCGCACGGCCGCCCCGCGCCCGTGCGTCGTCACGTGGGACACGTCACCTGAACGCCGATGCCGTCTCGACGGTCCTGCGACCAATGCGGCACGCCCGCCCCGCGTGCCGGCTCGATGTCCGAGATCGGCACCCGTCAACGGGAGGACGAATGGGGATCGTCGGGTTCGTCATCGTCGCGGTCTGGGGCACGTTGCTGGGCGCGGCGTACCTGACCCGCGTCCGCGCGCGCCTCGGCCGCCGCCCGGCCGTCGTGATGGTGACGGCCTGCTACGGCGGGCTGAGCGCGCTCGCGCTGCTGTGGCTCGGCTGGACGTGGCAGGGCGTCGCCGGCATCGCCGGCATGTCGTTGCCCTACGCGGTCGCGACCGGCGCCATCCTGTTCGGCCCACCCCTTTAGGCTCACGTGGACCTTGACCAGGGGCCGCACCCCCGCCGCCTCGGCGCGCGGCGGCCAGATGTTGGCGACCATCGCCTGTTCACGACTTCGGCCGTCGCACTGTCATTGGACGGTCGTCTTCGATAGTGTCCATGGCTCATTGTTCACCACGGGACCCTGGGTATGACGAGCAGCGCCGCCGAGAACGTCGGTGATCGACCCGATGAGGGGGAGGGCGCGCCCAAGCCCGAGGCGTCCAAGGCGGCGCTGCCGCTGATCGCGCTGGGCGCGCTGGGCATCGTCTTCGGCGACATCGGCACGTCCCCGCTCTACACGATGAAGACAGTGCTGGAGGCGACCGGCGCCCACGTCGACCGTGGCACCACGCTGGGCGTGCTGTCGCTGCTGGTGTGGACGCTCGTGATCATCACCAGCGTCAAGTACGTGTCGGTCGCGATGCGCATCGACAACGACGGCGAGGGCGGCATCCTGGCCCTGATGTCGCTGATCGGCATCAAGCGCGGGCATCGGCCGGCGATCGTCGCCGCCGGGCTGTTCGGCGCGGCGCTGATCTACGGCGACGGCGCGATCACGCCGGCGATCTCCGTGCTGTCGGCGCTGGAAGGTTTGCACCTCGCCGTCCCCGCCTTCGATCCCTACGTGCTGCCGGCGGCGGTGGTGGTCCTCATCGCCCTGTTTTCCGTCCAGTCGCGCGGCACCGCCAGCATCGGCAAGCTGTTCGGCCCGGTCATGCTGACGTGGTTCGCCGTGATCGCGCTGATGGGGGTTTACGGCATCGCGCAATACCCGTCCGTGCTGGTCGGCCTCAGCCCGACCTACGCGGTCGCCTACCTCGCGCACGGCGGCTTCACCGGGTTCGCGCTGCTCGGCAGCGTGTTCCTGTGCGTGACCGGGGCGGAAGCACTCTACGCCGACATGGGTCACTTCGGCAAGCGGCCGATCTGGCTCGCCTGGTTCGCGGCGGTGTTCCCCGCCCTGATCCTGAACTACGCCGGCCAGGCGGCGATCGTGCTGAACGGCGCGCCGACGTCCGACAACATCTTCTACCGCCTGTGCCCGCCCGTGCTGCTGGTGCCGCTCATCCTGCTGGCGACGGTGGCGACCATCATCGCCAGCCAGTCGATCATCACCGGCGCCTTCTCCATGACGCGCCAGGCGATCCAGCTCGGCTGGCTGCCCCGGCTCGCCATCAAGCAGACCTCGGAGGAGGGCTATGGGCAGATCTACGTCGGCGCCGTCAACTGGCTGCTGATGATCGTGACGGTCGGCCTGACGCTGGGCTTCCGCAAGTCCGACAACCTCGCCTCCGCCTACGGCATCGCGGTCTCCGCCACCATGCTGATGACCTCGGGGCTGCTCTACATCGCCATGCGCGAGATTTTGGGTTGGTCCGCCGTCCTCGCCGGGTCGATCGCCGCCGTGTTCGTCGTGGTGGACGCCGCCTTCTTCTCGTCCAACCTGCTCAAGGTGGTGGACGGGGGCTGGGTGCCCCTGGTGCTCGCCACCGCCGTGTTCGGCCTGATGCGCGTGTGGCACACCGGCGTCGCCGCCATCGCGAAGACCAACAAGGACACGGCGCAGAGCGTGCCGGCCTTCTTCGACAAGGTGGACGCCGAGCGCGTGCAGCGCATCGAGGGAACGGCCGTGTTCCTCACCCGCGTCCGCAAGGACGTGCCCCCGCTGCTCCTGTGGCACGTCAAGCAGAACCGCTGCCTCTACGCAGACGTCCTGATCGTCACCATCGCCACCACCCTCGTGCCGCGCGTGGACCCATCCGATCGCTTCACCGTCACGCAGGAGCATCCCAGGGTCTGGCGCGTCTTCTTCAAGAACGGCTTCATGGAGCACATCTGCCTCGACGACATGCTGCCGGCCTTGAAGGACGCCGGCTGCGCCATCGACTTGGACAAGGTCGTCTACTACGTCGGCCACGAGTCGGTGGTGCGCGCCCCGCGCGGCCGCCGCCTGCTCAACAGCGTCGTCGAGCACGTGTTCGCCACGATGGAGCGCAACCAGGCGCACCTCGTCGACGTGCTCGGGCTGCCGACCGACCGGGTGGTCGAGATCGGGCGGCACATCGAGCTTTGAGGGAGGCGGTTGCCAAAGCGCCGCGCCGACGCTCCGGCGCGGCGTGCGTGGTCCGATGGCGCGTGATCCACCGACGCGTGATCCAGTGGCGCTTGGTTCGATGGCGATGCGGTCTATCCCGCAGGTGATCGCCGCCGCCCTCGCCATGCCGTTCGCGCGGACCTTCGGCATCCTGACCGTCGCCTTCGTCCTCGGCACGCTGATCGGGCTCGAGCGGCAATGGCGGCAGCGCACGGCGGGCCTGCGCACCAACGTCTTGGTGGCGCTCGGCGCGGCGGCCTTCTCCGACCTCGGCTATCGGCTGCTCGGGGCGGACGGCGCGACCCGCATCATCGCCTACGTGGTGTCCGGGATCGGCTTCCTGGGGGCCGGCGTCATCCTGAAGGACGGTACCAACATCCGGGGCCTCAACACGGCGGCGACGCTGTGGTGCTCGGCGGCGGTCGGCACCTTCGCCGGCAGCGGGCTGGTCGGGGAGGCGACCGCCCTCACGATGTTCGTCCTCGCCGGCAACACGGTGCTGCGGCCCATCGTCAACTGGATCGATCGGCGCCCCATCGTGTCCGAGCTGACCGAGGCGTCCTACCGCGTCCACGCGATCTGCGAGCCGCAGGCGGTGTCGGCGGTGCGCGACCTCATCGACGCCTCGTTGGCGATGGCCGGTTACCCCGTCCGCGACGTCCAAACCCTGTCCGACAACGAGGAGCTGGTCGAACTCGCCGCGACCCTGGTGCCCACCACCGCCGAGGCGGACGCGCTCGACGGCGTGGTCGCGCGCCTGGAAGCCTCGCCGCTGGTGGAGTCGGCGACGTGGACGGTCGAGACAGCCGCGTGACCGACGAGGTCGGGATGTGGCACCCCAGCCCTAGTCACGCCCGTTCCCAGTACGCTATGGGCGTCGGAGGCCGTCGGGCGCGGCGCCGTTCGTTCCAAACCTCACGATGACCAAGCTGGCGTTCTCGAGCCTCCTCCTGATGGCCCTCCTCGAAGGCCCGTCCACGGCATCGGCCCAAGCGGCGAACGGTCAAGCCGGCCTGGGCCAGGCCGCCGCGCGCACGGCCAACCCCCAGCCGTTCTTCGTCCTGCCGGATACCTCGGACAAGCCGTCCGCGCCGTCGGACGCGCCCATGCTGCCGAGCATCCAGGGTTCGCTCGGCCCCGCCGGCGATCCCGGCGGCATCCGCGCGTACCTCTCGTCCAAGGGCTTGAGCTACACGTTCATCGGCATCGTCGAGGTCCTAGGCAACACGTCCGGCGGTGTGAAGCGCGGCGCCACCTTCGAGAGCCGTTTCGAGGGACGCTTCGACCTCGACCTCGGCACGCTGGCTGGCTGGCGCGGCGGCGTGCTGCACGCCAACGCCTACCAGATCAACGGTCGCGGCCTGACCGGCAACAACACGCTCGACCTCTTCACAGTGAGCGGCATCGAAGCCTACCCCGCCACCCGGCTCTACGAGGCGTGGTTCGAGCAGGAGCTCGCCGCCGGCCACGTCTTCGCCCGCCTTGGCCAGCTCGCCGCCGACCGCGAGTTCTTCGTCAGCCAGACCGCGACGCTGTTCTTCAACTCGACGTTCGGCTGGCCGGCGAGCCTCAACAACGACCTGCCGAGCGGCGGTCCGAGCTTTCCGCTGGCGAGCCCGGGCCTACGCCTCAAGTTCCTGCCGGACGACCACCTCGCGTTCCTCGCCGCCGTGTTCGACGGCGATCCCGCCGGTCCGTACCGACCCGGCGTCAACGATCCCCTGCCGCAGGTCCGCGACCCGTCGGGAACGGCGTTCCGGTTCGACGATCCGCCCTTCTTCATCGCGGAGGCCGCCTACACCTACAACAAGGACCAGGACCTCACCACGCTGCCCGGCACGGTGAAGGTCGGCTTCCTCCAGCACTTCGGCGCCTTCGCCCCCGAGAACCCCTTCATCCAGGGCTTCGCATCGGTGCGCGGCAACGACGGCTTCTACGCCCTCATCGACCAGACGTTCTATCGACCGCCGGGGGTCGGCGCGAACCGCGAGGGCGCCGCCTTCTTCCTGCGCGCCTCCACGTCACCGAGCGACCGCGACCTGATCGACCTCTACCTCGACGGCGGCATCGCCTACAAAGGGCTTTTCCCCGGCCGGCCCACCGACACCACCGGGATCGCCGCCGCCTACGCCCGCGTTTCGCCGGTGGCGAGCCAGGCCGACGTCGCGGCGGGAACGCCGCTCGTCCGCGACTACCAGGAGGTGATCGAGGCGACGCACCAGTTCACGGTCCTGCCAGGCTTCTCCGTCCAGCTCGACGCGCAGTACATCATCCATCCCGGCGCCCACGGCGTGGCCGATCCCGAGACCGGGCTGCCGATCCGCAACGCCCTCGTCCTCGGGCTGCGCGCCGCCGTCCGCTATTGAACGGGCGGTCATCCGCGAACGGCGCCGGGTTTCCCCCGGCCTTTCGCGTTCGACCCGGTGCGAATGACCGGGTGTCGTCTTGTGGAATGTTGACCGTCATGCTTACCAGGAACCAGCTTCGACACCGGGAGGGGGCCTCTTTCAGCCACCCGTGGAACCCGCGTCGTCGAGGAGCGAACGACGATCCGCACGCGACGGAGAGGGCGGTGGCGGCGGGTGAAGCATGATCGGAGAAACGAGATCCCGGATGTGTTGCAAGCGTGACAGGGATGCCGATGCCACGCGTTGTGAGTCCGCTCACACCATCCCGGGTGGGCGATCGGGGATGTTGGAACGCTGGCGGGACGGGGCGTATCGGGTGACCGACCTGTCGCGATCACGGGGGATGCGGGCGCGCGGCGCGCTGGCCCTTCCTTTGATCCTGTCGGCGCTCGGCGCGTATCCCGCCACCGCCGCCGACGTGGCGGCTCCCGCGCCGGCGGCGGGACGCGACCCGTTCGAGGGCTTCTACGCCGGCGCCCACGTCGGCGACGTTTTCGACGCCAAGTCGTCCTACGGCACCGATCCAATGGGCGTGCCCGGCGCGGGCGCGACCACCCTCGTGGGCGAGGACGGCGAATACGGCCCGGTCTTCTCCGGCTTCGAGGCCGGCTACAACCACGTCCTGCGCCCGGGCGTGCTGCTGGGCATCGAGGGGGATTTCTCGTTCCCCGACGCCCTCTTCACCAACCTCGGGGTGACGTTCCCGACGAGCGGGTCGTCGATCGTCAACGACAACGTCGAGATCTTCGGCTCGCTGCGCGGGCGCGTCGGCTACGTCAGGGGCAAGTGGCTCGTTTACGCCACCGGCGGCATCGCCTACGACCGCGACAGGATCATCGGCACGGAGAACGCCGGTGACGAGGTTTACGTTTCTCGTCCGGGCTTCGTGGTCGGTGCAGGCATCGAAACGTTCCTGTCGGCCAAGTTGAGCGCGAAATTCGAGTACCAGTTCTTCGACTTCGCCCACGAGTCGACCTACCTGCCGGCCGCCGACGGGCACTACACCTCCAACCTGTCGTTCCAAACGCTGCGCTTCGGGTTGAACTACCACTTCGACGCCGACCCCGCCGCGCCGGGCGACACGGGCGGCATCCTTTCGGGGCGGACGCTGGAGAACCTCAGCATCCACGCCCAGTCGACGATCATCGGCCAGGCCAACGCGCCGTTCCCTGCCGCCTACACCGGCACGAACAGCCTGTTCCCCGGCTTCCAGGCGCGCGAAACCTTCAGCGTGACCGGCTTCTTCGGCTACAAGGCGGCCGAAGGCACCGAGTTCTACTACAACCCTGAGCCTTTCCAGGGCTTCGGCCTCAGCCAAACCAAGGGTCTCGCCGGCTTCTCCAACCTGGAGGCGCAGAAGGCCGGGTTCGACTTCCCGCACTACAACACGTCGCGCCTGTTCCTGCGCCAGGTCATCGGCCTCGGCGGCGAGCGGGAGGACTTGCCCGATGGCCCCAATCAGGTCGCCGAGACGGTCGACGTGTCGCGGCTCACCACCACGTTCGGCAAGCTGTCGGTGCCCGACATCTTCGACAACAACACTTACGCGCACGACGGGCGCGTCGGATTCCTGAACTGGTCGATCAACGACGGTGGCGCCTTCGACTACGCCGCCGACCAGAAAGGCTACACCTATGGCGCCGCGCTCGAGCTCAACAAGAAGGATTGGGCGGCGCGGGTCGGCTACTTCCTGTTGCCCGACGACCCCAACACCAACAACTTCGACACGCGGGTGTTCCGGCGCGGCCAGTACCTGGCCGAGGTCCAGCACGGCTACACGTTCCTCGGCTCGCCGGGCATCTTCCGCCTCACCGGCTGGGAGTCTCAGTGCTTCTGTGGCAGCTTCGCCGCCACGCTCACCAATCCGGGGCTCATCGATCCCCTGACCGACGGCGGTACGCCCGACATCGCTGCCACCCGCAAGACGCGCTCGGAGTTCGGCTTCATCGGCAACTTCGAGCAGGCGGTGACCACCGACCTCGGCCTGTTCGCCCGGCTCAGCTACCAGAGCGGCCAGACCGAGATCGAGGCGTGGACCGACATCGACGAGAGCCTGTCCTTCGGCGGTGTGCTCAAGGGCACCGCATGGGGACGGCCCAAGGACACGGTGGGCCTCGCCGGCGTCGTCAACGGCCTGTCGGGCAACTACCAGAGGTTCCTCGGCATCGGCGGTCTCGGCATCAACATCGGGGACGGCCAGCTGAGCTACCGCCCGGAGCAGATCATCGAGAGCTACTACTCGATCGGCCTCGGTGAAGCCGCCGCGCTGACCTTCGACTACCAGTTCATCGCCAACCCGGCCGACAACGACGTGCGCGGACCAGTCTCGATCGGCTCGGTCCGCCTGCATTTCGCGCTTTGAGCGTCGCGTCGCGCGGGCCGCGTGCAACCTCGCCGACCCCGCGTCGTTGATGTACCATCCGCCACGTTCATGAAGTTTCCGATGACCCGTTCCTTCAAAGCCGCCGCGATCATCGTCGCGACCATTGTCCTCCCCTCATCGACGGTGCTCGCCGGAAGCGGCGAATCGCCGAAAGCCGGGAGTGCCATCAACGGCGTGAAATCCAAGCCAGCGGCAAGTGGCCGGACACCCTCGACCAAGGGATCCACCGCGACCGGCATCACGAACGGTTCGAACTCCGCCGTGACCAGCAGCCGGATCAGCGGCGGCGGGCCCTCCGGCGGGACGGCCGCCACCGGCAAATAGATCGCTTCACGCCACATCGCCGGCACCGTGTGAGCCGCGCGTTCGCTGATGGCTGATCCATGTCGCTTGATGAAACGGCGATGTGGACGATTGCCGCCAATCTGGCTGGGGCACTAAAAAATACGTTTGTGCCCGACTGGTGCCCTCGGTGCCTCGCGGCGTTCCCGAAAGACGATTGAAGCGCGTTGCCACCGACCTAGAACACGGCAGCGGTGGTCACGCTTTCCATCAACGCGGGCGGACGTACGGAGGTCATGATATGACGCGTAGGTCCCTCGTTACCAGTTTCTTGGCGTTGCTGGGTGGGATGATGGTCTTCGTTGACGGCCCGGCCCGCGCCGACAATGGGCGGGGTGACTTGCCCGCCGGTGAACTCCGGTGCGAGGTCAGGGGCGGTTTCGAACTGCTTGCCTCCGCTAATCGGAACCTGGATTGCCGCTACACGCGCCTCGATCGGCGGATCGAGCTTTACACCGGTTATACCGGGATCACCGGCGCCAACGTCGGCACCGTGGTGCCGCGCACGCTCGTCTACCAAGTGTTCTCGTCGACGCCGCGCGCGCTCGTCCCGCTCGCGGGCGACTTCAAGGGCTCGCTCGGTGGCAGCTCAAGCGCCAATGAATTGGCTGGCGGCTCGGACGGCAACGTCCGCCTGCGGGAAACATCGGCGCAGACGACCGACATCGGGTCCACGACCTTGACCGCCCCCATCAACGCGGTCGCCGGCTTCGGCTACCTGCACCTGATCTACGCCGGCGTCGTGCCGGGCGGCCGGCGTGCCACCGGGCGCGTGCACTGAGACCCCCGGGGGTGCCGGCTATTTGCCTCCGCGTTCGGTCGCGCCGCTGGTGCTGCGTCGGAGCTCTTCCGTCGGGGTGCTCCTCGGCCCCTCGGCGGCGGCCCCCGTCAGTCCTTGCCCGCCGCGCGCCGCCGCGACCGGCGGTGGACCAACCCCACCCGAAAGCCCCGTGACGCCCGACCTCGCGGGACCGGGCGCAGCCGATGCCTGCGCGTGGGCGGATGGTCCCGCGAAAAGGGAGGCGGCGATCATCGCGGCTGCCCCGACGACCGACATCGTTCTAGGCATCGACACCATTGGCTCCTCGACGAGGGACGCCGGTGACATGACCCGCGTTCCCGAGTGTAAGTTCGCTGGGCGATGGAAGTTCATCGACCGGGTCGGCGAGGAATGCCCGCCCCCGGTTCCGGCGTTCCTTCGCGTCCTTCGTCCGCGCGACGTCCGCTTCCCTCGTTCACCGGGCGGGACCGCCGCTCCTTTCGATGGGCCGGCAGGACTCGTTACCGCCATCAAAAGAGTGCCATAATTGCCACCATCGCGGCCGGGAGGAGGGTCCCATACAGCATTCATATGGCAACACCTTCTCGCCCGACCCTTGATCGCGGGAGGGCGCCGAACGGTTCGGCGCCGCGCCACGGACCCGGATCCGCCGCGATCGCGGCGTCACGGACGCGAACAGGACGGCGATGATGAAGACGATGTTGGGGCGGGTCGCGATCGTGGCGCTTCTGGTGCATTCGGGCGCGGCCCTCGCGGCGGATCCCGCGTCGCCCGTTCAAACGTCGTCCAGCCAAGCCTCGCCGTTCGGCTCGATGGTGGAGGGCGACACGTTCCTCACGCGCCTGTACCACGACTACGCCGACGAGTTCGGCAAGGCGACGCCCGTGTCGGACCCCAACGCCCCACCGAGCCGCCGTCCCGAGAGTGTCATGGCCCCGGCGCCCGAGACGTCGCCGCCTTACCCGTTCGTCGACTGGCCTGTCGGTGGCCTCAGCACCATCGGCGCCACCCTGCCGAACTCCATCGACACGCCGCTGCAATCCGCGCTCCTGCCGCCCACCACGAGCGCGGCGGGCAAGTTCCTGTACGACAACCACATCCAGATCTACGGCTGGGTCGACGTCAGCGCCAACGCCAGCTCGGCGAAGACCGGCTACGCCGGCAACAACCCCGCCGCCTACGACTACACGCCCAACATCGCCCAGCTCGACCAAGCGGTGGTCTACGTCGAGCGGCTGCCCGACACCGTGCAGCAGGACCACGTCGACTGGGGCTTCCGCGTCAGCGGCATCTATGGCGAGAACTACCGTTACACGACGGCGCTCGGCGTCTTCAGCAACCAGTACGTCATCCACAACCACTTCACCGGCTACGACATGCCGATGGTCTATGGCGAGATCTACCTGCCGTATTTCGCGCAGGGCATAGTCGTGCGCGTCGGTCGCTACATCTCCCTGCCGGACATCGAGGCGCAGCTGGCTCCCAACAACTACACCTACACGCACTCGCTGCTCTACACCTTTGACAACTACACCAACACGGGCGCCGTGATCACCCTCAAGGTCAACAGGCAGCTCCAGTTGCAGTTCGCGCTCAGCGGGGGCACGGAGACCGTGCCGTGGAACGCCAAGCACATCAGCCTCGTCAACCCGTCGACCGGCGGCCAGGGCTACACGGGCAAGCGCGACCCCGGCGCGCAGCCCAGCGCGACCGTGTGCGTCCAGTATCAGAGCACGAGCGGCGCCGACCAGTTCTCGCCCTGCCTGAACTCCATCAACAACGGTAACTGGGGCTACAACAACCTGCAGTGGTATGGCTTCACCTACTACCACAAGTTCACCGACCGGCTGCACTTGGCCTTCGAATCCTACTACGAGTACGAGAACAACGTGCCCGACGTCTCGACCGGCTACGGCGGCACCGCCTTCGCCTATGACTTCAACGCGCCGTTGGAGGCCCATTGCCCGTTCGGCGAACTGAAGTGCGTGGCCAAGGCCTTCGGCGCGCTCGCCTACCTGAACTACCAGGTCACGCCGCTCGACAACATCACCGGACGCGCCGAGTTCTACGACGACGCCGAAGGCCAGAGGACCGGCTACGCGACGAAGTACACGGAGGAGACGATCGCCTACCAGCACTGGTTCTCGCCCTCGATCGAGCTTCGCCCCGAACTCGCCTTCTACCAGTCCTACGACCAGTCCGCCTTCGACAACGGCACGAAGCACAACCTCACGCTGTTCTCGACCGACCTCATCTTCCACTTCTAGGCTGGTAAGGACCCTCGCCCCACCCGATGCGCACCGGCAACAAGGACGGGACACCGGCCCGTTCCCGCCACAACGTGTCGCGAGAACGCGATGGGTTCGTGATATGGGCACAATCTCCCATCACCGCCTTCGCGTGTCGTCGTGTTCGGGTCAAAGGGTGGAGTCAAACAGGTGAAGACGGGCAGGGTTGCGCACGGGGTTTGCGCGCTCGGGATGCTGGGAGCGCTTTGTTGCGCCCTCGGCGTCGTGGGCACCGGCGCGGCCGTGGCCGAGCAGGGGATCGGTTCCGAGCCCGGGACCGACTCGGTCAAGTCGCGCGCCGCCACCCCCGGCGAAGTGCCGGCTGGCGCGATCGTCGAGTTGTCGACGTCGCAGCTGGGCCTGATCCGCATCGAGCCGGTCGCCACCCACGGGTTCGCCGTCCAGAGTTCGATGATCGGAAACGTCGATTTCGACCAGGACCGGCAATTGCAGGTTTTCACGCCCTACCAGGGCCGGATCATCGCCCTGTTCGGTCAGCTGGGCGACGCGGTGAAGAAGGGCGAGGTCCTGTTCACCGTCGACAGCGCCGACCTCCTTCAAGCGGAAGCGACCCTCATCCAGACCGCCGGTATCAATGACTTGACCAAGGCTGCCCTGGCGCGCGCCCGCAAGCTGGTGCCGGCCGGTGGCGGCGCGCAGAAGGACCTCGACCAGGCGATCTCGGACCAGCAGACGGCGGAGGGCAACTACCAGGCCGCCTACCAGGCGCTGCACATCTACGGGAAGGAGAATGGGGAGATCGACCACGTGGTCCACGACCGCAAGGCCGACCCCACCCTCGTCGTCAAGAGCCCGATCGACGGCGTCATCACCGCGCGCAACGCCAGTCCCGGCCTGTTCATCCAGCCCGGCGTCGCGCCGGCGCCCTACACGGTGGCCGACACCACCATCAAGTGGTTGAACGCCAACGTCAGCGAGGTCGACGAGCGCGCCTTCCACGTCGGGCAAGACGTCGAGGCCCGCGTGTTCGGCCTGCCGGATCAGGTCTTCCACGGCCGGATCTCCGTGCTCGGCGCCGCCATCGACCCGGTGACGCGCCGCCTCACCGTGCGATCCGAGATCAAGGACCCCGACAACCAGGTGAAGCCCGGCATGTTCGCCACCGTGACCATCCAGACCGGCGCCCCCCACCAGTCGGTCGGCCTGCCCTTGAGCGGTGTCGTGCGCGAGGGGGACGGCACGTTGACGGCCTGGATCACGACCGACCGACGGCATTTCGAGCAGCGCACGGTCCGGGTCGGGCTCCAACAGGACGGCGTCGACGAGATCGTCTCGGGCCTACGCGCGGGTGAACTCGTGGTGACCGACGGCGCGGTCTTCGTCAGCAACGTCCTCGACGCGGGACCCTCGAACTGAGGCGCCTCGTGTAAACCTTCTCGCTCCCACCTTCGCGCAACCCACCCGCGACGACCCTCCAGGCACGTGAACCTTCCGCCGGCCAGTCGCCAGGACGCCGCCGCTCATTGGACCGAACCCCTTGATCAAGGCCCTCGTCACCTTCGGTCTATCGCGCCGCGCCATCGTGGTGATGGGTTTGCTCGTCTTCTGCGCGGCCGGCGTGGCGGCCTTCCTCAAGCTCAACATCGAGGCTTACCCCAATCCCGCGCCGGTGATCCTCGAGATCACGGCGCAAGCGGCCGGCCAGTCCGCCGAGGAGATGGAGAAATATTATACGATCCCCATGGAGGTCGGCCTGTACTCGACGCCGGGGGTCGACACGATCCGCTCGACCTCGTTCTATGGCCTGTCGTTCGTGCGCGTCACCTTCAAGTACGGGATCGACTACTTCCCCGCCTACACGCAGGCGGCGCTGAACCTGCAGCAGAACGTCAACCTGCCCGGCAACCAGGTCCCCCAGATCCAACAGTCGAGCCTGGTGGGCGAGATCTACCGCTACCAGGTGGTCGGGCCCAAGCACTTCGGCCTGACGAACCTGCGCACGATCCAGGACTGGGTGGTGGCGCGGCGGTTGCTGACGGTGCCGGGCGTCGTGCAGATCAACAGTTGGGGCGGCACGACCAAGCAGTTCGACGTCGACGTGAACCTGCGCAAGCTGGAGGCCTACAACGTCACCATCCCCCAGGTCATCACCGCGCTCGGTAACGCCAACATCAACGTCGGCGGCCGCGAGATCACGGTCGGCCAGCAATCGGTGAACATCCGTGGCATCGGGCTGATCGATGATGGCGGCGCCGACGACCTGACGCAGGGCTACCACGTCGACGACATCGAGAACGTCGTGCTCAATCAAACCAGCGGCGTTCCCGTCCGGATCAAGGACGTGGCCGACGTGTCGGTGGGCTACGTGCCGCGCCTGGGCATCGCCGGGCGCGACAAGGAGGACGACGTCGCCGCCGCCATCGTGGTGATGGGCCGGACCCAGCACACCAACGACGTGCTCCCGCTCGTCGAGGCCGAAGTCAGGAAGATCAACACCGACGGCACCTTGCCGCCGGGCGTGAAGGTCGCCTCCTATTACGACAGAAGCTCGCTCGTCGCGGTCACCACCCACACCGTCCTCCACAACCTGGTGTTCGGATGCCTGCTGGTGTTCTTCATCCAGTGGGTCTTCCTCGGCGACCTGCGCTCCGCCCTCATCGTCAGCGCCAACATCCCCTTCGCGCTGTTCTTCGCCATCATCATCCTGGTCCTGCGGGGCGAGGACGCCAACCTGCTCTCGCTCGGCGCGGTCGACTTCGGGATCATCGTGGACTCGGCGGTGATCCTCGTCGAGAACATCTTCCGCATCTTCCAATCGTCCGATCCGGCCAAGCGGCAGCTCATGGGGCAATTGCGGGCCGGCCTGTGGGGGCCTGATCCCACCATGGGCAACCCGGGCGAGGTTGGGTCCGGCGGGGACGCGTCCGGCGGGGGCGGCGCGCCCGGATGGACGGCGCGGCTGCGCTTGGTGCTGATCAGCGCGCTCCAGGTGGACAAGGCGATCTTCTTCACCGCCACGATCACCGTCACCGCCTTCCTGCCGCTGTTCACGATGCAGGGCGTGGAAGGCCAGATCTTCGGGCCGATGGCGCGCACCTACGCCTACGCGCTGGCCGGCGCCCTGTTCGCCACCTTCACGATCACCCCGGTGCTGGCGTCCCTGATCCTCCCGGCGCACATCGAGGAGGTCGAGACGATCGTGGTCCGGGCGATCCGCGCGGTGTACACGCCGGTGCTACGCTTGGCGCTCGCCAACCTGACGCTGACGATCCTGTTCGGCGGCCTGTTCCTCGGGTTCTGCGGCTTCATGGCGACGCGGCTCGGCAGCGAGTTCCTGCCGGCCTTGGAGGAGGGCAACTACTGGATCCGCGCGGCCATGCCGCCCACCATCTCGCTCGACGCCGGCACGGTGGCCACCGCCAAGATGCGCGCCATCCTCAAGCGTCACCCGGAGATCATCACGGTCGTGTCGCAGCACGGGCGTCCCGACAACGGCAGCGACGCCTCGCCCTTCTCCAACGTCGAGCTGTTCGCGCCCCTCAAGCCACTCGAGGAATGGACGCCGGGCCTGACCAAGGAGGTGCTGACCGACCAGCTGCAGAAGGAGTTCGCCGCCGAGCTTCCCGGCATCGGCTTCAACTTCTCGCAGTACATCCAGGACAACGTCGAGGAGTCGCTCTCGGGCGTGAAGGGGGCGAACTCCGTCAAGATCGTGGGACCCAACCTCAAGACGCTGGAAGCCCTCGCCGTCCAGGTCATGGCGGAGATGGGCAAGGTCGCCGGCGTCGCCGACCTCGGGATCTTCCGCGTCGAGGGTCAGCCCAACCTCAACATCAGGGTCGACCGGGCCAAGACCGCCCGCTACGGGCTCAACACGGGTGACGTGAACACGGTCGTCCAGGCCGCGCTCGGCGGCACCACCGCGACCACGGTGCTGGAAGGCGATCGCCAGTTCGCCCTCGCGGTCCGCATGGAGCCCGAGTTCCGCGACAGCATCGACGCGATCCGCAGAATCCAGGTCGCCTACCAGAACCCGAACGGCACCAACGCCTACGTGCCCTTGAGCGAACTCGCCACGATCACGATGGAGACCGGCGCCTCCTACATCTACCGCGAGCGCAGCGCGCGCTACATCCCCATCAAGTTCTCCGTGCGCGGCCGCGACCTCGGCAGCACGGTGGCCGACGCGCAAGCCGTGGTCGCCAGGACGATCAAGCTGCCCACCGGCTACCGCATCGTGTGGGCCGGCGAGTTCGAGGATCTCCAGAACGCCAAGGCGCGCCTGGCGATCATCGTGCCCATCACGTTCCTGCTCATCCTCCTGCTGCTTTACGCGCTGTTCTCCTCGTTCCGCGACAGCTTGCTGGCGATGGCCGGCATCCCGTTCTCGGTCGGCGGCGGCATCCTCGCGTTGAACCTCTTCGCGTTGGATTTCAGCGTGTCCGCCGCCATCGGCTTCATTTCCCTGCTGGGCGTGGCCGTGATGGATGGTATCCTCAACCTGACCTACTATCGCGAACTGCGCGCCGCCGGCATGCCCGTGGCAGAGGCCGTGTTTCGCGGCGCGGAGCAGCGCATGCGACCGATGCTGATGACGGTTCTCTCGGCCGGTGTCGGCCTGTTCCCGGCGGCGATCTCGCACGGCATCGGCAGCCAGGTGCAGAGGCCGCTCGCCGCCGTGGTCGTCGGCGGCATGACGATCGGCCCGGTCATGCTCCTCATCGTCGCCCCCGCGCTGCGCATGATCTTCCTGCGGAGCGACGAGAAGGCCGGGCCGCCGCCGCGCGCTCCCGCGCCGGAGGTTTCGGCCCCCGACCCGACGCAGGATGGAACGCGCGATGGTGTGGCCAATGACTGAGGAGGGGCGGCGCACCACGCATCCGCACCACGGCGCGGCGGCTCGCCGGTCGCCGCTCGTCAAGGCCGTGGCCGTGGCGGTGGCGATGGCGATGGCGGGCGTGCCGCTGGCCGGTTGCGAGGTGGGGCCGGACTTCGTGACGCCGGCCGCGCCGCCCGTGTCCCGCTACCTGCCCGGCCCGGTGTCGAGCGGGGACGGCAAGCAGCGCGTCGCCGGTCTCGACATCCCCGGGCAATGGTGGCGGACCTTCCGATCCCGTGCCCTCACCGCGTTGGTCGAGCGGGCGATCAAGCAGAACGCGGATTTGCAGGCGGCGCAGGCGGCCCTGCGGGCGGCGCGCGAGAACGGCACGGCGCAGCGCGGGATCCTCTACCCGCAGGTCAACACCGGCTACAACACGACCGGTGGCAAGGCGAGCGCCGACATCTCGCCGCCGCTGTCCAACAACTCGCAATATTACAGCCTCACCACGGCGCAGGTCACCGTCAGCTACGAGCCGGACGTGTTCGGCCTCAACCGCCGACAGGTCGAGTCCGCCGACGCGCTCGCCCGCGCCCAGCGCTTCCAGGTCGAGGCGACCTACCTGACCTTGACGACCAACGTCGTGCTGGCGGCGCTCCAGGAAGCGTCGCTGCGGGCGCAGATCGACTCGACCCGGCGGATCATCAAGATCGAGACCGACCTGCTGGGCGTCCTGCGACGTCAGCAGGGCGCGGGCCAAGTGGCCAACGCCGACGTGCTGGTGCAGGAGGCGGCCCTGGCGCAGGCGGAGCAGACGCTCCCCAACCTCGAGAAGCAGCTGGCCATCCAACGCGACCTGCTGACCGCCCTGGCCGGGCAGTACCAGGACGACGCCATCACCGAAACCTTCGACCTCAAGTCCTTCAAGCTGCCGTCCGTGCTGCCGGTCAGCCTGCCATCGACCCTCGTCGAGCATCGCCCGGACGTGCGCATGGCGGAAGCCAACCTGCAATCGGCCTCCGCGCTGATCGG
Organism: uncultured Beijerinckiaceae bacterium; assembly: GCA_964235705.1. Lineage (GTDB taxonomy): Bacteria > Pseudomonadota > Alphaproteobacteria > Rhizobiales > Beijerinckiaceae > RH-AL1. The sequence goes on along the minus strand of CAXSDP010000004.1, from coordinate 74,994 downwards.
CGTCGCCGAGGCCAGCCGGCTGCCGATCGTCAGCCTGTCGGCCGAGTTCGGCCAGAACCCGTCCAACCTCGTGCGCCTCTTCTCGCCGTCCGAAACCTTCTACACGCTGGCCGGCAACGTCGCGCAGACGGTGTTCGACGGCGGCACCCTGCTTCACCGGCAGAAGCAGGCGGAAGCCGAGTTCGACCAATCCTACGCCCAGTATCGCGGCGCGGTCATCGGCGCGTTCCAGAACGTCGCCGACGCGTTGCGCGCCATCCAGGCCGACGCGCGGGCGGAGAAGTCGGCGGAAACGGCTCAGGCGGCGGCGCAGAAGAGCCTGGACATCAGCCGCAAGCAACTGGCCTTCGGCTCGGTGAGCGGCATCGTGCTCCTCAATGCCCAACAGACCTACCTGCAATCCGCCCTCGTGCTCGTCCAGGCGAGAGCCAATCGCTTCTCCGATGTCGTAGCTTTGTTCCAGGCGCTGGGCGGCGGCTGGTGGAACCGCGACGACGTGCCGGCGGCGCCCGCCCACAGCGTGCTCGACGCGATCCGCTGAAGCCCCGCGGCGGTCAGGCCATGGCGGCACGCCGTCGGTCGCCGTGGTCGATGCGCGAGCGGCGCCACCGGGGAACCTCGGCGGCGAGGCCGCGCTTGACCATGCTTCAGTGACTCGAGGTCGAAGATGACGATAGTGATGATCAACAGCAACGACACGTCGGTGAGCCCCGAGGGCGAGGTCACGCTGGCCGCCGGCATCGGCATGTCCATGCGCATGTGGCGTGACGAGCAGCCCCACGCCAAGTCGCCGCACCGCAGTCCTTACGAGACGCTCGGCTACGTGATCGCGGGCAAGGCCGAGCTGATGATCGAGGGACAGACCGTGTTGCTCACGCCGGGCTGCTCATGGCTGGTTCCTGCCAACGCCGAGCATACCTACAAGGTCCTCGAGTCCTTCTCCGCCGTGGAATGCAACGCGCCGCCGCAGCAGCGGCCGATCGACTTCAGCCATGGCAGCGGTGTCACCATGCCGAGAGGTTGAGGGGTAGCGCCGCCGAGGGACCGAGGACGTCAGGGGGGCGAGGAGGCGACGACACTCCGCCTCCGGCTGTCGGTACGCGTCGCGGCGAAGGTTTCCAATCCGCTCCGGTCGATGATGGTCACGACGCCGCGGTCCGACTTGATGTAGCCGTTGCTTTCGAGGACGTGCCGCACGTTGTTGACGCTCGGCCGGCGAACCGACAGCATGATCGACATGAAATCGTGGGTGAGATGGATATCGCCGCCGCCGACGCGGTCGTGGCACATGAGTAGCCATCGGGCGGGGCGCTTATCGATCTGGTGGACGGCGTTGGACAGCAGCGTGTCGGTGGTCCGCACCACCAGCACCTGAGCGAATCGTACCAGCGCGTCCCGCAGGCTCGGGCTCGTCACGGCGGCGTTCAGGAGGGCCAGGCGATCGATGCGGTAGGCCGAACAAGCCACCTGGATGCCGACGGTGGTGATGACGCGGTCCGAGCCGAGCACGACGGCCGGGATGACGAAGCCTTCGCGTCCGATGATGCCGGCTTCGGTGGCCTGACCCTCGGGCGAGCTGACGACGACGGAGGCCACGCCATCCTCCGTGGAGAAGACGTCCTGGATCGCCGTGTTCGGTTCGATGAGCGCGAAGGATTGAGGGCGGTCGACCCACGTCAGCCCCAGGCGCTAGAAGGGCGAAGTCACTGTTTGACACGCGGTGCAGGATGGCGTTGCGAACGGTCAATTGTACAGTAGCTGGCACGACTATCTCGCTTGAAAGGCGAGAGCGCCATGAATCTCTCAAACGTTCACGTGCCGGGAAGCCTGAACGGCACGATAGGCGTAGCAGGTATTCGTGGCGCAGCCCCACGGAATCTCGCGATCGGGACCTGATACAGGCCTCTGGGACGCTACGACACCAAGGTCTTCACGATCAAGACGTGGGTCGCCGATCGGTAACCTAGCGTACGAAGAATCGTGGCACGGTCCAGATATGCTATTAGATAAATACAACTAATAATGTATGAGGATTGCCGTGCCCGATGCCTTTCTGACGAAGGTCCAACGCCACGGCCTTCAAGATGACGACTTCGCGAATCTGGCCACGAATTATCACAGCACGATGCATGTTTCCGCCCACGCCGACATCCTCGATTGCGAGGCGCCGCCCAGCCACATCATGATCCTGTTGGAAGGTTGGGCCTGCAAGTATCAGATCATGCGCAACGGCGGCCGGCAGATCATCTCCATCCTCCTGCCCGGGGACATCTGCAACCTCGATAGCTTGTGCCGCTCCAGCCTGCCGTCCAGCGTCTCGGCGATGACCGACTGTCACGTCGCGACCTTCGGGATCGATTGGCTCAAGAGGACCATCCACGAGCGCCCCGCGATCCGCGACCTGATCCTGTCGACGATGGTCGACGAGAACGCCGCGATCACCGACCGCATCGTCAGCCTGGGCGGCCGCTCGTCGCGTCAGCGGGTGGCGCACTTCCTGCTCGACCTGCTCACCCGTCTCGAGGTGCTGGGTCAGGCGGTGCAGGGTACGCTGCGATTGCCGTTGACGCAGGAGGACATCGGCGATGCCCTGGGCTTGAGCACCGTCCACGTCAACAGGACGCTGCAAACGTTGCGGGACGAAGGACTCGTGGCTTCCAAGGGCCGTACCTACACGATCCGCGATCGCGGCCGCCTTCAGGCGCTGGCCGCCGGCACCAACTGGCCGAGCCGCTCACCCGCCGAAGCCCTCGCGAGCTGATCGCCAACGCTCCGGGATATCCGGCGCGGTTTTACGGTGATCGAGGTTCCGCGCGACGGTGGCGCGACGGCCGGGTGTCATGTCAGCCGTGGCCTCGCGTCATCGAGACCCGGCAGCGCTTCGAGCAGGCCATCCAGGCGCGTGAGATCCTCCGTGGTCAGGTGGCCTCGGCACCCCTCGACCACGCGGGCGCCCCTGGCGACCACACGGCGGCGCAGCCCATCCTCCGGCACCGTCAAGGCGACGTCGTGCACCAGCCGCAGCAGGCGGCGGCTGACGGCGAAATCCGTCGTCGCGTAGGCTCGAATCTGTTCGATGGCCGTGTCCAGCAAGTCCTCGGTGCCGATCCAGGGCACGGTCACCCGCAGCACCTGGGGCGGCTTGAAGACGTTGGTTTCCGGCGGGAACCGCGACAACCAGCGGATCAGGATGCGGGTGAGCTGGTCGATGCAGCCGATCGCCGTACTGGGGTCGTTGACCGCCGGCGAGATGGCGCGCAACGCGATGTCGACGATCTGGAGCACGCCGAACTCGACATCCTGCTGAAGGGTCCGCATCGGCCCGATGTCGAAGGCCGCCGTCATGTGCACCGCGTGGGCGCGGTCGACCCGACTGCGCCGGGACACCATCAGCAGCGGCACGCCGGCCGGTATGAACTGACCGACCTTGCGGGTGACCCGCACGCGGAACTGGTGCGCGATGGCGAAGTCCAAGAGGCGCGGGATGTCGATGAAGCGGATGTAGCCCGACACCTCGCTCAGGATCGGGATCTCCTTCTCCCAGACGTGGACCGGCGCCGCTTCGACGGTGGCGTAGACGCCTCGCGTGTGAGGCATGAGCTCGTCGATGACGGTTTCCGTCTCGCGGGCGATCCGATCGATGATGTGGTTGACGCTGATCGCCTGCGAGATGTGCTGGATGAAGAACAGCAGGCAACCCACGCACAGCAGGGCGAGCCCCATCGCGCCGGCCACGGTGGCGATGGGGGCGAAGGGGACGGGCATCGTGCGCGCCGCCGGCATGGCGGCCACGCAGTAGGAGAAAGTGCCGAGGAAGATGCCCAGCGTGTACTGCGTGGTGCGGTCGCGCGAGAAGCTGATGAGGATGCGCGGCGAGAATTGCATGGAGGCGAGCGTCAGCGTGGTCAGCAGGATCGCGAAGACGATCGAGACCACGGTCATCGTCGAGGTCGCGATGACGCTGAGGATCGCCTGGGCGACCTGGGGATCGGACCGCGTCGGGAAGAGCGTGCTCGGCACCCAGGACGCCGCGAGCGGCTCGGCCTCCTCGACCGAGGAGGCGACCGCACCGAGGCAGCCGAGCGCGAGGGCGATGACGAGCGGCCTGACGAGGAACCCACCGCGTAAAGCGTACGCCGCCGAGCGAAAGCGCAGGGGCAGGAACTTGAGCAACACGGAGCCTCACGCGGGAAGGACATGCCGTTCCTAAAGCATCGGTTCGGCACGTGCGTAGCGGTTTCGGAGACGCCGGGGCGGTGATGGAGGGCGCACCAGGCCCTCCAGGTCAGGGCGCTGAAGCCGGGTTCCCCAGCTTGATGCCGCCCGTGTCCACCGGAATCGCGTCCGGGGGCACGCTGTGGAACGACACGCCCGCGAGTACGCCGCCCTTTCCTCATGGCCCTCATGAGGGCGGGGCAAGTCCGTTGAAAGGGTTGGCGGCCCCTTTCTCGGCGTGATCCCGTCGGAAAACCCCGGCAAGGTCCTTAACCATTTACAAAAGTGCTTTAAAAACAGGATTGTTTTTCATAGATTTCGCGATGTTCTTGAACGAGCGCGAAGTTGGTATATTTTGTGACAGTTGGAAGGCGTTGCTTATGAAGAGGAAGTTTTCCACGAAGGTGAAGACGACCCGGGTCGTCCAAATCGAGAGTGATGGTGTGTTCACCCACGGCGATCTGGATCCGACACAGTTGGAGATCAGTGTCGTCGACGACAAAGGCAGTCTTCACGTACTCGTTTTCCAAGGCGAAACGCTTAGTCACCTGGCGAGCATCGTGCGTGGCCTGGTGGACGTGTTTCCTGATGTCTTCGGCTCGCGGAAGTCACAGGAGTCGTTTTGAGGCGAACTCGCCTGTGGGGTCTTCAAACGTCGAATGGGATGGGGCAGGGAGGTGGATCATGGCGGTCGACCTGAACATCTTCCGCTTCGTTGTTCGATATTGGGTTTGACCGACCGTCACCGGACGGTGCGGCGAGTGGAATGATGACACGCAGGTCGGCATCCGGTTGAAGCCCTCGGATGGCTTGCCCGCCGCCTGTCGTCTCCCGACCAGGTGTGATCTCGCTCTTTCGTCGATCGCCCACGACACGCGATCGCGGCCGTGAAAGGTGCGGATGGCCTTCGCCGATCCGTTCCCCTCACGTCAGTGATCGGGACCATCCATTCATCGAGCCTGGGCTGACCTGTCGCCGTTGGCGGTCCATCCACCCTCGAAAGTCACCGTGCTTTTATAGATCAGTACGCGATCCTCGTTCAGGACGCGTAGCGTGAAGACGCGTCGGTCGTCGACCGGGGTCATGTCCTTCGCTATGTCGGGAAGGGCGACGATGGCCGCCGTGCGCGCGGCGTTGTCATCGACGAGCTCCAAACCCTCGTCGTCACGAACAAGTAAGTTACCGGCCTCGGTTTCGAAAAAGTACTTCGCCATGGACCACCTTGATCTATCAAAAGCATGAATCTCGAATTTAATAAACGATGTCACTAACAAAAGATAGTTGGCCCTTGAAAGTCTGCCGAATGACTTTTCACTGTGTCAGGAAAAGCATCAATAGCTTGGCGACGCACTTTTTGATTGGTCGTAGACAACGATGGGTTGCACTGGCGTGTGGCCGAAAAGTCGCGGTCGGCGAGGGGGAGACGAGGCGCAGGTGTTCGCCATCCGGTTGGGGACGCTCATGTCGGGGACGCTCATGGATCGGCTCGCGCCACGGGCCCCGTCGCGGCCTCCAGGCGCCATGGAACGTTGACCAGCACGACGTTCGACCCGCCGCGCACGAGGAGGGCGGCCTTCAGCGCCGTCGAGCGCTGGTTGTGCAGGAGGTACTCGTACCAGCGACCGCCGGCGAGTTCGGGCACGACGACGGCGACCGTCCGTCCGGGGTCCTCGGCCTCGATCCGCTTGAGCGTCGCGAAGAACGGGTCGAAGAAGAGGCGGTAGGGCGACTCGACGAACATCAGGCGGGGTGGTGCCATGCCCCCGCGCTCGAGCGGCTCCTCCACGAAGCGACGCCACTTGCACGCGAGGTGCTCGCCGTCGTCCGCGTTCGCCCTGACGTGGACGACGACCACGTCGCCCGACAAGCTCATCGCGAAGCGCAGCGCGTTGCGGGTGATCGTGCTCCACCGCCGCATGACGACGACGACGACCGGGGGACGCACGGCGGTGAGGTCGAGCGGCAGCCGGCACTCGGTGCGGCGCGCCACGCCGGCGTAGTGCCGCCGCACGGTGACGAACAGCCACGTCAGCGCGGGAATGAGGAGGAGGACGATCCAGGCGCCGTCGGCGAACTTCGTCGCCAGCACCACCAGCAGGACGAGCCCCGTTGAGACCGCGCCGACCGCGTTGATCGCCATGGAGGCGCCGTGCGCGCGCGGGCCGTTGAGCCCGGTCGCCCGCATGGCGCGCCAGTGCATCACCATCCCGGCCTGGGATAGCGTGAAGGCCCCGAACGCCCCGATGGCGAAGAGCGGGATCAACCGGTCGGTCACGCCGCCGAACGCCACCAGCAGCGCGCCCGACATGAGCGCGAGCGCGATGATGCCGCTGCCGTTCACGAGCCTGCGGCTGCGGTTGGCGAAGGCGTAAGGCAGGAAGTTGTCGAGGGCCAGCAGGCGGCAAAGGCGCGGGAAGTCGGCGAAGCTGGTGTTGGCGGAAAGGCAGACGATGGCGACCACGCTGCCCATCGTCACGTAGTAGAACGGCCCGCGTCCGGTCACGGCGGCGGTCAATTGCGAGAGGATGCTCTGGTAGGCGGCCGAGTCCGGGTCGGTCGCGTTGATGGCGTAGGCGCGGCAGAGCAGGGCGATGCCCCCCAGCAGCACGGCGAGGATCAGGACCACGGCGGCGAGCGTCCGCTGCGCGTTGCGGACCGCCGGCGCCTGGAAGGCGGAGATGCCGTTGGAGATCGCCTCCACGCCGGTCATGGCGGTGCAGCCGTTGGCGAAGGCGCGCAGCAGCAGCCAGAAGCCGAGGCCGGCCGAGGCGAGGGGCACGCCCGGGGGCAGCTCCACCGGCACCGGGTGCCCGCCGCCGAGCGCCGTTTTGGCGAGGCCGATCGCCATGACGATGCCCAGCGTCCCCACGAACAGGTAGGTCGGCACGATGAACGCGACGCCGGATTCCCGGATGCCGTGCAGGTTGACCAGCGTGATGAGCGCCAGGATCACCAGGCAGAGGGGCAGGATGTAGGGGTGCAGGGCCGGCGCGATCGAGATGAGCGCGCCGACGCCGGCCGCGATGCCGACCGCGACGTTCAGCGTGTAGTCGACGAGGAGGCAGGCGGCGGCGAGTAGGCCCGGTTTCAGGCCGAGGTTCGCCTTGGCGACGGTGTAGGAGCCGCCGCCGTCGGGGTAGGCGAACATGGTTTGGCGGTAGGAGAAGTACACGATCGCGAGCAGGATGATGATGACCGCCGTGATCGGCACGATGGTGCTCGCGCCCAGCGCCCCGATGCCGAGCAGGATGGTGAGGGCCGCTTCCGGCCCGTAGGCCGCCGATGACAGCGCGTCGAGGCCGAGCATGGGGATGCCGGCGACCGGGCCGACCTTCTGATGCACCTCCTCGTGCGTGGCGAGGCGGGCACCCATGATCCTGTCGATGAACGACATGCGCGATCCTCCCATCAGGGCCTGCTGGCCCGGCCCGCGCCGCCGCCGCCGAGTTCGATCACCGTCGAGTCCCCGTGACCGTCCGGCACGATCTCGACGCTCACGCGCACATCCCCGTACTCGTGGTCGAGTTGATCCCATTCGTGCCGGATCTGTCGCACCTGCGCCTCGATGCCCCGATCGCCCGTGCCCAGCACGACGCTGGTGGATCGCAGGTCGCCGGCGGCTCGCAGCACGGCGCCGTAGGGTTCGTCGCCGCGCAGCGCCATCAGCGCGACCGGTCGCCCGGCGTCCTCGGCGGAGGCGACGGCGGTGGTGAAGACCCGGTTCTCCCAAGCCCCGACGACGTGTCTGGCATCATCCTCGCGATCCTCGAGCGGCAACGACCCGTCGGTGTTCACGGCGACGAGGATGATGTCGCGGTGCGCCCCGTCGGCGCGGGCGAGCAGCACGTCGAGGTGCGCGAGGTGGTCGGGGTCGTGCACGCCGACGACGATGCCGCCGGCGCGCACGCCGAGCGCCTCCGGCGTCAACCCATCCCGCGCTTCCAGGCGGAAGTGCTCCTGCGCCCGTCGCTCCGGGTCCGCCTGGCCGGCGGCGCGTCGCTCGCTGAGCGTGAGGAGGATGAAGAAGACGACCGTGAACGCCACGCCGCCGATCGTGGCGGACTCCTTGGTGAGGAGGTTGACCCCCGCCAGCAGGAACAGCAGGACCGTGATCAGCATCAACCCGATCGGCAGTTCGCGACCGCCGACACGGAGGTTGAGCGGCACCCGCCAGCGGTCGGCGTCCGGCTGCGTGAAGCGCAGCACGGTGACGGCCAGCGCCTTCATGGCGAAGCTCCAGGCGACACCGAAGGCGTAGGCCTCGCCGAGCAGTGTCACGTCGCCCCGGCTGATGACCACGGTCGCGATCTGCAGGACCGCGATGAGGGCGACGAGGCGGTACGTCGTGCCGAAGCGTTTGTGCGGCGCGCGGAACCAATCCGGCAGGACGCCGTCCTCCGCGACGCGGTTCAACACGCCGTTCGAGCCGATGATGGACGTGTTGACCGCCGCCGAGAGGATGAGGATGCCGACGACCACCACGAAGACCTGGAAGCCCAACCTCAGCCATTCCGGGCCGACCAGCACCATCGTCAGGCCGCTGATCAGGTCGTCCTGCACGCTTTGACGTTGCGCGTCGGGGATCAGCATCACGGCGAAGAAGGACACGAGCACCGTGAACACCAGGCTGTAGCCGAAGATGATGAGGCCGGTGCGGATCAGGTTGCGGCGCTTGGGCGCCTCCACCTCGCGGTAAACCTGCGCGAGGCTTTCCTCGCCGCTCATCGCCAGCAGCGAGTGGCCGAGGCCGATCAGGATCGCGATCACCGCCACGCCGGGCAGGCGCGTGCCCTTCAGCCAGCCCTGCGCGTCGTCGCTGAGGTGGATCTGGCCCGGCAAAGGCAGGGGCACGGGCTGATAGCCCTTCATCGCCACCGTCACCAGGCACCAGCCGATCAGGATCACCACCATGAGCGTCGTGACCTGCATGACCCGTAGCGCCTGGGTGGACGAGAACGGGATGCCGACCGTGTTCGTCCACCAGAAGAAGGCGATCACGCCGACCGCGAACACCGCCGCGACGAGCTGCGGGGACACCGGCAGGTGCGGCAGGCCGAGGTGGATGGACACCTGGTCGAGTAGGCCGGCGAGGTAGAGCCCGGCGCTGACCGCGCTGATCGGACCGGTCAGCACGTAGTCGAACATCAGGGCGCTGACGGAGAACTTGGCGGCCGTCTTGCCCATCGCCTCGCGGACCACGCGGTAAACGCCGCCGCGCGTGAACATGGAGCAGCTCTCGATGTAGACCGCCCGTACGGCGTAGGAGAACAGCATGATGCCCAGGATGAACCAGGGGGCCGACTTGCCGACCTTACCCTCGGCGATGCCGCCGACGTAGAAGGCGGACGAGCCGAGGTCGCCCAGCACGATGGCCGCCGCACGCCAAAACGAGACGAAGCTGAGGAGCGCCGTCGCCGGCACCACGAAACGGCCGATCGGGCCGGGGGCGCGCTCGGGAGCGGGGGTCTTCTGGAGCATGGTCGGCCCGCGGCGATATCCTGCGTGGATCGGGACGATCGGAGGGGCACGCATCGCCGCCACCAAGATCGCATCAGGGCCGTTGCCGTTCGAGGTGGAGGATCCGGCCGCGATATAGGAGACTCGTGGTCGGACGAGCCTGGTACCTCGGCACCGCCGCCGACCATCCCGCCATGTCCCTCGCGGGCCCGGCACCCAGCTCCCCGCATCGAAGGGCGCGACGCCGCGATCAGCCAGGCGGCCCCGGCGATGGTGCGGACGTCCGACGGGAAGGACCGAGGCGTGACGATCGGCCGGCGCTCGGCGCCCGGCGAGGATCGCCGCCATCATGTGCGCCTTCGTCAACACGTGGTTCACCGGGGTCCTCTAGTCGCGTCGGCCATCAACGCGGTGCGAGGCCTGTCGACGAGGCGACCGATCGGCGTTGGGCGGCCGGACCCGTCCATGCGCGAAGGCGCCGGCGGGGCGGGTTCGACTGTACGGAGTCGAACCAAGAACCGCCGATGTATCAAAAGCGCACGTTGCATCGTGCGGGCATGGATAGATGATCCTGCCGCCCGCGCACCGATGGTCAGCGGGCGCCCAGGGGGACGATACCTCCCTTCCCCTCATAGCGGAAGCATCCCCGTGCCTTTGCAGCAGGTTGATGTCGTCAACCGCCTCCTGGCGCGTTTGAGCGCGAAGGACTTCGCTTCGTTGGCCCCTGGGCTCGAGCCCGTGGAATGCCCCCGGTCGATGGTCCTCGCCGAGCCCAACGAACCGATCTCCCACGCTTATTTCCTGGATGGTGGCGTCACGTCCATCGTGGCGATGTCGGGCGGGGAGAACCAAGCCGAAGCCGGCCTGGTCGGGCGTGAGGGCTTCGTCCATCCGGTCCTCGCGCTCGGCGCCGATCGCACACCGCAGCTCCTCCAGATGCAGGTGTCGGGTGCCGGCCACCGCATCGCGCGCGACGCCTTCGTCGACGCCAAGGAAGGAAGCGGGACGTTGCGCTCCGTCCTGTTGCTGTTCACCCAGGTCCTCGGCGTGCAGTCGAGCTTCACGTCGCTGGCCAACGCGGTCCACTCGATCGATGAGCGGCTCGCCCGATGGTTGCTGATGTGCCACGACCGTTCCGACAGCGACGACCTCCAGCTCACCCACGGCTTCATGTCGACCATGCTCTCCGTGCGGCGGCCGAGCGTGACCACGTCGGTCCACGTGCTTGCCGGTCGCGGCCTCATCGAGGCCGAGCGCGGCTTCATCACCGTTCGCAACAGGGCCGCGCTGGAAGAGTTCGCCGGCGACGCCTACGGGCAGCCGGAGGCCGAGTACCGACGCCTGCTCGGCCCTTTGTGACCATCGTCCGGACGCGATCGCGCCCGGCTTCCGACGCGGACGTCACGACGCCCCATCCCCCAGGCTGATCGTTCCCGCGTCGTGCCGTGATGATATGACGCGAGAGCGTTCAAGCCTTTTAACGGGAAGGAAAGGGTGCGGTCCCTATCTCAGGCCCCACGGGCCCTCCAGTCCCACGACGAGGGTGCGCCGGCGGTGGCCTTTGAGCGGTGCGACCGGCTGGCGCCGATATCCGCGTTGAAGGAAGAGCGAGTGATCAAGGCCGAAGCGCACGATGCCGCCGTCAGGGCGGAACTCCTCGAAGTGCGGCGCCTCGACAAGATGGCGCGATCCGCCCACGCCTTCGTGAGGGGCAACACGGCCCAGCATTACGAATGGTTATCCCAGATCGATTGCGGCCTCCCGGACGGCCCGCCCGTTTGGATCTGCGGCGACTGCCATGCCGGCAACCTCGGACCGATCGCCGACAGCCAGGGCAAGGTCGACATCCAGGTCCGTGACCTCGACCAGACCGTGATCGGCAACCCGGCCCACGACCTCGTCAGGTTGGCCCTGTCGCTCGCCAGCGCGGCGAGGGGCTCGGACCTCCCGGGCGTGACGACGGCGCGCATGCTGGAGGAGATGATCGGCGGCTACGAGGCCGGCCTCCTCGCGCCCGAGGACGCGGACGCGGTCAGCGAGCCGGAACTCGTCGCCACCGTCCGCAAGCAGGCGCTCGGCCGGCAGTGGCGGCACCTCGCCCGCGAGCGCATCGCCGACGTTCGCCCCTCCATTCCGATCGGCAAGACGTTCCTGCGCCTGAGCGACGAGGAAAAGTGGGATGTCGGCGTGCTGCTCGACTCCACCGCCGTGAAGAGCTTGATCCTGACCCTCAACAAGCGTTCGGACAAAGCCAAGGTCGAACTGCTCGATTCCGCCTACTGGATGAAGGGGTGTTCCTCGCTCGGCAAGCTCCGCTACGCCGCCCTCGTCCACCTCACGGGTGAGCGAAAGGACAAGCTGTCGTTGATCGACATCAAGGAAGCCGTGCCCTCCGTCGCGCCCTCGGCCGATGCCGCCGCGATGCCGACCCACCACGCCGAGCGCGTCGTGACCGGCGCACGGGCGATGTCGCCCAACCTCGGTGACCGCATGGCGGCGGCGGACCTCCACGAACGGCCGGTCGTCGTGCGCGAGCTGTTGCCGGAAGACTTGAAGCTGGAGATCGAGCAGTTCTCGCGGCGCGAGGCGCTGGGCGCCGCCCGTTACCTGGCCTTCGTGGTCGGGCGGGCGCACGGGCGACAGATGACCCACGACGTGCGGCTCGCCTGGCGGCGCGACTTGCAGGAAAGGCCGTCCGACCTCGACGCGCCCTCGTGGCTGTGGCAGGCGGTCGTCGGCCTCATCGTCAAGCACGAGGAGGCCTACCTCGAACATTGCCGCCGCTACGCGTTGATGAC
>CAXSDP010000004.1:53348-62424 GCA_964235705.1 uncultured Beijerinckiaceae bacterium | reverse complement strand
CGTTCGAGGCTCCCGTTGCGCTTGGCCGTTGCGCTCGTGGCGAAAGGCTGACAAGCGCTGGTAGGTCTTGAGGCGCGCCCGCATGAGCGAGCCGAGCGGCCGGTGCGCTTCCAGGCTGTGCGCCGGGCGAAACGACATCACGTCGTCCATGAACGCCTGCCGTGCCGCGCCGTAGGCGTCCTGTGGCGGGAGCACGACGCGCGCGACGGCGACGTAGGGACTCTCGCCCTCCGACCAAACCACCGAGGCGTCCTCGACCGGCATGGCCTCCAGGTCGGTGCAAAGCTGTACGCGCAGTTCGAACTCGGCGCCTTGGCCGCGCAGGAAGTCGACGACCGAATTCCGGAAGACGTCCGGGTCGGCGTGGATGTCGAGCTTGGTGTCGGCCAACGCGACCAGCGCCGGGGTGACGGGAGTGACGGCGATCTTGGCAATGTACTCGCCGTAACGTATGGCCGCCTGGCTGTAATAAGTGTCGGCGAGCGGTGGGATGGGCGGATGGCCGAAGAAGTCGAGGGTGCCACTCGCCCCGCCGATCGCGGCATTGGCCAGCCGTGCCGCCGTCGACACCGTTTCCTTGAAGCCCTCCGAGCGCGCCGTCACCTTCTCCAGGCCCTTCATGCTCTTGAGGAAGCCGGCCGCGTCCGGTTGGGGGAAGGCGGGTCCGGACGCCAGCACGAAGTCCTGGGTGTCGTCGACGTGTCCGGGCAGCTTGGTCCCGGTCGCGCCGAACACCTTGATCGCCATGCCGCGATGCGTGGAAACGGCGTCCGAGAGCAGTTCGCCCGGGCCGACCGCCATGCGTACGGCCACCGGATACATCGCGGGATGGGCGAAGAGTCCCTGCCTGAGCGGCTCCGGCAAGCCGTCGAGGACGCGCAGTTCGCCCTTGAGCAGCCCGTGGCTCTTGGCGTGCGAGGCGCGCACCGCGTGCTTGTAGCGCTCGGCGGTGATCTCGCTCTCGTGGGTCATGGAGGCGATGATCGCCTCGATCGCGTCGTCCTCGCCATCGGGTACGTGTTCCACACCGGCGGCGTAGCGCACGTAGCTGCGTTTCGTTTCCATTGTTGACCTTTCGACCTTAGCTTCTGTTGACCGCCGCGACGGCCATTCGCTTAAGGCGAGGAACGACAACGATGATGTTGTGTTCCTTTGGAACCGGGCGTTCGGGCGAGGGAGTCCCTCGTGGTCGGCGGCATCGCCCAAGCACGGGAGGTCATCGCGTCCGATGGAACGCTCATCGGCAAGGTCGGCCATCTCCGCGAGGGCGGGGTCAAGCCGACGAGGAACGACCCGGCCGATCACCAGCATCATTCCCGGCCGCTGGCCTGGATCGACCACATCGACGCGCACGTACACCTCAACGAGCCGCTGGCCGACATCCGCGCGTCAGCCCGGCCGCCAAGCCCGGCAACGCCAAGGAGATTCCGAAGAACGAGCGGTCGCTGATCTCGAGCCGCCGCCGCGAGCTGACGTCACGTCGATGACGCGTCCGGCATCACGGCCGGCACTTTCGGGAAACCGAGCGCTCGGACCTCGCTCGCCAGCTGCTTCATGCTCGTCTCGCCCTTCTTCAGCACGCGATCGGCCTCCCCCAGCCGCTCGTATTCCGCGATGGAGATGTCGCGCGCGCTGAGCACCACGACCGGGATGTCCGCGCAGCCGGGGATCGCGCGGAGGCGATGGAGGAAGGCGAAACCGTCCATCATCGGCATGGTCAGGTCGAGGAGGATCATGCGGGGCGGCGCTTGCGCCACGCGCTCCAACGCCTGCGCGCCGTCGCCCGCTTCCCGGACCACCCACGCGTCCCGCTCCAGCATGGTCCGCAGCCGCTGGCGCATGTCGGGGTCATCGTCGATCACCAGCACGTCGCCGACCTTGGCGTGGTCCGCCGCGAGGTCGTCACCCCGGAACCGCTGCATGACGGTCTTGAGCCTCACCCAGTCGATCGGCTTCATCACCGCGTCGGCGGCGCCGAGCGCCGCGCTCAGCCCCGGCTCCGCGACGAAGCTGACCATCACCACGGGGATGTCGGCCGTGTCTGCCCCCGCCTTGAGGACGTTGAGGACGGACCAGCCGTCCTGATCGGGCAGCATCACGTCGAGGAGGATCACGCGGGGTTTCAGGGAGCGCGCCAGCGCCAGGCCGCCGCGAGCGTCCCCGGCGGTCCGCGTAGCGAAGTTCTGCTTAGCGAGGAAGCGGCTCAGCAGCTCGCGCTGCGAGGCGTCGTCGTCGATCACGAGCACGAGGTCGCGCACCGTGTCGGTCTGGGTTCCTTCGAGATCCGGGTCGGCGACCTCCGCCACGTCGCGGACCGGCGCGACGGCCGGTACCCGCAGCGTGAAGCACGTGCCCTCGCCCTCCGTGCTCGTCACGGTGATGTCGCCCCCGAGTAGCCGGGCGAAGGCGCGGCTGAGCGCGAGCCCGAGCCCGGTCCCACCGAACTTGCGGGTCGTCGTCTCGTCCGCCTGGGTGAAACGCTCGAACAGCCGCCGCAGCTGCTCGGGGGTCATGCCGATGCCCGTGTCCTCCACCGCGACCGCCAGCCAGTCGCCGCCCGTCGCGCGCTCCCGCTCGACGCGTAGCGTGATCCGTCCGTTCTCGGTGAACTTGCAAGCGTTGCTGAGCAGGTTGAACAAGCATTGCCGCAGCTTGACCGGGTCCGAATGGATCGTGCCGAGGTCGTCGGTCAGCGCGAGCACGAGCGTGTTCGATTTAGTTCGGACGAGCGCGTCGACGGTCGCGGCGGCGTCGCGCACGAAGGCGTCCACGTCGAACTCTTCGGCGAAGACCTCCATCTTGCTGGCCTCGACCTTGCTGAGGTCGAGGACGTCGTTGATGAGGCTGAGTAGGTGCTTGGCGTTGGTCTTGATCTTCGCGAGGTCGGTCAGCATGCCGGGTTCGTCGATCTCGGCGATCTCCTCCTCCAGGAGCTCGGTGTAGCCGATCACCGCCGAGAGCGGTGTGCGCAGCTCATGGCTCATGTTGGCGAGGAAGGCGCTCTTCGCCCTGTTGGCCGCCTCGGCGGCGTTGCGCGCCGCCTCCGCCTCCTCCTTGCGCTGACTCAGCTCCGCCGTCATAAGCGTCTGGACGGCTTCCGCCCGCTTGCGCGCGTCGATGTCGGACACCGCGACGACCGCGCCGGTGAGAACGCCGCCCGCCCGCGTGGCTGTGGCGATCAGGTCGAGCCACACCTTCGAGCCGTCCCGGCGCTGGTATTGGACTTCCAGCGACGCCTCCGCCGCCCCAGCCTTGAGGACCTGGGTCAAGGGATACTCGTGCACCTCGACGCGACGTCCGTCGGCGTGGAAGGCCGTCCAAGCCCCGTACTCCTCCATGGACTTCGAGCGCCCATTCCCTTTGCCGACGATGTCGTCCATCCGCTTGTTGCGGCCGACGATCCGCCCGGATGGCGCTTCGGCGAACATGATGCCGACCGGCACCGTGTCGAGGATCGTGCGCAGGTCCGTCTCGCTCTTGCCCAGGCGCGTGAACGCCGTCTCGTTGTCGAAGATCACCTTCCGCAGGGCGTTGCACACCTCCACCATCGCGACGCCGACCAGCAGGTACTCGGCGATGGCGATCCATTGCGGCGTTGTCAGCTGCCACCACGAGGACCCCGGATGGGCGAAGAAACTGGCGGCCAGCACCGCCGAGATCGCGACGCCGAGCAGGCCCGGCCCTTGCCCCAGCGCGACGCTGAACAGGAACACGACCGGCAGGTAGAGGAGGAATGGCGCGGTATCGAGCGGCACGAATAACCGGAATATCGTGACGAGGGCGAGCGAGCCGATCAGGACGCCGTAGCGCGTCCAAACCGTTAGCCTGCTCCGCGCCAGAACCTTCAGGAAGTTTTTCAAGGGATCTGGCTCCGGGTGCTGGCTCGGCGAAGCGGTCGCGCGAGACCGACCTTGGCCCCACCGTCGAGCTTGCGCAACGCTTCCGCGTGACCCATCGCGCTCACGCGATCGCACCGGAGGGAGCGGACGCCTCGGGTGAAGAACCCCATGGCCCATGCCGCCCGACGAAACCATCCGATCTTGCACGATGACAGGAACGGGACGATCGAGCGCGGCCCCGCCACGGGCGGGGCTTCCTCGACGCCGTCCGACCATGATGTTGACCGCCCTACCGGGCAGCGGACTTCGTTGGATCGACGAGTCGGTCCTCGCCTCCACCGGGCGCCCTCTCGCCGGCCACGCCGGGATCGCGGTCCTCGACCAGGGCCATCGGGGAACCCGGCATCCCGGTTCTCACGAAGCCGTCCTGGACGGACGTGCCAGCAGGCCCCGTCTGGGGCCGATCGAGGCGGCGTGAGCGCGCGTTTCAGGCATCCGTGACCTGACGGCGCCGCAGCAACTCGTCGACCTGTACCAGGAGGCGGCCGAAGTCGACCGGCTTCGGGTGGTACTCGTCGCACCCGGCTTCCAGCGCCTTCGCCTTGTCCCCGCTCATCGCATGCGCGGTCAGGGCGATGATGGGCAACGCGTTCGCCCGCGCCCGCAGGGTGCGGGCCACGCTCCAGCCGTCCATGATCGGCAGGTCCATATCGAGGAGCATGAGGTCGGGTGACGCCGAGGACGCCTGGTCGAGGGCTTGCTGGCCGTCGTGCGCGAGGATGACCTCGAACCCGCGCCGGCGAAGGCGTCGCGACAGGAAATCCCAAAGCTCTTCGTGATCCTCGACGAGGAGGAGTTTGGGCATGGTACCGTCCAGGGTCGGCCGCGTCCGGGATCGTGTCGCGCGTCGCTCGCCATACGGCTTGGACTCGAAAGCCGCAACCACCGCCGCTCACCCGACGTCCTTATCCCACGAAGGCGGGCGCCGGGTCGATCCGCGAACACCGCCGTGTCCGGGATCAGCCCCGGCCGCGCCGCTTGGCCGGTCCCGATCCGACCTCCGGTTCGCCCGGCGCGGTCTCCACGGCGGGATCGAGGATCGCGATGATCGGGGCGCCACGCAGGTCGCGGCGGGTCACGATGGTGCCGCGCTCCTCCAGGTAGGCCAGCATGCGGCGCGCCCGCCCGGACGAGCTGGTGCCGTAGGCGGCGGCGAGCGAGGCGTCTGACGGGCAAGGCTCGCCCGCGATCGCCGCCCGCACCACCAAGAGGTAAAGGCCGGCGAGGTCGTCCGGCAACCCGGCCGCCACCTCCTGCGCGCGCTCCCAAGCCGGACCATCGGGCGCCTCGCCGCCCCCGACGCCCGCCCGCGCGACCGCCAGCCGCCGCTTGAACTCGGCCAAGCCCATGACGTCGCCCCTGATCCGCCGGATGCGGCAGCGCACGGTGAAGTCCTGGTAGAGGGTGGCCGGCGTGCACGTCCCCGCGTCGGCGTCGGCTAGCACCGAGGCGAGGATTGAGACGAGCGTCGCTTCGCGCTCGGCCGGGTCGCCGGGCTCCTCGTCGGGCACGGCGTCATCGGATGGCGAGCGGTAATTGGCGAGTTGGACGAGCACGTCCTGCGTGGTCGGCCGCGGCCTCGCGCGGGCGGCGGGGGCCAGGCGCGCCGGCTCGTCCGCACCCGCGGTGAGGATCAGCGAGCGGCTGTCGAGGCCCGGCTGCGGCGGCGGCACCAGGCTGAGGGGCGTCGCGCGGGTGCCGGTCAGCGTCGGGCCGACCGCGATCGGCAGCGGGCGCTTCGACAGGGCCGGCCCCAGCGCCACGAAGTGCCCGCGCGGCAGGTCGCGGAACATCTCCGCCTGGCGGCGCTCCAGCCCGAGCAGGTCGGCGGCGCGCGCCATGTCGATGTCGAGGAAGGTGCGTCCCATCAGGAAGTTGGAGGCTTCCGCCGCCACGTTCTTGGCGAGCTTGGCCAGACGCTGCGTGGCGATGACGCCGGCGAGCCCGCGCTTGCGGCCGCGGCACATCAGGTTGGTCATCGCGCCGAGCGACAGCCGACGCGCCTCGTCCGACACCTCGCCGCTAGCGGCGGGGGCGAACAGCTGAGCCTCGTCCACCACCACGAGCATCGGGTACCATTGCGCGCGATCCGCGTCGAACAGGCCGCCAAGGAAGGCGGCGGCGGCCCGCATCTGCTCTTCCGCATCGAGCCCTTCCAGCGACAGCACCACGGACACGCGATGCTCGCGCACCCGCGCGGCGATGCGCTGCAACTCCACGTCGTCGCCGTCCGCCTCGACCACGACGTGGCCGTAGCGTTCCGCGAGCGTCACGAAGTCGCCCTCGGGATCGATCACGGCCTGCTGGACGAGCCCGGCGCTTTGTTCCAGCAGCCGACGGAGCAGGTGCGATTTGCCGGAGCCGGAATTGCCCTGCACGAGGAGCCGGGTGGCGAGCAGCTCGACGAGGTCGAGCGTGCCGGCCCCCTCGCCGGTGAGCCCTAGGTCGATCGCGAAACTCATGCGGCACGTTCCCCCGTGCCGCACCCTAGCATGGCGTCACGGTCCGGTGCGGCGAAGCCCGCGCCCGTCCACAGCCCAGCCGTCGGCGACCCGGAGGACGCCGTCGGCGCGTCAGGCCGACAGCGTTCCCGCCTTCGCGGCGGCGTAGCGGTCGTTGATGCGCGACCAGTCCAACACGTTCCACCACGCGTTCAGATAGTCCGGGCGGCGATTCTGATACTTGAGGTAGTAGGCGTGCTCCCACACGTCGTTGCCGAAGACCACCGCCCGTCCATCCGTGATCGGCGAGTCCTGGTTGGGCTTCGACACCAAGGTCAGCTTGCCGTCGCGATCGCTCGCCACCACGGCCCAGCCCGATCCGAACACCTTCGTCCCGGCCTCGTCGAACGCCACCTTGAGCTTGTCGAAGGAGCCGAAATCGCGGGTGATCGCCGCCGCGACGTCCCCGGTCGGCTCGCCGCCGGTGCCGCCCATGACCTGCCAGAACATCGAGTGGTTGGCGTGCCCGCCGGCGTTGTTGCGCACGACGGTGCGAACCGACTCGGGCAGGTCGCCTAGGTGCAGGAGGAGGTTTCGCAGCGTCATCGCCTGGAGGTCGGCGTGATCCTTGAGGGCGGCGTTCAGGTTGGCCACGTAGGCCGCGTGATGCTTGTCGTGGTGCAGGTGCATCGTCGCCGCGTCGATCGAGGCTTGGTTCGCCTCGTAGGCGTAGGACAGCGGCGGCACCACGAACGGGTACTTCAGCTCGGCGTGGAGGTCGATCGGGGCGGTCGGAGCCGCCTGCGAACCCGCTTGCGGGCTCGTTTGCGCTTGAGCGCGCCTGAGGGACGCGGCGGCCGACACGGTGCCGGCCCCCAGCAGGAACGTGCGGCGGAGAAAGCCTGTCATCATGCGAGCCTCGACGGGGTGAGCGCGGGCAGCCATAGCACCGCGCCGAAGGCGACGCCATCGACGCCCCTGCCCACCTAACTCGAGATCCTGTTCAGGACGCTCGACAGGTCGCGGATCGAGTAAGGCTTCCTGAGCAGCTCGAAGCCGTGGTGGTGATCGTGCGCGAGCACCTCGCTGTAACCGCTGGTGAGGATGACCGGCAGCCCGGCGTAGAGGCGCCGGACCTCCCGGCCGAAGTCGACGCCGTTCATGCCGGGCATGACCACGTCGGAGAACACCGCCTGGAAGCGCTCCACGCCGCTCGACAGGATCTTCAACGCCTCGTCCGCGCTCGCCGCCCACGTCGTCTCGTAGCCGAGGTCCTGCAGCAGCTGCGTCGAGAACGCGCCGACCTCGACGTTGTCCTCCACCACGAGGACACGGCGGCCGTCGCCGGCGTCGGCGGCCATGGTTCGCGCCTCGGCGGGATGGGCCGCCTCCAGGCGATCGGCGGAAACGCTGGGGAGGTGCAGCGTGAAGGTCGTGCCCCGTCCCACCTCGCTCGCGACGTCGACGTGGCCACCCGACTGCTTGACGAAGCCGAAAACCTGGCTGAGGCCGAGCCCGGTGCCCTTGCCGATCCCCTTGGTCGTGAAGAAGGGCTCGAAGATGCGGCCGAGGTCGTTGGCCGGGATGCCGCAGCCGGTATCCCCGACGTGGATGGAAACGACGGGGATCGGGCAGCCCTCGGGCGTCGTCGGTGCCAGCAGGCGGTCGCGGGTCACGCTCAACGTGAACGCGCCTTCGCCGTCCATGGCATCGCGCGCGTTGACCGCCAGGTTGACCAGCGCCGTGTCGAACTGGCTGGCATCCGCCTCGATGAAGCAAGGGCGGGCTTGATCCTCGCGCTCGATCCTGATGCGGGCGCCCACGATGGTCACGAGCATGTCGGACACCATCCGTATCCGCTCGCCGACGTCGAACACCTCCGGTCGCAGCGACTGCCGCCGCGCGAAGGCGAGCAACTGACCGGTCAGCTTGGCCGCGCGATCCACGGTGTCGGAGATTGCCTCGACGTAGCGCGAGCGTCGCGGCTCGGCGAGGTCCGGCCGACGCAGCAGTTCGGTCGAGGACTTGATGATGGTGAGCAGGTTGTTGAAATCGTGGGCGACGCCGCCGGTCAATTGCCCGATCGCCTCCATCTTCTGCGCCTGGCGGAGCGCCTCCTCGGCGCGCTCGCGTTGCAGGCTCTCGGATCGCAGCCGCGCGTTGGCGTCCGAGAGTTCGCGCAGGTGCAGCTTCTGCTCGGTCAAGTCGGTGAGGACGCCGCAGAGGATCGGTTGCCGCTCGTCGCGGTCGAGCAGGCTCAGCGACAGGTACACCGGCCGCGGTCCGTGACCGACGCTGATCGACACCTCGCCGCGCGCCGTCGCGTGCGAGGCCTCCGCCATCAGGACGGCGAGCCTCGCGACGTCGTCCTCGTTCAGGAACTCGCCGAGCATCCGTCCGATCAAGCGTTCCTGGGGCGTGTCGAGCAGGTCCGCGAGCCGTCGGTTGCAGTACAGCAGGCGCCCATCGTCCGCGAGCGTGAAGGCGCCCTCCTGCATCTGCTCGATCAAGGCCCGGTAGGGGCCGTCCGCGTTCTCCAGCGTGTAGATCTGCCGCTCGTTGTCGGCGCCCTGGACGACGACGGCGTCGAAGTCGCCGCGCCGGATCGCCTCCAACGTGTCCTCGCTCTCCTCCAGGCGCAGCTCCAACTCGCGGATGCGGGCGTTCGCGAGGGCCAGCGCCGACGGCGCTTCGGTGATCGAGGGCGCTTGGGTGATCGAGGGCGCTTGGGTGATC
>CAXSDP010000004.1:35651-53248 GCA_964235705.1 uncultured Beijerinckiaceae bacterium | reverse complement strand
CGACGGCGCTTCGGTGATCGAGGGCGCTTGGGTGATCGAGGGCGCTTGGGTGATCATGGTGTGGACGAACCGGGCAGGTCGAGGCCGCGCAGCAGGCGCGCCTCGTCCGTGAGGTCGCCGATGATCCGTCGCAGCGGCTGCGGTGACACCTTCACCAGGGTCGGTGCCGCCACCACCTGGTACATCTCGGCGAGATGTGGCTGCTGGTAGATATCGACGACATCCAGGTCGAAATTACCCCGGAGGTGGACGTCGCAGACGCGCCGCAGGTTCTCGATGGTCCGCCGCGAGCGCGGCGACGTTCCCGCGATGAACAGGCGCAACCGATAGCGGCCGGGTGGATCGTCTCCACCGATCAAGCGCCTTCGACCTTGGGACGCGCGTCCTTGGATCGGATGTCCAGGCCGACGAGGACCTTCTCGGTATCGGACAAGTCGCCGATGATGCGCTTCAACGGCGCCGGGAGCCGTCGGACCAGGGTCGGTACGGCGAGGATCTGATCGCCGGCGGCCAGCTTCGGGTTCTGCAGCAGGTCGATCACCTCGATGTCGTAACGGCCCGCGAGGTGTTCCTCGCAGACGCGCCTCAGGTTGGCCGTCGCGCGCAGCGACTTGGCCGTCTGCCCGGCCACGTAGAGCCGGAGGTGGTAGTGGCCCTGGTCGGCCTCCCCCGCGCCATCGATCCGACGGTCGTCCGCCCCGTTCATTCGGCCGCACCACGGCGCGTCGACAGCGCTTCCCGCTCGATCGCGACGAGCCGCTCCCGCGTTTCCTCATCGTCCAACAGGATCCGCTCCTCGTCGCGTTGGGCCTCAAGCGTGGCGCGCAGCTCCTCGATCTGCCGTTCGACGCTGCCGCGTCGCCGCGCCACGTCGCGCCGCCGCCGCTCGCCCTCGTGCCTAAGACGCAGCAAGGCGGCCTGTTCCTCGGCTTCCTGGACCACCCGCGCCGTACCCGTCAGCACGCCGGCCGGGCCAATGTAGGGCTCGATCAACTTGATGCCGTCGCCCGTGATCTGGAACTCGCGGATCTGGTTCGAATGGCTCATGCCGCGTGCCTTGATGACGTAGAGCGTGCGCGTCCGCTCACCATTGGCCTCGACGTCGAGCAGCTTGATCCACACGTCCATCAGCGAGGAGAGCCCGAGGTCGTTGGCCCCATCGAAGGTGCCTTCCCGCCGCAGCGAGGTGAAGACGGCGGTGATGGTGCGGCTCTTCAGCATGTCGACCATCCGCAGCAGCGTCGCCTGCACCTCGCGCGCCGGCCCCTCGAGCGCCGAGATGGGGTCGACGACGACCATGCGCGGCTCGTAGCGCGCGATGTCGCGGTGCATGCCGGCGAGGTGCGTTTCCAGCCCGAACAACGTCGGGCGCGCCGCTTGGAAGACCAGCAGTCCCGCTTCGACGTGCGGCTGGAGGTCGACGCCGAACGAGAGGGCGTTGCGGATGACCTGGTCGCCGCTCTCCTCGAACACGAACGACAAGCACCGCTCGCCGCGCCTGCAGGCCGCGTCCACGACGTGGGCCGCGACCGTGGTCTTGCCCGTGCCGGCGACACCCGACACCAGGATGCTCGATCCCTCGTAGAAGCCGCCAGGTCCCAGCATCGCGTCGAGGGCGGCGATGCCGGTCGGTACGACCTCGCGCGAAGCCTTGTGGCTGAGGTCGGCGGAGGTGATCGGCAGGACGCTGATGCCCTGGTGGTCGACCAGGAACGGATACTCGTTGGTGCCGTGCGCCGAACCCCGGTACTTGACGACGCGCAGGCGCCGCGTGGTGATCTGGTCGATGACCCGGTTGTCGAGCAGCACGACGCAATCGGAAACGTATTCCTCCAGGCCCTGGCGGGTCAGCTGGCCCTCGCCGCGCTCGCCGGTGATGACCGCCGTGACGCCGCGATCCTTCAGCCAGCCGAACAGCCTGCGCAACTCGGCACGCAGCAGGGCCGTGTCGTCGAGGCCGGAGAACAGGGTCTCGATCGTGTCGAGCACGACGCGCTTGGCCCCGACGCTGTCGATGGCGTAGCCCAGCCGGATGAACAGCCCTTCGAGGTCGTACTCGCCGCTTTCCTCGATCTCGCTGCGCTCGACGCGCACGTGATCGATGGCGAGCTTGCCCCTCGCCACGAGGTCGTCGAGGTCGTAGCCGAGCGAGGCGACGTTGGCGGCGAGGTCGGCCGCGCGCTCCTCGAAGGAGACGAAGACGCCGGGCTCGTCGTAGCGGGTCGCGCCGTTGACGAGGAAGGTGAGGGCGAACAAGGTCTTGCCGCAACCCGCCGAGCCGCAGATCAAGCTCGGCCGACCCTTCGGCAGGCCGCCGAACGTGATGTCGTCGAACCCATCGATCCCCGTCGGCGCCTTGCGGAGCGTCGTCGTCGCCGTCGTGTCGGAAGCCTTCGTCATCCCCGCCTATCCATCCCCACCCACCATTGGTCGGCCGGGCCTCGATCGCTCTCGGATCGGTCACGCCATCGTTCGTCGGACACGCCCTTCTTACGCGCGATCCGAGCCGGGCGGCAATAATTCCATCGGAAGCCGGAAATCCACGAAAGCCCGATCGAGCGTCCGCGATGGCGTCAGGACCGGCGCGCGACGCTACCGCATCGTCGGCATGACGAAGTCGGCGCCGGCGCGGATGCCGGTCGGCCAGCGCGTGGTGATCGTCTTCAGCCGGGTGTAGAAGCGCACGCCCTCCGGGCCGTGCATGGCGTGGTCGCCGAACAGCGAGGCCTTCCAGCCGCCGAAGGAGTGGAACGCCATCGGCACCGGGATGGGCACGTTGATGCCCACCATGCCGACCTCGATGCCGTGGGCGAACTCGCGCGCGGCGTCGCCGTCGCGGGTGAAGATCGCCGTGCCGTTGCCGAACTCGTGCTCGTTGATGAGCTTGGCGGCGCTCGCGTAGTCCGGCGCCCGCGCGATCGCCAGCACCGGGCCGAAGATCTCCTCGCGGTAGATGCTCATGGCCGGCGTGACGTGGTCGAACAGCGAGCCGCCGATGAAGTAGCCGCCCTCGTAGCCCTGGAGGCTGAGGTCGCGACCGTCCACCAGCAGGTCCGCGCCCTCCGCCACGCCGGCGTCGATGTAGCCGCGCACCTTGTCGAGGTGGGCCTTGGTCACGAGCGGACCCATCTCCGCGTCCGGGTCGGTGCCGGGGCCGACCTTCAACGCCCTGATCTTCGGGACGAGGCGCTCGACCAGCGCGTCCGCCGTCTCCGCGCCGACCGGCACGGCGACGGAGACCGCCATGCAGCGCTCGCCGGCCGACCCGTAGGCGGCACCCATCAGCGCGTCGACCGCCTGGTCCATGTCGGCGTCGGGCATGACGATCATGTGGTTCTTGGCGCCGCCCAGCGCCTGGGCGCGCTTCCCGTTGCTCGTCGCGGTCGCGTAGATGTATCGCGCGATCGGCGTCGAGCCGACGAAGCTGATCGCGGCGACGTCGCGGTGGTGCAGGAGCGCGTCGACCGCCTCCTTGTCGCCCTGCACGACGCCGAACACGCCGTCGGGCAGTCCGGCCTCCTTCAGCCACTCCGCGATCAGCAGCGAGGGGGAGGGGTCGCGCTCGGAGGGTTTCAGGATGAAGCAGTTGCCGCAGGCGAGCGCGACGGGGAACATCCACATCGGCACCATGACGGGGAAGTTGAACGGCGTGATGCCGGCGACGATGCCGAGCGGCTGGCGCAGCGAGTGGCTGTCGACGCGCGTGCCGACGTTCTCCGACACCTCGCCCTTGAGGAGCTGCGGGGCGGCGGTGGCGAACTCGACCACCTCCATGCCGCGCTGGATCTCGCCCTTGGCGTCCGACAGCACCTTGCCGTGCTCGGCCGTCACCACCGCCGCCAGCTCGTCGATGCGGGACTCGAGGAGCCCCAGGAACCGGTTGAGGATGCGCGCGCGCCGCAGCGGGGGCGTCGCCGCCCACTGGGGATAGGCGCGCTTGGCGGCGGCCACCGCCGCGTCCACGTCGGCCCCGCCGGCGAGCGCGACCGATCCGCTCCGCTCGCCGGTCGCCGGGTTGAAGACCGGCGCGGTCCGCCCACCCTGGCCCGGAACGCGGGCGCCGTCGATGAAATGCGGGATGGCGGTCGGGCTGGGCATGGCGGTTTCCAGTTCTCGTGGCGGGTCGGACCGCCGGCGGTCTCCGCGGGGGTTAGCCGCCCGCCAGCGATATCGCAACGGGGACGATGAGGGGATCGTTCGACGCGTCCCCCCGTCGCGAGGCGCCCTCCGTCCAAAGGCGCACGAGGCCGCCGTGCCGCGTGTGGTACGAACGGCCGCCTCAAGGGCACGCCGGGGTCGGTGCGCGGCGGGGTGGTGCATGGCGGCGCGGGGCGCGGACTTCGAGGGCACGTTCGACTACATCGTCATCGGCGCCGGGTCGGCCGGCTGCGTGCTCGCCAACCGCTTGTCCGCCGATCCGGCGTCGCGCGTCCTCCTGCTGGAGGCCGGCGGCCGGGATGACTGGATCTGGTTCCACATCCCCGTCGGCTACCTCTTCGCGATCGGCGACCCGCGCGCCGACTGGCTCTTCAAGACGGAGGTCGAGGCGGGCCTGAACGGCCGGGCGCTGGCCTACCCGCGCGGCAAGGTGATCGGCGGGTCGTCGGCCATCAACGCCATGATCTACATGCGGGGGCAGGCGGCCGACTACCACGGCTGGCGGCAGCTCGGGCTCCCCGGTTGGGGATGGCACGACGTGCTCCCCTACTTCATGAAGCAAGAGGACCATTTCGCGCCCGACGCCTTCCACGGGTCCGGCGGCGAGTGGCGCGTCGAGCCGCCCCGCGTGCGCTGGGCGATCCTCGACGCGATCCGGGACGCCGCCGAGACAGCCGGCATCGCCAAGATCGCCGACTTCAACACCGGCGACAACGAGGGCTCCTCCTATTTCCAGGTCAACCAGCGCCGGGGCCGGCGGTGGAGCGCGGCGCGCGCCTTCCTCGAGCCGGCGCTGCGAAGGCCCAACTTGCGGATGGAGACCGGCGTGCACGTCGAGCGCGTGATGGTCACGGATGGCCGCGCGGTCGGCGTCGCCTTCGAGCGCGGTGGCGCGCGTCATGTCGCCAGGGTCGAGGGCGAGGTGGTCCTGTGCGCCGGCGCGGTGGCCTCGCCCAAGCTGCTCGAACTGTCCGGTATCGGCGACGCCGCCCGCTTGGCGGCGCTGGGCATCGCGCCCGTCCACCACGCGCCGGGCGTCGGCGAGAACCTGCAGGACCATCTCCAGCTGCGGCCCATCTACAAGGTGCACGGCGTCCCCACCCTCAACACCACCTACAAGAACCTCCTCAAGCGGGGCTGGATGGGCGTCGAGTACGCCCTGTTCCGCAACGGCCCGCTCACCATGGCGCCGAGCCAGGTCGGCGTCTTCGCCCGCTCCTCGTCGCGCTACGCGACCGCCAACCTCCAGTACCACTTCCAACCGCTCTCGCTCGGCACGTGGGGCGAGGGGCTGCACGCGTTCGGCGCCTTCACCGCTTCCGTCTGCAACCTGCGGCCCTCGAGCCGGGGCAGCGTCCACGCCGCCAGCGCCGACCCGGTCGCGCCGCCGGCGATCCGCCCCAACTACCTCGCGACCGACGAGGACCAGCAGGTCGCGGTCGACGCCATGAAGCTGACGCGCCGCATCGTCGCCCAGCCGGCCCTGGCCCGCTACCGGCCGGAGGAGCACCTGCCGGGCGCGGCGGCGAGCAGCGACGCCGACCTCCTCCACGCCGCGCGCGACCTCGGCACGACCATCTTCCACCCGGTCGGCACGGCGCGCATGGGCGCCGACCACGACCAGGGCGCCGTGCTCGACGCGCGGCTGCGCGTGCGCGGCATCCGCGGCCTGCGGGTGATCGACGCCTCCGCGATGCCGAGGATCACGTCGGGCAACACCAATTCCCCGACGGTGATGATGGCGGAGAAGGGCGCCGCGATGATGCGGGAGGACGCGCGGGCGCGTTGAGGGGGTGGCATGCTCCTTGCCGATCACGGGGTTTCCCGTCGCTCCGTCGCCCGTCAGCCACGGTCCCACCATCGGATACGTCCGCTCGATGATCTCCTTCCCATTCCCTCCGCAGGACCCTCGGGCGGCCCGTGCCTGACCCGAGCGTCCGCATCGCCGTCGACATCGGCGGCACGTTCACCGACGTCGTGCTGGATAGCGCCTCGGGCCGCGTGACGCGCAAGGTGCTGACGACGTCCCAGCGGCCGGAGGAGGGCGTGCTGGCCGGCATGCGCCTGGCGCTGGCCGACGCCGGCCTCCGCCTCGGTGACATCGCCGTCTTCGTCCATGGCACCACGCTCGCCACCAACGCGATCATCGAGCGGCGGGGCGCGCGCACGGCCCTGATCGCGACGCAAGGCTTCCGCGACGTGATCGAGATCGCCAACGAGGGACGCTACGACCAGTACGACCTTCAGATCGAGAAGCCGCGCCCGCTCGTGCCCCGCGCGCTGCGGTTCACCGTGCCCGAGCGCATGGACGCGCGCGGCGCGGTGCGGTTGCCGCTGGACCACGACGCCGTGCGCGCCCTGGTGCCGCGCTTGGAAGGGGCGGGGGTGGAAAGCGTCGCCATCGCCTTCCTGCACGCCTACGCCAACCCGGCCCACGAGGAGGAGGCCGCCGCGATCCTCGCCGCCGCCATGCCGGCGCTCCACGTCACGCTCGCCAGCGAAGTCTGCCCGGAGATCCGGGAATACGAGCGGACCTCCACCGCGCTCGCCAACGCCTACGTCCAGCCGCTGATGGCGAGCTACCTCGGCCGCATGGAAGCGGCCCTGGCGGCGGAGGGCTTCGCCGGCGCCGCCTACCTCGTCACCTCGGGCGGCGGGCTGACGACGGTCGCCACCGCGCGGCGTTTCCCGGTGCGCCTCGTGGAGAGTGGGCCGGCCGGCGGGGCGATCTTCGCCGCCACCGTGGCGACCCGCCTCGGCGCGGATCGCGTGCTGTCGTTCGACATGGGCGGCACCACCGCGAAGATCTGCCTGATCCACGGGGGTGAGCCGACCGCGTCCCGCGTGTTCGAGGTGGACCGGGCGGCGCGCTTCCTCAAAGGGTCCGGCCTGCCGCTGCGCATCCCCGTCATCGAGATGGTGGAGATCGGCGCCGGCGGCGGGTCTCTCGCGCGGGTCGACGCGCTGCGCCGGGTGCAGGTCGGGCCCGAAAGCGCCGGTTCCGAGCCGGGGCCGGCCTGCTACGGCCGCGGCGGCCGGCGTCCCGCCGTGACCGACGCCGACGTGGTGCTGGGGTTGATCGAACCGGATGGGTTCGCCGGTGGCGGCATGACGCTCCGCCCCGAGCTGTCCCGCGCCGCGCTGGACGAGGCGGTGGGCGGACCGCTGGGGTTGTCCCCGGAGCTGGCGGCCTACGCCGTGCACGAGATGGTGTGCGAGACGATGGCGAGCGCCGCGCGCGTGCACGCCGTGGAGCGCGGCGCCGACCTCGGCGGCCACACGTTCGTCGCCTTCGGCGGGGCGGCGCCCCTCCACGCGGCGCGCGTGGCGGAAAAGATCGGCGTGGCCCGCGTGGTGATCCCGCCCCACGCCGGCGTCGGCTCCGCCGTCGGCTTCCTCGCCGCGCCGATCGCCTTCGAGACGGTCCGCAGCCGCCACGTGCCGCTCGCCGCCTGGGAGCCGGACACCGCCAACGCGTTGCTGGACGCGATGGCGGCCGAAGGGCGCGCCCTGGTGGAGCCCGGCGCCGCCGGCGCGGCGGTGTCCGTCCGCCGAACCGCCACGATGCGCTACGTCGGGCAGGGACACGAGATCGTGGTGACGTTGCCCGGGCGCGCCCTCGCCGGCGACGACGAGCGGGTGCTGCGCGCCGCCTTCGAGGCCGAGTACGCCGCGCTGTTCGCCCGCTTCATCCCCGGTGCCGCGATCGAGGTGCTGACCTGGGCTGTGTCGACCTCCGCCGTGCTCGCCACGGCGCCACCGGCACACCCCGCGCCGGTCGCCGCTCGACGCGCGCCGGTCGAGGGTGGGCGCCGGACGGTGTTCGACGGGCACGCTGAGGCGACCGCCACCGTGCCGACCTACGCCCGCGCGAACCTGGCGGCCGGCGTCCGCGTGGTCGGCCCGGCGGTGATCACGGAGGACGAGACGTCCACCTTCGTGTCGGCGTCCTTCGACGCGCATATCGATGGCGACGGCTGCATCGTCATGGACCGCAAGGCCGCCTGACGCCTAGCGACGCCTGTCCGAGGACGCCCATCTGGAGACCACCATGTCCGACCCCCGGCGCCGCAGCGGCCCCATCGACCTGCAGATCATGTGGAACCGCCTGATCGCGGTGGTGGAGGAGCAGGGGCGGGTGCTGATCCGCACCGCCTTCTCCTCCATCGTGCGGGAATGCGGCGACATCTCCGCCGGCGTCTTCGATCCTCGCGGCCGGATGCTGGCCCAGGCGGTCACCGGCACGCCCGGCCACGTCAATTCCATGGCGGAATCGGTGAAGCACTTCATCCGCGCCTTCCCGATCGAGACCATGAGGGAGGGCGACACCTACATCTGCAACGACCCCTGGCTCGGCACCGGGCACCTGAACGACTTCGTCGTCACGACGCCGGTGTTCCTGCGCGGCCGGCTCGTCGCCCTATTCTCCTGCACCAGCCACATCGTCGACATCGGCGGCATCAACGGCCCGGACGCGAGCGACGTGTTCATGGAAGGGCTGTACATCCCCATGCTCAAGCTGGTGGACGGGGGCGTCGTCAACGAGACCCTGTTGGCGATGATCCGCGCCAACACGCGGCTGCCGATCGACACGGAAGGCGACACCTACTCGCTCGCCGGCTGCAACGACGTCGGGGCGCGCCGCCTGGTGGAGATGATGGTCGAGTTCGGCATCGAGACGCTGGACGAGCTGGCCGACCACATCATCACCCGCTCCCGCGCCGCCGTGCTGGCCGAGATCGCCAAGCTGCCGCGGGGAAGCTGGAGCTACGCGATGACGGCGGACGGCTACGATTGGCCCTTGCCACTACACGCCCGCCTCACCGTGTCGGCGGAGCGCATCCACGTCGACTACACCGGGACGGCGGGGCCGCTGGCGCGCGGCATCAACGTGCCGCTCGCCTACACCACCGCCTACACCGTGTTCGGCCTGGGCTGCGTCGTGTCGAGCCAGATCCCCAACAACGCGGGATCGCTGGAGCCCCTCACCGTGTGGGCGCCGGCCGATACCATCCTGAACGCCCAGAAGCCGCTGCCGGTGAAGTCCCGCCACGTGCTCGGCCAGATGCTGCCGGACATGGTGTTCGGCTGCCTGCGCCAGGTGATCCCCGACCGGGTGCCGGCGGAAGGCACGTCGTGCCTGTGGACCATCGCGGTGAACGGCACCCGGCTGGAAGGGCACGGAGGGAGCGGCGCGGCCTACGGCTTGGCGATGGCCACCAACGGCGGCACCGGCGCGCGGGCGACGCGGGACGGCCTGTCGGCGACCGCCTATCCCAGCGGCGTGCAGGGCACCCCGGTCGAGATCGCGGAAACGCAGACCCCGCTGATCTTCTGGCGCAAGGAGCTGCGGACCGACAGCGGCGGCCCCGGCGCGACGCGCGGGGGACTCGGCCAGTGCATCGAGATCGAGAACGGCGAGCCCGCCCCCTTCAGCCTGCTCGCCGCGTTCGACCGGGTGGACAACGCGCCGCGCGGGCGCGACGGCGGCGGGGCGGGGCTGCCTGGCACCGTTGGCTTGGCGGACGGCACCGCGCTGCGGAGCAAGGGCACGCAGGTCATCCCGCCGGGCGCCCGGCTGATCCTCAACACGCCCGGCGGCGGCGGCATCGGCGACCCCGCGCGTCGTGCCCCGGAGCGGGTGGCGGCCGACGTCGCCGACGGCCTGGTGTCCCCGCGAGCGGCAGCCTCCGCCTACGCTCGAGGTTGAACGCCGTCCCCGGTCAGTCACGCCGGGGCGAAGCCATACAGCCGCGCCGGGTTGTGCCGCAGGATGGCATCGACCTGCCCGGCGGGCAGGGCGACGCGGGCGCCGTCCAGGACGTGCCCGTAGTCCAGCGCGCGATAGGGCAGGGGCACGCCGCCGCCGGTCTGCTGATCGTGGGGCGCGGTGTGCGGCCAGTCGGAGCCCCAGACGCAGCGGTCCGCGCCGGCGTGGAGGATGGCGGCGAGCCAGTCCGGGTCGGGCCGCACGGCCAGCGGGTCGTCGCTGGCGCGATAGGGCGCCGACAGCTTGGTCCAGACGTGCGGCAGGCGAAGCAAGTCCAACAGCGCTTGCCCGGTGCCGTCGCCGGGTGCCGCCCCGCCGTGCAGGCCGTAATGGTCGATCACGACCGGCCTGGGCGAGCGCGCGAGCAGCCCGGCGGCCTCCGCCAGCATCGCCGCCGGGGCGATCACCTCCACGTGCCATCCGTGGCGCCGCGCCACCGCCGCCGTCGCCGCGAAGCCCTCGCCCATCGCGCCGCCGCGCCGTACGGCCAGCGTGCTGTACAGGTTGAGGCGTAGCCCCGCGATGGCGCCCGCCGCGAGCCTCGCCAATTCGGCGTCGGTGACGCGCGCGGGGTCGACCACCGCCACACCGCGCCCATTGCCGCCGAGCGTGGCGACGGCGTCCAGCGTCACGGTGTTGTCGGTGCCGTAGAAGCTCGGCTGCACCACCACGAACCGCGTGACGCCTCGCGGGCGCGCCGCGCCCAACAGCGTGGCCAGCGGCGCCACGCCGGCGGTGTGGGTGCGGTCCGCGACCTGCGGATGCGTTACCGGGTCCGCCACGACGTGGACGTGCGAGTCGCAGATGGTCATGGACGCCCAACCCTTCGGGTCGTCACGGTAGCCGTCGAAACCCGGATGTCCAACCGCCGGCGCGGGCAGGTCGATCACCGGCCGGCACCCATCCCGGCCAGCACGGCGTCCAGAACGCGTTCGAGGAGGGGCTCGCGGTCTTCCCCGACGTGCTCGGCCATCAGGATCCGGTCCAGCACTCCGGCCGCGCCGATGCGTTGAGGGTGAAGCCTCGATCCGGTGGAACGGCCGACGCCGATGAAGCTGGAGGCGCCCAGCACGGCCACCGGGCCCGCGTTCAGTAGCCGAGGTCCGCCTTCGGTTTGCCCGTGGCCTTCTCGAGGAAGCTGTAGTCCATGTGCTTGTCCATGTCGGCGGACACGTCCTTGGAAATGTAGTGGATGCTCCTCATCATCGCCGCGATGGCGAGCGCCTGCGGCCGGTACATCCTGTAGTCCGGCTGGAGGTTCTTGATCGCCTCGCCGGCGATCGCCTTGTCCAGCCCCGTCGCCTTGGTGATAACGCCGGCCCAGAGGTCGGGATGGGCGGCGATCTCGTCGTCCACCTTCACGATCGCGTCGACGGTCGCCTGCACGCCCGCGCGGTCCGACGCGATCACGTCGGGGCGGGTCAGCACCAGGTTGGTGAGCTTGCCGGCCGGCTGGTCGTAGGGCGTGTCGAACGGTTTGCCGGCGCCGACCTGGCGGATCTGCGTCGCGAACGGCTCGACCGAGCAGATGAGGTCGACCTCGCCGCGCCGCAGCGCCTGGGCGTGATCGGCCGGGTTCGGGATGTTCACGAAGGCGAGGTCCTTGGTGACGTCGAGGCCGACCTTGGCGAAGGCGCCGCGCATCTGGATGTCCTGCGCGTTGCCGCGCGAGGCCGCGATCTTGAGCGGGTGTCCCGCCTTCTCGCGTTGGAGGGCGAGCGCCTTCAGGCCCGCCCAGTCGCCTTGACGCACCGGCAGGTCGTTGGCGGCGAGGATCTGCGATCCCCCGTTGACCTGGCCCGACACGGCGACGAGGTCGAAGCCCCTGTCCAGCGCCGTCGCGAGGTGCAGGTACGTCACTTGGCCAACATCGATGCCCTTCGACAGCAGCGCGGTCATGACGTCGTTGCCGGTCGTGAAACCGATCGCCTCGATGTCGGCGTCCTTGGCCATGCCAGGGACAAGGGTGAGCGGCGTGCAATGGGCGCATTTGGCGTAGCCGAGCCTGATCTTCGGTCGGGCCGTCGCGTCGGCGGCCGGCGGCGCCGACGCGACCGCCATCGGCGCGAGGACGAGGGCCAAGCGAACCATCTTCCGAAACATCCCCAAGGCACACTCCTGCCGTCCGGGTCGGACGCCTGACACCCGTCGGGCGGGCGTCATGGACGCGTCCGACATCCCCTGAGGGTATATCGCCTTTCGCCGGTCGGCGGCGCCGCGGATTGCTCATTGTTCTCGCACGGCGTGCCGCCAAGATGGACGCGCGTCCTCAATTGCGGGCAGCGCGCGGAAAGGCTTTGCGTCGAGCGTCGCGATGGAGGGATCGTGCGCCGCCGATCGCACACCGGAGCGTCCCCTTGCAGATCCCGACCGCGTGCAAACCGTGAGCGACCAGGCCGTGAGTGACCAAGCCGTGAGCGGGCCGGCCGTGAGCGAGCGAACGAGGGGTGATGGCCTCGCGCCACCGCGCGCCAGGGCGTGGTGGTCCTGGGGCGGGATCGAGCGTTGGGCGGTCCCCGTGGCGATCCTCGCCGGCTGGGAAGCGTTCTCCCGCTCCGGCGCCATCTCGCCGGCGCTGCTGCCGCCCCCGTCCGCCGTCGTGCACGCGCTCGCCGACTGGATGTTCGACATCGACGGCAGCACGCAGGATTACGCCGGCACCTGGGCGCGCCACGTCGCCGCCAGCGCGTGGCGCGTGGCGGCGGGCTTCGCCATCGCGGGGGTGTCCGGCGTGCTGGTCGGGACGGCGATCGGCTGGTCGCGCTCGGTGGAGAAGGCGTTGGAGCCGACCCTCCAGGTCCTCCGGCCCGTCCCGCCGGTGTCCTGGA
The DNA here is from genome assembly GCA_964235705.1 of uncultured Beijerinckiaceae bacterium. Taxonomy (GTDB): domain Bacteria; phylum Pseudomonadota; class Alphaproteobacteria; order Rhizobiales; family Beijerinckiaceae; genus RH-AL1. The sequence goes on along the minus strand of CAXSDP010000004.1, from coordinate 40,492 downwards.
TCCCGCTCGCGATCATCTGGTTCGGCATCGCCGACAAGCCGGCCATCTTCCTGGTCTTCCTCGGCGCCTTCTTCCCCGTCCTCATGAACACGATCCACGGCGTGAAGGGCATCGACCGCAACCTGGTCAGGGCGGGTGCCATGATGGGGGCGAGCCAGTGGCAGATGCTGCGGACCATCGTCGTGCCGGCCGCCCTTCCGTCCGTGTTCGCCGGCCTGCGCATCGCGATCGGCTCGGCCTGGATGCTGACGGTGACGGCGGAGATGGTCGCCGTGAAGAGCGGCGTCGGCTACGTGCTCTGGGACACCTACGACTTCCTGCGCTACGACATGGTCATCGCCGCCATGGCCACCATCGGGCTGCTCGGCTACCTGTCCGACCTCGCGATCAGGCTCGTCATGGCGCGGGCGCTGCGATGGCAGCGCGGGACGACGGTGCGGGGCTGAGGCCGCGAGGAGGGTCGCTTGAACGCCATCGCCATCCGCAACGTCGTGAAGACCTACGCCGACCGCGCCCGCGACCGCGAGGTGATCGCGGTCGACGACGTCAGCCTCGCGATCGACGGCAACGATTTCGTCTGCCTGCTCGGCCCGTCGGGGTGCGGCAAGTCCACCCTGCTGAACATGATCGCCGGTTTCGAGCCCCCGACGTCGGGGCGCATCGAGGTCGCCGGCCGCCTCGTGGAGAAGCCCGGCGCCGATCGCGCCGTCGTGTTCCAGCAACCGACCCTGATGCCCTGGCTCGACGTGGCCGAGAACGTCGCCTTCCACCTGAAGCTGAAGGGCGTGGGGAAAGGGGAGCGCCGGGCCACCGCCCAGCGCTTCATCGAGCTCGTCGGCCTGAACGGGTTCGAGCACCACTACCCCTCGGAACTGTCCGGCGGCATGAACCAGCGCGTCGGCATCGCCCGCGCGCTGGTCATGGACCCGCAGGTCATCCTGATGGACGAGCCGTTCGCGGCGCTCGACGCGCAGACCAAGGGGGAAATGCAGGAGGAGCTCGTCGAGATCTGGCGGCGCATCAAGTGCACGATCGTCTTCGTCACCCACAGCGTGGACGAGGCGCTGGTGCTTGGTAGTCACGTCGTCGTCATGAGCAAGCGGCCCGGACGCGTCCGCGATGCTTTCGACGTCGACATGCCCCGCCCGCGCGACGTCACCAGCCCCGCCTTCAACGAGGCTAAGCGGCGCGTCCTCACCCTGCTCCGCGAGGAGGCCGGGGCGAAGCGGGCGGCTTGAGGACGCCGCGCGCTTCCAGTGCCTTCATCACGGCCGCGACCGCGTGCTCGATCGTTTCGCCGTCGCGCCCGACCACGACGTCCGGCTCGACCGGCGTCTCGTAAGGCTGGTGGACGCCGGTGAAGTCCTTGATCGCGCCGGCGAGCGCGCGGCGGTACAGGCCCTTGGGGTCGCGCGCCACGCAGGTGGCCAGCGGCGTGTCGACGAAGACCTCCATGAACTCGCCGTTGGGTATCGTGGCGCGCGCCAGCGCCCGCTCGGCGCGCAGCGGCGAGATGAACGAGCAGAGCACGACCAGCCCAGCGTCGGTCATTAGGCGGGCGACCTCGGCCACCCGGCGGATGTTCTCCGTGCGGTCGGCGGGGGTGAAGCCGAGGTCCTTGGTCAGCCCGTGGCGGAGGTTGTCGCCGTCGAGGATCGCCGTGTGCACGCCGGCGCGGTTGAGGCGCGCTTCGACGCCGTTGGCGATCGTCGACTTGCCGGCGCTCGGCAGCCCCGTCAGCCACACCACGCCGGGGCGGTGCCCCTTGAGGCGGGCGCGCTCGGTGCGCGTCACCGAGAAATCCTGCCGGAACACGTTGGTCGCCGCGCGCAAGCCCCGCACCACCATCCCGGCCGCCACCGTCTCGTCGCTGACCCTGTCGATCAGGACCAGGCCGCCGGTCGTTCGATCGGCGGCGTAGGGATCGAAGGCGACCGGCACGGCCGTGGCGATCGTGGCCAGGCCGATGTCGTTCAAGCCCAGGCCAGGATCGTTCAAGCCCAGGGTCGTGGCCGACGCGGCGACGCCGGTGGCGACGTGGTGCTCCAGCGAGGCGATCGTCGCCGGCACGGTGCGGGTGCCGATTTTGAGCAGGTAGCCGTGGGCCGGTCGCGGGGGTTCTTCGCCCATCCAGAAGAGCCGGGCGCCGAGGCTGTCGGCGACGGCTGGCCGGGAGTCGGGCCGGGCCAGCACGTCGCCCCGCGCGACGTCGATGGGCTCGCTCAGCGTCAGGGTGACCGCGTCGCCGGCGGCCGCCTCGCCGACGTCGCCGTCGGGCGTGAGCACGCGCGCGATCGTGGCGGTCCGGCCGGTCTCGGCGACGACGATCGCGTCACCTTTCGCGATGCGGCCCGACGCGATCGTGCCGGCGATGCCGCGGGACTTACCGTCGGGGTGGTGGATCCATCGCACCGGCATGCGGAAGGGCCGCTCGGCCCGGTCGACCTCGACGCCTTCGAGGTGTTCCACGAGGCATGGCCCCGCGTACCAGGGCGTGCGGCCGCTCCGCGCGGCGACGTTGTCGCCGAAGCGGGCGGACACCGGGATGGCCGCGACCTCGTGGAAATCGAGCGTGAGCGCGAAGCCGCGGAACGCGGTCGCGACGGCCTCGAAGACCCGCTGGTCGTGGCCGACCAGGTCGATCCTGTTCACCGCCAGCACGACGTGCCGGATGCCGAACAGGGAAGCGATCGTGGCGTGGCGGCGCGTCTGGTCCAACATCCCTTCGCGCGCGTCGACGAGCAGCACCGCGAGGTCGGCGTCGAAGGCGCCGGTCGCCATGTCGCGAGCGGACCGCTCGTGGCCGGGCACGTCGATGGCGACGAAGGAGCGGGCCGGCGTCCGAAAGGCGTGGTGGGCGCCGTCGCGCGGCGCCGCCGGTCGCTCATCCCGCCCCGCCCCGCACCCGTGGACGAGGCGCCCGATGAGGGTCGACGTGCCGCCGTCCACTGGACCGCGGACGAGGAAACGCAGCGTCGGGCGTTCCGGCTCGGGTCTCGGGCGGGCGGCGGGACCCGCCGGCGCGGCATCATCCATCAAAGGAAGCCCTCGCGCTCCGAGAGGCGCGAGCGATCCGCCGATGACCGACCTGCCGCCGCCAAGCGAAGGCTAACAAGCGCCCCGACGTGTCGCAACCCGCCCGGACGCCGGCGAGCGGTGACATCGGTCGAGGGCGCTCGACCAAGTGTCGGCGAACAAATGACGTTTTCCGTTCGGGCGAGCGACGATCCCTTTTGTGTGATCGCTGCAACTGTCCGGGTTTTGAGGATGTCACACCTAGGATCCCCCCACCACTTGCGCTTTGGTGGATCTTTGGGGACGAGGGATCATCCGTGTTGTTCGGGTCTCGACTGAGCTACGTCCCATTGTGCTCGGCAGCGATCATGTTGTGGTCCCTCGGGATCGCGCGCGCCGCCGACCTCGCCCCGGCGATGGCGCCGATCGCCCCGACCTCCGGTGTCCTCGACCTCTTCAAGGGCGTCGAGTTCCACGCCCAGGGCGAGGTCGGCATCCTGGGCAACGCGCTCAACCCGTCGCAGGGCTTCAACGGGGAAGGTTACAATTTCGGCCAATGGTACACCGATCACGCCGGTCAGGTGCAGCTCAACCAGATCCTGCTGACGATCACCAAGCCGGTCGATCCCAAGGCGACCGGCACCGCCTTCGGCTTCACCCTCCAGGGGCTCTACGGTTCCGACACGCGCTACAACCATTACCTCGGCATCGGCGACACGTTCATGGGCAACGATCGCAACCAGTTGAACGTCGTCCAGGCCTTCGTCGCCGCCCACCTGCCCATCTTCACCGCGAACGGCGTGGACGTGAAGGCGGGCCTCTTCACCTCGCCGCAAGGCTTCGAGACGCTCGACCCGTCCCTCAACACGTTCTACTCGCACAGCTACACGTACAACTACGCCACGACGTTCAACCACACCGGCATCTTCACCACGACGCACGTCAACGCGACGTTGGACGTGTTCCTCGGCATCGACACCGGCAACCAGGCCACCATCGGCTACCCCGACGGCGATCCCAACGGCCAGATCGCCGGTTTCGTGGGCTTCGGGCTCAACAACCTCCTCGACAACAAGCTGACGATCCAGGCCCTGTCGCACATCGGGCCGGAGCAGAACTTCATCTCCGACCCGAGGGGGGCCAACAAGGACCTGCGCTACCTCAACGACGTCGACTTCAATTACAAGATCAACGACGCCATGACGACGCTGACGGAACTCAACTACCAGCGTGACGAATACGGTTTCGGCAACGGTCCCGCGACGTCGCTGAGCATCGTGCAATATTTCGGCTACACGTTCGACAAGATTTACACGTTGAACGTGCGCGGCGAGGTCATGCGCGACTCGCAGAACTTCTTCGTGGTCACCCCGCAGAGCAATTCCGGCATCGTCGACGCCGATAAGGGCGGCACGGTCTTCCCCCCGTCGCTCGTCGCGCCCAACGGCACGCAGGGCACCACCTTCGGCGCGCTGACGCTGGGCCTCGCCATCAAGCCGGACGTGCCCAAGCCGCTCACGCTCGTCCTGCTACGCCCCGAGATCCGCTTCGACCAAGTCCTCGCCGGCGGCCGCGCCTACAACAGCACCGCCTACCTCGGCGGCACGCAGGGCAGCCGCAGCCAGTTCACGTTCGGCGGCGATCTGATCATCGGTTTCTGACGCGCGATCGATGGTCGGCGCGTTGGCGGCGCACCCTGGCTGCCACCTGGCCGCCAATTGGGCTGGCCACTACTTCGCCTGGCCACTACTTCACCTGGCCACTACTTCGCCTGGCCGCTACTTTGCCTGGCCGCTGCTTGACCCCGCCGGCGCGCAGCTCCTCAC
>CAXSDP010000004.1:26300-35551 GCA_964235705.1 uncultured Beijerinckiaceae bacterium | reverse complement strand
CTGGCCGCTACTTTGCCTGGCCGCTGCTTGACCCCGCCGGCGCGCAGCTCCTCACCAGCACGTCCCGGATCGCCTGCGCGCCGCCGCCGCGTATCGCCGCGAGGGTGGCGGGATCGCGGAGACGTCGCGCGATGCCGGCGAGCACGTTCAACTGGCCGGCGGGCGATTGGCCACCCGGCGACTGACCACCCCCTTTGGCGTCGGGCAGCAGGACGAGGCACACGATGTCGACGGGCTTGTCGTCGACCGCGTCGAAGGGGATCGCGTCCCGCAACCGCGCGAGCGCGACGTAAGGGTCGACGACCCCCGCGAGGCGGGCGTGGGGCAGGGCGATGCCGCGACCGAGCCCGGTCGAGCCGAGCGACTCCCGGTGCGTCAAGGCATCGAGGATGTCCGAGGACGCCAAGGCGGGGTGGCGGGCGGCGGGGTGGCGGGCGGCGAGGTGGCCGGCGGCGCGCTGCGCCAGGCCGGCGAGGCAAGCCCCCTTGTCGGCGAAGCGCCCATCGACGCTCACGTGCGCGTGGCGGAGGACGTCGGTCAGATCCATGGGGGGGACTTCATGACGATGGTTCACGGCTGGCGAGGGGAGGCTCCCATCGAATTACGCGAAGGCGCGTCGGCTTACAAAGGCCTGCGTCATAAAAGCCGCGCGCTCGCGCGAGGCGGACATCCTCGCTCACCGCGCCCGCCGGTCCCGGGGGGCTCGGTCGGTCAATCCGGGGCGCGCAGGCGATAGCCGACGCCGGTCTCGGTGACGATGTAGAACGGGCGTTCCGGCGTCTTCTCGATCTTCTGGCGCAGCTGCCGCACGTAGACGCGCAGGTACTGCGGGTCGGTGGTGGGGCTCCAAACCTCCTTGAGGAGGAAGGCGTGGGTGAGCACCTTGCCGGCGTGCTGCACGAGCAGGCGCAGCAGCTCGTACTCCTTGGGCGAGAGCTTGGCGTCGACGCCGTCCACCTTGACGATGCGGCGGACGAGGTCGACGCTCAACCCGTCGACGGTGAAGATCGGCCGCTCCCCCTGGCTCTGCAGACGGTGGCGTAGGGCGACCCGCACCCGCGCGAGGAGTTCGTTCATGCCGAACGGCTTCGTCACGTAATCGTCGGCGCCGAGGTCGAAGGCCTTCACCTTGGCGCCCTCGTCCTCGCGGGAGGACAGCACGACGACCGGCAGCGCGCTGCCGCCCTCCCGCAGGATGCGGAGGACGTCCAGGCCCTGCATGTCCGGCAAGCCGAGGTCGAGGATCATCAGATCCGGCTTGTCGGCGAGGGCGGCCAGCGCCGCCTGCCCGGTCCCGGCGTCGATGACATCGTAGTCCTGGGTCGCCAAGCCGGTCCGCAGCAGCCTGCGGATCGGCGGCTCGTCGTCGACGACGAGGATGCGGACGGCGGATCCACTCATGTCGGGTCGCTCATGTGGGCTTCCTCATGGCCTGTCTCATGGCCTGCGACTGACGCGGAACGTCATGCCGCCGTGTCCAGCGCTTCCCCGGCGGGTGGGACGGGCAGCCGCACGGTGAACACCGCGCCCGAGCGGTCGGCGCGGTTGCCCGCCTCCACCGTGCCGCCCATCGCCTCGACGAAACCGCGCGAGATGGCGAGGCCGAGGCCGGTCCCGGCCCGCACGCTGTCGCCCTTGCGGGCACGATAGAACTTCTCGAAGATCCGCTCGACGTCGGCGGGCGGCACGCCGTCCCCCTCGTCGAGGATCCGCAGGCACACCGATCGCGCGTCGCGCCACGTTTGGATGGCGATCGTCGTTCCGGGCGGGGCGTATTTCGCGGCGTTGTCGAGCAGGTTGAAGAGCACCTGATCGAACAGCACGGCGTCGAGCCGCAGGAGCGGCAGGTCCTCGGCCAGGCGCAGGTCGACCATGTGGGACGCGAGGATCGTCGCCGCCCGGCGCAGCGCCGCCCCGACCAGATCGCCCAGGTCGACGAGGGCGGCGTTGGGCATGACCGCGCCGGACTCGAGCTTGGTCATGTCGAGCAGGTTGGCGATGAAGCGGTTGAGCCGCTCCGATTCCTCGATGATCGTCACGAGCAGGCCACGCTTGCCGCCCTCGTCGAGCGCCGGCGCGAGGTCGCGCATCGTCGAGGCGGCGCCGAGGATCGAGGCGAGCGGCGTCCGCAGATCGTGCGAGATGGAGGTGAGCAGCGAGGATCGCAGCCGGTCCGTCTCGGCGACGAGCTTGGCCCGGTCGAGGTCCTCCGCCAGCTTCACCCGTTCGATGGCCAGGGCCCCCTGGTCGACCAGGGCGTCCAGCAGGCGACGCTGCTCGGGGGTCAGCAGCGCGCCCGGCTTGTCGGAGTCGAGCCCGACGACCCCGATCGGCCCGCGCCCGGTCCGCATCGGCGAGAACAGGCGGTTGCCGCCGGGCAGGGTGTCGGCACCGCGCCCGGCCGGCCTGTTGTTGGTCCAGGCCCATTGCGCGGCGGCGAGGTCGGCGCCGTCGAGTTCGTCCTCGGGTGGGTAGCCGGCCTTGAGGACCAGGGTGCCATGCTCCGGCAGCAGGAGGACGACGCGGACCTGGAGCATGGAGGCCATCTGGTAGGCGGTCGCCCAGAGCACGTCGTCGACGTTGAGGCAGGCGGCGAGCTTGCGCGAGAAGCTGTAGAGCGCGTTGGTCGTGCGCGCCCTCGCCTGCGCCACCTTGGCCTGGCCGCGCGTGCGCGCGGCGAGGTTGGACACGAGCACCGCCACCACCGTGAAGAAGAACAGGGCGGCGACGTTGGCCGGTTCGGCGATGGTGAAGGTGTAGAGCGGGGGCAGGAAGAAGAAGTTGTAGCACAGCATCGCCGCGATGACGGCGAGCAGGGACGGGTAGAGGCCGAGCGTGACGGCGACGCCGACGATGGCGGTGAGGAAGACGAGGTCGACGTTCTTCGTCCCGAACACCGGCTGCAGCACCTCGGCGGCGCCGAGCGCGCCGGCGATGGCGGCGAGCGCCGCGCCGTAGGGGGGCAGCGCGATCGGCCCGCGTTGGGTCGCCACCGGACTGGCAGGCGGGCGCTCGCTGTCGTCCCCGGCGATGATGTGGACGCCGATGTTCCCGGCCCGGCTCACGAGGTCGTGGACGAGCGAGCCGTTGAGAAGCTCGAACCAGCGGGAACGCTTGGTCTTGCCGACGATGATCTGCGTGATGTTGTTGGCGCGGGCGTAATCGATGATGTCGTCGCCGGTGCGCCGGCCACCGCTGGGGATCGTGACCGGCTCGGCCCCGAGGCGTTCGGCGAGGCGCATCGTTTCGGCGATGGCGTCGCGTTGCGCCTCGGTGAGCTGGAGGCTGTGGCCGGTCTCGATCGTCAGGGCGTACCAGACGCCGCGCGTCCGGTCGGCGGCGCGCTTGGCGTAGCGCACCAGCGCGGCCGAGCGCGGGTCCTCGCTGACGCAGACCAGGATGCGCTCGCCCGCCGCCCACGGCCCGGATATGGCGTGGGTCTTCATGTGCCGCAGCAGTTGCTCGTCGACGCGTTGCGCGGTCCGGCGCAGCGTCAGCTCGCGCAAAGCGGTGAGGTTGCCGGGCGAGAAGAAGTTGCGCAGCGCCCGCTCCGCCTGGCGGGGCACGTAGACCTTACCCTCCTCCAAGCGCTGTATGAGGTCTTCGGGGGCGATGTCGATCGCCTCGATGTCGTCCGTGCGGTCGAGGATCGAGTCCGGCACGGTTTCGCGGACGCGGACGCGGGTGATCTGCGCGACGACGTTGTTGAGGCTCTCGACGTGCTGGATGTTGAGGGTGGTGTAGACGTCGACGCCGGCGGCGAGGATCTCCTCCACGTCGAGGTAGCGCTTGGGGTGGCGGCTATCGGGGGCGTTGGTGTGCGCGAGCTCGTCGACCAGGACGAGGGCGGGGCATCGGGCGAGGATGGCGTCGAGGTCCATCTCCTCCAAGGCGCGACCCTTGTAGTCGACGCTCCGCCGGGGCAGCACCTCCAACCCTTCCACGAGGGCCTGCGTCTCGACGCGGCCGTGGGTTTCCACCAAGCCGACCACGACGTCGATGCCGTCGCGCCGCTTGGCCCGGGCGGCGGTCAGCATCTCGTAGGTCTTGCCGACGCCCGGCGCGGCGCCGAGGAAGATCTTCAGCCGACCGACGCGCCTGACGCCCGCGTGCGGGGCGGTCACGCGGTTGGCCTCGGCTGAAACGATCTCGGTCATGCGTCGCTGTACCCGTCCAGACGGCGTCCCCGGCGCACCGCGATGCCATCGATCGAGATCCGCCGGCCCCAACCCAGTTCGTCACCCTAAGCCGGCGATCGACACGACGCGAGCGCCCGTTCCCTGGGGTCGAAAGCCGAGGCCCGTCACGCCTTGGGCAGGGCGTCCAGGGCGAGGTTCAATTCCAGGACGTTGACGCGCGCGTCCCCGAACAGGCCGAGCGTCGGCCCGGCGGTGTGGCTCGCCACCAGCTCCCGCAGCTTGTCGGCGCTGATGCCGCGCGCCTTGGCGACGCGCGGGACCTGGAACTCCGCCGCCGCGGGCGAAATGTCGGGATCGAGGCCCGAGGCGGAGGTGGTGACGAGGTCGGCCGGGACGGGGACGCCGGGGTTCTCCGCGCGCAGCTTGTCGGCATCCGCCTTGATGCGGTCGATCAAGACCTTGTTGGTCGGCCCGAGGTTGGAGCCGCCCGAGCTGTCGGCGGCGTAGGCCTGGGGCACCGTCTTGGTCGGGTCCTTGGGGTCGGTCACGACCGTCGCGGAGGGACGGGGATGGAAGTATTTGTCCTGCGCGAAGCCCTGGGCGATCAGCGACGAGCCGACCACCGCGCCGTTCACGGCAATCAAGCTACCCCCGGCCTGGCGCGGGAACACCACGGCGGCGATGCCGGTGATCGCGAAGGGGTAGACGAGGCCGGTCAGCAGCGTCAGCAACGTGACGATGACGAGCGCGGGGCGAAGTTGCTTCAGCATGGCGCGGGTTCCAGGAACTTTCGCTCAAACGAGGTGCAGGGCGGAGATGATGACGTCGACGAGCTTGATGCCGATGAAGGGCAGCACGATCCCGCCCAGGCCGTAGACCAGCAGGTTGCGGCGCAGCAACGCGGCGGCGCCGATCGCGCGGTACTCGACGCCGCGCAGGGCGAGCGGGATCAGCGCCACGATGATCAAGGCGTTGAAGATGATGGCGGACAGGATCGCGCTCTCCGGCGAATGCAGCCGCATCACGTTGAGGGCCTGGAGCTGGGGATAGAAGGCGAGGAACATGGCCGGAATGATCGCGAAGTATTTGGCGACGTCGTTGGCGATGGAGAAGGTGGTGAGCGCACCGCGCGTCATCAGCAGCTGCTTGCCGATCTCGACGATCTCGATGAGCTTGGTCGGGTCGCTGTCGAGGTCGATCATGTTGCCGGCCTCGCGCGCGGCGACAGTGCCGGTGTTCATGGCGACGCCGACGTCGGCCTGGGCGAGGGCGGGCGCGTCGTTGGTGCCGTCGCCGCACATGGCGACGAGCTTGCCCTTGGCCTGCTCGTCGCGGATCAGCTTCAGCTTGTCCTCGGGCGTCGCCTGCGCGAGGAAGTCGTCGACGCCGGCCTCCGCCGCGATGGCGGCGGCGGTCATCGGGTTGTCGCCGGTGATCATCACCGTGCGGATGCCCATCCGGCGCAGCTCGACGAAGCGCTCGCGGATGCCGCCCTTGACGATGTCCTTCAGGTGGATGACGCCGAGCAGGCGCCCGTCGCGGGCCACGGCGAGGGGGGTGCCGCCGCTCTTCGCGATGTCCTCGGAGATGGCCTGGATCTCGCGGGTGACGGCGGGGCTCGTCTTGGAGGCCACCATCACGTCCGTCCGGGCCCCGCCACTGGGTGCGCCCATCCCCGGCACGCCGTCGACGAGCGCGAGGACCGAGTCGACCGCGCCCTTGCGGATGGTGATGCCGTCACCCTCGACGCCGCTCATGCGCGACTGCGCGGTGAAGGGCACGAAGGTCACGTTGAGGGAGGCCATGTCCCGCTCGCGGATGCCGTATTTCTCCTTGGCCAGCACCACGATGGAGCGTCCTTCCGGCGTCTCGTCGGCGAGCGAGGCGAGCTGGGCGGCGTCCGCCAGGTCGTGCTCGTCGATCCCGGTCACGGGGCGGAAGGCGGTGGCCTGGCGGTTGCCCAGCGTGATGGTGCCGGTCTTGTCCAGCAGCAGCGTGTCGACGTCGCCGGCCGCCTCCACCGCGCGGCCGGACATGGCCAGCACGTTGAAGCGGACCAGGCGGTCCATGCCGGCGATGCCGATCGCCGACAGCAGCGCGCCGATGGTGGTCGGGATCAGGGTGACGAACAGGGCGACGATGACGACGATGGAGATGTGGCCGCCGGCGTAGGCGACGAAGGCGGGGATCGTCGCGGTGGCGAAGACGAAGATGATGGTGAGGCCGGCGAGCAGGATGTTGAGGGCGATCTCGTTGGGCGTCTTCTGGCGCGAGGCGCCCTCGACCAGCGCGATCATGCGGTCGATGAAGGTCGAGCCGGCCGCCGCGGTGATCCGCACGCGGATCCAGTCCGACAGGACCTGCGTTCCGCCGGTCACCGCCGAGCGGTCGCCGCCCGACTCGCGGATCACGGGGGCGGACTCACCCGTGATGGCCGCCTCGTTGACCGACGCGATGCCCTCGATCACCTCGCCGTCGGAGGGGATGATGTCGCCGGCTTCCACCAGCACCACGTCGTCCACCCTGAGCTCGTTGCCGGGCACCATGGCGTAGTCGGCGCGGTCGCGGCCTTTCAGGAGCTTGGCCTGCGTCTCGGTGCGGGTCCGACGCAGGCTGTCGGCCTGCGCCTTGCCGCGCCCCTCCGCCACCGCTTCCGCGAAGTTGGCGAACAACACCGTGAACCAGAGCCACAGGATGATCTGGCCTGAGAAGCCGAGGTTCGGCGCGCCGATCACGAGGTCGCGCACGAACAGGACCGTGACGAGCGCCGCCACCACCTCGACCACGAACATGACGGGGTTCTTGGCGAGGTCGCGCGGGTCGAGCTTACGGAAGGCGCCCCCGATGGCGGGGATCAGCAGCTCGGGATTGAGGATGGAGGATGACGATCGAGCCATTTTCACGCCTAACTGGGGTCATGCCCAACTGGGGTCACGCCTGGGGGGTCGAGCCGCCGCGCGGCCTCCGCGGGATATCGGTTCTAGGATGGCGGCCGCCGGCTGGTCGGCGCCCGCGGGGTATCGGTCTCGGCGGGGTAACGGTTTCAGAAGGTCTGACCCGCCGCCCCGGCGAGGTGCTCGACGATCGGCCCGAGCGCCAGCGCGGGGAAGAAGGTCAGGCCGCCGACGATGAGGATCACGCCGATCAGCAGGCCGACGAACAGCGGGCCGGTCGTCGGGAACGTGCCGACGGAGGCCGGCACCGTCTTCTTGGCGGCGAGCGAGCCGGCGATGGCGAGCGCCGGCACGATCACGAAGAAGCGCCCGACCAGCATGCCGATCGCGAGCATGACGTTGTAGAAGGTGGTGTTGCCCGACAGGCCGGCGAAGGCGGAGCCGTTGTTGGCGGCGGCCGACGTGAAGGCGTAGAGCACCTCCGAGAAGCCGTGCGGCCCCGGGTTGTTCATGGCCGCCACGGCCGACGGAACGCCCAGCGCGACGGCGGTGCCGCCCAGCATCACCAGCGGCAGGCAGAGGATGGCGAGCATCGCCATCTTGACCTCCTTGGCCTCGATCTTCTTGCCGAGGTACTCGGGCGTGCGCCCGACCATCAGCCCCGCGACGAAGATGGCGATGATGACGAAGACGATCATGCCGTAGAGGCCGGAGCCGACGCCGCCGAAGATCACCTCGCCGAGCTGCATGTTGATCAGCGGGATCATGCCGCCGATCGCGGTGAAGCTGTCGTGCAGGGCGTTGATGGCGCCGCACGACGTGTCGGTGGTGATCGTCGCGAAGAGCGAGGCGCCGGCGATGCCGAAGCGCAGCTCCTTGCCCTCCCAGTTCGCGCCGGCCACCCCGAGCGCGTGGATGAGCGGGTTGCCGCCGGCTTCCGCCGGGTACACGACCACGACGCCGGCGAGGAACAGCAGCCCCATGGCGGCGAAGATGGCCCAGCCCTGGCGCTGGTTGCCGACCATGCGGCCGAAGACGTTGGTGAGCGCCGCGCCGATGGCGAAGATCGAGAGCATCTCGACGAAGTTCGACAGCGCCGTCGGGTTCTCGAAGGGATGGGCGCTGTTGGCGTTGAAGAACCCGCCGCCGTTGGTGCCGAACATCTTGATGGCGACCTGGCTCGCCACCGGACCGACGGCGATCGTCTGCTTCGCGCCTTCCAGCGTCGTCGCGGCGACGTAGGGTCCGAGCGTCTGGGGCACGCCCTGCCACACCAGGAACAGCGCGTAGACGACGCAGATCGGCAGCAGCACGTAGAGCGTGCAGCGCGTGACGTCGACCCAGAAGCTGCCGACGCTGCGGGCGGAGGCACGCGAGAAACCCCGGATGACCGCGACCGCGATGGCGATGCCGGTCGCGGCGGACAGGAAGTTCTGGTGGGTCAGACCCAGCATCTGCGTCAGGTAGGACAGCGTCGACTCGCCGCCGTAGTTCTGCCAGTTCGTGTTGGTGATGAAGCTCACCGCCGTGTTGAAGGCGAGGCCCTGTTCCACCGCGCCCTGGCCGGCCGGGTTGAAGGGCAGCACGCCCTGCAGGCGTAGCAGCGCGTACAGGATCACGAAGCCGCCGATGTGGAACAGCATGACGGAGAGCGTGTAGGACAGCCAATGCTGCTCCTGCGCCGCGTCGATGCCGGCGACGCGGTAGAAGACCCGCTCGATCGGCCGGAGCACGGGCGACAGCGCGTTGCGCTCACCGGTGAAGACGAGCGTCATGTAGCCGCCCAACGGCTTCGTCAGAAGCACGATGAGGAAGCAGAAGACGACGATCTGGGCCCAGCCCGTGAAGGTCATTGCGGTGATCCCATTGCGGTGATCCTGGAAGCTGGCGGTGATCCTAGAAGCGCTCGGCGCGGACGAGCGCGTAGGTGAGGTAGACGAGGAGGCCGGCGGTCACGATCGCCGCGAGCACGTAATCGAAGGTCATGGGACTCCTTAGAGCCGGTCGCAACCCTCGGCGTAGGCCGAGGCGAGGATGAAGAAGGCGATGCCGGACACGATGAAGATGACGTCGAGCATTGGACACCCCGCGCCCGGCGGGCGATCGTCGTCGGCCGGGTCGAAGGGCGGTTCTTGCGCCACGCGGCCGTTGGTTTTCAATGCCGGAGCCGGCGACGCGGCATAAAGAACCCGTGGGGGTCCGCTGACCGATCACCGAC
>CAXSDP010000004.1:0-26200 GCA_964235705.1 uncultured Beijerinckiaceae bacterium | reverse complement strand
GGAGCCGGCGACGCGGCATAAAGAACCCGTGGGGGTCCGCTGACCGATCACCGACGGCCGGCAGGGCACGGCCGGAACCGCCGGCCTCATGACCCGCGAGCCGCGTCCCTCGGCAACCTTCCGCCGCGATAAGCGATGCCGACGTAGGTAACACAGGGATCGCGACATGACGACGAACAAAGAGTCCGCACCATACGTCCCCGGCGACGCAGCGCCGGACGCGGAGGTGGACGCGACCTTCGATGGTGTTTCGCGCCGTCGCCTCATCGGCGCGGGCGCGGCCCTGTCCGCCGCCCTCGCCTCGGGCGCGGCTCACGCGCAATCCTACAAGGCGACCAAGGCCGGCCAGTCCGACGGCAGCGCGACCGATCCCGGACCGAAGAACGCGGCCTTGGAGGCGATCGATCCCAGCGGGGTCAACGCGCCGGCGACCGATCACGGCACCGTCCAGCAGTTCTGGCAAAGCTTCGCGCAAGCGCATCGCCGCGTTCAGGACGGTGGATGGGCGCGCCAGGTCAACGTCACGGACTTCCCGATCTCCAAGGAGATCGCGGCGGTTAACATGAAGCTGAACGCCGGCGGCGTCCGCGAGCTGCATTGGCACGAGGCGGACGAGTGGTCGCTGATGCTGACCGGCAGCGCCCGCCTGACCAGCATCGACTACGATGGTCGACCCTACGTGAAGGATGTGAAGGCGGGTGACCTTTGGTACTTCCCGCAGGGTCTCCCCCATTCCATCCAGGGCCTCGGCCCGGAGGGCTGCGAGTTCCTGCTGGTCTTCGACAAGGGCTCTTTCTCGGAGGAGGGCACCACGCTCCTCACCGACTGGCTGATCCACACCCCGCGCGAGGTCGTCGCCAAGAATTTCAAGACGGGCGAACAATCCCTGACGCCCTTCGATGCGCTCCCGCCCGACGGTCGCTACATCTTCCAGGCGCCGGTCCCGCCGGCACTCGCGACCGATGCGGCGAGCGTCGACAAGGGCGGCAAAACCTCCAGCCTGACCTTCGATTTCGCGATGCTGGACATGAAGCCGCAGAAGGAGGACGCGTCCGGCAGCATACGGGTCGTCGACTCCGGCAACTTCAAGGTGTCGCGCAACATCGCCATGGCCTACGTCGTTGTGAAGCCAGGTGCCATGCGCGAGCTGCACTGGCACGTCGATGGCGACGAGTGGCAGTACTACGTGGCCGGCCATGGCCGCATGACGCTGTTCCTCAACCATTCGGACGCGCGCACCATCAACTTCGCCGCTGGCGACGTTGGCTACGCACCGGTGACGATGCCCCACTACATCGAGAACACCGGGTCGGAGGATCTCATCTACCTGGAAATGTTCAGGTCGCCCAAGTACGGGGACATTTCCTTGAACAATTGGCTCGCCGCCATCCCGCCGGAACTCGTCGAGCAGCACCTCGACCTGGATAAGCAGGTCCTCGCGGCGATCCCGACGACCAACAAAGGGACCGTCTGAGTCCCGGGCTTCCGCAGGGATCGGGATCATCGGCGCGGGACGACGTCCGCGACGTATCGGGACGGTATCCCGCGATGCCGAAGGTCCCCGCGTCCAAAACCGAAGGTTCCCGCGTCCAAGACGGGGGGACGGCGTCGTGGCTTCATCGGCGCGTCACCCCGCGTTCACATCAAACGATCGAAGTGGGACGCGCTATTGCCAGCAAAGGATCCGACCGCCTATTTGTCGCAGGGGCAGGTCGAAGTCGCGATGGTAGACCGCGCGTCCGATATTTGAAGAGTCCGCCGGCACGACGCGCGGAACGACCGTCCATGGGCAATCGCGAAGAGGCAACCATTCCGGTCGCCCGCGCGTGCCGGGCGAAGGTGGGGATTATGATCATGGATTCGCAGGCAGACCCGGTCTCGAGCCCGTCGTCTGCGCGGCGCGAGCGCATCGGCGTGGCCTTGGTCGGCGTCGGTGGCGCCGTCGCCACCACGGCGATCGCCGGCATCGAGATGATCAAGACCGGCAGGAACGACCGCACGGGCTTGCCCCTGGCCGAGTTGAGCGTTCCCGGTCTCGCCGATTATCGCGACCTCGTCTTCACGGGGTGGGACGTCAACGGCGACGACCTCGCCACGGCGGCCGAGAAGCACGGCGTGCTCGACCGTGATGCGCTCGAAACCGGCGGCAAGGGCCTGCGGGGCATCCGCCCGATGCCGGCGGTCGGGTCGTCCCGCTTCTGCAAGAACGTTGACGGCGAGAACAAATTCAACGCCGGCGGCCACCGCGAGGCGGTGCAGCGCATCGCCGACGACCTCGTCCGCTTCAGGCGCGAGAGCGGCGTCGATCGCGTGGTGATGGTGAACCTCGCCTCGACGGAGCGCTACCCCGACCTCGACGCCCCGGCGCTGCAAA
Organism: uncultured Beijerinckiaceae bacterium; assembly: GCA_964235705.1. Taxonomy (GTDB): domain Bacteria; phylum Pseudomonadota; class Alphaproteobacteria; order Rhizobiales; family Beijerinckiaceae; genus RH-AL1. The sequence goes on along the minus strand of CAXSDP010000004.1, from coordinate 23,826 downwards.
GCTTGCAAGCCTTCGAGAAAGGCCTCGACGAGTCCGACGAGGCGATCGGCCCGGCGATGCTCTACGCCTACGCCGCCATCAAGGCCGGCAGCCCTTACGCGAACTTCACGCCGTCCCTCGCCGCCGACGTCAAGCCGTTGATCCAGCTCGCCCGCGAGCGCAACGTCGCGGTCGCCGGCAAGGACGGCAAGACCGGCCAGACCTTCATGAAGACGGTGATCGCGCCGGCGCTGCGCAGCCGCTCGCTGCACGTCGACGGCTGGTTCTCGACCAACATCCTCGGCAACCGCGACGGGCTGGCGCTCGACGATCCCAACTCGCTGAAATCCAAGCTCGGCACCAAGAAGCGCGTGCTCGACCAGATGCTCGGCTACCCCGTCGAGGACCACATCATCGACATCCGCTATTACCGGCCGCGCGGCGACGACAAGGAGGCCTGGGACAACATCGACATCACCGGCTTCATGGGCCAGCGGATGCAGATCAAGGTGAACTTCCTGTGCAAGGACTCGATCCTCGCCGCGCCGCTCGCCATCGAGATCGCGCGCTGCCTGGGCTTGGCCGACCGGCGCGGGCAGGGCGGCGTGCAGGAGCAGATGGGCGTGTTCTTCAAGGCGCCGATGATGGCCAACGGACGCGAGCCCGAGCACGCCTTCCACACGCAGGAAACGCAGCTCCTCGACTGGATGGCCGGCGACGACCGGACGGACTCCGCCGCTTGACGGTGGGGATGGGGCGCGCGCCGGCCCAGCTCCGCGACCTGTTCCAGGAGATCGGCGACCTCAAGCGGATCCGCTCGGCCGGTCGCGAGGGGTCGATCGCGACGCGGGGTTTCCGCGCCGCTTGGGCGGCGTTGACGGCTGGCGTCGCGCCTGACGCGACGATGAACCGGGTGGTCGCCGCCGCGCTGGCCGCGACCCGGCTCGGCGACCTCGATCGTGGGACGCTCGGCGCGCTCGCCCTCGACGACGCGGAGGTGTTCAGGGTGCTCGGCCGCGCGTTCGACGCCGTCAGCGAGGGCCTCGACCCGACGCTCGCCAGACGACTTCGCCGGGGATTGGAAGGGGCCATGCCGGACAGGGCGCAGCCGGCTTTAATCCAAGCCCAGCCGGCTTTCGTCCAGGCCTTGGCCGAGCAACCTCGCGCCGGCGCCACCTGTCCGGGCAAGCCGCGCATCGTCCTCGAACCGCCGGAGAACCACGCCGAGCATAGCTGGGCTGTCGCGGTCCTCGGCGTGCTGCTCAGCCCGAGCTACGGTGCCGCCCCGACGACCGTGTTCCTCGCCGGCCTCGCCCACCACCTCCACAACGCCGCCATGCCCGATAGCGGCTTCACCGGCGAGATGTTGCTCGGCGACCAGCTCGCTCCGGTCATGGCGCGCGCCACGGACATGGCTCTGGCGCAGCTCGACGAGCCGTTGCGCGGCGTCGTCACCGCCGCGCGCCGCGTGCTGATCGATGATGGGAGCCCCGAAGGTCGTGCCTTCCACGCCGCCGACGTGATCGATCGCGTGATGCAGATCGCGCAACACCTGCGACCGGCGACCATCACCATGGCAACCGTGCTCGACGAGTTGGAACTGGTCCACGACGGCCCCGTCAAGCTGTTCCACGACCGGGTGCTGGCCGAGATGGGCTTGCCGTGAGCGGGTCTTCGCCGCACCCAGCCCGCCGTTCGCCGATCTCCGGTCGCCCGCTGGCGCCGGACACGCCGCACTCGTTGAGCGACGGCGCCGGCGAGCGCTGGCCGGTCGTGGACGCCATCGCGTACCTCCGCACGGGACGGACGGCCCTGGTGGGGGACGTCCTCGCGCGGCTCGACGCCGGGGACGGGTCCGGCGCCCTGGCGCTGCTGCTCGCCGATCAGGACGATTGGTGGACCGGCCCCCCCGCCGACCCCGACCGCCTCGCCGCGCTGGTGCGCGAGGCGCCCGGGCTCTCCTTCCGCGCCGCGATGGACCATCTCGGCTTCGGCCGCGTCGGCGACTACTTCGCCCATCGGTGGAGCGATCCGACCTACCTCGGCGGCCTGGCCCTGCTGGAGGCGCACTGGGCCGCGCCCGCCTCCGCCTTCGAACTGTGCTGCGGCGCCGGACACTACCTCCGCGAACTCACGCGGCGCGGCGTCGCCTGCACCGGCGCGGACCTCGTCTTCGCCAAGCTGTGGCTGGCGCGCCACTGGGTCGTCGGCGACGCCGCCGACCTCCTGTGCTTCGACGCCGCCTCGCCCTGGCCGCTCGATGTTCGCGCCGACCTCGTCTTCTGCCACGACGCCTTCTACTTCCTGGAGCCCAAGCCTGTCATCGCCGCGCGCCTGCGCGATGGGGTGGCACCGGGCGGCACGCTCGCGCTGGCGCACATCCACAATCGCGACGTCGCCAACCACTCGTCCGGCGCCGCCGCCAGCGCCGCCGACCTCGCGCGCTTGTTCCCGGCGGCGATCGTCTACGACGACGCCGAGCTGACCCGCGCCCTGGTCGAGGGTCGCGCACCGGTCGACCGGTCCTGGTCCGCCCTCGCCGGCGTGGAGGCGTTCTCGCTGGTGGAAGGTCGCGCGACGGCACGGGTGCCCACCGGCGGCCTCGCGATGCCGCGCGAGGGCGCGCCCCTCACGCGCAACCCGCTCTACGCGGCCGATGGTCGCCTCGCTTGGCCCTCGGACCGCTACCGGGACGAGTACGCGCCCCGCGCGACCTACCCGGCGCGGACGCGGGCGCCCGCCCGCGCGGTCCACGCCGCCGAGACCGGCGCCATGGCGCGTTCGCGCGAACTCGTCGACCTGCCGGAGCGCTGGTGATGCTGCGCTGGGGGATCGTCGGCCACGGTTGGGTCGCGCGCGACTACATGGCGCCCGGCATCGCGGCGGCCGGCGACCGCGTCGCGGCGATCTGCGACCCCGACCCCGCGGTGAGGGCGTTGGCCGAGGCCGGCGGCGTCCGCGCCTTCGCCGACCTGGCCGCGATGCTCGGCGAAGAGCTCGACGCCGTCTACGTCGCGACGCCCAACCACGGGCACCGGGACGCCGTCGAGGCGTGCCTCGCCGCGCGCGTGCCCGTGCTGTGCGAGAAGCCGATCGCCGCCACGCTCGGTGACGCCGCCGCGATGGTGGCGACGGCGCGGCGCACCGGCGTGCTGCTGGGCATCGCCTTCGACCAGCGCCGCCACCCGGCCCACCGCGCGATACGCGAGGCGCTCGACGCCGGTCGGATCGGCACGGTCACCTGCGTCCGCATCGTCTACGCGTGCTGGCTCGGCCGCGAGTGGACGGCGGGCGGCGGGGCGAATTGGCGCATCGAGGCCGGTCAGGCCGGCGGCGGCGCGGTGATGGACTTGGCGCCCCACGGCCTCGACCTCGTCGACGCGCTGCTGGGCGAACCGGTGGTCGCGCTCGCCGGCCTGCTGCAGTGCCGCGTCCAGGATTATTCCGTCGACGACGGCGGCGTGCTCGTCGGGCGCACGGGATCCGGCGTGCTCGTGTCGATCCACAACAGCTACAACAATCCCGAAACGTTGCCGCGACGTCGCTTGGAGGTCGTGGGAACGCGAGGCCAGGTCGTGGCGATCGACACGATGGGGCAGACGCCGGGCGGCACCGTGGTGGTGACGGACGCGGCGACCGGCCGCGTGACGCCGCTCCCCTTCGACGCCGCCACCTCCCCGTTCACCGCGCAGGCCAGGGCTTTCGCGCGAGCGGTTCGCGGCGACCCCCATGATTTCGACGCCCCCCGCGACCTCGCGGCCATGCGCCTGCTCGCCGCCGTCTACGCGGTGGACGACAACCAGCTGGCGGGTCCGGTGATGCGGGAGGCGGTCGCGTGATGCCGCCGCATCCTTGCGCCTCGGCGACACGGGGCTTCCGGCGAAGCGGAAGATGTCCCCCATGAGTCAGTTACCGCCAGATCTCGGCCCCGCCGCGCGGGCCTACCTCGACGCGTTCCCCAAGGGGGAGGTCGTGGCCTTCCCCTTGACCCCGCTCGATCGCACGGGCCTGCCCGTCTGGGTCGTGGCGCTCTTCCCCGCCGATCCGCGCCTCGCCGACATCATGCCCTACGGCGTGGGATACGGCACCACCGACGCCCAGGCCGTCCTCGGCGGCCTCGGCGAGTGCGCGGAGATGATCTTCTCCGTGCTGACGGCACCCGGGATGAAGCGCGTGCGCGGCAGCTGGACCGATCTCACGGCCTCGCTGGGGCGCGCCGCCGTCGCCGATCCCCTCACGCTCGGGCTTCCGGCGGGGTCGCCGGTCGGTCGCGACACGCCGCTCGAATGGGTGGAGGCCAAGCGGTGCCGCGATCGAGCCACGGTGCTGGTGCCGGTCGACGTCGCCGCCGTGACGCCGGGCGAGCTGTCGCCGGGGTATCAGCCCTTCACCACGCTCATCACCAACGGGCAGGGCGCGGGGCCGGACCTCGATTGGGCGATCGGGCACGGCCTGCTCGAACTGCTCCAGCGCGACGGCAACGGCCTCCTGTTCAAGGCGCTCGACCAGGGCGTCGCGCTCGACCTGCCCGCCACCCCGACGCCGGCGATCGCCGCCATCCTCGAACGCTTCGCGGCGGCGGGCGTGCGCGCGATCCCCAAATTCGCGACCGACGAGTTCGGGCTCGCCAACGTGTACTGCGTCGGTTTCGAGGCGGACGGCCGCGAGCCGCCGGTGCCGATCATGCTGACCGGCTGCGGCGAGGCCTGCCACCCCGACGCGGCGCGAGCGGTGGAGAAGGCGATGACCGAGTTCGCCGCCTCCCGCGCGCGCAAGGCCTTCGCGCATGGTCCAGGGGCCCAGGTGAACCACGTGGCGCCCCCGGGCTATCCCGCCCGCTTCGTCGCGCAAGCCGGCGGCAACGCCAAGGGCGGCGAGAACCGCTCGTTCGAGACGATGCGCGATTGGACGCGGCGCGGCCCCGACGAACTCCGGCGCTGGCTCGCCGACACGGTGCACGCGGTTCGCGCGCGCAAGCCCTTCGCCGACTTGCCCTCGACGCCGGCCGCCAACTCGCGGGAGGCCGGCGCGATCGCGCGGGAGCGCGTGGAGGCGGCCGGCCTCGACGTCCTCTACGTCGACAACTCGCCGTCTGACGCGCCCATTTCGGTCGTCAAGGTGATCGTCCCCGGGTTGGAGGTGGAGACCATGAGCTATGGCCGCATCGGCGAGCGCAACACCCGCAAGCTCATCGAGCGGGGCCATCCCCTGATCCGCTTCGGCGCGCCGACCGACACCTTGAAGCCGGTACGCCTGACGCCCGACGCCATCGAGCGCTTCGGCGGGCAGCCGCTGTTCGACACCGCGCTCGCCACCGACATCGTCGGGCCGCTCTACCCGCTGTACCGCGAGCCGGAGGCCCACCACGTCGCCGCCGCAGAGGGGCGAACGGCATGAGCCTGCGCTACGCCTACAACACCAATGGCTGCGGCAGCCACCGCCTCGCCGAGGCGCTCGACTTGATGGCGGAGGCCGGCTACGCCGGCGTCGCGCTCACCCTCGACCACCACCACCTCGACCCGTTCGCCGATCGTTGGGAGGCCGACGCGCGCGCCCTCGCCGCGCGGCTGGGGGCGCTCGGCTTCGGCTCGGTCATCGAGACCGGCGCGCGCTTCCTCCTCGATCCCCGGGCCAAGCACGAGCCGACGCTGGTCAGCGCCGACCCCGATGGGCGGGCGAGGCGGCTGGCCTTCCTGCGCCGCGCGATCGACGTCGCCGCGATCCTCGACTCCGAGGCGGTCTCGTTCTGGGCCGGCGTGCCCAAGCCCGGCGTCGACCGCGCCGCCGCGCGCGGGTGGCTGCGCGACGGCCTGCACACGATCGCCGCCTACGCCGCCTCGCGCGGCGTCGTCGCCGCGTTCGAGCCGGAGCCGGGCATGCTGATCGAGACGGTGGCCGAGTGGGACGCGCTCGCCGTGCCGGGCCTCAAGCTGGCGCTCGACACCGGCCACTGCCTCGTCACGGGTGACATCGACCCGGCGCAGGCCGTGCGCCGCTACGCCGATCGACTCGGCACCGTGTCGATCGAGGACATGGCGCGCGGCGTCCACGTCCACCTGCCGTTCGGCAGTGGCGACATGGACGTGCCGTCAATCCTGGACGCTTTGGAGGCGGTCGCCTTCCCCGGCCTCGTCTGCGTCGAACTCAGCCGCGAGAGCCCGAGCGCGGACAAGGCGATCCCGGGATCGATCGCCTGGCTGCGCGCCTGTCGCGACGCCCGGGAGGACGGCGCGTGAGGATCTGCTTCCTGTCCCGGCGCTACTTCCCCGCCATCAGCGGGATGAGCATCTACGCCGTCAACCTGCTGCGCGAACTGGTCGGGGCCGGCCACGACGTGACGATGATCAGCCAGTACTACGGCGGCGACCACGCCACCGTGTACGGCGGCGGCCCGCCGCCACCCGTGCCGGGCGTCGCCGTCATCGGCCTGGAAGCCTTGGGCGAACAGGACGGCGGCGACTTCGAGCGCGACATCGTCACCATGGTCGACGCCATCAAGCGCGAGCACCGGCGCCGGCCCTTCGACATCCTCCACGCGCAATACGGCTACCCGACCGGCTGGGCGGTGCTGCTGGCGGCGGCCGACCTCGGGCTGCCGAGCGTCGTGTCGATCCAGGGCGGCGACGGCCATTGGGTGGGCTCGTGCTGCGAAACGCACTTCCAAGCGTTCCGCCGCGTGCTCGACCACGCCGGAGCGCTGCTGATCGGCGGCGAAAGCTTCGCCGCCGAAGTGTCGAACCGCATGGGCGTGGACCGGGCGCGCTTCACCCTCGTGCCCGGCGCCGTCGACACCGGTCGCTTCAAGCCCGGTCATCCGCCCGGCGCCATGGCCGCCGTTCCACGCCTCCTCTACCACGGGCGCGTCGACCACCGGAAAGGCGTGCTCGACTTCATCGAGGCGCTCGTGCTGCTCCGCGCCCGGGGAGTGGCCTTCGCCGCGACCGTGTCGGGCATCGGGCCGGACGTCGGCTCGGCCCAGGCGCTCGCGGCGCGCCACGGCTTCGCGCCCGAGCGCGTGCGCTTCTCCGGCTACGCCGACTACGACGACGCGCCGCGCCTCTACGCGGACGCCGACGTGTTCGCCTCGCCGACCTACGCGGAGGGCTTCTCCAACACGATCTTGGAGGCGATGGCGGCAGGGGTGCCGGTCGCGAGCTGCGCCGTCGTCGGCGTCACCGATTGCCTGGCGCACGAGCGCAACGGTCTCCTCACGGCGGCCGGCGACGTGCCCGCCCACGCCGACGCGCTCCAGCGGCTGATCGACGACGCGGCCCTGCGCCGGCGGCTCGCCGAGCGGGCGCTGGCGGACGCCCGCGACACCTACGCGTGGCGCGTGGTCGGCGCCCGTATCATGGCGGTCTACGCGAACCTCGTCGGCACCCGCCCCGACACCGACTTCCCCCGCCACCTCACGAGGACGCCGTGCCGCTTCCGCGAGCGGCCGCACCTCCTGTGAGCGCGCCGGCCGGCGACGCGCCCACCGGGAACCCGCCCGTCGCGCTGGCGCTGTCGCCCCACCTCGACGACGCCGTCTTCTCCGCCGGGGGCACGCTCGCGCGCCTCGCGCGCGAGGGCTGGCGCGTCGTCGTCGCCACCGTCTTCACCGCCAGCGTCCCCGAGCCGACCGGCTTCGCGCTCGCCTGCCAGCTCGACAAGGGGCTGGACGCCGGCCTCGACTACATGGCGCTGCGACGCGCCGAGGACGCGGCGGCCTGCCGGCTGATCGGCGCCGAGCCGGTGTGGCTCCCGTTCCCCGAGGCGCCGCATCGCGGCTACGGGTCCGCCGCCGCGCTGTTCGCGGGGTCGCGCGCCGATGACGCGATCGCGGAGGCGGTCGCACCGGCCCTGCGGAGGTTGTTCGACGCGTGGAGCCCTACGCTGGTGTTGGCGCCGCAGGCGGTTGGTGGCCACGTCGATCACCTCGCCGTCGTCCGCGCCCTGCGCGCGAGCGAACCGGCGGCGCCGGTCCTGTGGTGGCGCGATTACCCCTACGCGATCCGGCCCGAACGCTGCGCCGAGCCGCTGGCGGAATTGTTCGAGGGGCTCGACATGCTGCGGTGCCCCCTCGGGGAGGCCGCGCGCGCCGCGAAGGGCGGGGCGGCGCTGGCCTACGCGAGCCAGCTCGGCTTCCAGTTCGGGGGACCCGAGGCGTTGCGCGCCCGGCTGGCGGAGCAGGGCTTCGAGGCGTTCCGCGCCGGCGCCGCCGCGGCGGCGGTCATGGCGGGATCATCGGTTCGCTGAGCACCGTGCGCAGGAAACGCTCGGCGATCCCCGAGGGCGGGCGTCCGGCCGGCGCGAGGACGTTGACCGTGAAGGTCACGGTCGGCACCAGCGTCCGCACCACGACCTCGCCGGCGACACCCCGGATCGACAGGGGATCGGTCACCGCGAACCCCAGCCCCGCCGCCACCATCGAGCAGGCGGCCACCGCGTTCTGCGTTTCCGCCACCAGCCGGGGCGACACGCCGTGCTGCCCGAACAGCTCGTCGACCATGTCGCGCAAACGGTATTGGCGGCCGAGCGAGATGTAGGGTTCGTCCTCCAGGTCCCGCAGGGGGACCGTCGTGCGATCGGCCAGGCGATGTCCCGGTGGCAGGGCCAGCAGGCCCGGCAGCAGGATCGGCGGCGCGGCGTTGAGCGTGTTCCGCCCGCCGCTGGAGGCGAGCGCGAAGCCGAGGTCGACCTCGCCGGCCTGGACCAGTTCGTGGACGTCGCGCGAACTGGCGACGGTCAGGGAAACGCGGATCGGTCGCACCTCCCGCGCGAAGCGGGCGAGCAGGCGCGGGATGAACGACATGCCGAAGAACGGCAGCGCCGCCACGCGCAGCTCGCCGCTGCCCACGCTGCGCATGTCGTCGACCGTCCGATCCAACCCGTCGGCGGCGGCGAACATCCGCTCGACCGCCACCTCGAAGCGGGCGGCCTCCGGCGTGGGGAGGAGGTGGCGCCTGGACCGGTCGAACAAGGCCAGCCCGGTTTCCTCCTCCAAGCGGCGGACCAGCTTCGTGACGGCCGGCTGCGACAAGGAGAGGACCTGGGCGGCCCGGCTGACGGATCCGCTCCGCAGGACGGCGCGGAACGCCTCGAGTTGGCGGAAGCGGCTCGGTGTCACGCGGCAGGACCAATCGCTACTTCGGGGAATGGAATGGGCATCATTATGTATTTGTATGAATTATCAAGCCGCTGTTAGGCTCCGTCCGTCCGGGCGGCCCGACGACGTCTGGGTACGTCCTGGGCGTGTCGCCCAGACGATCGTCCAAGTGTCGTCGAGAACGCCGGGAGCGTCGCCATGCGTGGATTGCTGGTCGCCATCGCGACCCTGGGAAGCGCGCTCTGCGGCACGGCCGGGCTGGCGCAGGATCAGCGTCACCTCGTGGTCGCCGGCTACGGCGGCAGCTACGAGGCGGTCATGCGCTCCGACGTGATCCCGCCCTTCGAGAAGGCCAACAACGTCCACGTCGACTACCTCACCGGCAACTCGTCCGACAACCTCGCGCGCATCCAGGCGCAGCGTGACCACCAAACCGTCGGCGTCGCCGTGCTGGACGACGGGCCGATGGTGCAGGCCGTCTCGCTCGGCCTCTGCCGGAAGCTGCCGGACGCCGTGAAGGACGCCGTCTACCCCATCGCCGTGCTCGGCGACGACCACGCGGTGGGCACCGGCTTCGGCTACACCGGCATCGCCTACAACACCAAGGTCTTCGCCGAGCGCCACCTGCCCGTGCCGACCTCCTGGATGGACCTCGCGCGGCCGGACTACCGCCAGCGCCTGTCGATCCCCGGCATCGACAACACCTACGGCCTGCACACGCTGGCGATGCTGTCGCGCATCAACGGCGGCGGCGACGGCGACGTCGCGCCGGGGCTGCGCGTCATGAGCAAGCAGATCAACCCCAACGTGCTCGCCTACGAGAGCAGCCCGGGCAAGATGAGCGAGATGTTCCAGTCCGGCGACATCTGGCTGGCGGTGTGGGGCTCCTCGCGCGTCGCCGCCATGCAGAAGGCCGGGTTCCCCTTGGCGATGGTCCGCCCGAAGGAGGGCGCGGTGGTGCTGATGACGGCGGCCTGCGCGATCACCGGCGCCCCCGACGCGGACCTCGCCGACAAGTTCCTCGCCTGGCTGGTGTCGCCGGGCGTTCAGGGGGCCTACGCCGCGAAATACGGCGCCGGCCCGACCAACCGCACCACCAAGTTGCCGCCGGACGTCGCATCCACCGTCGTCTACGGCGAGGATCAGGTGCGTGGGCTCGTGGCGCTGAACTGGGACGTGATCAACCGCGACCGCGCGGACTGGACGCGCAAGTGGCAGCGGCAAGTGGAGCGCTGATGGCCTCCTTCCTGACCCTGGACGGCCTCGGCAAGCGCTACGGTGCCGTCGCGGCGGTGCAGGACGTGACGATCGACGTGGCGCCCGGCGAGTTCATCGGCTTGCTGGGACCGTCCGGCTGCGGCAAGACCACGACGTTGCAGATGATCGCCGGCTTCGAGGCGCCGACCAGCGGCCGCATCCTGCTCGAGGGGCGCGACCTGACGGCGGTGCCGGCGGCCAAGCGCGGCATCGGTCTCGTGTTCCAATCCTACGCCTTGTTCCCGCACATGAGCGCGGCGGAGAACGTGGCCTTCGGGCTCGAGATGCGCCGCGTGCCGAAGGCGGAGCGCCGCGAGCGCGTCCAGGCCGCCCTCGACCTCGTGCATCTGGCGCACCTCGCCGACCGCTATCCCCGCGCCATGTCGGGCGGCCAGCAGCAGCGGGTGGCGCTGGCCCGCGCGCTCGTGGTCGAGCCGCGCCTGCTGCTGCTCGACGAGCCGCTCTCGAACCTCGACGCCAAGCTGCGCGAGGAGCTGCAGGTGGAGCTGCGCGAGTTGCAGCGGCGGATCGGCGTCACCACGCTCCTCGTCACGCACGACCAGACCGAGGCGATGGCCTTGTGCGACCGCGTGGCGGTGATGCAGGCCGGGCGGCTCGTGCAGGTGGACGCGCCGTGGCGCGCCTACGACGCGCCCGCCGACGGTTTCGTCGCCGACTTCCTGGGGCGCAGCAACCGCCTGCCGGCGCGCGCCGCGGCGGGGCAGGCCGAGGCGGGGGGATGCCGCTTCGCGCTGCCCCCCGACCTCGCCGACCGACGCGGCGAGATCCTCCTCACCCTGCGGCCGGAGCGCCTGCGCATCCGCCGCGACGGCGCGGCGGGTTCGGACGGGCAGGGTTTGGGCGGCCAAGGTTTGGGCGGGCAAGGTTTGGGCGGCCAAGTGCACTCGCGCCTGTTCCTCGGCGGCTCCTGGATGTACCGCGTCGACACCGTGCTGGGGCCGATGATCGTGGCGGCGCAGAACACCGGCGACACGCCCGTCGAGGAGGGCGCGCCCGTGACGCTGGACTGGGACGCGCACAGCCTGCGACGGCTGGACATGGCATGAAGGTCGACACGGCATGAGCCGGGGTGGTCGCCTCAATCCGGCGCTGCTCGCGGCGCCCTCCGCGCTGGTCTACGCCTCGGCCTTGCTCCTGCCGCTCGTGGGCGTGCTGCTGCTCAGCCTGCACGCGTTCGACTTCGACAAGGGCGTGCTGCCGGGCCTCGGCCTCGAGAACTACCGCGACCTGCTGACCGATCCCCTGTTCGGCGAGGCGCTGCTCCGCACCTTCCGCGTCGCGATCCTCACCACGGCGATCTGCCTCGCGGTCGGCGTGCCGGAAGCCTGGATCATCTTCCGCATGGCGCCGCGCTGGCGCGGCCCCATGCTGCTGACCGTGATCGGCCCGCTGCTGGTGTCGGTGGTGGTGCGCAACTTCGGGTGGATGGTGCTGCTCGGCGGCAACGGGCTCGTCAACGAGGCGCTGGTCGCGCTGCACGTGCCGGGCGCACCGTTCCGCCTGATGTTCACGGAGTTCGCCGTGGTGGTCGGCCTCGTCCATGTGATGGTGCCGCTCGTCGTGCTGTCGGTGTGGGCCAGCCTCGGGCGCCTCAACCCCTCGCTGGAGCGCGCGGCGACGAGCCTCGGGGCGGGGCGGGTCACCGTGTTCCGACGGATCGTGCTGCCCAACATCATGCCCGGCGCCACCGCCGGCGCGCTGATGGTGTTCTGCCTGTCCGCCTCCGCCTTCGCGACGCCGGACATGCTCGGCGGCAAACGGCTGAAAGTGGTCTCCTCCATGACCTACAACGAGTTCCTCAACACCTTGAACTGGCCGCTCGGCTCGGCGCTCGCGACCGTGCTGATGCTGTCGATCCTGCTGACGACGCTGCTGTGGACGCGTTTCGTCGAGACGCGCGCGCTGCGCCGCGTCGTCGACACCGCGCTGGAGGGCGGCGCGTGAGCCGCAACGGTCCCTTCGCGCTGCTGTTCCACGCGCTGTTCCTCGCCTTCATCCTGGCGCCGCTGCTCGTGGTGATCGCCGTGTCCTTCACCAGCCAGGGCTACCTGGCGATGCCGAGCCACGGCGTGTCGCTGCGCTGGTGGCGCGCGATCGGCGACAACCCGCGCTTCCTCCGCAGCTTCTGGTACAGCGTGAGGCTCGGCCTCGTGTCGGCGACGCTGTCGGCCCTCATCGCGGTGCCGGCGGCGCTGGCGATCGCGCGGCGGCATTTCCCCGGCCGCGACGCGCTCGCCGCCCTGCTGGCCTCGCCCCTGATGATCCCCCAGGTGGTGCTCGGCGTCGCGCTCCTGCGCTTCTTCTCCGGCTTCGGCCTGTCCGGCAGCTTCACGGGCCTCGTGACCGCCCACCTCATCGTGGTCACGCCCTACATGCTGCGCGTGGTGGGGGCCGGCCTCGCCGGGCTCGACCCGCGCGTCGAGCGGGCGGCGGAGAGCCTGGGCGCCGGTCGGTTCACCGTGTTCCGCCGCGTGACCCTGCCGCTCATCGCGCCGGGGCTCGCGGGGGGCTGGATCCTCGCCTTCATCACCAGCTTCGACGAGCTGACGGTGAGCCTGTTCCTCGCCTCGCCGTCGGCCAACCCGCTGCCCGTGCAACTCTTCAACTACATCGACCAGATGACCGACCCCCTGGTGGCCTCCGTGTCGTCCGCGCTGATCCTGGTCACCGCCGTGGCGATGGTGGCGCTCGACCGCTTCTATCCCATCGATCGCCTTCTCACCGGGGAGCGCCGCGCGTGACGCCGCAAGCGAAGGCCGAGACGGCCACCGAGACGGCCAGCGATACGGCCGACGTCATCGTGGTCGGCGGCGGCCTGGTCGGGGCCGCCATCGCCTACGGGCTGCAGCGCGACGGCCTGTCGGCGGTGATGCTGGACGAGGGCGACGTCGCCCACCGCGCGAGCCGCGGCAACTTCGGCCTGGTGTGGGTGCAATCGAAGGGCCTCGGCGCGCCGCACTACCAGCACTGGACCCACGCCTCCGCGCGGGCCTGGCCGGCGCTGGCGAAGGCGTTGGAGGCGCGCACCGGCATCGGCGTCGGCCTGCACCAGCCGGGCGGCCTGCACTTCTGCTTCTCCGACGCCGAGATGACGAAGCGCGACGCGACCATGGCGCAGCTGCGGCGCGAGGCGGGGAACGCCGGCTACGAATACCGCATGATCGGGGCGGCCGAGCTGCGAGGGATGGTGCCTGGCCTCGGGCCCGACGTGGTCGGCGCCTCGTGGACGCCCTACGACGGCCACGCCAGCCCGCTCCACCTCCTGCGCGCCCTGCACACCGCTTTCCGCGACGCCGGCGGCCGCTACCGGCCGAACGCCACCGTGGACGCGATCCGCGCCGCGCCCCACGACTTCGCCGTGAGCGTGGGCGAAGCCCTGATCCGCGCGCCGCGCCTGGTGCTGGCTTCGGGGCTCGGCAACGCCGCCCTCGCGCCCCTCGTCGGCCTCGCCGCGCCGCTGCGCCCCGAGCGCGGCCAGATCCTGGTCACCGAGCGGACCGGCACCGTCTTGTCCATGCCGACCCACGTGGTCCGCCAAACCGCCGAGGGCTCCCTGCTGCTGGGCGACAGCAAGGAGGACGCCGGCTTCGACACGCTGACCCAGACGCCGGCGATCATGCGGACCATCGCGCGACGCGCGGTTCGGGCCTTCCCGTGGATCGCCGAACTCAACATCGTGCGGGCCTGGGCGGCGCTGCGGGTGATGTCGCCGGACGGCAAGCCGATCTACGACGCGTCCGAGCGCTTCCCCGGGGCGTTCCTGGCCAACTGCCACTCCGGCGTCACGCTGGCCGGCGCCCACGCCGACCTGCTGGCGCCGATGATCGCCAGGGGCGCGCTCGACCCCGACATGGCCCCTTTCAGCGCGGAGCGTTTCGATGTTCAGACGGCGGCCTGAGGCCCGGCCGGCGTCCCGGCTGGTGGAGGTGTTCGTCGGCGACGAGGCGGTGCTCGTGCCGGACGGCGCCTCGGCGGCGGCGGCGGTGCTGCTCTCCGCCCTGCCGGCGGTCCGCCTCACCCCGGTCAGCGGCTCGCCGCGCCTGCCGTACTGCATGATCGGCGCGTGCTTCGATTGCCTGGCCGAGATCGACGGGGTGGCCAACCGGCAATCCTGCCTGGTGCCGGTGGCGGCGGGCATGCGGATCCAGCCGCAGCGGGGCGCGCGGGCGGCGCGGCCGGACCTGTTCGAGGCCGATCCTTTGGAGATGTCGTCGTGAGCGTCGATCTGGCGATCGTCGGGGCGGGACCGGCCGGCATGGCGGCGGCGATCGAGGCGGCGGCGCTCGGCTTGAGCGTCGCCGTGCTGGACGAGCAGCCGGCGCCCGGCGGCCAGGTGTTCCGCTCCGTGGAGGGCGCCGCCGGCGACCCCGCGCTCGCCGGCGAGTTCCTGGACGCCGGCGGTGCGCTGGCGGGGGCGTTCCGCGCGGCGCGCGGGATCGGCTACCATCCGCGCACCACGGTGTGGCACCTCGCGCCCGACACCGGCACCGTGTCGCTCGTCGCCGATGGGGCCACGTCCGAGCTCGAAGCCGGGCGGGTCCTGCTTGCGACCGGCGCGCAGGAGCGGCCGGTGCCGATCCCCGGCTGGACGCTGCCCGGCGTCATGAGCGCCGGCGCCGCGCAGATCCTGCTGAAGACGGCCGGCATGGTGCCGACGGGCGTCGTGGTGATCGCCGGGCAGGGGCCGCTGTGCTGGCTCCTCGCGGTGCAGCTCCTACGCGCCGGCGTCGACCGGCTGACGCTGCTGGAGACCAGCACCGGCGGTGTTCTCCGCGGGGGTACCTTGGGTGACGCGCTGCGCGCCGGCGGGCTGTGGAGCGGCCGGCACCTGCTGCGCAAGGGCGTGGCGCTGATGCGGGAGGCCAAGCGGCGCGGCCTGCGGGTCGTGCGCGGTGTCCGCGACTTGCACGTGGAAGGCGACGAGCGGGTGCGGCACCTGCGCTGGCGGGGTGGCGGGATGGCGTGCGACACGCTGCTGCTGCACGAGGGCGTGATCCCCTCCACCCACATCACGCGCGCGCTGGGGCTCGACCACGATTGGGACGGGCGGCAGCTGTGCTGGCGGCCCCGCCTCGACGGGTGGGGCGCGACCAGCCACGCGACCATCGCGGTCGCCGGCGACGGCGGCGGCATCGGCGGCTGGGAGGCGGCGGTCGCCGGCGGGCGGCTGGCCGCGATCGACGCGGCGCACCGGCTCGGCCGCCTCGACGCGGCGGCGCGCGAGCGGCGAGCGGCACCACAGCGGAAAGCCCTGCGCTCGGCCCTCGCGTTGCGGCCGTTCCTCGATCGGCTCTACGCGCCGGCGCCGGGCGTGCTGACGCCGGCTGATGGAACGATCGCCTGCCGCTGCGAGGAGGTCACGGCGGGCCAGGTCCGCGAGGCCGCGCGGCTCGGCGCCACCGGGCCGAACCAGGTCAAGGCGTACGTTCGCGCCGGCATGGGGGCGTGCCAGGGCCGCATGTGCGGCACGGTGGTGGCAAGCCTGGTCGCCGAGGTTCGCGGCGCCACCATGGAGGAGGTGGGAGCCCTGCGGCCGCGCGCGCCGTTCAAGCCGATGACGGTCGGCGAGCTGGCCAACGGGGAGCCGGTCGCGTGAGCGGCGCGTCGCCGGGGCGCGTCGTGGTGGTCGGCCACGGCCCGGCCGGACGCGCGGCGATGGCCCGCCTGCCCGGCGCGGTCCTCGTGGCCCCGCCGCGCGCCATGGCGTGGCACGCCGAACCCGGCCGCCTGTGGGTCGAGGGGGACGGGCGGGTCTGGGTCGAGCCCTTCGACGCGCTCCTGCTCTGCGCCGCCGAGCCCCTGCTGCTGGTGGCGCTCGGCTGCGCCATCGCCGACGGCGCGCCGGTGCTCGACGCGCGGGGCGCCACGACCGTCGCCGGGGTGTACGCCGCCGGCCGCGTCGCCGGCGCGACGAGCCTCGATGAGGCCATCCTCCAAGCCGATGTCGCGGCCGACGCCCTGCTGGCCGGCCACGTCCCGAAACCACACGTCGCCGAGCCTCGCGTCACGGCCCCGCTCGCGCGCCTCGACCCGTTCGAGATGGCGGCGCTGCTGGAGCGGCCGGCCGGCCCGACCCGCGACGCCGCCCTGCTGGCGCAATGCGCGCTCGGCCCGATGCTGCCGGCGCGACCGGTGAGCCTCGCCGCCCTGGCCGCCTTCGCCGAGGCGCGCCCGGCGTCGCTGCCGCCGCAGCGGGACGACGTGTCATGAGCGACGTCCTCGTCGTCGGCGGCGGGCTGCACGGCCTGTCCGCGGCGCTGCGCCTCGAGCGGCGCGGGTGCCGCGTCCGCGTGCTGGAGGGCACGCGGGTCGGCGCGCACGCGTCCGGCGCCTCCGCCGGCGGCGTCCGCACGCTCGGCCGTCACCTCGCCGAGGTGCCGCTGGCGCTGGCCGCCCTCGACATCTGGCACGCCATCACCGAGCTGCTCGGCGAGGATTGCGGCTTCCGCCCGGTGGGCCAAGTCAAGGTGGCCGAGGACGCGGCCGAACTCGCGGTGCTGGAGCGCCGGTGCGCCACCCTGGAGGCGCACGGCTGGACGCACGAGGAGCTGGTGGACGCGCGCGAGGTCCGGCGGCTGCTCCCGGCGGTCGCGCCCCACGTCGTCGGGGGCATCGTCACGCGGCGCGACGGCTTCGCCACGCCGCTGCGCACCACGCGCGCCTTCGCCCGTGCCGCTCAGGCCGCCGGGGCGGAGGTGATCGAGGGCGCGAAGGTGGTCGCGCTCGAGCGCCGCGCCGGGTCCTGGCACCTGCGCACCGCCGACGGCGGCACGCACGCGGCGCCGATGCTGGTGAACGCCGCCGGCGCCTGGGGCGGCCGCCTCGCGCGGATGGTCGGCGACACCATCCCCTTCGGCTTCAACGCCTTCCAGATGCTGCTGACCGACGCCTTGCCCGCCTTCGTCGCGCCGGTGGTCGGCGCCGCCGGCCGTCCGCTGTCCTTCAAGCAGGCCGAGAGCGGCCACGTGATGATCGGCGGCGGCCACAAGGGGTCGGCGCACCTCGACACCGGCGCGGTGACGCTCGACGTGCCGCGCATCGGCTATTCCGCCCGCACCGCGATGGAGCTGTTCCCCGTGCTGCGCGGGGCGCGGATCGTGCACGCCTGGGCCGGCATCGAGGGCGTGACGCCCGACGAGATCCCGGTGATCGGCCGCTCCTCGGGCGCGGAGGGGCTGGTGCACGCCTTCGGCTTCTGCGGCCACGGCTTCGCCCTCGCCCCGCTGATCGGCGACATCGTCGCGCAGCTGCTGCTGGACGGCGCCACCCCGCACTCGGTGGCGCCCTTCGCCCCCGACCGTTTCGCGATGGACCGCGCCCCGGCACCCCCGTCGGCGCTGCCGCAAGCGGCCGGTTGAGTCCAACCCGCTTCCAAACAGGAGAGAACCCATGATCGAACGCCACCTCCGCACGCCCATCATGCACCGCGTCGTCGCCCACGGCGGCGTGCTCTACTTCGGCGGCATCGTCGCCGAGGACCGCTCCGCGTCGATGAAAGGCCAGACCGAGCAGGTCCTGGCGCGGATCGGCGCGCTGCTGAATGAGACCGGGAGCGACAAGGGCAAGGTCCTCACCGCGACGATCTACATCACCGACATGGCCCTCAAGGACGAGATGAACGAGGCCTGGACCGCGTGGTTCGAGCCCGGGCACCTGCCGAGCCGGGCGACGATCGGCGTCGCCGAACTCGGCCCCAAGGTGCTCATCGAGGTCGTCATCACCGCCGCGACCTAGGCGGCCCCGCCGCGTTCCGGTCCGTCCTCGCCTCCTGGCGAAGGGCGGGGCGGACGCTCCTCGCCGCGCGGCTCACCGCGCGCCTTGGCGTCGAAGCGAGGTGTCCCGGACGACGAACGGTGTCGTGTTCGTGCCTGCGCGAAGCGGAAGGCCGCTCCGGCGGCTCCGCGATCCATCGCGAGCCGTCGGCGTGGTTGAGCGTCGATCGACGGGTCCAGCCCTCGCGCGCCGGCCCCCGCTCGCGTTGATCCACGGCGGCGATCGACGCGAGGCGTCGCGCGCCAGTCGATGACGCGTCGGCGTCGAGACGCTAGCGCCGAGACACCGGCATCATGACATCAGTATCGTGGAATTGGGCGTCGTCGATGTGAGTATAGGGGGATGGTGGAGCCAGACGGAATCGAACCGACGACCTCTTCAATGCCATTGAAGCGCTCTCCCAACTGAGCTATGACCCCGCCTTTTCCTCGGAACCCGTGGGTTGGTCCCGTCCCGGCCGCATCGATCGGCCGAGGAGCGCCCGTATACCGTCATTGCGCCAGCGCGACAAGCGGTTTTGGCGCCGGCGCGACGAGGGGTTTCGCACGCGCCGTCCCCCAACCCTACGCCTCGCCCGCGCCCTCACGCCGCGTCGAGGCCGCCGGTGCGTCCGGCCGTGCCCGGCTCGTCCCGCACGGGCGTCGCCGCACGCTCCAGGCAGCATCGGATGGCGTCCGGCAGGCTCGACACGCAGTCGTCGCCCCTGACCTCGCCGCGGAGGTCCTTCACGTCGGCGCGATCCTCCTCCGCCATCCAGAAGGCGACGACGACCGGCACGCCGGGCAGTTGGCGCCGGAGCCGCCGCACGGCGAAACGCGCCCGCGCGACCTTGGCGTCGGTGTCGAGGAAGGACAGGATGACGAGCCGGGGCTCGGCGGCGCGCAGCGGGACCAGCCGGCCCTCGGCGACGCTGTCGGCGGGCTCGACGTGGGCGGCGATCGCGTGCTCGGCGAGCAGGTCGGCGAGCAGGTGGGCCGCCGCCTCGTCGAGCGGCGTCCGGCCGGCGACGCACACCACCGACTTGTCGCGCTTCCAGGTGGGGTCGACGACGACCTTCGGCAGCGACGCGTCCGCGTCGGTCGGCGGCTCCGGTTCGTCCGCGCCCTCGTTCAGCGAGGCGGGGGCCGGCACCTTGAGCGGCTTGGCGGCGAGGGCGTCGACGAGGTCCTCGTCGCGGTCCTCCAGGTCCTCGACGAGGTCGCGCATCGTGTCCCGGATGCGGACCTGCCGCTTCTCCTCCAGCACCCCGCGCCCGACGTCGCCCTGCGCCAGCAGGAGCGCCGGCATCGCCACCTCGTCGCAATAGGCGAGCAGGGAGTGCTCCCGCAGGAACTGGTCGGCGTGGTCGACGATCTCCGAGGCGTCCCCCGATAGCATCCGCTGGTAGAAGGTTTCCACCGGGGTGAGGGCGGGGGCGTCGCCCAGAATGATTTCGAGGAAGGCCAGGCGCTCGACGTGGCGTCCCATCACCACGAGGCACACGGTCAGCGGCGTGGAGAGCACGAGGCCGATCGGCCCCCACAGCCAGGTCCAGAAGGTCGCGGCGAGCACCACCGCGATCGGCGAGATGCCCGTGTGGTGGCCGTAGACCAGCGGCTCGATCACCTGCCCGGTGACGAGCTCGACGACCGCGAAGAGCAGCGCGGTTTCCACCACCATGCTCCACCCCGTGCTGGCGACCGCCGCCATCACCATGGGGAACAGCGCGGCGCCCAGCGCGCCGACGTAGGGGATGAAGCGCATGAAGATCGCGACGATGCCCCAGAGCACCGCGTCGGGGACGCCGATCACCGCCAGCGCGGCGGCGATGATGACGCCGAAGCCGGTGTTGAGCAGCACCTGCGCCAGGAAGTAGCGGCTCAGGCGGTTGGCGGCGTCGTTCATGGCGAGCGTCGTGCGCTGGAGGTCGCCGAAGCCGACGAGGCGGATGAAGCGGTTGCGCAGGTCCTCCCGCTGCATGAGGATGAACACGATGAACAGGGCCACGAAGGCCATGGTGGCGAGCGGCGTGGCGGCGGTGCCGGCGGCGGCCTGGAGGATGGTGAGGACGCCCGGCGCCGGCGCCACCACCTCCACCCTCACCGGCGTGGCCGGCGTGCGGCCGCCCGGCTTGTCGGCCTTGTCGGGGTTGGCGAGGGGGGAGGGTCCAGGTTGGGCGGGGAACAGGGCGGACCTCGGCGCCTCCCCCTTGGCCTCGGGTCGTCCGCCCTGGTCGAAATCGGCGATCAGCGCGTTCAGCTTGTGGAGGATCGCGCTGTTGGCGGCGAGCTCGCGGGCGCGATCGACTTTCTGCGTCGCGGTGGCCTGGTACTTGGGCGCGTCGGCGGCGAGGTCGGAAACTTGCTTGGCGAGGATGCCGCCGATGCTCGCCATGATCAGGAAGGTGGCGGTGACCGTGATGCCGACCGCCACGCTCTTGTGCAGGCCGGTGCGCCGGATCAGCTTGACGAGCGGCGAGAGGACGAAGCTGAGGAGGACCGCGATGGCGATCGGCACGAGGATCTCGCGGGCGAAGAACAGGATGCCGACCGTGAGGATCACGATGAGCATGGTCGCCAGCGTGTCGAGGTGGGTGGTCGGGTTGGACGGGTCGGGACGCGGGCGCGGGGCGGCCGCCGATAGAAGGGAACTCAAGGGAGCCTGCATGGTACGAGCACGGGATGGTTCCGCGACGAATGTGTGGGGACCCGCGCGGTTGCGCGATGACGGCGGCTGGGGTTCGAAAAGGCCATGAGCGACGCGGCGACGACGGCTGATGCCGTGACGACGGTGGCGGATCGTACGTCCGGCGCGGGGCCGATGGAAGACCTCGCGGTCCTGCCGGTCTTCTTCGTGCTGGCCGGCAAGCGGGCGGTGCTGGTCGGGGCGAGCGAGCGCGCGGTGTGGAAGGCGGAGTTGCTCCAGGCCACCGGCGCGACGCTCGAGGTTTACGACCCCGCGCCCTGCGAACCGATGCGCGCGCTGGCGGCGCAATGCCCGCGCGTGATCCTGCGCGAGCGGGCGTGGCGGGCCGACGACCTCGGCGGCGCGGCGGTGGCGCTGGTCGACACGTTCGACGACGGGGAGGCCGAGCGCTTCCGCGCCGCCGCGCGGGCGGCCGGCGTGCCGATGAACGCCATCGACAACCCCGCCTTCTGCGATTTCCAGTTCGGCGCGATCGTCAATCGCTCGCCGCTCGTCATCGGCATCTCCACGCAGGGCACCGCGCCGGTGTTCGGCCAGGCGATCCGCGGGCGGCTGGAAACGCTGCTGCCGGCGAGCCTGAAGACCTGGGCGGAGGCGGCGCGCGCCTGGCGCGGCCGCGTCGTGCCGCTGGGGATGCCGTTCCACGCGCGGCGGCGATTCTGGGAGCGCTTCTCGGCGCGGGCGCTCGGCCCCGACGACACCCCACCGGGCGAGGCCGACTTCGACGCCTTCCTGGCGGACGCCCGCTCCCTGGACGCCCGCCCCTCGGGGACCGACCCGGCCGGCGAGGGCGGCGGCGGGATGGGCCGCGTGGTGCTGGCCGGCGCCGGGCCGGGCGACCCCGACCTCGTCACGTTGAAGACGCTGCGGGCGCTGCAGGGCGCCGACGTCGTGCTCTACGACAACCTCGTCGCGCCGGCGGTGGTCGACATGGCGCGGCGCGAGGCGCGCAAGATCGACGTCGGCAAGCGCGGCTACCGCCCCTCCTGCAAGCAGGACGACATCACCGCGATGATGGTGGCCTTCGCGCGCGAGGGCAAGCGCGTGGTCCGCCTGAAGGGCGGCGACCCCATGATCTTCGGGCGCGCCACGGAGGAGATCGAGGGCTGCCAGGCGGCCGGCGTGCCGGTGGAGGTGATCCCCGGCATCACGGCGGCGCTGGGCGCGGCGGCCTCGCTGCGGACCTCGCTGACGGAGCGCACGGTGGCCCGCCGCCTCCAGTTCGTCACCGCCCACGCCAAGGACGGCCGCCTGCCGGCCGACATCGACTGGCCGGCCCTGTGCGACCCCAACGCGTCCTCCGTCGTCTACATGGGCGTGCGCACCATGGACGCGCTGGTCGGCCAGCTGCTGGCGCACGGGATGGCACCCGACGTGCCGGCGCTGCTGGTGGAGCGCGCGACCCACCCCGACGAGCGCCGCGTCGCCGGCCCGATCGGCGCCATGCCGGGCTTGACGGCGGCGGCGAACCCGACCGGGCCGTGCCTGCTGATGATCGGCGCCGTGTTCGGGCGCGTCGGCGCGGCGGCCGGGATGGCGGGGCGGGCGGTGGACGCGACGGCCGCCGGATCGTGAGTTCTCGCCACCCGCCCGACGGTATAAGGAAAGGAGCGCGCCCGGCGGTTGGCGGGGCGCTCAACGCGCGGGGATGCCACTTGTCGCAACGGGATGACCGGCCTGGCCGGCGGGCTTCGAGGGATCGGCTCGCGCGCGCCGGCGCCCATCTCCCCAGCGTCAACTTCCTGCTGCTGCTGTTGATCTTCTCCGGCACCGGCTCGGCGCTGTGGAACGGCGTGGTGGGCGGTCGCTTCCCCGTGGTCGTCCTGGTGCTGTCGGGCTGGACGATCAGCCTCTGCCTGCACGAGTTCGCCCACGCGCTCACCGCCTACCTCGGCGGCGACGCGGCGATCGCGCGCACCGGCTACCTCGACCTCGACCCCACCCGCTACACCAACCCGGCGCTGTCGATCATCCTGCCGGTGGTGTTCGTGCTGCTGGGTGGCTTCGGCCTCCCCGGCGCGGCGATCTACGTCCGCACGGGGGCGCTGCGGAGCCGGGGGTGGAAGGTCGCCGTCGCCGCCGCCGGACCGGCCGCCAACCTCGCCGTCCTCGCGCTGCTCGCGGCGCTGTACCAGGCCCTGCCGCGCGACGGCGCCGACGGCACCGCATCAGGCGGCTTGGCGACCGACCTGGCCTCCGGCCTCGCGGTGCTGGCCCTCTTCCAGGCCACCGCGATCGTGCTCAACCTGCTGCCGGCCCCGGGGCTCGACGGCTTCGGCGTCCTGCGCCCGTTCCTCAACCCGCGCACCGCCGCGAAGGCCGAGCAGGTCGGCGCCGGGGCCTTCCTCGTGCTGTTCCTGCTGATCCTGCTGACGCCGATCGGCAACGCGCTGATCCGGCTCGGCGCCAACATCACGCTGGCCTTCGGCTTCGACCTCGAAGCCATCGCGCGCGGCTTCGGCATGATGCGCCTGTTGTGAGGCTTCCGTCGCGACGCCTCGGCCCGCGCCCCACGCCGGCGCGGCGAGCCTCCCGCGTTACTTCGACTCGGTCGCGTCGCCCTTGTCCGCCTTGTCGCCCTTGTCGGCTTTGTCAGCCTTGGCCACCTTCGCCTTCGCGACCTTCTTCTTGACGTGGTGCTTCGGCTTCGCCGCCTCCGGCGCCGGGTCGGCCGCCTGCACCGGGATCGGGGGCGGCGGCGGCGGCGCGTCGGGGCAGCCGATGGTGAAGGTGTTGCAGAAGAAGTCCTGGACCTGAGCGGACGCCGGCAGCGCGCCGGCCGCGAGCAGGCCGACGACGCCGGTCGCGAGTATCACGAGCTTTTTCATGGTGGTGGTGACCCTGATCCTGACCATGGACGGCTCTTTAAGTGATGGACGGCCGCCGCGCCACCAAAACCTCCGTGTCCCCTCCGGCATCCCGGCGCCCCGGCGGCGTTCTCCACAGGGAGCGGCGTTCTCCACAGGGGACGGCGTTCTCCACAGGGGACGGCTTGGCGAGGGAACAGGCCGGCGCGGCCG
>CAXSDP010000003.1:103958-127447 GCA_964235705.1 uncultured Beijerinckiaceae bacterium | reverse complement strand
ACCGAGGTCGAGGTCGACGACGCCCGCACCAGCGGCACGACGCGGACCGGCGTGGCGGCCACCGCCGCAGGGTTCGATGCCAAGACCATCACGGAGCACATGCCCGTGCTGGGCTCGGACGGCGAGCACGTCGGCACCGTCGACCACCTCGACGGCGCGAACCGCATCAAGCTGACGAAGAACGACTCGCCGGACGACAAGCACCACTTCATCCCGATGAGCTGGGTCGAGCGCGTCGACACCCACGTCCACCTGAAGAAGTCCTCCACCGAGGCGCGAAGGGAATGGGCGGTGGTCTGAGGCGACCGCCTCATAACCTCGGTCCAACGACGAAGCCCCCGCCATCGCGCGGGGGCTTTCGCGTTCGGGTGACGCGTGGAGGCCGACCTGGCAAGGTTCGCGGTGGATGCCGAGCCAACCGTGAAGCTGGTCGGCGCCTCCATCCCACGTTCATGGCTGATCCCGTCCCGCGGGTGGAATTCCCGACATGGTGAGACGGCACGGTGTTCTCGCTGTCCATGCCGCCGGCCCCCAGCATGAAGGGCGAGACCAGCCCGCGATGCGTTCCCTTGAAGGACCTGCCCGAAGCCTCGGCCTCCCGGCCGTACTCATCATCTGCGCGGCCCCCGTCGCCATCGCGCAGCGAGACCCCCTCGGTCTCGAACACGGCGCGCCGCTTCTCCACGGCAACCAAGGCGGTCCCGGCAATCGCGGACCGCACGCCCCGCCGACCGACGCGCTCGACTTCGCGTGCAAGCACCACGACGCCTGCGCGCCATCGAGCGGCGCCTTGTCCCCTGCGCCTGCGACGCGAAGCTGGAGGCGGATTCCACCCCGCGTCGCGAACGATCGGCGTCAGCCACAGGACCCGCAGGCCCTGGCTGGTGTCGATCCGCCAAAGGTTGATCCGCCGAGGATTGATCCGCGCCCCGGCGGCCGCTTATGGGTGGCGAGTTGTGCGCAGGAGGACCCTTATGATGTTGGACGCCACCCGGATCGCGCGCGCCCTCGTCGCGTTCCTCGTGCCGGCGTCCCTGCTGCTGGCGGCCCCGTTGGCCGGAGTCTCGTTCGCCAGGGCCGATACGTACACGCCGGACGCCGAAACGGATGTTCCCTCCAGCATCGGCACGGAGACGACCGACGCCTACCTCTCGGTCGCGGTGCCGACGGTCGAGTTCCTCCAAGCCTCGGCGGACCTCGCCATCGCCCGATCCGGGAACGCGCGCCTGCGCGCCTTCGCCCGTCGCGAGATCGGCGGCGCGGACGACACGCGAGCGGCCTTCGCGGCGCGGGACGCCGCCGTCAAGCGCGGCGCGGCGCGGGACGCCGCCTCGCCGACGCTCGATGGCCTCACCCCGCTCGCCGGCCTCGTCGCCATTCCCTACGGCTACGTGGCGGATGCGACCAGTCTGCTGAAGCCATTGGTGACGCAGCTGCCCTCGGCCGATCGCGCGCGCGCCGTCGGGCGCGCGGCGCTGGCGCGGTTGTCGGCGCAGGGCGGCGAGGCGTTCGACGTCCTGTTCGCCGAGCAGCAGATCGCCGCGCTGGACCGGCTGGCGGCCCTGGACAAGGACTTCATCCTCAACGGCGACGACCCGAGGCTGCGCACCATCGCGGTCCATGACCTGCCGAAGGTCCGCGCGCTGGCGGCGGCGCTGGGGCGCGTCGCGAGGCGCTGAACACCGGGCACGCCGATGCCCACCCCCGTAACGGATCGCCCCGTGCGGCATATGGCACCCTGCCCAACGCGGGGGTGCCTGACCATTCTGCGCCCGCCGCCATCCCCGACGGTGAGAGCCGGAATCGACACAGCTTCGTGACGCACCCACCCTCGACCTCGCCGGATGACGCCGCGACGCGCGTGGCGACGCCCACGCCGTGGCTTCGCCACGCCTGCCACTTCGTCCCGCTGCTGATGCTGTGCGGGGCGGGCCTGGTGCTGGCGTGGCCGGTCGCGCCCTCGTCCCTTCCGCTGTGGGGCGTGCCGCAGATGGTGTACGCGGCCGTGGTCGCGCTGAACATCCTGCCACTCGGCATGGCCTCGTGGAGCGCGGTGCTCGGTGCCGCCGTGACGCTCCGGGGCACGGGAGGACGCGCCGCGTCGATCGGCCCGGCGATGCGGGGGCCGACGGGGTCAGCCCGCACCGCCGTCGTGGTGCCGATCTTCGAGGAGGACGCCGTGCGGGTGTTCGCCGCTGTGACGGTCATGGCGGACCTGCTGGCGCGGGAGCGGGTCGGGCTCGTCGACCTCTTCATCCTGAGCGACACCCGCTCCGTGGCGGGCGCGCGGGCCGAGGCGCGGGCGGCGGCGCGCACGGCCGCCCTGCGGCCCGGCGCGGAGCCGACGATCCATTATCGCCGGCGGACCGACAACGCGGGGCGCAAGGCCGGCAACATCGCCGACTTCTGCGCCCAGTGGGGTGGGGCCTACGACTTCATGGTGGTGCTCGACGCCGACAGCCTGATGACCGGCGCGGCGATCGGCCGGCTGATCGGCGCGATGGAGGCGAACCCGAACGCCGGGCTGATCCAAACCATGTGCTACCCGGTCGGCCGCGACAGCCTGTTCGCCCGCTTGCAGCAGTTCAACGCTTGGCTGTACGGCCCGCTGTTCCAGCGCGGCGTCGCCTTCTGGCAAGGACCGCGCGGCAATTATTGGGGCCACAACGCGATCCTGCGGATCGCCGCCTTCGCCGCCCATTGCGGGCTCCCAACTCTGCCGGGCCCCGCCCCGTTCGGCGGCGAGATCATGTCCCACGACACGGTGGAGGCGGCGCTGCTCCTGCGCGCCGGCTGGGACGTGTGGATGCTGCCCGACGGCGGGGAGGATCGATACGTCGACTCCTGGGAGGAGACACCCACCAACATGCTCGACCACCTCGGCCGCGACCGCCGCTGGTGCCAGGGCAACCTCCAGCACGCCACCGTGCTGCTGACCGACGGCCTGCGCGTCGCCTCGGCCTACCATCTGACGCGCGGCCTGCTCCATTACCTGTCCTCCATCCTCGTCCTCGCGTGGCTGGCGCTCTACGCCGGCGTGGATCGGCACGGTGCGCCAGGTGCCGGGCGCGCGCTGGTGGCGATGGTGACGGTCCTGATCGCCGCGCCGCGCGTGCTCGGCGTCCTCGCGGCCGTCACCGACGCCGCCGTGGCGCGGCGCTTCGGCGGGCGCGTCGAACTGGTGGTCAGCGCCGCGCTGGAGCAGGTGTTCGCGCTCCTGGTCTACCCCGTGACGCTGGTCTTCCACGCCGTGTTCGTGTTCGGGGCGCTCACCGGACACGTCGTGGGGTGGGACGCGCAGGCGCGCGACGATCGGAGCCTGTCATGGGGCGAGGCGGCGCGGCTCCTGGCGATGCCGCTGCTGATCGCCCTGCTGCCGCTGACCCTCGTCGCCGCGCGGGCGCCGGTGATGGGGATGCTGCTGGCGCCGGGCCTGGTGCTCGGCGTGCCGCTCGCGGTCTGGTCGAGCCGCCGCGGCCCCGGTGATTGGGCACGACGCCATCGTCTGTTCGCGACCCCGGACGAGACCAGCCCGCATGACGCCCGCCACGCGATGGACGCCGTCGTGGCGAGGCTCGGGACGGCGACGACCGAGGTTCCGCCCCCCGCCCCGCCCCCGGCCCGGGGCTTGCCGCTCGTCGCGCAGGTGCTTCGGCGGCGCGCGGCCGGACCGCGGGAGGCCGCGTCCCCGGCAAGCTGAACCGCGACCCCGCGTCCCAGTGATGAAACGCCACCTAACCTTGCGGGGCGTCGGTTCGTTGCCCTCCGCTTGGTTATCGAGCTTCAGGATCAGGAGCCATCGAATGGCGGATTTCAACACGATCTATCGCGAGTCCCTCCAGAACACGCGCACGTTGGAGGAGCAGGGCCTGCAGCAGATGAAGGCGCAGCTGTCGGGCAGCCACCTCGACGATTATCCGCGCTACGCGGCCGTCCTCAAGCAGCATTGCGCCGTGACGGAAAACCAGATCAACCGCCTCGACCACGCGCTCGGCGACCTCGACTCGAGCCGCTCGGGCTTCAAGGAAGCGGTGGGCAAGGTCGCCGGTGCGCTCGGCGCGGCGGTGCACAGCGCGGCGAGCGACACGGTGCTGAAGAACCTCTACGCCGGCTACGCCTTCCAGTACGACCAGATTGCCGCCTACCGCTCCCTCATCGTGATCGCGAAGGCGGCCGGCTTCGAGGGTCACGAGACGGGTTTCAAGACGACCATCGCCGAGGAAAAGGAGGCCGCCGCCGGCCTCGACGAGATCATCGAGGTCGTGACGTCCAAGTACCTCGACCTGACGGCGATGAAGGCCGTCAGTTGACGCATCGATCCAGACGGTGCGCGACCCTCCCCGGTCGCGCCCACGATGGATGACGGATCGGACCCGCGTCTCGGACGCGGGTCCGATCCCGTGGATCTTAGAAATATTCGTGGGCGAAGACGGCGCAGGCCCAGCCGACCGCGCCGAGTTCGGCGAGCGTCAGCACCACCGCCACCACCCTGAAGCGCGCCGTGTGCCACAGCCTCAGGGCGAGGGCGGCGACGACGACGAGGCCGACGAAGGCTGCCACGGCCTTCAACGCGTCCGTCCAGGCGTCGACGCCGTTCGTGACCATCTCCGTCGGGTCCAGCGAGCTCGCCATGAAGACCACGGCCGTGGCGATCGAGGCGGCGATGGCGACGCCGAGCAGGCAGGCGCACCACACCGCGACGGTGGCGGCGGTCCTCAAACCGCCACCTCAGGCCGCCTCGCGTTCCGTGTCGGGCACCACCGGGTCGTCGATCTCCTGGGCCAGGGTCCGCTTCTGCGGCGTGCTGCCGAACAATGTCGTGAGCTTATCCATGTACAAGTAGGTGACGGGCGTCGTGAACAGGGTCAAGGCCTGCGACACGATCAGGCCGCCGACCACGGCGACGCCGAGCGGCTGGCGCAGGTCCGCGCCGGCCCCGTAGCCGATCGCGATCGGCAGGGTGCCGAGCAGGGCGGCCATGGTCGTCATCATGATCGGTCGGAACCGGAGCACGCAGGCTTCGTAGACCGACTCCTCCGGGCTCAAGCCACCCTCCCGCTCCCGGTGCAACGCGAAGTCGATCATCATGATCGCGTTCTTCTTCACGATGCCGATCAGCATGACGAGGCCGATGATCGCCATCATGCTGAGGTCGAACCCGAACAGCTTCAGCGACAGCAGCGCCCCAGCGCAGGCCGAGGGCAGGCTGAGCAGGATGGTGAAGGGATGGATGAAGCTCTCGTACAGGATGCCCAGCACGATGTAGACGGCGAATAGGGCGGCGGCGATGAGGATCGGCTGGGTCGCCAGCGACTTCTGGAACTCCTGCGCCGTCCCCTGGAACGAGGTCTGCACCGTCGGTGGCTTGCCCATCGAGGCCTCGATGCCACCGATCGCCGTCACCGCCTGGCCGAGCGCCACGCCGGGCGCGAGGTTGAAGGACAGGGTCACGGCCGGGAACTGGCCCTGGTGGTTGACCGCGATCGTGCCCGGCACCGGTTTCAGTTTGGCGAACTGGCTGAGCGGGATCATCGACGTGCCGGCGCCGTGGACGTAGAGCTGGCTGAGCGCGCCGGTGTCCTGCTGGAAGCGCGGCTCGACCTCGATCACGATGTGATAGGTGTTGAGCGGCGCGTAGATCTGCGTGACGAAGGACTGCCCGTAGGCGTCCGCGAGTGTCTGCTGGATGGCGGTCACGTTGACGCCGAGCCGGGCGGCCGCGTCACGATCGATGTCGATCATCAGCGTCGGGCTGCCGGTCAGCTGATCGCTGGCGACGTCCTGCAGGAGCGGCGAAGCCTTCAGCCTGGCCAGCAGCTTCGGCGCGAAATCGTTCAGTTCGTTGATGTCGGTGTCCTGCAACGTGTACTGGTACTGCGTGCGCGCGAGCCGGCCGCCGAGTTGGATGTTCTGCACAGATTGCAGGTAGGTCACGATGCCAGGCACCTCCGCGAGCTTGACGCGTAGGCGCTGGATGATCTGGTCCGCGCTGGCGTGGCGCTGGTCGAGCGGCTTCAGCTGGATGAACATGCGGCCGGTGTTGAAGCCGGAACTCGCGTTGCCGCCGACGGCCGAGCCGACGGCTTCGACGTCGGGATCCGCCGTCACGACCTTCAGCGAGGCTTCCTGACGCCGCTTCATGCCGGCGAACGAAACGTCCTGGTCGGCCTGGGTGAAACCGGACAGCAGACCGGTGTCCTCCTGCGGGAAGAACCCCTTCGGCATGGTGACGAAGAAGTAGGCGGACAACGCGATGAGCGCGATGTTGAGCACCATCACCGGGGCGCGGAAACGCAGCGACAGCTTGAGGACGCGTTCGTAACCGGCGAGCAGCTTCTCGAAGCCGCGCTCGCTCAGGCGGTACAACCGCCCGTGCTTGACGTGGTGCGGGTTCCTCAGGACCAAGGACCCCATCATCGGTGACAGGGTGATCGCGATGAGGGCCGACAGCACGATGGCGACCGTCACCACGACGCCGAACTCGCGGAACAGCCGGCCGACGATGCCGCCCATGAACAGGAGCGGGATGAACACCGCGATGAGCGAGACGGTGATGGAGATGATGGTGAAACCGATCTCCTTGGCGCCGTCGAGCGCCGCCGTGACGCGATCCTTGCCCATCTCCAGGTGCCGGAAGATGTTCTCCAGCATGACGATCGCGTCGTCGACGACGAGGCCGACCGCCAGCGTCAACCCCATCAGCGACAGGTTGTCGAGCGTGTAGCCGAGCCCGTACATGACCGCGAAGGTGCCGACCAGCGAGAGCGGCACGGTCATGGCCGGGATCACGGTGGCCCAGAGCTCGCGCAGGAAGACGAAGATGACGATGATGACGAGCACGATCGTGCCCATCAGCGTGATCTTCACGTCGGTGAAGCTGTCGCGGATGGAGGTGGAGCGGTCGACCACCGTCGACAGCTCGATGGAGGGCGGGATGCTTTCCCGCAGGCTCGGCAGCTTCGCCTTGATCTGGTCCACCAGTTGCGGCGTGTTCGCGCCGGGCTGACGCCAGATGCCGATCATCTCGCCGCGTGTCGCGCCGACCCAGCTCGCCTGGAGCGGCGAGTCGACGCCGGCGACCACCTTGGCGACGTCGCCGAGCTTCACCGGGGCGCCGTTGCGGTAGGCCACGACGGATTTGGCGATCTGCTGGGGCAGGAACAGCTGGCCGTTGGTGCCGATCTGGTAGGATTGGCTGGGACCCTGGAGCGTGCCGACCGGCAGGTTCGCCGTCGTGCTGGTCACGGCGGTCGCGATGTCGTCCAGCCCGATCCCGCGCGAGGCGAGCGACAGCGGGTTGACCATGATGGTGGGCGCGTACTTCTGCTCGCCGAAAATCAGCACCTGGCCGACGCCGGGCAGGGTCGAGATGCGCTGCGCCACGTTGAGGTCGGCGAACTGGTCGAGTTGCGTCAGCGGCATCGCCTGCGACGTCAGGCCGAGGATCAGCACGGGCGTGTCGGCCGGGTTGACCTTCTTGTAGGTGGGAGGGTTCGGGAGGGTCTTGGGCAGGAAGCCGCCGGCGGCGTTGATCGCCTGCTGCACGTCGCCGGCGGCACCGTCGATGTTGCGGGACAAGTCGAATTGCAGCGTGATGTTAGTGGTGCCGAGCACGGACGCCGACGTGATCTGGTTGACGCCGGGGATCTGCGCGAACTGCCGCTCCAACGGCTGCGCCACCGCCGAGGCCATCGTGTTGGGATCGGCGCCCGGCAGCTGCGCGCTCACCGAGATGGTCGGGAAGTCGACGCTCGGCAGAGCGGCGACCGGCAGGAGCGTGTAACCGATCGCGCCGCCGACCAGGAGCGCCACCATGATGAGGACGGTGGCGATCGGCCGCTTGATGAAGGGGGCGGAGATGTTCATGGCACGCCCCTCATGCCGTGCCCCCCGCGCCCTTCTCGCCTCGCCCCGCTCGCCGTACCCTTCATTCCGCGTCCTTGGTGCCGGCCGGCGCGTCGGTGAGCTTCTGGCCGCTTTCGGCGAGCTGCGAGGCGACGGTCACGCTCGCACCGGGCTGAAGGCGGAACTGTCCGGCGGTGACCACCTGGTCACCGAGCTTCAGCCCGCTGCCGATCAGCGCCTCGCTGTCCTCCGTCTGCAGCACCTGCACGGGACGCAGCTCGACCTTGGATGGCTGGTCGCCGGCGTGGGGCTCGATGAGGTAGGAGAAGGTGCCGTTCGGCCCGGTCAGCACCGCCGCCGCCGGCACCGTCACGCCGCCGTGCACGGTTCGCAGCACCGCGTGCGCGTTGACGAATTGGCCCGGCCAGAGCGCGCGATCGGCGTTGGCGAACTCCGCCTTGAGCTGCACGGTGCCGGTGGACGGGTCCACCGTGTTGTCGATGAGGTCGAGCTTGCCCTCGGCGATCATGTGTTGGTCGTCGGCCTTGAAGGCCTGGACCGTCAGCGTGCCCTTGGCCATCGCGTCCCGCACCCGGTCGATGTCGGCCTCCGGCAGGGTGAAGATGACGTAGATCGGCTGGATCTGCGTGATGGTGACGAGGTTCTGCTGGCTGTTGGCCTGGATCAGGTTGCCGATGTCGATGTGACGGATGCCGGTGACGCCGTCGATGGGGGAGCGAAGCGCCGCGTAGTCGACGTTGAGCTGCGCCGCCTGGATCGCCGCCTGGTCGGCCTGCGCCGTCGCCTCGTTCTGCGCGACGGTGGTCTGCTGCGTCGCGACCTGCTGCTCGGGCGAGAAGTTGCGCTTGAGCAGGTTGGAGTAGCGGGCCAGGTCGACCTTGGCGTTCGCCAGCATCGCCTGGTCGCGCGTGAGGTTCGCCTTCGCCTGGTCGAGCGCGGCCTCGTAGGGGCGCGGATCGAGCTGGATCAGCAGGTCGCCTTTCCCAACGGCCTGCCCCTCCTTGAAGTTGACCGCCGTGATGTTGCCCTCGACGCGGCTGCGCAGCGACACGGAATTGAAGGCCGTGACGGTGCCGAGCCCGCGCAGGATGACCGGCACGTCCCGCGCCGTGGCCTCAACCGCCAGCACGGGCACCGGTTTCGGCGCCGGCGCGGCCCTGGCGACCGGCTTCGTGGTCGTCACCCAAGCGAGCCCGAAGGTCACCGAGGCGATCGCCCCCAAGCCCGCGCATGCCGTGATCCCTCGCCTCACCGGGCGATCCTCCATGCCGGTTCCCTCACGTTCAATATCAATGATCGGGTCGCCGCCGTACAGGGTCCAAACGATCCCCTCTTCGTGAAGGGTCACGGTGCGGTGAACGCCGGGCAACCACCGCCAGCATCGGACCGACAGGTGCGCGGCGGTTTTCGGGACCGCCCGATGATATGCGAGGACTCAGGACATCAGCCCGAAGGGCGCGCGGCGGGTTCCATCGTCGCGACGTCACTCGGCGGCGTCACTGAGCCCATGGCTGTCGAACTGCAGCTTGGCCAAGCGGGCGTAAAGGCCGTTCTGCGCGACGAGCGAGCGGTGCGTGCCCTCCTCGACGATGCGACCGCCCTCGAGCACCAGGATGCGATCCGCCCGCAGCACGGTGGCGAGCCGGTGCGCGATGACGAGGGTGGTGCGCGTCGCCATCAGCTTCTCCAGCGCGCCCTGCACCAGCGTTTCGCTCTCGGCGTCGAGGGCGGAGGTCGCCTCGTCGAGCAGCAGCAGCGGGGCGCTGTCGAGGATCGCGCGGGCGATCGCGACGCGCTGGCGCTGGCCGCCCGACAGCGTGACGCCGCGCTCGCCCACCGGCGTCTCGTAGCCGTCGGGCAGCATGCGGATGAACTGGTCGGCGGCGGCCTGCTCCGCCGCCTGGCGGACGGCGCCGACGGTGGCCTCGGGACGCCCGTAGCGGATGTTGTCGGCGATCGTCGCGCCGAAGATGACGGGATCCTGCGGCACGGAGCGGATGTGCGCGCGAAGGTCCGCGGGATCGAGGGTGCGGATGTCGAGGCCGTCGTACAGGATGCGGCCGCTGGCGGGATCGTAGAAGCGCAGCAGCAGCTGGAACAGGGTCGTCTTGCCGGCACCGGACGGCCCGACGATGGCGACCGTTTCGCCCGGCCGCACGGCGAAGCTGAGGTCGTGCAGGGCCAGCGCGTCGCCGCGCGAGGGATAGCCGAACGAGACGTTGTCGAAGACCACGCCGCCCTGCGGCGGCGCCGGGAGCTTGGCGGGGACGGCGGGGGCGACGATCGTGGGGCGCACCGCCAACAATTCGCCGATGCGTCCGGCGGCCCCCGCCGCGGCGACGATCTCGCTCCACACCTCGCTGAGCTGGCCGAGCGCGCTGGCGCCCAGTACCGCGTAGAGGACGAACTGCGAGAGCTGGCCGCCGGTCATGCGGCCGGTCAGCACGTCGTGCGCGCCGTACCAGAGCACGAAGACGACGCTGGCGAAGACCAGGGTGATCACCACGCCCGTGAGGGTCGCCCGCGCCGCGACCGCGCTGCGCGAGGCGTCGTAGGCGTTCTCCACGGCGCCGGCGAAGCGGTCGGCCGTAAGCCCTTGAGCGTTGTAGGCCTGCATCGCGCGCACCGCGCCCAGGCTCTCGGTGGCGTAGGCGGTGGCGTTCGCCAGCGTGTCCTGCGCCGCCCGCGAGCGCCGGCGCACCGTGCGGCCGGAGGCGACCAGCGGCAGCACGACCGCCGGCAGCACCACGAAGACGAAGGCGGACAGCTTGGCGCTCGTCGCGAACATCAGCGCGAGCGAGCCGACGAACAGGAACAGGTTGCGCAGCAGGACCGACGCCGAGGAGCCGAACGAGGACTTCAACTGCGTCGTGTCGGCGGTGAGGCGCGACACGAGTTCGCCGGTGCGCGCGGTGTCGTAGAAGGTGGCGTCGAGGCGGGTGAGGTGCGCGAACACGTCGCGGCGCAGGTCGGACACGATGCGCTCGCCCAACGTCATGACGAAATAGTAGCGGGCGCCCGAGGCCACCGCCAGCACCGCCACGACGACCAGCATGCCGCCGAAGTAGCCGTTGATCAGCCCGGCCTTCCTCGGCGCGAAGCCGAAGTCGACGATACGGCGGATCGCCACCGGCACGACCAGCGTCGCCGCCGAGGCGGCGGTCAGCGCGGCGATGGCGGCGGCGATGCGCGCCCAGTAACGGGACGCGTAAGGCAGGATCGGCAGCAGCGCCCGGAGGTTGGGCCTCGCGCGCTTGGGCTTGGCAGCGGTGGCGCTCACGATCGCATCTGTCATCCCTGACTTATAATCATTCCCGGGCGCCTTCACACCCCTCGTCGCCGCCGGACCTCGCGGCGGCGGCGCCGCTCAAGGGGTTGGCCGGGTCCCACCGGTACGACAGCGTCTCGAAGCGCATCGACAGCGCGTCGATCAGCAACAGGCGGCCGACCAGGCCCTCGCCGAAGCCGACGACCTCGCGGATCACTTCCATCGCCATCATCGCGCCGAGGGTGCCGGTGAGGGCGCCGAGCACGCCGGCCTCCGCGCAGGTCGGCACGCTGTCCGCCGGCGGCAGGTCGGGGAACAGGCAGCGATAGGTCGGGTTCGGCTCGCCGGCGGCGTTGTGCTCGAAGGGGCGCAGCGTGGTCAGCGACGCGTCGAAGGCGCCGACCGCCGCCGTGACGAGCGGCACCCGCTCGCGGAAGCAGCCGTCGGAGACGGCGTAGCGGGTGGCGAAATTATCCGATCCGTCGGCGACGACGTC
This sequence comes from uncultured Beijerinckiaceae bacterium, assembly GCA_964235705.1. Classification (GTDB taxonomy): domain Bacteria; phylum Pseudomonadota; class Alphaproteobacteria; order Rhizobiales; family Beijerinckiaceae; genus RH-AL1. The sequence continues at coordinate 115,817 of CAXSDP010000003.1, read as the reverse complement.
ATGGCCGCGCACCAACGCGTCGACGTTGCCGGCGTCGAGCCGCAGCGGGACCGCCTCCACCGCGACGTGCGGATTGAGGCGGGCGATGGCGTCGGCCGCGCTGTCGACCTTGCGCCGCCCGATGTCGGGCGTACCGTGCAACACCTGGCGCTGGAGGTTCGACAGGGCCACCGTGTCGTCGTCGAGGACCGTGAGCCTGCCGACCCCGGCGGCGGCGAGGTATTGCAGCAGCGGCGCACCGAGGCCACCGGCGCCGACCACCAGCACCCGGGCCCCCTTGAGCCGCTGCTGCCCCGGCCCCCCGACGCCGTGCAGGACGATGTGGCGCGCGTAGCGCTCGATCTCGGGAGGGGTGAGCATGCGCCTCCCTTAAACCCTCGACGCGACGCGCGCGACCGGCAAAAGGGTCGGCCCGGCGCGATGGACGAGGTATCAGGGTGAGGCCCGGGATGAGCTATCGGGACAGGACATGACCAAACCAGTGCTCGCCCTCGCCGCCCTCCTGTGCGGCGCGCTCCTCGCGCTGGCCTCGCATCCGGCCTGGGACCTCGACGTCGCGCGCCTCTCCTACGCCGGGCACGGACGCTTCGTCGGCGACACGCCGGTGGGTGTCGCCCTCCGCTACGTGCTCTGGGGCCTGCCCTTCGTGCTGTTCGCGGCGAGCGCGCTGGCGACGCTCGCCGCCGAAGTCGGGCTGATCGCGAAGACCCTGGCACCCACCCGGCGCGGCCTGGCGTTCCTGACGCTGAGCCTCGTGCTCGGGCCGGGCCTCATCGTGCACGGCACGCTGAAACCAATGATGCATCGGCCACGCCCGACCGCCGTCACGCGGTTCGGCGGCACGGCCGCGTTCGAGCCGTTCACCAGCCACGAGGGCGGCTGCCGCGACGATTGCTCGTTCCCGTCCGGCGAGGCCGCCCTCGCGAGTTGGACGTTGGCGCCGGCGAGCCTCGTGCCGCCACCGTGGCGCGGCCCGGCGCTCGCCGGCGCGATCCTGTTCACCGCCGTCACGAGCCTTTGGCGCATGGCCTTGGGCGCGCATTTCCTGTCCGATGTCACCGCCGCGACGCTGATCGTGCTGTTGGTCGTGTTCGGGCTTCGCGCGCCGCTCGTCGGGTCACCGAGGGCGGGGCCCGACGAGCCTCACGAGAGCGCCCGGACGCCGTAGAGCACGTCGAGCGCGACGACCGACGCCACCGCCAGCGTCGCCGTCACGGCGCGCACCCGGCCGGGGTTGCCGGCCCGCATGCCCTTGGCGACATGCCCTTGGCGAGGAGCGCGCCGTCGAGCCCGTCCCGGACGAAGCGCGTCACGCCCGGGAGGTGAACCGCGTCGCGTCCGCCAATGCGGCCGCTTTTGCCTTGGTTCGAGGCAGGGGTGGCTTTTAGACTCGCGGTTCGATGGGTTTCGTCCCGTCTCGAAAAGCGACGGGAGCGCCGGCGAGGGGGCCGAAGCGCTTGTCATCGCCCCCACCCGTCCGTAAGGACCGAAAGCCCACGCCTCGACCATCGGTCTTGCGCCGCCGCCTTGCTTTCGCGGAGAACGAACGAATGAGCCAGACTTCCATAGGGCAGGGGATGGGGCGAGGGACGGTCAAGCGCGTCGTCCTCGCCTATTCCGGCGGCTTGGACACGTCCATCATCCTCAAGTGGCTGCAAACCACCTACGGCTGCGAGGTCGTGACCTTCACCGCCGACCTCGGCCAGGGCGAGGAACTCGGGCCGGCGCGAGACAAGGCCATCCTGCTCGGCATCAAGCCGGAACACATCTTCATCGAGGACCTGCGCGAGGAGTTCGTGCGCGACTACGTGTTCCCGATGTTCCGCGCCAACGCGCAGTACGAGGGATCGTACCTGCTCGGCACCTCCATCGCTCGCCCGCTCATCTCCAAGAAGCAGATCGAGATCGCGCGGCGCGTGGGGGCGGACGCGGTGTCCCACGGCGCCACCGGCAAGGGCAACGACCAGGTGCGCTTCGAGCTGAGCTATTACGCGCTGGAGCCCGATATCAAGGTGATCGCGCCCTGGCGGGAGTGGGATTTGACGTCCCGCACCGCCCTGCTCGACTTCGCCGAGAAGAACCAGATCCCGATCTCCAAGGACAAGCGCGGCGAGGCGCCCTTCTCCGTCGACGCCAACCTGCTGCACGCCTCCTCCGAGGGCAAGGTGCTGGAGGACCCGGCGGTGGAGGTGCCGGACTACGTGTACTCGCGCACCGTGTCGCCCGAGGACGCACCCGACCATCCGAGCGTCATCACGATCGACTTCGAGCGCGGCGATCCCGTGGCGATCGACGGCGAGGCGCTATCGCCGGCCACCCTGCTCGCCAAGCTGAACGAGCTGGCGCGCGCCAACGGCATCGGCCGCCTCGACCTCGTCGAGAACCGCTTCGTCGGCATGAAGAGCCGGGGCATGTACGAGACGCCGGGCGGCACGATCCTCGCGGTCGCCCATCGCGGCATCGAGTCGATCACGCTCGATCGCGGCGCGGCGCACCTCAAGGACGAGCTGATGCCGCGCTACGCCGAGCTGATCTACAACGGCTTCTGGTTCTCGCCCGAGCGCGAGATGCTGCAGGCGCTCATCGACAAGAGTCAAACCCACGTGTCGGGCCAAGTGCGATTGAAGCTCTACAAGGGCAACACGATCCTGATCGGCCGCTCCTCGCCGAACTCGCTCTACGACCAGGACCTCGTGACCTTCGAGGAGGGCGCGGTCGCCTACGACCACCGCGACGCCGCCGGCTTCATCAAGCTGAACGCGCTGCGGCTGCGGACGCTGGCGAAGCGGGACCGGCGGTCGAAGGGGGCGTGAGGGCGGCATCGGTCGGGCGGGTGGTGGGACACCCGTCCGGTCGCGACGGAGCATCCGGGGGTCGAAACGGCGGTCGGACACAGTTTCGGCCGGTTCAAGTATGATCGCTGTTCACGACCTTCATTGCCGCCACCGTCGCCGCCCTGTACTTTGCCAGCATTCTTAACGAACAGGGGGCGGGTTTTGCAATCCTCATCTTTGTTGGAACAACGGCAGTCGCGCGTCGCCCGATACGGTTGGCTGGCGAGGGCGGAAGTGGCCGAAGGCGTGGTGCTCGGCACCCGGACGATCCTCGCCCATTCCCTACACGCCGCCACGACGAGACGGACCACGACCGCCTCGTCGCCCTGCTCGCGGCGGCCCATCGCGGTCAAAGGGGGCGTCGCCGCACCGGCGCGGATCGCCAAGGCGCTCGCCCTGTGGCGGGGCGGCGATAGGGCGCTGGCCGCCATCCACCTCGCCCTGGCGCGCCTGCCGCCGATCGACCGGGAGGACGCCTACCGCCTGCACTTGGCCGACCTCGCGCTGGATGGAGGGGTCGCGCCGGAGGCGCTGCCGCAGGAGATCGGCTACGCGGAGGCGACGGCACGACTCCTCAATACAATTATGCGTGGCCGCGCGTCCCTGGCGGCGTGCCGCACGGCGGCGAGTGGATGAGCGCGGGCGGAACGGGCGGTGCTACAGCGTCAGGCTGTGAAGCCGCGACCCCGTTGGCCGCGAACACGACGTCAAACTTTGATGACGCCCGCAGGAAGCTCAAATTGGATTCGAATGACGCAACTCTCGCTTTACATGCCGCGAAACACTCAGTCGGCTCAGGCGGCGCGGATAGTGGCACCCATCCTGAACGTCGATGAGGTGGCGGAAACGAAAGGTCCCGCCGGCTCACGCCGACGGGACCCTGGCCGATCAATCCAATCGACCCACAAGGAGCCGAAGCCTACGGGCAGTTCGAGCGATGCACCGTCTCCGAGCTGCCGTCGGGTGCCTGGCGGGTCACGGTGCGCGAGTCGCAGCCACCGCCGCCGACCACCGCGCCAGGGATGCCGAGGACGCCGTTGACCGTGCCCGTGGCCGCGCCGACCGCGCCACCGACGACACCGCCGACCGGGCCGGCCGCGCGATCCCCCGCCACGGCGCCGTCCTGCGCCCCACCGATCAGCCCCTGGGCGTAGGACACCGAGGGGATGGCGAGGATGAAGCCGACGGCGATGATGGCATGCTTGAACGACATTTTCTTCTCCTAGTCTGTTCCGGGGAGGAAACGACGAAGCTGAGCCGTTGTTCCATCCCCCATGGTCGTAGGCGCCGGCCGATCGGGGGTCATGGTGAATCGCGCGGAGCCCGGACGGGCTCGACGGTTCGCGGCGGCACGGGCAGGCATCCGGTCGTCGCGCCAGGCCAGGACGAGGAGCGTCAGCAATCCCGCGTGGAACAAGGCCGCCGCCAACGCGATGTGGGCCAGCGACCCTATGAGACCCGGCGCGAGGGCCATCGAGGCCAGGGCCGCGACGGAGGCGAAGGCCGCGCGGTTCGGGAACGGGGTGCGAGCGCGCCACAGGACCAGCGCCGACGCGGCGATGACGCCGGCGAACTTGATCGCCGCCATGAAGCGCAGGAGCGCGACGAGCTGCGGATCCCAGGCGGCGCCGGCGGCAGCGGACCAGCGGCCCAGGACCAGGCCGGCGAGGGCCGCGCCGATCACGGTGAGGACGCAAACGGGCGCGAACGGCGGGACGCGCCGCCGCGCCGGCGCGTGGACGGTGGGTCGAGCGGCAGCGACCGGAGAGGTGGGATGGGCGAAGTCGGTCATGGCGTGCTGTCCCGGCCAGTTCGATCCCTGGCTTCGATGGTGCGATCCCGTCCCGTGAAAGGCGACCTTTATCCCGTGAAAGGCAAGGACCCGCAACGGGCCAAGGTCCCCTTGGAAGTCGGGCTTGCCTTCGCCCCCCGCGATGGTGCCTGGCACGACGCGCCGCCTCCAAACCACCGTCGTCACCCGGTTTCCCGCGTGGTATTCCAATCATAGCGTCGGATGTCGCCACGGCGCCGCTGCCAATGTTGCAGGGCATGGCCCAGTAATCTAGTATAGGAAATTGTTATCAATAGTTAAGGCAAGCTCCGGTGTTATATGTCCGCGACCCGCGATGACGTTATCAAATGCTACGATGTGATCCTTGGTAGACGCGCGGATAACGAGGCCGTCATCGCCGCTCATCTGGCCGACACTCCTTCGATTTGGCAACTCGTGGAGCGGTTTTGCTCATCGCTCGAGTTTCGAAAAAAGACGTCAGCCCTGACGTTGACGAAGTGCGACCATGATTACTTGTTGAAGAACCTCGACGTGAAAGCTCGCCGGGCGTGCTTCCTTCATCATCATACCTTTGTCGCGAACACGCTCAAGCCACAAGTCGTGGAGCACCTGCACGAAGGTGGACGGCATTCGCTATTCCTCATCGCACCAAGCTTGAAGGTTCAGGATGTTTTCGTTTACCTACAGTGCCCACTTCAATACTTTGCAGAGGGTGAGCTGGAATTGATATTGGAGTACCAGGGCGTAAAGATTTACACGATGTCTTTCTCCTTTGTTCCCGAAGAGCTATTCGGCACACGCGAAGGAAACACAATCCTGATCACACGCATGCAAGGGGAACTTGGCAGGAAGAGCGAGATCAAACAATTGGCTGCGGGAACCTTGGGCACGTCGCCACAGCTCATCCTCTACTCAATCCTAGTCGGTATCGCGACGAGATGCGGGATACGTGCGATCATCGGAGCCAGCGCCGCGAATCAGATCTGCAACACATCCGATAATCATGATGGTATGACAAAGGCCTACGATCTTTTTTATTGCTCGTTGGGAGCCGAGCCCTCGGATCGCGGCATTTTCCGAATGGACTTGAGCAGGCTTCATAAATCGGCGGCCGAGGTGACCGGAACGAAACGTCGTAGACTGAGGTTGCGACGGGAACTGAGAGACAGCCTTTCCCGAACCTCCGCTTCCAGCTGGGTTCAGATCGCTTTGCTTGGTTAGCGAGAGACGTTCCATGCAAGGATGAGGTCGCGACCCCTTGTCGACGCCTTCGCCCAACACCTCGATCACCACGGGCCTGATCACGCCTTCGGCGATCCCACACCCGCCGGGTACCTACGAACCATCAGCGGCGGGCACCCGCGTCCCAGGTGTCGTGAAGGCGGTCGAGATCTTGCAATCGCCGGACGCAACCCGTAAGTTCGGGCCATAGGCCGCCATAGCTCAGTTGGTTAGAGCGCTTGATTGTGGATCAAGAGGTCCCCCGTTCGAGCCGGGGTGGTGGTACCAGCCCTCGGGTTAGACGAACGATCATCATATCAGCTACTTAGGCTAGATGAGACATTCTTCTCGTCCTCCCATACTGCCGGTTTCGCCCTCCTAGTTTCGCGATCCTGTGACCGCTTCTGCGCCACCCGCTCCAGCTCCTCGTGGAGGTCGGCAGTTCGCAGGTGGCCGTAGCGGGTCGTCATCTGGAGCGTGGCGTGGCCCAGCACGCGGCTGGGCCGGTACAGGTCGCCGCCCCCCCCCTGGACCCACCATGACGCGAAGGTGTGCCGCAAATCGTGGTAGCGGACGCCCACGGGCCCGGCGTTGATGGCCGCACCGGCACGCGCCGATGACGTGCCTGGCCTACGCCTACCGACAGCACGCGCGCCTCACCGAGCACGCTCGGACGGGGGACATATGTCTTGCCTTCCACGGCCATCGCCCCCGCCCGTCGCCGCCCGCACCACCGGCGATGCTCCCGGTCGCCATCCGACATCGAAGGGCCCAGGCCCTGCTAAGCGCGCGCGTCCCGTGCGGCCAGCGCGGCGAACAGCGCGTCGTCGGCGCCCATCTCGGCGTTCGGCGTGGTCAGCAGCACGTCGCCGTAGAAGATCGAGTTGGCGCCGGCGGTCATGCACAGCACCTGCGCCTCCACCGACAGGGCCGAGCGCCCGGCCGAGAGCCGCACGCGCGCGCGCGGCATGACGATGCGGGCGGTGGCGATCATGCGGACGAGGTCCAGGGGGTCGACCTTGGCCTGGTCGGCGAGCGGCGTGCCGGCGACCGGCACCAGCGCGTTGATCGGCACGCTCTCGGGGTGGGGATCGAAACCGGCCAGCACTTGCAGCATCGCTGCCCTGTCGCGCACGCCCTCGCCCATGCCGATGATGCCGCCGCAGCACATGGCGATGCCGGCGCCACGCACGGCGCGCAGCGTGGCGAGCCGGTCGTCGTAGGTGCGGGTGGAGATGATCGACTCGTAGAAGTCGGGGCCGGTGTCGAGGTTGTGGTTGTAGGCGGTCAGGCCGGCCTCCTTCAGCCGGCCGGCCTGGGCGGCGTTCAGCATGCCGAGCGTCACGCAGGCTTCCATCCCCAGCGCCCGCACGCCCTCCACCATGGTCAGCACGGCGTCGAATTCGCGGCCGTCGCGCACGGAGCGCCACGCGGCACCCATGCAGAAGCGGTCGGCGCCGGCGGCCTTGGCGCGCTTGGCCAGCGCCAGCACGGCGGTCGGGTGCATCAGGTCGACGCGGTCGAGCTTCACTTCCCTGTGGTGGGCCGACTGCGGGCAGTAGGCGCAATCCTCGGGGCAACCGCCGGTCTTGATCGAGAGCAGGCTCGCCCGCTGCACGTCGCTCGGATCGTGGTGGTCGCGGTGCACCCTGTTCGCTTCCGCGACGAGGTCGAGCAGCGGCTGGTCGTGGATGGCGACGACCTCGTCGACGCTCCAATCGTGACGGGTGGCATGAACGGCGGCTGGCTGGTCGAGCATGATGGTCCCACCCCGGCGAGGGTTGTTGCGTCGTTCCCCGATAAAGGATTGCCGACGCGGGTTCAAACGGGCGAAGCCGGAACGAACGCGAGCCGGAATCCCGTCGCGAGCCGAAGTGTCGTCGCGAGCCGAAGTGTCATTCGGCGTCGGCGCGCACGGCGTAGTGCTGGAGCATCATGGCGACGATCTCATCGACGTGCGCCTTGATCTGGGTGCGCGGGACCGCGGGCGGTGTTTCCAGCACCAGTCGCATGAGGTGGTACTCGGAATAGATCGCGCCGAGGAAGACGCGCGCGGCGACGGCCGGATCGGGGCAGGTCAGCTCGCCACGCTCGCGGGCGGCCGCCAGGAAATCGGCCAGTCGCCGGCGTACGCGCTCAGGCCCGCCGGCGTAGAAGATGCGGCCGAGTCCGGGGTTGCGCGGCATTTCCGACACGACGGTACGACACAGCGAGATGGCGACCGGCTCGACCATCGCGTCCAGCATGCGCAGTCCCAGGTCGCGCAACACGTCGCCGACGGAGCCCGGCCGCTCGAAGTTCTGCTCGATGCCGGCGAGGAAATTCTTCGCGCGGGTCTCGACGATCTCGGCGAAGAGCCCCTCCTTGCTGCCGAAGTGACGGTAAAGCGTTTCCTTGGAGGCGCCCGCGCGCGCGGCGATCATCTGCATCGTCGTGTCCGAGAAACCATTCTCGAAGAAGACGAGTTCGGCCACCGTGGCGATCTCGCGCCGCCGCTTCTCGCCTCGCGGGACCGGGCCGGCCAGCGGACAGGGTGTGGTCTGCACGGTTGACGCGGACATCGGCTTCCTGATTTATAGGCGAACCAGCGGGTTCGGTTGCCGCTGCGCACACAAGCACCAAAAGGTGGGCGCGGCAACCCGGAACCGAGCGACCGGGGCAGTCGTCCCAACGGATTGAAGCATGACACGCAGCGACCTCCATCCCAACGAGAGCGCGGCCACGGCGGAAGCGAGGACGCGCGAGCGGCCGACGACCGAGAAGCCGGCGAAGCCCGACGACGAGCGGCGCGTCCGGGAGGACGAGACCGAGTCGGACGAGGGCGACGACGACTCCGGCGAGGGCGACGAGGGTCATGACGAACAAACGGAAAAGGACCAGGCGACGCGCAAGAAGCGGCGCCCCGTCGTCATAATCGCCGTCGTCCTGGTCCTGCTGTTGGGCGTCCTGGGCGGCCTTTATTATTATTTGGCGTACAAGAACATCGAGGACACCGACGACGCCTTCACCGACGGACGCGCGATCCAGATCGCCCCACAGGTCGCCGGCCAGGTCGTCTCGCTCGATGTCACGGACAACCAGTTCGTCCGCAAGGGCGACGCGCTGATCCACATCGACCCACGCCAGTTCATCAACACGCGCGACCAGAACCAGGCGAGCCTCGACACCGCCAGCGCGCAGCTCGCCGGCCAGAAGCTCAACGCCGAGGTGGCCAAGAAGAACTTCCCCGCCGCGTTGCAGGCGGCGCAGGCGAACCTGGAGGCGGCCAAGGCCAGCCTCGTCCAACGGCAGGCCGACTTCGCCCGGCAGAAGAGCCTGCCCAAGCAAGCGACCACCCAGCAGGACGTCGATGCGGCGACCTCCAACCTGCAGAACGCGCAGGCGCAGGTGCTGTTGATGCAGTCGCGCGTGGTGCAGGCGGAGCCGGTGCAGCAGAACATCGGGGAGTCGGAGGCGCAGGTCCGCCAGTTCGCCGGCCAGGGCGAGCAGGCCCAGGCGCAGCTCGACCAGGCCAATTTGAACCTCTCCTACACCGTGGTCAGGGCGCCGCAGGACGGGTGGATCACCCGGCGCAACGTGGAGAAGGGCAACTACGTCACCGCCGGCCAGCAGATCTTCAACATCGTCTCGCCGGACATCTGGGTGACGGCGAACTTCAAGGAAACCCAGCTCAACCTGATGCGGCCGGGACAGAGCGTGAAGATCACGGTCGATGCCTACCCCAGCCTCAACCTGCGCGGACACGTCGATTCGATCCAGCTCGGGTCCGGCTCGCGCTTCTCGGCGTTCCCGGCCGAGAACGCGACCGGCAACTTCGTCAAGATCGTGCAGCGCGTGCCGGTCAAGATCGTCATCGATTCCGGCATGGACCCGACGCTGCCGCTGCCGCTCGGCGTCTCCGTCGAACCTTCGGTCACCGTTCGATGAGCGAGGGCCGGGCCGGCGTGGGACGCGCGAAGGGCAAGGCGCCCAACGGCAAGGAGGCTGGCGCCAAGCCGCCGGGCAAGGCCGCGGGGGACCAGCAGGGGAGCGGCTGGAAGCCGGCCTTCAACCCTTGGCTGATCGCGGTGGTGGTCACCATGGCGGCGTTCATGGAGATCCTCGACACGACCATCGTCAACGTCGCCCTGCCCTACATCGCGGGATCGCTGTCGATCTCGAACGACGAGGCGACCTACGCGCTGACCGCCTACCTCGTCGCCAACGCCATCGTGCTGACGGTGTCGGGCTGGCTGTCCGACACGATCGGTCGCAAGCGCTACTTCCTCATCTGCATCGGCATGTTCACCGTGTGCTCGTTCCTGTGCGGCATCTCGCAGAGCCTCGGCCAGTTGATCATCTTCAGGGCGCTGCAGGGCTTCTTCGGCGGCGGGCTGCAGCCCAACCAGCAATCCATCATCCTGGACACGTTCGAGCCGGCCAAACGCGGCTCGGCCTTCGGCATCACCGCCATCGCCACCATCGTGGCGCCCGTGCTCGGCCCGACGCTGGGGGGCTACATCACCGACCAGTCGACGTGGCGCTGGATCTTCTTCGTCAACATCCCGGTGGGCGCGCTGGCCGTGATCCTCAACTTCATCATGGTGGAGGACCCGCCATGGGAGAAGGCCAAGCAGAAACGCAAGCGCAAGATCGACTACATCGGCCTGTCGCTCATCACCATCGGCCTCGGCTGCTTCCAGGTGATGATCGACCGCGGCGAGGATGACGACTGGTTCGGCTCACCCTTCATCGTCCTCATGGCGGTGATCGCCTTCATCGGCATCTTCGGCGCGATCGCCTGGCTGCTGACGGCGAAGAACCCGATCGTCAACCTCGACGTCTTCAAGGACAACAACTTCGCGATGGGCTGCATCCTCGTCGCGGCGATGGGCGGGATCCTCTACGCCAGCTCGGTCCTCATCCCGCAGTTCTCGCAGCAGGACCTCGGTTACACCGCCTACCTGTCCGGGCTGGTGCTGTCGCCCGGCGGCGTCGTGGTCATCTGCCTGATCCCGATCGTCAGCCAGATCATGAAACGCGTGCAAACGCGCTACGTCGTCATGTTCGGCTTCCTCTCGATGGGGGCCGCGTGCATCTATTCCAGCGGCTTGGTGCCGTACATCGACTATGACACGCTGGTGTTGATGCGTTCGTCACAGTCGGCGGCGCTGGCGTTCCTGTTCGTGCCCATCTCGCAGATCGCCTACCTGACACTGCCGCAACACTACCGGAGCGACGGGGCGGCGCTGTACTCCATGGCCCGCAACGTCGCGGGATCGATCGGCATCTCGCTCTCCACCGCGTTCGTCACCGAACGAACGCAGGCCGACCAGGCGAACATCTCCAAATCGATGACGCCGCTCTACCAGCCCTACAACACCTACGTGGCGCAGGCGGAGCAAAGCCTGCGGTCGATGGGGCACTCGACGGCCGGGCTGCACGAGGCGGCCGTCAGCCAGCTGTACCAGACATATTTGAAACAGGCGTCCGTTTTGGCCTATGGAAACATCTTCCTCTACGCCTCGGTCGTTGCATTTTGCGTCGTTCCGTTCTGTCTGCTGATCTCAAAGAAGACAGCGTCAGGTGGCGGCGGCGGACACTGAGATGATTCGATATCTTCGCGTGACGGCGTCGGTCTGCGCGGCCGCCGTCCTCGGCGGTTGCGTGCTCGGTCCCGACTTCAAGGCGCCCGTGCCGGTCACCGCCGACAGCCGGACGTTCCTCGACACGGGCAAGGCGGCGGTCGAGCCGGTCTCGGTGCTCGCCGGAACCTCGGACGCGCCCACCAATGCCGAATGGTGGCGGATCTTCCACGACCCGATCCTGACGCGCCTGGAGGCCCGGGTCGCCGACGAGAACCTCGACGTGCGCACCGCGACGCTCCGCGTCGCGCAGAGCCGGGCGCAGGTCGCCTCCACCGCCTCCGCCCAGCTGCCGACGCTGAACGGCACCGCCTCCGATTACCGCGAACAGTTCAGCGCCAACAGCATCTTCAAGCTGATCCCGCTGACCGGCGGCTCCACCACGGGC
>CAXSDP010000003.1:27245-103858 GCA_964235705.1 uncultured Beijerinckiaceae bacterium | reverse complement strand
GCGGGGCGACCGGCTCGGGGTCCACCGGCTCGGGGTCCACCGGCGGAAATCAGATCCTCACCGGCTTCAACAACTACACGGTCGGTCTCAACGCCTCCTGGGAACTCGACCTGTGGGGCCACGTGGTGCGCCAGATCGAGGCGGCCGACGCCCAGCTCGTGCAGAACGCGGAGATGCGCCGCGACATGCTGGTGTCGATGCTCGCCGAGCTCGCCCGCGACTACATCAACCTGCGCGGCACCCAGGAGCTGCTGCGCGTCGCCCGCGACAACCTCAAGGTCGAGGAGGACATCCTCGGCGTCACCCGCGTGCGCCAGGAGAAGGGCCTCGTCACCGGGCTGGACACGGAGAGCGCCGCCGCCCAGGTCGAGTCGGTCAAGGCGCAGATCCCGCAGCTCCAGCAGCAGGAGCTGCAGGGCATCAACGCGATCAGCTTCCTGCTGGACGAGCCGCCGCTCGGCCTGTCCAAGGAGCTGACGCCGACGCGGGCGGTGCCGCCGAACCCGCCCCGCGTGCCGGTCGGCCTACCCTCCGAGCTGGCGCGCCGGCGCCCCGACGTCCGCGAGGCGGAGGCGCAGCTCCACGCGGCGGTCGCCAACGTCGGCGTCGCCATCGCCGAGTTCTTTCCCTCCGTGCGCCTCAACGCCGACCCCACGTTCCAGGCGCTCGAGCCGAAGAACCTCTTCAAGGGCACCTCCTTGCAGTACATGCAGGTCGGCCCCTCCATCACGCTGCCGATCTTCCAGGGCGGCAGGCTGAAGGCCAACCTCGAGATGCAGGAGAAGAGCCAGCAGCAGGCGGCGATCGCCTACCACCGCGCGGTGCTCAACGCCTGGCACGACGTGGTCAACTCGCTGACCTCGTACAAGACCGAGCAGCTGCGGCGCGACCGGTTGCGCGCGCAGGTCGGGCACGCCAGGCTGGCGCTGACGTTCGCCCGCTCGCGCTACGATCAGGGCGTGGCCGACATCACCACGCTGCTCAACAACGCGCAGACGGTGCTCAGCGCCGAGCAGCAGCTGGCCCAGAGCACGACCAACGTGTCGGCGGACCTCGTCGCGCTGTACAGGGCGCTCGGCGGCGGCTGGGAGCTGACCTACCCCGACGCCCGTGCCGTGCAGCCGCCGACGCTCGCGCCGCGCGGGCAGATCGCCCAGACGATTCCTGCCGCCGCCCAACCCTGAGCCGGCCCCCGTAGACCACCACCGTTACGGGCGAGCCGGCGCCTCGACGCGCAGCGCCGCGTCGAGGAGCGCCCTGGTGTAGGGATCGCGCGGCGCGGCGAAGACGTCGTCGGCCGGCCCGGCCTCGACGACCCGCCCCTCGCGCATCACGACGATCTCGCTGGCGAGCGCGCGCACGACGCGCAAGTCGTGGCTGATGAAGAGGTAGGCCAGGCCGTGCCTCTCCTGGAGGGCGCGCAGCAGGTCGACGATCTGCGCCTGCACGGACATGTCGAGGGCCGAGGTGGGCTCGTCGAGCACCACGAAGCGCGGCTCCAGCACCAGGGCGCGGGCGATCGCGATGCGCTGGCGCTGGCCGCCGGAGAACTCGTGCGGGTAGCGGTCCATCGTCGCCGGGTCGAGCCCGGTCTCGGCGAGCGCGCAGGCGACCAACTCGCGGCGTCGCGCGACCGACAGGCCGCCGCGCTGCACGGCGAGCCCCTCGCCGACGATGTCGACGACCGGCATGCGCGGCGACAGCGAACCATAGGGGTCCTGGAACACCACCTGGATCTCGCGGCGCAGCGGCCGCATGGCGGCGAAGCCGAGCCCTTCGATCGGGCGGCCGAGGTAGGCCACGCGGCCGCGCGAGGCGATGAGGCGGAGGACGGCGAGGCCGAGCGTGGTCTTGCCGGAGCCGGATTCGCCGACGACGCCGACCGTCTGCCCCTCGCGCACGGTGAGGCTGACGCCGTCGACCGCCTTCACCGTGCCCACGGTGCGGCGCAGCAGGCCCCGCCTGATCGGGAAATGCACGCGCACGTCCTCCACCGCCAGGACGGGGGCGGCGGCGGGGGCGCGCGGAGGCGCGACCCCCTTCGGCTCGGCGGCGAGCAGCATCCGCGTGTAGGGGTGGCGCGGCCGAGCGAACACGTCGGCGGCGGGTCCGGCCTCGACGATCCGACCCTTCTGCATGACGGCGACGTCGTCGGCGAGGCGGCGCACGATGCCGAGGTCGTGGGTGATGAACAGCATCGCCATGCCGTGGCGGGACTGCAGGTCCCTCAGGAGCGTGAGGATCTGCGCCTGCACGGTGACGTCGAGCGCCGTCGTCGGCTCGTCGGCGATGAAGAGGGCCGGCCGGTTGGCCAGCGCCATCGCGATCATCACGCGCTGGCGCTGGCCGCCGGACAGCTGGTGCGGGTAGGCGCCGAGCCGGGCGGCGGGGTCGCGGATGCCGACCTCGGCCAGCAGTTCCAGCGTCCGCGCGCGGCGGACGCCGGAGCCGCGCACGCCGTGCGTGGCGAGCATCTCGCCGACCTGCCGCTCGATGGTGTGGAGCGGGTTGAGCGAGGTCATCGGCTCCTGGAACACCATGGTGATCGCCGCGCCGCGCAGGGCGCGCACGCGGGCCTCGCCGGCGCCCAACAGGTCCTCGCCGGCGAACAGCACGCGGCCGCCGACCGTCGCGCCGGCCGGCAGCAACCGAGGGATCGCAAGCGCGGTGACGGACTTGCCCGAGCCCGACTCGCCGACCAGCGCCAGGGTGCGTCCCTTGACCAGTGTCAGCGAGACGCCGTCGACCGCCCGCGCGCCGCCGGCGTTGGGAAAGGCGACCGTGAGGTCGCGGACGTCGAGGAGGGGGGCGTCAGGCACGAAGAATGTTTATCAGTGACGAAAGTCCCTCGTGACTTGGATCGATCCGCGTCATCGGAAGCGGCAGCGTAAAACGCTTATCAGCGCTGAGAACATGACCACAGCGCGCCTGAACGGCCGTGAAACCATGGATCGCGTGACCGGCCACAGGTCTATGAACGTGTTGGCAACCAACAAACCGTGGTAGAAGCGACGCGGCGCCCCGGAACGGATCGTCAACTCCGCCAAGGTCAACTCGCTGGTCACAGCAACCTTCGGACACGCACGAAACGCCTCGAAGAGCCTGCGCAAATCTGATCCGAGTTCATCGTCCTTCTCGTAAGCCCCGATGAAGATGTTCGTATCCACGTAGACACGTGGCGTCAGCCATCACACTCGTCTCGTTGCTGCCGAATCTCGGCGACGATCTCGTCCATGCTTCGCCCGGTCGGCTTGCGCATCGCGAAAAGCTCTTCGAGGCTCGGGGCTCCCACGGCGCTTTCGGCGACTTCGACGATGACCCGCGCCTTCGCGTCGGCATCGAGCCCCTCCCGCAAGTCCTTGGGCAAGTCCGAGACCGGATAATCCTCCCGCACGATCCTGTTCATCGCGTCCTCCTCGCGCGCCAGCCTTACCACGCCCTCACGTCAGCGTCTTACGGGGGTCGAAGGCGTCGCGCACGCCCTCGCCGATGAAGACCAGCAACGACAGGAGCAGGCCGGTGGCGAAGAAGCCGCTGAGCGCGAGCCACGGTGCCTCCGTGTGGTTCTTTCCCTCCTGCAGCAGCTCGCCGAGCGAGGCGGAGCCGGGCGGCTGGCCCAGCCCGAGGAAGTCGAGCGCGGTCAGCGCGCTGATCGAGCCGCTCATGACGAAGGGGATCATCGTCAGGGTCGCCACGGTGGCGTTGGGCAGCACGTGCCGCAGGATGATCCGGGTGTTGCCGAGGCCGAGCGCGCGGGCGGCGCGCACGTACTCGAAGTTGCGCGCGCGCAGGAACTCGGCGCGCACGACGTGGACGAGCTGCGTCCAGTCGAACAGCAGCAGGATGAACAGCAGCGACACCACGGAGGGCGCGATGAAGGACGACACGATGATGAGCACGTAGAGGCTCGGCAGCGACGACCAGACCTCGATGAAGCGCTGGAACAGCAGGTCCGTCCAGCCGCCGAAGTAGCCCTGGATCGCGCCGGCGCTCACCCCGATCACCGAGGACAGGGCCGTGAGCGCGAAGCCGAACAGGATGGAAGCACGCGCGCCGTAGATGACGCGGGCGAGCACGTCGCGGTCCACCTCGTCGGTGCCGAGCCACGAGGCTTCCAGCGCGCGGCAGCCGCGGTTGGGACCGCCGTCGCGCTTCGCCGCCGCCGCGCATCGCGCCGCGCCGAGCGCCCAGGTCGGCGGGCTCGGGGCGGGCGTCGCGGAGGCGTAGTTGACGGACCGGTAGGAGAAGTGGATCGGCGGCCACAGCATCCAGCCGTGGGCGTCGATCTCGGCGGCGGTGTCCTTGTCGCGGTAGTCGGCGGTGGCGGTGAAGCCGCCGAACTTGTCGTCGGGATAATCGTGGACGATCGGGAACAGGATCTCGCCCTTGTAGGACATCACGATCGGCCGGTCGTTGGCGACGAACTCCGCGCCGAGCGTCACGACGAAGATGGCGGCGAACAGGCAGAGCGACCAGAAGCCCCGGCGGTGGCGCCGGAAGACGGCGAGGCGGCGGCGGTTGATCGGCGACAGGCCGAGGCGCCGCCGGGATGCCGCGCGCGGCGCGACCGGCGGGATGGCCTCGTCGCGGGTCAAGTGCCGGATCCCACGCCTCAAGCCCCGCGCCGCTCGAAGTCGATGCGGGGGTCGACCCAGGTGTAGGTCAGGTCGGAGAGGAGGTTCACGCCCAGGCCGAACAGGGCGTAGATGTAGATGTTGGCGAACACGATCGGGTAGTCCCGGTTGATGACCGACTCGTAGGAAAGCCGCCCGAGCCCGTCGAGCGAGAAGATGATCTCGATGACGAGCGAGCCCGTGAAGAAGGCGCCGACGAAGGCGCCGGGGAAGCCGGCGATGACGATCATCATCGCGTTGCGGAACAGGTGTCCGTAGAGGACGCGGCGCTCGGTCAGCCCCTTCATGCGGGCGGTCTGGACGTAGCTCTTGTTGATCTCGTCGATGAAGGAATTCTTCGTCAGCGCGGTGACCGTCGCGAAGGAGCCGAGCGTGAGCGCCGTCACCGGCATCGCGACGTGCCACAGGTAGTCGCCGACCTTGCCCAGCAGGGTGAGTTGCGAGAAGTCGTCCGAGGTCAGCCCCCGCAGCGGGAAGATCGGCAGGGTGGCCCCGCAGAACAGGGTGGCGAGCAGCACCGCCCAGAGGAAGGACGGGATCGCGAAGCCGACCGACACGAGGAACGAGGAGGCGACGTCGAAGGTCGAGCCGTCGCTCACCGCCTTGCGGATGCCGAGCGGGATCGCGACGAGGTAGGACAGCAGCGTCATCCACAGGCCGAGCGACACCGACACCGGCAGCTTCTCGCGGATGAGTTGGGCGACCGGGATGCGCGAGAAGAACGACCGGCCGAAGTCGAAGCGGGCGTAGTCGCCGACCATCTTGAGGAAGCGGACGGTCGGCGGCTCGTCGAAGCCGAACTGGTGCTCCAGCTCGCGGCGGAAGGCCGGGTCGAGCCCCTCCGAGCCGCGGTAGCGCGACGAGGTGCCGCCGGCGCCGCTCTCGGAGGCGCCGCCCGCGCCCTGCGCCTGCGCCATCACCCGCTCGACCGGACCGCCCGGCGCGAACTGGATGATGACGAAGGAGAAGAACAGGATGCCGAGGATCGTCGGGATCATCAGCAGCAGGCGGCGGAGGATGTAGGCGACCATGCGGCTAGCCTCAGCGCGGGCGCAGGTTCGTCGCCTTGGCCTTCGCCTCGTCGTACCACCAGGTGCCGACCGCGTTGAGCCCGTATTTCGCCGGTTGCGCCGGCTGGCCGAACAGGTCCCAGTAGGCGACCGTGTGGCCGGCCTTGTTCCACATCGGCACCCAGTAATAGCTGGCGCGCAGCACGCGGTCGACGCAGCGGCACAGGATCGTCAGCGTATCGCGGTCCTCCGCGACGACCGCCCGCTCGACCAGCGCGTCCACCACGGGGTCGCTGATGCCGCACAGGTTGCGCGAACCGGGGATCGTCGCCGCCTTCGAGCCGAAGGTGTCGCGCATGGACGCGCCAGGCGCGAGACCGAAGCCGAAGCGCTCGGTGATGACGTCGAAGTCGAAGCCATCCAGCCGGTGCTTGTACTGCGCGGGGTCGACGATGCGCAGGTTCGCCTCGATGCCGAGCTGGCGCAGGTTGCGGATGAAGGGCAGCGTGTGCGGCTCCAGCGCCGGCGTGGAGTCCAGGAACTCCATCGTGAACGGCTTGCCGCTGGGCAGCATCAGCGTCGACCCCTCGCGCTTGCAGCCGGCGGCCTTCAGCAACTCGTACCCCTTGCGCAGCATGGTGCGGTCCGAGCCCGAGCCGTCGCCCTCCGGCGGCAGCTCCACGTCGCCGAACACGGCCGCCGGCAGCTTGGCGCGGTACGGTTCGAGCACGGCCAGCTCGGCCGACGAGGGCGCCCCCGTGGCGGCCATCGGCGAGTTCTGGAAGTACGACACCGTGCGATGATACGCGCCGTACATGATGTTGGCGTTCGTCCACTTGAAGTCGAACGCGGTGGCGAGCGCCTGCCGGATGCGCGGGTCGCGGAACGTGTCGCGCCGCGTGTTGAAGAACCAGCCCTGCGTGCCGAGCGGTGTGTCGTCGGGCAGGAACGCCTTCTTCACGCGTCCGTCGGCCACGGCGGGGAAGTCGTAGCCGGTCGCCCAGACCGCCGCCGTGAACTCCTCGTGGAAGGTGAAGTCCCCGGCCTTGAAGCCCCCGAAGGCGATCTTGCGGTCGGCGTAGTACTCGTAGCGGATCGTCCCGAAATTGTTGGTGCCGACGTTGATCGGCAGGTCGCGGGCCCAGTAGTCCGGCACGCGCTCCATCGCGACGTACTTGCCCTGGGCGAACCGGCCGACCTTGTAGGCGCCGGACCCCAGCGGGGGCTCCAGGCTCACCTCGTCGAAGGGCACCGTCTTGTAGTACGCGGCGGAGAAGATCGGCAGGCCGGCGACCAGCAGGATCGCGTCCCGGCTGTGGCCCGGCTTGAGGCGCACGACCAGCGTGTCCGGCGCGGTGGCCGTGGCGCTGTCGAGGTCGCCCAGCGGCAGGCGGAAGGTGGTGTGGCCCTTCTCCCGTAGGATGTTGAGCGAGTAGGCGACGTCGATGGCGGTGAGCGGCGAGCCGTCGTGGAAGCGCGCCTCCGGGCGCAGCAGGAAGGTGGTCGTGAGCTTGTCGGGCGACGTCCGCACCGCGCGCGCGACGAGGCCGTAGAGCGCGTCCGGCTCGTCGGCGTTGCCGGTCATCAGGCTGTCGAAGCTCGCCGGCACGCCGGCCGCGCCGTCGCCCTGCTGGTTGAAGATGTTGAAGGTGTTGAAGGTTTCGAAGTTCTGGTTGCCGGATGTCCCGGTGATCTGCAGGCGGATCTCGCCGCCCTTCGGGGCTCGCGGATCGACGTAGGGCAGGTGCGCGAAGTCGGCCGGCAGGGCGAGGTCGCCGAACAGGGACAGCCCGTGCGCCTCCGGGCCGGCGTCTACGTCGGCGCGGGCGACGCGCGGCAGCCCGAGCGCCACGACGCCGCAGAGCCCGAGATGGAGCGACCCGCGACGCGTGAGGAGCGGCGGTTCGACGGGCATCGGCGATCCTTCACGGGCCATGTTCACCTTCGATCCATCCACCAAGCCGACCACCCTCGCTGACCGAGGGCCTGTGTCGTAAGATTATGTCGCTTTTGGTGCGAGGCCCGCGCACGCCGGCGTCAACCTTGGCGCCATCGGCGCGAGCCGTGCTAAGGGCCGGGCGATCCCGCGCGCGAAACGGACCCATGACCCAGCACACCATCGCCTACCAGGGCGAGCCCGGCGCCAACTCGCACATCGCCTGCGCCAACGTTTATCCCGGCTGGACGCCGCTGCCCTGCGCGACCTTCGAGGACGCGCTCGCCGCCATCACGGAAGGGCGCGCGGGGCTCGCGATGATCCCCATCGAGAACACGATCGCCGGGCGGGTCGCCGACATCCACGCGCTGCTGCCCGCCTCGGGGCTGTTCATCGTGGGCGAAACCTTCCTGCCGATCCGGCACCAGCTACTCGGCCCGCGCGGCGCGCCCCTGTCCGGCGTTCGCAGCGTTTACAGCCACGTCCACGCGCTCGGCCAATGCCGGCGGGTGATCCGCGAGCACGGGCTGAAGGCGGTGGTGGCGAGCGACACCGCCGGCTCGGCGCGCGAGGTCGCGGAATGGGGCGACCCGACCCGCGCCTCCATCGCCACCGCGCTCGCCGCCGAGATCTACGGCCTCGACATCCTGCGCGCCGACATCGCCGACGAGACGCACAACACGACGCGCTTCGTGGTGCTGTCGGGCACGCCGGAATGGCCGCAGCCCGGCCGGACGCCCAGCGTCACCACCTTCGTGTTCCGCACGCGCAACGTGCCCGCCGCGCTCTACAAGGCGCTGGGCGGCTTCGCGACCAACGGCGTCAACATGACCAAGCTAGAAAGCTACATGGTGGACGGCGCCTTCACCGCCACCCAGTTCCTCGCCGACGTCGACGGCCACCCCTACGAGCCGGGCCTGGCCCGCGCGCTGGAGGAGCTGGCCTTTTTCTGCAAGGAGATCCGGGTGCTGGGCGTCTACCCCGCGCATCCCGACCGCGTCCTCGCGCGGTTCGAGGCGGGATAGGCGCGCCGTCCTCAGCGACGCGTGTCGGGCGCGGCCGGCGGCAGGATGCCGGCGTGGCTGTCGAACAGCCAGGCCACCACGCGCGCCGCGGCGATCACGGCGACGCCGCGCCGGGTGATCCTGTAGCCGTCGCGCTCGGGCGCGACGTTGCCCGACACGGTCTGCTCGCGGAGGCGCCGCTCGATCTGCCGGCCATCGCCCACGTATCGCGCCACGAACAGCGCGCCCATGGCGTCGGGGGTGAAGGCGTCGTCGGCACGCGCCGCCATCGCGCCGAGCATGAAGATGCTGATCGAGCGATCCACCGTCACCGGCACCACGACTAGGAAGCTGAGGTTCAGCGACAGCGACAGGACGGTGGCGGCGAAGGCGTCGCGCACGCGGACCTCGCGCGAGCGGCGCGTCGCCAGCGCCAGGATGGTGAAGGTGGCCAGCGAGCCGAGCGCGATCAGCGCCAGCCCGCGATAGAACAGGATGTCGAGGCCGCCCAGCAGGCCGGCGCGGAAGCCGCCGACCAGCAACGCGAAGCCCAGCGCGCAGCCCCCGGCGTAGAACGCGCCGAGCCGCGCCGCCGCGCCGAGTACGTGAGCGAGAACCCTCGGTGCCGGGCGTTCGACGATCGGACGTGCGACCATATCGGTCACGGCGAAATCGATCACGGCGCCGCGTCCTTCAGCGCGGCGACGGGGATGATGCGGACGTTGTTCGATGCGTACACCGGCGGCGCAGTCCACACGAAGGAGCCGGGCTGCGACCAGACGGGGTCGTCGGCCGTCACGACGAGGTCGTCGATCCCGGCGGCGGCGGCGGTCGCGCGGACGGTGGCGGGCGGCAGCGCCGTCTGGAACACCGGCACCAAGGCGCGCATCCGCGCCTCGACCGCGTCGGGGTCGGCGCCGTACAGGCTCCCGAAATCGTCGGACAGGGCGACGGGGTTGCGGCTGTACAGGCCGAAGGCGAACGAGCGCCGGCGCGCC
This sequence comes from uncultured Beijerinckiaceae bacterium, assembly GCA_964235705.1. GTDB lineage: Bacteria > Pseudomonadota > Alphaproteobacteria > Rhizobiales > Beijerinckiaceae > RH-AL1. The sequence continues at coordinate 94,276 of CAXSDP010000003.1, read as the reverse complement.
GGGTCGTGCTGGAGGATGGCGCTCGCCGGCAGGTTGGCGTTGGACCACGCGTAGGCCGTGCGAAGGCCGCGCGCCGTCGCGCCCCCGTCCGCCATGGCGCGGAGCGTCGGCGCCATCGGCAGCACCTGGTAGGCCCTCATCGCGAACAGGAGGTAGCCGGTGGTGGCGTAGCCGACCAGCAGCACGGCCGACAGCGGCGCCGGCACGCTTCTCCAAGGCTGCCGGCCCACCCGAGGCGCCCCACCGGTGTCGGCCACCCGCGCGAGCGCTCCCTCGATGACGACGATCGTCCAGACCGTGGCGGCCAGCACGGGGAACATCGTCACGCGCCAACCAAGATCGTTGTTGAACAGCGTCGATTGGAGGAAGCCGCCGAGCAGCAGCCCAACGGCGGCCGAAATCGTCAGCACGCGGGCGAACTCGCTGCGCACGAAGGCGGCGGGCCGTGCGCGGCGCCAGAACAGGATGGCGCCCACGCCCAAGGCCCCGAAAGCGATGAGATAGTTCACCGGCAGCAGGACCAAGCGTGCCATCGCGTTCCAGGGCTGTTCGGGCAAGAGGGCCTGGACCGGCGCGAAATAGCGCACCGTCAAGACGATCGGCGATTCGGTGGACCCGGCCCGTCCGGCGTGCAGGTCGGCGAGTTGCGGCAGGGCGAGCACGATCGAGAGGACGCCGGCGCCGACCAGCGACCCCGCGAGCCGCCACCGCCGTTCGACGAGGAGAACCATCACCCACACCGCCGACGTCGTGACCAGGGCCAGCGTCACCCACACCGAGAGGCCGAGCGCGGAGGCGAAGCAGAGCGCGGCGAGCGCGACCGCGCGGACCCGGGCGAGGCCCACGACCGTGCCGCGGTCGTTTGGCGCCGCGCAACCGGCGACCGCCGCCAAGCCCACGGTGCTGGCGATGAGGCCGGTGACGTGGTGGGGCACCCACAACAGGCTCTCGATCCAACCCGTCACTTGCTCGTTCCACTGGACGGGATCGGCGTGCCAGAGGCCGGTGCGCCAGGCGATGAAGACGACCGCGAGGATGTCGACGCCGCTCGCCGCCAGCACCGCGGCGACGATGAGGGTTAGCCGGCTGCTCGGACCGGCCGGCTCGAGCCCGGCGCGCGCGATCGCCAGCCGCAGGAGGCCGAAGGCGCCGACACCGGTCCAGCAGGCGAGGCCGCCGACCGCCGACCTGGCGTCGACGAGGCCGGCGCACGCGCGCATGACGACCGCCGCGACCGTGTAGAAGTAATAATAATAGCTGGCCGGCTGGGGGCGCAGGTAGAAGGCGTCGCGCGGCGGGGCGCCGCTGTCGAACACCGCCTGCGCGGTCGCCGCGTGCTTCACGGTGTCGACCGCCGTCAGCGGCTGGAGGAGGGTGTGGCCGCCGTCGACGTCGACCCACTCGATCACGAGCACGGCGAGCCAGGCGGCGAACAGCGCGAGCGCCGTCCCGTGGGGGCGGGCGAGGCGCCGCGTCGCGGGATCGCCGAGGGCCGCGCCGGCGAGCAGCAGCGTGAGGGCGAGCGCCCAGCCCAGCCCGACGAAGCGCGTCGCCATGCTGTCGAGGAGGGGCAGCACCGCCAGGCCCACGACCACGCCGGTGGGGACGTCGACCGGGCCATCGGCGCGCCGACCGAAGGCGAAGAGCCGGGCCAGGGCCAAGCCGGGGAGCACGACCACGATCCCGCAGGCGACGACGGCGACCAGGAGACCCCTCACGTCGAAGATCGTGAAATTCATCGGTGGTTCCGGACCCTCGGTGTCTGCGGCGCGCGGCCATTGAACCGGGGACTGGTTAAGGAACGCCTATCCACGTTCGACCGGCCGCGCGCCGCGCCCCGCGCTCAGGGCAGATGCGACGCGGACGCGGGGCTGCCGCCTCGCGATGGTCAAACAACCGTGGTTGGTGGCGGTGGGTCCAGGTCGTCGCGTCATCGCCCGCCCCACCATTCCTCGATCCCGTCCGCCACTCGCCATCCCGTCCGTCGATCCCTGCGCAGGAGACCCGAAGCCGTGAGGGCATCCCCCACCTCCTTCATGTTCATCGTGCTGATGAGCCTGCTGGGCGCGATGTCGGCGCTCGCGACCGACATGTCGCTCGCCGCCGTGGGACCGATGGCGCGGGACTTCGCGGTAACGCCCGGCCGGATCGGCTTGGCGTTGTCGGCCTTCATGCTGTCCTTCGCCCTGTCCCCGCTCGCCTACGGCCCGCTCTCGGACCGTTACGGCCGTCGACCGGCGGCCTTGCTCGCCTGCGCGGTCTACGTCGTCGGCGGCGTCGGCTGCGTCTTCGCCCACGGTTTCGCCGCGCTGTTGGCGTGCCGCTTCGTGCAAGGGCTGGGGGGCGGCGCCCGACCGCTCGGGCTCGCGATCATCGGCGACAACTTCCAAGGCGCCGCCGCCCGCGAGAAGATGTCATACGTGTCGGCGCTCAGCCTGCTGGCGCCGCTGCTCGCCCCCACGATGGGCGCGCTGCTGCTCCAGTGCGGCGGCTGGCGGATGATCTACGTCTTCTTGACGGTGACGGGCGCCGGCGCGCTGGCGCTGGTCGCCTTCAGGCTCGACGAGTCGCTGCCGATCGAGCGGCGGGTCCCGTTGTCGCTGGGCGGCGTCGCGTCCAACTACCTCAGCGTGTTCCGCCCGCGCTCGCTCGCGCACACGATCATCGCGGTCGCGATGTTCGGCGTCATCTTCGGCTACGTCAGCGGTTCGCCTTACGTGATGATCGGCGCCTTCGGCCTCACGCCGGCGCAGTTCGGCCTGACCTTCATGCTGAACTCGGCCGGCCTGCTCGTCGGCAACCTGTGCAACGCCCGGCTAAACGCCAGGGGCGTCGCCCCCGACCGGTTGCTGGGCAGCGGCCTCGTGCTGGTGGCCGGCAGCACCGGCGCCCTGCTCGCGATCACGCTCGCCGGCCATACCGGCGTCGGCCCGTTCCTGCCGTTCCTGTTCCTGTGCATGGTCGGCTGCGCGATCGCCAACACCAACGCGCTGCAGCTCGCCATCGCGCCGCTGCTTCACATCGCCGGCACGGCGAGCGCCGCCGTGGTCTCGGCGCAGCTCGCCTTCGGGGCCTTGACCGGCTTCCTCGTTGCCACCGCCTACGACGGCCGCACCGCACTCTCGACGGTGGCGACGATCGGCGCGCTCGGCTTGGTCGGCCTCTGCGCCTTCCTCGCGCGACCCCGCCGGTTCGCGGTCACCGCCGTCGACCCGGCGCCGTTGCGGGCGTAGCGCGACGCCCCCGTGCCGCGACGGTGGCGGTCAACCCGACCTTCCGAGGCGACGGGCATGGTGTTCGAACCTTTTTCGACGCGAAGGCCATCGGTCCCCCGAACTTCTAGCATCGCTTTCGCATTGTGAAATGACGTGTTTTCGCGTGATGCCGGTGCGGTCGTGATGAAGTGGACTGTTTTCAACGCCGTCGGTGCCGTGTTCTGGGTTGCTGGCCTTTGTTACGTGAAGGACCAGGGCTCATCCGTCGCGGCCCTCCTCCCCGACACCGACCACCGGCTGCTGATCGGCGCCGTCGTCGGCTCCGCGGGCCTGCTGGTCCTGCTCTGGAGCAACCTCCGGAACCCCGCCTGAGGCGACGCTCCCGGCTCGCATCCCGGACGTGTGTCGACGAAGCCGGGCATGGATGTCCGGGCATCGATGATTAGGGATGGGCGTCCCGGCGGGCGTGTGGCGGCTCGGCCGGTGCGGCTTAGGGACCTACGTCCCTGACGGCCCCCGCCAAAGCATGTCCGCACCGCGCGAAGGAGATATCCTTTTCACCGCCAGTGTAGCGTTGACCGCTGCTGCTCTTCCCGCCGGCCCCGTCGAGTGGAAACCCGTCCGTCCCAAGACGAGGGCGGCTTCGCCAAGACGAGGACCGTCCTATCCTTGTCCGGTCCCACCCCAGTACGAGCGCGGGCAAGAGTTCAAGTACGATCGGCGGACGGGGGGCGGGCTTGCCGCGCCGAGTTCGCAGCCTGTATACGGGCGGGCGGAGGCGGACACGCTTCGACGAGCCTGCCCGCCCTCCGGTCCATGACGGGCGAAGCGCGCGGGCTAGACGGTGACAGGATAGGGCCATGAAGGGCGCTCAGGGCAGCCCCCGTCTGTTGCTGCGTCGGCTCCGCGAGGTCATGGCGGAGCCGGTCAACGCGCAAACGCGCCTCGATCGCATCGTGGTCCAGATCGCGGCCAACATGGTCGCCGAGGTGTGCTCGGTCTACGTGCTGCGCGCCGACACGCGCCTCGAGCTCTACGCGACCGAGGGCCTGAACCGCGAGGCCGTCCACCTCACCACCATGCGCTCCGACGAGGGCCTCGTCGGCCTCATCGCGCGCAGCGCGGAGAGCCTGGCGCTGGCGGACGCGCGGCAGCACCCCTCCTTCTCGTACCGGCCGGAAACGGGCGAGGAGGAGTACCCGTCGTTCCTCGGCGTGCCGATCCTGCGAGGCGGCAACACGCTCGGCGTGCTGGTCGTGCAGAACAAGGCGCGCCGGTCCTACGTCGACGAGGAAGTCGAGGTGCTGCAGACCACCGCGATGCTGCTGGCCGAGATGATCGCCTCGGGCGAGCTTCAATCGCTGGCCGCCTCGGCCGACGAACTCGCGACGCGCCGACCCCTCTCCCTCACCGGCACGCCGATCACGGACGGCATCGGGCTCGGCCACGTCGTCCTCCACGAGCCCCGCATCGTGGTGAAGCGGATCGTCGCGGAGGACATCCCCCACGAGCTCCGGCGCCTCGACGTGGCGATCACCGCCGTGCGCGCCTCCATCGACCGGCTCGTCAAGCTCGGCGACCAGGACTTCGGCGACAAGGACGCCGGCGAGACGCGCGACATCCTGGAAACCTTCCGCGCCATCGCCAACGACCGCGGCTGGCTGCGCCGCCTGCGCGAGGCCGTGTCCGGCGGGCTGACGGCGGAGGCGGCGGTCGAGCGCGTGCAGAACGACGCCCGCGCCAAGATGCAGCGCCAAACCGACCCCTACATCCGCGAGCGGCTGCACGACCTCGACGACCTCGCCAACCGCCTGCTGCACGAGCTCGTCGGCCGCGCCTTCGTCGCCGACCACGGGACGCTGCCCGACAACGCGATCATCGTCGCCCGCTCGATGGGGCCGGCCGCGCTGCTCGACTACGATCGATCGAAGCTGCGCGGCCTCGTGCTGGAGGACGCCGGCGCGCTGAGCCACGTCGCGATCGTGGCGCGCTCGCTCGGCATCCCCGCCGTCGGCAACGTGTCCAACATCATCAACCTCGCCGACGGGGGCGACGGGATCATCGTCGACGGTTCCACCGGCGACGTCCACGTGCGGCAGACCGTCGACGTCGAGAACAGCTACGGCGAGAAGGCGCGGCTGCGCGCCAAGCGGCAGGACCAGTACCGGGCGCTGCGCGACGAACCCTGCGTGACGCGCGACGGCGTGCCGGTCGACCTGCACATGAACGCCGGGCTGATCGTCGACCTGCAGCACATGGCCGAGACCGGCGCCGTCTCGATCGGCCTGTTCCGCACCGAGATCCAGTTCATGGTGGCGAACCGGTTCCCGCGCATGCGCGAGCAGGAGGGGCTGTACCGCTCGATCCTGGAGGCGGCGGACGGCAAGCCGGTGACCTTCCGCACGCTCGACATCGGCTCGGACAAGATCCTCCCCTACATGAACAAGGTGGAGGAGGAGAATCCCGCGCTGGGGTGGCGCGCGATCCGCATCGGCCTCGACCGGCCGGCCCTGCTGCGCTCGCAGCTGCGGGCCATGCTGCGGGCGGGCGGCGGGCGCGAGCTGCGCATCATGTTCCCGATGATCTCGGCGGTGGAGGAGTTCGCGCAGGCCAAGGGGCTGGTCGAGCAGGAGCTGGCCTACCTCGCCCGCTACCGCCACGCGCTGCCGCGCGACCTGAAGCTCGGCATCATGCTGGAGGTGCCGAGCCTGCTCTGGCAGCTCGACGAGGTTTGCGCGCGGGTGGACTTCGTGTCGGTCGGCTCGAACGACCTCGTGCAGTACCTGTTCGCCGCCGACCGCGACAACACGCGGGTGGCCACCCGCTTCGACACGCTGTCGCCGCCGGTGCTGCGCGCGCTCAAAATGGTGGCGGACAAGATGGAGGCGCACGGGACGCCGCTCACCCTGTGCGGCGAGATGGGGGGCAAGCCCCTGGAGGCGATCGTGCTCGTCGCGCTGGGCTTCCACGGGCTGTCGATGTCGCCGGCGGCGATCGGCCCGGTCAAGGCGGCGGTGCTGGCGACCGACCTCGCCGACCTGCGACGTTTCGTGACCGATTTGCTGGACCGCATCGACGGCGGGCACTCGCTGCGCGAGCCGTTGCGCGCCTACGCCGAGATGCAGGGCATTCCGCTGAGCTGAGCGGACTCAATCCGCGAGCATGGCCCCGGCCAACCGGTGGCCGGACAGCCATGCGTCCTCGACCCTCGGGCCCGTTGTCCAATCGCCACAGGCGCCGAGGCCGAGAACCGGGTTCCACATCGGGCCTGCACCGCCCTCCCCCGCCCGCGCGTAGCGCCAGCGGTGGGCGGACGCGTACACCAGCTCGGGGAGCGTCACCGCCATGACCCGCGCGAAGGCGTCGAGCACCGCGACGGCCGCCTCCGCCGGCTCCATCTCCAGGTGCGCGCGCGACCAGTCCGGCCCGGCCTGGATCACCCAAGCCTCCGGCCCCGATCGCCCCGGCTTGGCGTTGTTGCGGGTCGCCCAGCCGATGGCGCGCCGGTGCCGCACCACGTCGGCGGCGACGGCCAAGGGCTCGGCGAAGGCGGCCATGATCGTCCAGCACGGCTCGGACCGCACCGCCGCCGCCCGCGCCGCCATGCCCGCATCCCACGGCGCCACCAGGGCGCCGACCTGCTCGGCCGGGACCGTGACGACCACCGCCTCGTAACGATCGTCACCGAGGCCCTCGCCCTCAAGACGCCATCTCCCCGCCTCGCGGCGCAGCGCGTCGACGCGGCGTCCCACCCGCACGTCGAGCGCGCCGGCCATGGCGGCGACCGGCGCGTCCATCGCCGGCGCGCCGACGAAGGCGTCGGGACCCGCCGCCGGCCAAGGCGCGACGAGCCCTGCGCGGCGCCACGCCTCGACGCGCGCGCGGAAGGCCGGGTTGCGGACGGTGAAATATTGCGCGCCGTGGTCGAAGGTCGCCTCGCCCGCCGCCGTCGCCACGCGACGGGTGGACACCCGGCCGCCCGGCCTGCGCCCCTTGTCGAACAGCGCGCAAGGCCGCCCGGCGGCGACCAGCCCCCGCGCGCAGGCGAGGCCGGCGATCCCCGCCCCGACGATGGCGATCGTCATCCGTGCGTCCTCCGTCCATCCCGCCGACCGGTCGAGGCGCGGACCTTATCCTTTCCGACGCGCGATCCAACCCACCCGCACGCGACGTCGTGCGGAAACCGGGCCCGCCGCGAAGGCCGGCCACCACCCGCGCCCCGCCGCCGACGCGCGCCGATCGCGGGTTGGTTTGCGGTCTTTGTTGGAGGCGTGACCACTTTCGATCCCCTGCGGACTTCTTGGCCGACCTTCGATTGGAGACACCCCTGAAACTCACCATGGCGGCGGCGCCCTCGGACCCGCGCGCGGCTTGGTCGGGCTCATCGATCGCGCTCCATGCCCGGCCCCGTGTCGCCGTTCGCCGACATCGGGAAACGTGTGTCACCGTTCGTGACGAAGGCGCGGCGCGGAGTCGCCGTACGCCGACCGGGGCTCGCCTGGAAGTCGACGAACGCTGACTTTGGCGAGGCCCGGTGTCAGGGGAGGCGATCCTCCCGTGCAGTCGGTAAGGTAACCTAAACAACGATTTGACTCCGGTCAATATACCGCATAATGGTCTCACCGGATCGTCCCGGACGCGCGACCCGCACGGACGCGAAACCGTGTCGCGGGTCGACGCCCGGCCTGCGACACCGCGAATGCTGGCCATCGCCGACGCCCTGCCGCTGATGCGTGCCGGCGAGCGCCGCCGAAAACCTAAGACCTTGGCCGCCGAGACCCTGAGGTGAACCCGTGACGATGTCCCCTCCGCACGACGCCGGATCCGCGTCGCCCGGTGACTTGCCCGCCAGCCGCGCGGAAGCGCTGCGCCGGCTCGCCGACTTCGTGCCGCGCGCGGCCCGCGCCTACGCCGACGAGCGCAACACCGACGGCGGGCCGGAGGCGCGCGCCAACGTGTCCGTGCTGTCGCGCTACCTGCGCTACCGGCTCGTCACGGAGCGCGAGGTGGTGGCCGCCGCCCTCGAGGGGCACGGGCCGCGCGCGGCGGACAAGTTCATCCAGGAGGTGCTGTGGCGCACCTACTGGAAGGGCTGGCTGGAGCTGCGACCCGAAGCGTGGGAGCGTTTCGTCGTCGATCGCGACGCGGCGCGCGCCGGTGCCAAAGGGGGCCTGCTCAAGGCCATCGACCAGGCGGAGTCCGGCGCGACCGGCATCGACGGGTTCGACGACTGGGCGCGCGAACTCGTCGCCACCGGCTACATGCACAACCACGCCCGGATGTGGTTCGCCTCCATCTGGATCTTCACCCTGCGGCTCCCCTGGACGCTGGGCGCCGACTTCTTCCTGCGCCACCTCGTCGACGCGGACCAGGCGTCCAACACGCTGTCGTGGCGCTGGGTCGCGGGTCTGCAGACGCGCGGGAAAACCTACCTCGCCACGCCCGACAACATCGCCCGCTACACCGACGGGCGCCACCGGCCGACCGGCCTCGCCACGCGCGCGCAGGCCCTGGACGAGCCGCCGCTGCCCAAGCCCCGCGCCCTGCCCCGAGTTTCGCCAGGCGTCGTGCCCGCCGATCGCCCCGACGCCCCGGCGCTGCTGCTCGTGCACGGCGACGACCTGTCCCCGGAAACGCTCCTCGCCGCCGGCCCGGCGATCCGCGCGGTCGCGGTGGCGCGCGGGACCGGGGCGGCCTGGCCGTTCGGCGAGAAGGCGCGCGCCTTCCTGGATGAGGCGGCCGTCGACGCCGCCGCGCGCGCGGGCGCTCACTTCGGTTGCCCCGCCACGATCATCGACGACCTCGACGTGGCGAGCGTCGTCGCGGCGGCGGAGTCGGCGGGGGCGTCGGCGGTCGTCACCCCCTACGCGCCGGTCGGCCCTGTCGCGGACGCGCTGGCGGGGCTGGAGGCGGCGCTCCCGGCCGCCGGCCTCGCGCTGTCCCACCGCCGCCGGACGTGGGACGAGCGGTTCTGGCCGCACGCCACCAAAGGCTACTTCGCCTTCAAGGAGGGGATCGCCGACGTCCTGGCGGAGGAAGGCCTCGGCGTCTAGGCGGCCACGCTCGGCGCCCTCGACAGGTCGCGCGACAGGCCGTGTTCCGTCAGCGCCACGCTCAGCGCGAGGATGGCGGCGGCGCTCATCTCGTCGGCGAGCAGCCGGCCGTTGACCATGAAGGGTTTGAAGAGGTGCTCGGTGGCGGCGTTGCGCGTGGCGAGGCCCATCCACCAGTTGCCGAACACCCGCCGCTCGACCTCCTTCATCTCGACCAGCGTCAGGTTGGCGTGGCGATCGTCGTGGCCGATGCGTTCGAACTGCCGCCACACCGCCCGCCGCTCGCCTTCGAGCACCTGGAGGAACCAAAGGTCGTCGAAGACGAGCGCGCCGGTGATGCCGAGGTGCTCGTTGTTGCGCTTGGACGCCTGGAGGATCCCGGCGAGTTGCCTGACGACCGACCCCCGCGCGGGGTCGATCTGGTTCTCGCTGATGTAGACAAGCCTCGTAACGGACATCTTCGTTCCCCTTTGTACGGTAGGGGACCGTAACCGCGTTAAATGAGCGTGAAGCCGACGCCTCGGAATGGAAGTTCGTTCCAAGATCATTTCGCTCGCGGTCGGATGATGGCGCGACGGGTACCCGGACCAGCGCGCCGCGCGCCTTGTTCCGGCCGGCGTGCTCGGCTACCTCAGGGGGGATGCAACTCCCCCAAGACAAGCTCGACCTCATCCTGCGACGGCACGACGAGATCAACGGGCGCCTCGCCGCCAGCCCGGACGCGACGACCTTCGTCGCGCTGTCGCGCGAGCTGGCGGGGCTGGAGCGGGTCACCGCCGCCATCCGGGAATATCGGGCGCAGTCGGTCGAGCTCGACGGGATCGCCGCGATGTTGGACGACGCCGGCCTCGACCCCGAGATGCGCGACCTCGCCGAGGACGAGCGCCGCGCGGGACAGGCCCGGCTCGACGCGCTCGCCCGCGAGTTGCAGGTCGCGCTGCTGCCCAAGGACGCCGCCGACGAGAAGAGCGCGATCTTGGAGATCCGCGCCGGCACCGGCGGCGACGAGGCGGCGCTGTTCGCCGGCGACCTGTTCCGCATGTACGGGCGTTACGCCGAAACCCAGGGGTGGCGCGTGGACGTGGTGTCGGCGAGCGAGGGCACGGCCGGCGGCTTCAAGGAGATCATCGCCGAGGTCGAGGGCGCCGGCGTGTTCGCCAAGCTGAAGTTCGAGTCGGGCGTCCACCGGGTGCAGCGCGTGCCCGATACCGAGACGCAAGGGCGCATCCACACGTCGGCCGCCACCGTCGCCGTGCTGCCGCAGGCGGAGGAGGTGGACGTGGCGGTCAACGAGGCGGACTTGAAGATCGACACGATGCGCGCGCAAGGGTCGGGCGGCCAGCACGTCAACAAGACCGAATCGGCGATCCGCATCACCCACCTGCCCACCAACACCGTGATCTTCGTCCAGGACGAGCGCTCGCAGCACAAGAACCGCGCCCGCGCGATGGCGCTGCTGCGCTCGCGCCTCTACGACATGGAGCGCCAGAAGCTCGACGCCGAGCGCTCCGCCGACCGCCGCGCCCAGGTGGGCAGCGGCGACCGCTCGGAGCGCATCCGCACCTACAACTTCCCGCAGGGGCGGCTGACCGACCACCGCATCAACCTCACCCTCTACAAGCTGGAGAAGGTGATGAGCGGGGAAGCCTTCGACGAGGTGGTGGAGGCGCTGACGACCGAGCACCAGGCGGCGCTGCTCGCCGCGCAGGAGGGGTGAAGCGTCAGCCCCGGCGGGCGGCGTTCGGAGGAGGGCATCCTCCCCCGGCTAGCCGTTCGCTTCGAGGAACGATCGCCCCAGGAACAGGTCCGGCCTGGTCGGGTGGTTGGGCCGGTCGAGGTCGGTGGGGAACACTTCCCAGCACGGCTCGAATTCGTAGAGGCTCCTCGCGACGAAGCTCACTTCCACGACGCCGGGGAACGCGACGTTCTCGATGGTCTGGATCGGCGTGTTGTTGTTGCCGTGCAGGTGGATCGCCTGGTGCGTCCGCGACAGCTTCGTCAAAGCCGCCATCGCGCCCGTGTAGAAATCCCGCTCGGCCAGTCGCTCGAGGTCGTGGAACTCGCAAACGATCTGCGCGAAGCGCGACAGGATGTCGGTCGGGACCGTTTCCAGGACCTCCCACTCGCTGCCCTCGATATCCATCTTCAAGATCAGGTTCGCCCCGCTCCCGGTCGCGTGCTGGCCGACGATCCCCTGGAGGGAAACCGTGCCGGGCGTTCCCGGCGCACCGATCCGGGACCGGAAGAACTGCAGCTTCGGGTGCCGCGAGGGCGCGTGCTCGATCGAGTCGTCGTATTGCTTGACGGTGATCCCGCGCGAGGCGATCGCGAGGTCCCAGTTGTCGTCGTCCAGGATGCCGAGCGAGAACGCGGTGGTGGCCCGATCGACGTCGTCGAGCATGACGTAGCCGCCGTCGTTCTCGCTGCCGATCCTCGTCTTCCGGCTCGACACCACGCTCGCGGGCTGGAACACCCGCAAGGCGGCGAGCACTTCGGCTTGGCTCACCCGGGTCGGGTTCGTGCGGGTCGCGGTCATGCGCGCGCGCGCCGCTGCCAGCACCTCTTCAAACCCTTCACACGAAGGTCGCCGCCGAACGTGCCGGCGCTCGAACCGGAGGTTCGGCGTCGAAAGGCGTTCCATCTCGTCAGCACCACGGACCTCCGGCGGTTCGGCGTTCACCACCCACGGATACCCTCCTTCACCGTTTTCACAAAGGCGTGTCGCGCGCGGGGCGAACCTCGGTGCCCTGCCGTCCATCTCGACGCGTCGCGGGAAGGGCGAGGACACGTCGGAGTTTGTTTCCAGGGGCGTTTCCTCGGCGAATCCCCGACGCGTGACGCCCCATGGCGCTCGTTCGTGTGGCCACGTCGAGCCTCGCTGGACGACCCGCTCGCGGCCGGGCCTTCACAAAGGTCCGCGCTTCGGAGACAATCGCGCTTCCTCACGAGCGAGCACCCGGCGTTTCCATGTACTCCTGCACCACGCGCGATATCGAGATCACCGTCTCGCCAGAGTTCATGCCGGACCGCTCCGACGCGGGAAAGCGCCATTACGTGTGGACCTACACGGTCGAGATCGCCAACGGCGGCGAGACCACCGTGCAGGTGACCGACCGCCATTGGAGGATCACCGACGCGAACGGGCATCTGGAAGAGGTTCGCGGGCCGGGCGTCGTCGGCGAGAAGCCGGTGCTGAAGCCCGGCGAGATGTTCCGTTACACCTCCGGCTGCCCGCTCACCACGCCGTCGGGCATCATGGCCGGCACCTACCGCGTCGTCGAGGAGGGCGGCACCGTGTTCGACGCCGTGATCCCGGCCTTCTCGCTGGACTCCCCCTTCGTCGCGCGGGTGCTCAATTGACCCGCGCCGAGCCGGACGACCGGCGCGCCGCCGCGATCGCGTTGCTGGCGGAGCTGGTCGGGTTCGACACGGTCAGCGACAAGTCCAACCTGCCGTTGATCGAGCGCGTGGAAGCCTACTTCCGCGACCTTGACGTGCGCTTCACCCGCGTCCCGAACGCGGCCGGCGACAAGGCCACCCTGTTCGCGACGATCGGGCCGAACATCGACGGCGGTGTGATCCTGTCCGGCCACACCGACGTCGTGCCGGTCAAGGGACAGGATTGGACGAGCGACCCCTTCACCTTGCGCCGCGACGGCGACCGCCTGTACGGGCGCGGTGCCTGCGACATGAAGGGGTTCGACGCGGTCGCGCTCGCGATGATCCCGACCTTCCAGCGCGCCGGCCTGAAGAAGCCGGTGCACATCCTGCTCTCCTACGACGAGGAGATCGGCTGCCTCGGCCCGCTCGACACGATCGCGCGCTTCGGCGTCGACCTGCCGCGTCCGGCGATCACCATCGTCGGCGAGCCGACGCTGATGGGCGTGGTCGACGCCCACAAGAGCATCTCCACCTACCACACCACCGTCCGCGGGGTGGAGGCGCACTCGGCCAACCCGACCATCGGCGCCAACGCGGTGGAGGGCGCCTGCCTGCTGGTGGCGGAACTGTACGCGCTGCAAGCCGAGCTGGAGCGCGAGGGCGACCCCTCCGGCCTGTTCACGCCCGCCTATTCCACCGTGCACGTCGGCACCATCGAGGGCGGCCATGCCCGCAACATCCTCGCCAAGGAGTGCCGCTTCTCCTGGGAGTTCCGGGGGTTGCCCGGCGCCGACCCCAAGCGCGCCATCAAGCACCTCGACGCCTTCAACGAGCGCGTCGTGCGCCCGCGCCTGACCCGCTTCACCGACCAGGCCGGCGTCGAGACCGTGTCGGACATCGAGGTCCCCGGCCTGGCGGCGGACCCCGGCTCGGCGGCGGAAACGCTGGCGAAGGCGTTGACGCGGACGAACGGCGTCGGGACCGTGTCCTTCGTGACGGAGGCCGGGCAGTTCCAGCGGGCCGGCATCCCGACGATCGTCTGCGGCCCCGGCTCGATCGCCCAGGCGCACCAGCCGGACGAGTACATCGCCGTGTCCGAGATCGACGCGTGCATCACCTTCCTGGATCGCCTGGCCGCCGAGCTGAGCTGAATGGCCCCGTCCGCCGCGCCGACGCCCGCGCAGCCGATCAAGGCCCACGCCTTCGCCCTCGCGATCTGCCTCGCGGCGCTCGCCGGCTTCGTCGACGCGACCGGCTTCATCACCTTCGACCACCTGTTCGTGTCCTTCATGAGCGGCAACAGCACGGAGGGCGCGGTCGACGTCGCGGCGGGTAGCGCGCACGCCGCGGTCGTCGGCCGCGCGGTCGCGGTCTTCGTCGGCGGCGTGACGCTCGGCGAACTCGTCGGATCCGCCGGCGGGCGCTGGGGGCGGCCGCTCGTGCTGCTGGTGGAGGCCCTGTGCCTATGGGCGGCGGTGGCGATCGGGCACGGCGGCGGGCACGATGGCGGCGGGCATGACGGCGTCCTCGCCTCGCTGCTCGGCCTGGCGATGGGGGTGCAGAACGCCTCCGTGCACAAGGCGGACGGGATCAGCGTCGCCCTGACCTACGTGACGGGGACGCTGGTCCACGTCGGACGGACACTGGCCGGCGCGCTGCGCGGGGCGCAATCCTGGGGTGACATCCTCCCGTTCGCCGGCCTATGGACCGGCCTCGTCGGCGGCGGCGTGGTCGGGGCGCTGGTGACGCGGCACGAGGGTACCGAACTCGCGCTGATCGTCGCGGCCGGCTTCGCTTCGGCGCTGATCGTGTGGACGGTGGTTGTGGTCGTCTTCCATTCAGGCGATGCCGGCTCCTGAGGCGAACGGATCGTCAGGACCTGGAGATCAACGCGATGCCGCCGATCAAGAGAAGGCAGCCGGCGAGGCGCGGCAGGCTGGCCGCGTGCTGCTCGAAGCCGAACCAGCCGAACTGGTCGACCATCACCGAGAACACGATCTGGCCGGTGACGACGAGGCCGGTCAGCGCCGCCGCGCCGAGGCGGGGCGCCAGGATGATGTTGCCGGTGAGGTAGAGCGCCCCGAGCACGCCACCGGCCAACCAATCGTACCACGGCGCACTCCTCACCGCCGCCGCGCTCGGCCACTGCCGGGTCATGGCGAGGGTGATGCCGAACGTCGCGACGACGCCGATGACCATGTTGACGAGGGCGGGGATCGTGAGGTTGCCGAGGTGCTCGCCGAGTTGCTTGTTGATGCCGATCTGGCTCGTCAGCACCGCGCCGAGCAGAAGGGCCGTCGACAGGGCGACCGCGTTCACCGCCGCGTTCCCGGTCGGGCGATGGGCGGAGCGCCGGTCATGCCGCGTCGACGTCGCGGGCGGCGATCAGGCCGATGCGGCGCGAGCGCCCCCAGGCGCGGTGGCCGGTCAGGAACGACACCCAACCCAGCGCCGCGCCGGTGTGGCGCAGGATCTGGAAGGTGAAGGGTTCGAGCAGGGACGCCAAGATCGCCTTGTCGAGCCGCGCGCCGGTGCGCCGGTCGACCCAGCGGCGGTAGAGTTCGATCGACCACAGGTGGAAGGCGAAATCGAGCAGGATCTTGGCCCCGATCACCCCGCCGACCGGCGCGAGCAGCGCCAGCCGCCCGGTGACGACGTAGGCGAGCAGCAGCGCGAAACCGGCGAGGCCGTAGATCGGCTGCAGCGTGTCGAGCGCCTTGATCGGCAGCATCACCAGGCCGAGCCGGCCGTAGCGGGCGTCGCCCACCATGTCGCGGTACCAGAACTGCGTCTGGAGGAAGCCGCAGAACCATCGGCGGCGCTGGTTGAGGAAGGCCGCCGTCGTGGCCGGCGCGTCGGTGATCGCGCGGGCGCCGCCCACCACGGACGTGGTCCAGCCGAGCCGCTCCAGCGCGCCGGTGCGGCGCAGCCGGTGGATCAACTCGTAATCCTCCACCATGCACTCGGGATCGAAGCCGCCGACGTGGATTACCGCCTCGCGGCGGAAGCCGGCGAAGGCGCCGGAGATCAGCAGCAGCGCGTCCATGCTGCCCCAGGCGTAGCGCGACAGGAAGTTGCGGATGTACTCGTAGGTTTGGAACCACTCGTAGAAGCGGCCGGCCAGCGAGGGGCCGCACACCGGCGTCAGCACCCCGGTGGCGGCGACGAGGCGCGGGTCGGCGGCGAAGGCGGCGCGCAACGCGGCGGTCGCGCCGGGGTCGAGCAGCGTGTCGCCGTCGACGGTGACGACTAGCTCCGTGTCGGCGGCGAGCAGCGCGGCGTTGAGCGCGCGCGCCTTGCCCCCGTGCGGCAGCCGCAGCCAGCGCAGGCTCGGGTGGAGCCGGCTCGGCGCGCTCAAGCCACCCAGCGCCGGCTCGTCCAGGCCGAAGGTCGTGGTCAGCAGCGCCGCCGTGCCGTCGCGCGACCCGTCGTCGGCGATGAGGATCAGCTCGGGCGCGTCGACCTGGGCGAGCAGCGCCCGCAGCGTGATCGGCAGCACGGAGGCCTCGTCGTGCGCGGCGACGATCAACCCGAGCGTGGGGCGCGGGCCGACCGCTGGCGGCACCACCAAGGGGCGCCGCAGCGACAGCGTCGCGGCGAAGACGACGCCGATCAGCACGGTGTCGTAGCCCACGTAGGCGAGGCCGGCCGACCAGGCGAACAGGTTGTTCGCCACGAAGGCGCGGGTGAGCAGCACGAAGAACAGCAGCGTCGCGCCGCCGTGGATGGCGAGGCTCCGCCACGGGGTGCGCGGCGGCGTGACGCGCGGGGACGCGGCGAGGAAGGCGTGCTCGAGGTCTTTGGGCGTTGTCAGGGCTGGCCCCTCATCGTGCGCGCGCGCCGGACGATCGGCGCGGGAGGTCGGCGCCGGCGGCCGGGCTTCGCGCGCGGATGGGGCGTGACGATGTCTCGCCATGATTTTGTGTCATAACCAGGGTCGATCGCGCCCAACACGCGTCCCGCTTCGATCGGCCCCCGGACGGACATGCCATGTCGACGACCATCATCGCTGACGAACCCATCGCCCGCTACAATCGCACCGCGATCACCCTGCACTGGCTCGTCGCCGCCCTCATCGTCATCAACGTCGCCTACGGCCTGGCGGGGTCCTACGCCGACGACGCCCACGTGCGGCCAATCGTCGACATGCACAAGTCGATCGGACTGACGGTGCTGGGCCTCGTGCTGCTGCGCATCCTGTGGCGCCTGTCGCACAAGCCGCCGGCGATGCCAAACCATTATCCCTGGTACGAGCGGCTCGGCGCGCACGCCGCGCACATCGCCCTCTACGTCGTGATCCTCGCCCTGCCGCTCTCCGGCTACCTCCACGATTCCGCCTGGAACGGGGCGGCATCGCACCCCCTCATCCTGTACGGGTTCCTGCACTTCCCGCGCATGCCGGTCATCAAATCCTTCGATCCCGCGACCAAGGACACGCTGCACACTTTCTTCGGCGCGGCGCACGTCTACATCGGCTACGCGCTCTATGCCCTCGTCGGACTGCACCTGGCCGGCGTGGTCAAGCACCACGTCTTCGACCACGAGTCGGAGATCAGCCGGATGTTACCGGAAGGGTATAGGCGGCCGAGGGCGACCGGGACGGTCGGTGAGGCCTAACCGTTCACCCGCGCCAGCCATTCCTCCTCGCTCAGCGTCTCGATGCCCAGCTCCGCCGCCTTCTTCCCCTTCGAGCCGGAGCCCGGGCCGGCGACGACGATGTCGGTGTTCTTCGACACCGAGCCCGACACCTTGGCGCCGAGTCGCTCCGCCTGCGCCTTGGCCTCCTCGCGCGTCATGCGCTCCAGCGTGCCGGTGAAGACCACCGTCTTGCCGGCGACGGGGCTCGTCGACACCACCGCCTCCATCGGGCGCGGCGTCACTTGGCCGAGGAGGTCGTCCACCAATTTGCCGTTGCGCGCCTGCGCGAAGAAATCGACGAGGAACTCCACCGCCACCGACCCCATGCCCTCGATCGCCTCCAGCTCGCCACGCACCTCGGGATCGGCGGCGGCGGCGACCGCCTTGTCGCGGATCGCGGCGAAGGTGCCGTAGCGGCGCGCAAGCCGCAGCGAGTTGGTGCGCCCGACGTGGCGCATCCCGAGCGCGTAGAGGAGCCGGTTCGACTCCACGCTGCGCCGCGCGTCGATGGAGGCGAACAGGTTCTTGACGGACTGCTCGCCGTAGCCCTCGCGGTCCTTCAGCCGCTTGAGGCCGCGGGCGTCGCGCGCCGCCAGCGTGAAGATGTCGGCCGGCGTCATGATGAGGCCGTCGTGGTAGAAGGCCTCGATCTGCCGGTCCCCCAACCCCTCGATGTCCATCGCCTCGCGCGAGCAGAAATGCTTCAAGCGCTCGATCGCCTGGGCAGGGCAGACGAGGCCGGCGGTGCAGCGGCGCACCACGTCCTGCTTGCCGGTCTTGGCGTCGGTGTCGCGCACCGCCGGCGAGCCGCACGCCGGGCAGGTCTGCGGGAAGACGTAGGCGAGCGCGTCGGCCGGGCGCTTCTCCGCCACCACGCCGAGGATCTGCGGGATGACGTCGCCGGCGCGCTGGATGTGCACGGTGTCACCCTCGCGCACGTCCTTGCGGGCGATCTCGTCCTCGTTGTGCAGCGTGGCGTTGGTGACGACCACGCCGCCGACCGTGACCGGATCGAGCCGCGCGACCGGCGTCAGCGACCCCGTGCGCCCCACCTGGATCTCGATCCGCCGCAAGACCGTGGTCGCCCGCTCGGCGGGGAACTTATGCGCCACCGCCCAGCGCGGCGTGCGCGACACGAAGCCGAGGCGGGCTTGGAGGGCCACGCTGTCGACCTTGTAGACGACGCCGTCGATGTCGTAGGGCAGCGCCGCCCGCTCCGCCTCGATGCGGCGGTACTGCGCGACGAGCGCTCCGGCGTCCTCGCACAGCACCATCAGCGGGTTGACCGGCAGGCCGAACCGCTCGAAGGCCCGCACGGTGCCGGTCTGCGTGTCGGCGGGCGGCTGGCTCGCCTCCCCCCAGGCGTAGGCGAAGAAGCGCAGCGGGCGCGCCGCCGTGATCGCGGGGTCGAGCTGGCGCAGCGAGCCGGCCGCCGCGTTGCGCGGGTTGGCGAACACCGGCTTGCCGGCCTCCGCCTGCCGGGCGTTGACGCCGGCGAACCCGTCCTTGGTCATGTACACCTCGCCGCGCACGTCGAGGATGCCGGGCGGGCGTCCGCGCAGCTCGTGCGGGATCTCGCCGATGGTGCGGACGTTGGCCGTCACGTCCTCGCCCTCCTGCCCGTCGCCGCGCGTCGCCGCCTGCACCAGCACGCCGTCGACGTAGCGTAGCGAGCAGGACAGCCCGTCGATCTTGGGCTCGGCGGTCACGGCGAGCGCGTCCTCCGGCTTCAATCCGAGGAAGCGGCGGACGCGGGCGCAGAACTCGTCGACCTCCGGCTCGGTGAACACGTTGCCGAGCGACAGCATGCCGACCTTGTGCCGCACCTTGGCGAACGTCGAGGAGGGCGCGGCGCCCACGCGGTGGCTCGGTGATCCCGCCTCCACGAACCCGGGGTTGGCCGCCTCGATCGCCTCCAGGCGGCGGCGGAGCGCGTCGTACGCGCCGTCCGTGATCGTCGGCGCGTCCTCGGTGTGGTAGCGCCGGTCGTGCTCGGCGATGGTTGTCACGAGCTCGCGGTACTCGGCGGCCGCGTCCGCCTCCGATCCGGCGGCTTCCGGCTCGGCGGCTTGCGGTTTGGCGGCTTTGGCGGGGGACTTCGCGCGAGGCATGTGGCGGTGTACCCAGGCGTGAAGACGCGCGCAACGCGACGCGGGCGCCGACGCGGCTGGGGTTCGCGACAGCGTTAACGGCGAGGCCGATGGTCGACGCGCGCGGGGCGGCGACATCGCGAGGAAGGCAAGCGCGGCGATGACCACGACCTATGAGTTCACCGCCCGCCGGCTCGATGGTCGCGAGGAGCCCCTCGCCGCCTACGCCGGCCAGGTGCTGCTCATCGTGAACACCGCGAGCCGCTGCGGCTTCACCCCGCAATACGAAGGGCTGGAGCGACTGCAGCGCGCCTACGCGGGGCGCGGTTTCACGGTGCTGGGCTTCCCCTGCAACCAGTTCGGCCGCCAGGAGCCGGGCGACGCGGCGGCGATCGGCGGGTTCTGCCAAGCGAACTACGGCGTGAGCTTCCCGATGTTCGCCAAGGTCGCGGTGAACGGCGCGGACGCGCATCCGCTCTTCGCCTTCCTCAAGGCGTCGCGGCCGGGGCTGCTCGGCTCGGGCGCCATCAAGTGGAACTTCACCAAGTTCCTCGTCGACCGCACCGGCGCGGCCGTGGCGCGTTTCGCGCCGATGACCAAACCCGCGGCGCTCGCCGGAACGATCGAGCGAACCCTTTGACGGGGGTTGGGCTCGGCCAGCGCCCTACCCCCTCGGGAAACCGTAGAGCCTGTGGGGATTGTCCACGAACAATTGGCGACGGCGAGCCTCGTCCGGCACCCAGTCCGCCATCAAGTCCAGCAGCGCGCCGGTGGTCGGCATCGGCCCCCAGTTCGACACGTGGGGCCAGTCCGACCCCCACAGGCAACGCTCCGGCGCCGCGTCGGAGAGCGCGCGAGCGAAGGGGATGGTGTCGCCGTACGGCGGCCCGGCGACGGAGCAGCGGAACGCGCCCTGCAGCTTGACCCAGCCGCCGTCGCGCACGAGCGACAGCAGCGTGCGGAACCCCTCGCAGCCCACGCCCTCCGTGGTCGGGAAATGCCCCATGTGGTCGACCACGAAGGGCACCTTCAACGAGCCCAGGCGGGTCGCGAGCGGCGGCAGCTGCCGGGCGTCGATGAGGAACTGCAGGTGCCAGCCCATGTCGCGGCACAGGTCGCCGTAGCGCTCGACCTGGTCGAAGCCGACCCCGCCGCCGTACAGCACGTTGAGGCGCAGCCCGACCACGCCGGCGTTCTTCAGCCGTTGCAGCTCGCGGGCGGGCGTGTCGAGGTCCACGACGGCGATGCCGCGCAGGCGGTCGGGATGGCGGCTGAGCGCGTCGAGCATGGCGGAATTGTCGGTGCCGTGCACGCTGACCTGCACCAGCACGCCGTAGGCCATGCCGGTGGCGTCCAGCATGGCGACGTAGTCGGCGGCGGTGGCGGGCGGCGGCGTGTAGCTCCGGCCGGCGACGAGGGGGTGGGCTGGCGGGGCGCCGATGACGTGGGCGTGGGTGTCGACCGCGCCGGGCGGCACGCGGTACCGGGTGGCGCCGGTGGGCGGGACGGCCGGTCCGGGACAGGCGGGCGGTTCGGGAGGCATCTGGTCAGCCATCGGCGTCGAGGATCCGTCCCCGAGTTTCCGGCAGGCAGAACGCGGCGACGAAGAACAGGCCGTAGGCGAGAACCGCGAAGATCGCGATGGCGTCGCCGAGCGGCATGGCGGTCGACAGGTAGCCGACCAGTGCCGGGAACAGGGCGCCGACGCCCCGACCGAAATTGTAGCAGAAGCCCTGCCCCGACCCCCGCAGCCGCGTCGGGTACAGCTCCGTCAGGAATGGCCCCATGCCGGAGAAGTATCCCGCCGCGAAGAACCCCAGCGGCAACCCCAGCACCAGCATCCAATGGTCGCTCAGCGGCAGTTGCGTGTAGGCGACGGTGATCGCGATCGCGCCCAGCGAGAACACGAGGAACAGGTTGCGCCGGCCGATGCGGTCGGCCAGCCACGCGCCGGCGAGGTAGCCGGCGAAGCTGCCGACGATGAGCGAGGCGAGGTAGCCGGTCGAGTTGACGACCGACAGGTGGCGCTGCGTGGTGAGGAAGCGGGGCAGCCAGCTCGTGATGGCGTAGTAGCCGCCCTGCGCCCCCGTGGCGGCGAGGGAGGCGAGGATCGTGGTCCGCAGCATCGGCGCGGCGAAGATGGCGAAGAACGAGGGCGTCTCGCCCGATGCCGCCTGCTTGCGACGGGTCTCGAGCGCGATGGCCGGCTCGGCGACGAGGCGCCGCACGGCGAAGACGAACACCGCCGGCGCCGCCGCGAGCACGAACATCCCCCGCCAAGCCTGCTCGGGCGGCAGCAGGGAGAACAGCAGCGCCTGCGACAGCACCGCCCCACCCCAGCCGATCGCCCAGGCCGACTGCACGCAGCCCACCGCGCGCCCACGGTATTGGGGGCGGATCGTTTCGCCCATCAGTACCGCGCCGGCCACCCATTCCGCGCCGAAGCCGAAGCCGAGCACGGCGCGCGCGATCAGCAACTGGGCGAAGGTTTGCGTCACCGCGCACACCACGCTGAAGATCGCGAACCACGCGATGGAGATTTGCAACGTCCGCACGCGGCCGATCCGGTCGCTGACGTACCCGCCGATCCAGCCGCCCACCGCCGAGCACAGCAGCGTCGCCGTCACCGCCAGGCCGGCCGGCCCGGCCGCGACGTGCCATTGCTTGATGATCGTCCCCACCACCAGCGGGTAGATCATGAAGTCCATGCCGTCCAACGCCCAGCCGGAGAAGCAGGCCCAGAACGTCCGCCGTTCCGGCTCGTCCATCCCCCGGTAGAACGTCGCGAGCCCGCCATCGTCGATCGCCACGCGAGCCATGACGGAGGGATGCTCCAGCGGCGGTGCCACGCTCATCGTCGATCCTTCCTCGCGGTCCACTCGTCCGCCACCGCCATGCCGGGCGCACGGAGCCCGTCCTTTGCCCAGCGACGCGGCCCGGGGCAAGGGGCACGATCGGCCGGCTACCCCGCGATGCTCCGCAGGTGCCGGATCGGCCGACCGGGCGCGAGCGTCCCCGCCGCCCTGGCGATCGCCTGCGCGTCGATCCCGTTGTGTCGGTACAGGTCGGCGATGGTGCCGGTCTGGCCGAAGCGCTCGACGCCGAGCGGCCGGGTGCGGTGCCCGTGCACCGAGCCGAGCCACGCCAGCGTCGCGGGATGGCCGTCGAGAACGGTGACGAGCCCGCATTTCGCCGGCACGGCGGCGAGCAGGCGCTCGACGTGGCTCGACGCCCCGGCGTGGCTCGTCGAGGTTTGGCCGCGCTCGCGGGCGCGCCCGGCGGCGGTCCATCCCGCGTGGAGGCGATCGGCGGACGTGACGGCCAGCAGGCCGACGTCGCGCCGGTCCTCCGCCATCAGGCCGATCGCCTCGATCGCCTCCGGCGCGACCGCGCCGGTGTAGGCGACCACCGTTTCGGCGTTGGGGCCGGGGCGGCGGAGCCAGTAGGCGCCGGCGACGATGTCGGCGGCGAAGTCCGGCGTCACGGCGCGCCGGGGCTGCTCGAGCGCGCGGGTCGACAGCCGGAGGTACACGGAGCCGCCGTCGTCGCGCGGCGGCCAGGTGTCGGGCGCGTGCGGCTCGCCCGGCTCGTGTCCGGGCTTCTGGACGTGGGCGAAGGCCCATCGCAGGATGATCGCGAGTTCGTCGACGAAGGCCGGCTCGAAGCTGGTGAGCCCGTCCTGCGCGAGGCCGATCAGCGGCGTCGCGATGGACTGGTGCGCGCCGCCCTCCGGCGCCAGGGTCACGCCGGACGGGGTGGCGGCGAGGATGAAACGCGCGTCCTGGTAGCAGGCGTAGTTCAACGCATCGAGGCCGCGCTCGATGAAGGGGTCGTAGAGCGTGCCGACCGGGATCAGCCGCTCGCCGAACAGCGAGTGCGACAGGCCGAGCGCCGACAGCATGATGAAGAGGTTCATCTCGGCGATGCCGAGTTCGAGGTGCTGGCCCCTCGGCGAGAAGTCCCAGTTGAACGTCGAGGGGATGCGCTCGCGACGGAACACGTCCGCCATCTCCTCGCGGGCGAACAGGCCGCGACGGTTCACCCAGGCGCCGAGGTTGGTGGAAACGGTGACGTCCGGCGAAGTCGTGACGATGCGGCGGGCGAGTTCCGTGTCGCCCTTGGCGAGGTCGTGGAGGAGCAGGCCGAACCCCTGCTGCGTGGACATGGCGGCCTTCGCCTCCACGCCCAAGGTGTCGGGGACCGGCACCACCGGCGCGGCGAAGCGCCGGCGCCCACCGCGCGCGAATGGCACGTCGGCGAGGAAGCGCCGCAGCGTCTCCGCCGGCGCGTCGAGGCCCTCGAACGGCTCCCACTCGTGGCCGGGGCGCACCCCCATGGCTCGGCGCAGCGTCTCGACCTGTGCCGGCGTCATCAGCCCGGCGTGGTTGTCCTTGTGGCCGGCCAGCGGCAGGCCGTGGCCCTTGATCGTGTAGGCGATGAAGCACACGGGACGGTCGTGCGTGCGCGCCTGCGCGAAGGCGGCGAGCAGGCAATCGAGGTCGTGCCCGCCGAGGTTGCCCATGAGGGCGGCGAGTTCGGCATCCGATCTCTGGTTCAGGAGCGCCGACACGTCGCCCTGGTCGCCGAGCTCGTCGCTCAGGCGCTTGCGCCACGCCGCCCCGCCCTGGAACGTCAGGGCCGAGTAAAGCTGGTTCGGGCAGGCCTCGATCCAGTCCTTCAGCTTGGAGCCGCCCGGCTCGGCGAAGGCCGCCTCCTGGAGGCGGCCGTGCCGCAGCACCACCACGTCCCAGCCGAAGTTGCGGAACATGGACTCGAACTTCGACCAGAGCCCCTCGCGGATCACCGCGTCCAGGCTCTGGCGGTTGTAGTCGACCACCCACCAGGTGTTGCGCAGCCCGTGCTTCCAGCCCTCCAGCAGCGCCTCGAAGATGTTGCCCTCGTCCATCTCCGCGTCGCCGATGAGGGCCACCATGCGCCCCTCCGGCCGCTCCGTCGCGAGGCCCTTGGCGCGGACGTAGTCCTGCGTGAGGGAAGCGAACAGCGTTTGCGCGACGCCGAGCCCGACCGAGCCGGTCGAGAAGTCGACGTCGTCGACGTCCTTGGTGCGCGAGGGATAGGATTGCGCGCCGCCGAACCCCCGGAACGCCTTCAACTTGTCGAGCGTCTGCCGGCCGAACAGGTACTGGATGGCGTGGAAGATCGGCGAGGCGTGCGGCTTGACGGCGACGCGATCCTCCGGCCGCAGCACGGCGAAGTACAGCGCGCTCATGACGGTGGCGAGCGAGGCGGAGGAGGCCTGGTGCCCGCCCACCTTCAGGCCGTCGCCGTCGTCGCGCCCGTGGTTGGCGTTATGGATGGTCCAGGTGGACAGCCACAGGACCTTCCGTTCGAGCTGCCTCAGGATCGCCTG
Source organism: uncultured Beijerinckiaceae bacterium (assembly GCA_964235705.1). Classification (GTDB taxonomy): domain Bacteria; phylum Pseudomonadota; class Alphaproteobacteria; order Rhizobiales; family Beijerinckiaceae; genus RH-AL1. The sequence goes on along the minus strand of CAXSDP010000003.1, from coordinate 69,528 downwards.
GTCCACGCCGGCCATCGCCCTGCCCCCCGGTTCGTTCGCGATGTCCCTTGTAACCGAGGCGGTTTGGCGAGGGCAGCCAAAGATCGGCCCGCGCGACCAAGATCTTGGATATATGATGCGTGCGGACGCGAAAACCTGGGGGATATCACCAATGCGCAGCCTCGATGCCGTCGACCGCCGCATCATCTCCGAATTGCAGGCGGACGGGCGCCTCACGGTGATGGAGCTGGCCGAGCGCGTCGGCCTGTCCGCCTCGCCCTGCGCCCGGCGCGTCCGGCTGCTGGAAGGGAGCGGCCTCATCAAGGGCTACACCGCCATCATCGACCAGCGCCTGGCCGGGCTGCCGGTCAGCGCCTTCGCCTCCATCAAGCTCGACCGGCAGCGCGAGGAGGACCTCGACCGCTTCGCGCAGGCTGTCGCGCACTGGCCGGAGATCGTGGATTGCTACCTGATGACCGGCCCGCGCGATTACCTCATGCGCATCGTGGTGCGGGACCTCGACGCCTACGAGCGGTTCATCAAGGGGAAGCTGACGCGCCTCGACAACATCGCCTCCATCGAGACGAGCTTCGCGCTGGGACAGGTGAAGCGCTCCGAGATCCTGCCGCTGTGAGGCGCGGCCGCGTCTCAGCGCGGGGCGGCCAGCGCGGGGTCCTGCCCGTTGGCGGCCAGGGCCTTGGCGACGAGGCCATCGGCCCTCGCCTCGTCGACGAAGGCGCGCAGGGCGGCGGCGCCGGCCGGGCGACCCTTGGCGATCCCCATCGCCTGCGCGATGGCCATGAAGTGGCCGGGCAGCAGCCGCACCTCCGGGTGGGTGGCCGCGTAGGCTTCGAGCGGCTGCCGGACGTTGGCCGCCACCTCCAAGTGATCGTCGGCGAACAGGGTGATGGCGGCGGCCGAGGTCGGCGCCCGCACCAGGGTCGCGTGGCGGATCGCCCGCGTCAGGTGAAGGTCGTAGGCGCTACCCCGCCCGACCGCGACGCGGACGCCCGGCTGGTCCACGGCGTCGGCGCTCGTGATCGTTGACGCGGCCGGGACGAGGTAGCTGCCCTCGATCGTCACGTAGGGGTTGGTGAAGGTAATGTCCTCGGCCCGCTTCGGGTCGAGCGCGAGGAAGCAGATGTCCCACGCGCCGCCGGTCGCCGCGCCCGACACGGCCCCCGCGCTGTCGTAGGGGACCAACGTCACCGGGATGCCGAGTCGCTCGCCGAGCGCGCGGGCGAGGTCCACCGAGACGCCGGACAGCGCACCCTGCGCGGTCCGGCCCGCGAGCACGGGATTGCCGAGGTTGATCGCCGCCCGCAGGGTGCCGGTGGGCGCGAGGTCGTGGATCACGTCGGGGCTTCTCCCTTGGCCGCGACACGCGCCGATCGCCGACGCGAGCAGCGCGGCGACCAACGCCACCCGCTTGGGCGCCACGGGGACGCCGGCGGCGCGCCTCAATCCAGCGCCTGCGGCGCAGGCTCCTCGAGGAAAGCCGCCACCTCGTGGATGAACTGCATCCGGTTCTTCTCCAGCATCACCGTGTGCGTTCCCTCGCCGATCTGCACGAGGCGCTTGTAGGGCGCGTTCTTCAGCTGCTCGTAGTAGCCCAGCGTCTGGTAGGTCGGCAGGTCGGCGTCCCATTCCGCGTGGATCAGCAGGGTGGGCACGCGGATGTCGACCGGGCTGTAGAGCGGGCGGCCGGCGTACCAATAGTCGCGGCTGTCCTGCGCCGTGCCGTTGGGGGCGCGCAGCACCGGCGGCACCTGCGCCGCGCCCTTCGGGTCGGTGGCGAAGGTCGCGTCGGCCCACATGTCGAACCAGCCCGGCGGGATCAGCGTCGCCCGCTTGTCCTCCGGCACGCCCATCAGCCAGCGATCGCGGGCGGACTGCCGCGTGACGGTGCGGTAGGCGCCGAGCGGCGGGGCGTCGGCCGGCGTGCGGTTGGTGCTCAGCCATTGCGGGGCGTAGAGCACCAGGCGGGCGACGCGATCGTTGTGGGTCGTGGTGTAGAGCCCCATGATGGAGGTGCCCCAGGACCAGCCCATCAGGTTGAGCTTCGCCACGCCCCGGCGCGCGAGGATGAAGTCGACGACGGCGCCGACGTCGCGGGCCGCCTCCGCGGTGGACGCGACCGGCGTGCCCTGGCCGGGCGGCCCGTCCATGGACGCCGGCCGGGTCGAGCGGCTGTAGCCCCGCACGTCGACCATCCACACGTCCCAGCCCCGCGCGGCCAGGATGTCCATCATGGATTGGCCACCCACCGGCAGGTCGAAGGAGGTTTCGGCCGGGTAGGTGGCGCCGTGGACGAACAGCAGGACGCGATCGCTCCCGAACGCCCCCTGCCCGGCGGGATGCTTCTCCCGCACGTAGAGCTCCACGCCGGGATCGGAGGGGACGGTGTACTCGGCCTCGTCCACCGCCGCCATCGCGCCTCCTCCCGAGGCCATCACGCACGAGACCAGCGCCGCACGCATCCAACCCATCACGCCCCGCATCCGTCCCGTCCCCGTTCGCCCGTCCGCCGGGGCGTTCCAGGCGGGATTGTGCGACGACCGGCGGACGGGGACAAGGAGGCTTTGCCGACCGCCCACGCGCCGAAGGACGGGTGCGGCTTGGCATCCGTCCTTCGGCGCGTGGGCGACGCGACAGCATCGATCCACGGTTCAGATGGCTTCACGACGTAGGCAGACGAACGGCTCGCCGAACGACTGGCGGGACGGGTCGAGCGACGGACGTGCCGCCGATGCGGAACACTGTGGGGTTTAGATCGACGTCGGTCGGGTACGCGGTCCCTGAACACCGCGACGGCGCGGCGTGAAAGCCGACGGCGTGACGGGCGCCGTCGCTCGGGGCGTCTGACAAAACGCGCCGGCGATGCTACATGATCACCGATGTCCGCTTTGATCGACCACCCCCGGCCGGCGGCCGACGCGCCACTCGCCAAGCCATCCCTCCTCGGCCTCACCCGCGTCGGCCTCGCCGACGCGCTCGCGGCCGCCGGCGTGCCGGAGCGCGAGCGCCGGATGCGCGTCGCCCAGTTGTGGCACTGGATCTACTTCCAGGGCGCCCGCTCCTTCGAGTCCATGCTCAACGTGTCGAAAGGGCTGCGCGCCACGCTCGCCGCCCATTACACGCTGGCGCGGCCGGACGTCGTGGCCGAGCAGGTGTCGAACGACGGTACCCGCAAGTGGCTGATCCGCCTGCCGCCGCACCCCCTCGACCGCAACCGCGACGGGCTCGGCTCGCAGGTGGAGTGCGTCTACATCCCCGAGAGCGATCGCGGCACGCTGTGCGTGTCGAGCCAGGTCGGCTGCACGCTGTCCTGCGCCTTCTGCCACACCGGCACGCAGCGGCTGGTCCGCAACCTCGACCCCGCCGAGATCGTGGCGCAGCTGGTGGTGGCGCGCGACCGGCTCGGCGACTACCCCGGCCTCACCCGGCCGACCGACGGGCTCGTGCCGGGCGAGGCGTCCCGCGCCGTGTCCAACATCGTCTTCATGGGCATGGGCGAGCCGCTCTACAACTTCGACGGCGTCCGCGACGCGGTCGGCGTGATGGGGGACGGCGACGGACTCTCCTTGTCGCGCCGCCGCATCACGGTGTCGAGCGCCGGGGTGGTGCCGCGCCTGGAGCCGCTCGGCCGCGAGGTCGGCGCGATGCTGGCGATCTCGCTCCACGCGGTGCGCGACGACCTGCGCGACACGCTGGTGCCGCTCAACAAGAAGTACCCGCTCGCCGCCCTGTTGCGCGCCTGCCGCGACTATCCCGGCGCGTCGAACGCGCGGCGCATCACCTTCGAGTACGTGATGCTGAAAGGGGTGAACGACAGCCCCGCCGAGGCGCGCGAGCTGGTGCGCCTGCTGAAGGGCGTGCCGGCGAAGATCAACCTGATCCCCTTCAACCCGTGGCCCGGCACCGCCTACGAGTGCTCGGACTGGGAGGTGATCGAGCGCTTCTCCGACATCGTCTTCAACGCCGGTTATGCCAGCCCGGTGCGGACGCCGCGCGGCCGGGACATCCTGGCGGCCTGCGGGCAGCTGAAGAGCGAGACCGAGAAGCTGCGCGCGCGGGCGGTGTCGGTGGGGGAAGGATGAGGGCGCGGCGGGCCGGCGCCGGAGCACCCGGAACCGCCCGATGTCGCGAGGCGACTCGCGGGAGCGTGCCGCCCGTCACGGCCTGCCGGACTCGACCCATGCCGTCGTCTCGTCGAGCACGGCCGAGAAGCGGGCGACGACCTCGTCGATCTGCGCTTCCGTGATGATCAGCGGCGGGCAGAAGCAGATGGCGTCGCCGACCGCCCGGATCACCAGCCCGTGCTCGTGCGCCCGCGCGTAGAACCAAGCGCCCACCTGGCCGGGCGGGTCGAAGCGCGCCTTGGTCGCCTTGTCGGCGACGAGTTCCACCGCCGCGATCAGTCCGGCGCCCCGCACCTCGCCGACGAGCGGGTGCGACGCGAAGGCGGCGAGCCGCGCCCGCATGTGCTCGCCCATCGCGGCGGCGTTGGCCACCAACCCGCGCTCCTCCAGGATGTCGAGGTTCTCCATCGCCACCGCGGTGGCGACGGGGTGCCCGCTCGCCGTGAAGCCGTGGCCGAAGGTGCCGAGCCGCTCCGAGCCGTCCGCCACGCCCTGGTAGATCGCGTCGGAGAACAGCACGGCGGCGATCGGCATGTAGGACGACGTCAGCTGCTTGGACACCACCAGCACGTCGGGCGCGATGCCGTAGTATTCGCAGGCGAACATGGTGCCGAGCCGCCCGAAGCCGTTGATGACCTCGTCGGCCACCACCAGCACGTCGTACTTGCGGCACACCGCCTGCACCTTCGCCCAGTAGGTGGCGGGCGGCGGCAGCACTCCGCCGGCGCCGATCAGCGGCTCGCCGATGAAGGCGGCGACCGTGTCGGGACCTTCCGCCAGGATGGTGGCCTCCAGCTCGGCGGCGAGCCGGTCGGCGAAGGCTTCCTCGCCCTCGCCCGGCTCGGCGTAGCGGTAATGGTGCGGGCAGGTGACGTGCTTCATCTGCGGCAGCGGCAGGTCGAAGCCGCGATGGTTGGTGGGCAGCCCCGTGAGGCTGCCGGCGGCGATCGTGATGCCGTGGTAGCCGTTCTGGCGCGCGATGAACTTCTTCTTCCCCGGCCGGCCGATCGCGTTGTTGTAGAACCACACGAGCTTGACGACCGTGTCGTTGGCTTCCGACCCGGAGTTGGTGAAGAACACGCGGTCGAGGCCGGGCGGCGACATCTTCACCAGGCGCTCGGCGAGGTCGATGGTGGGCTCGGACGACCGGCTGGAGAAGGAGTGGTAGTAGGGCAGCCGGCTCATCTGCCGGGCGGCCGCCTCCACCAGGCGCGGCTCGCCGAAGCCGACCGCCACGCTCCACAGCCCCGCCATCGCCTCGATGTACTCGCGCCCCGCGTCGTCGTAGACGTGGATGCCGCTGCCCCGCGCCATGATCACCGGCCCGGTGCGCTCATGCTTGCGCGCGTTGGTGGCGGGATGCAGCAGGTAGGCCACGTCCCGGGCCTGGGCGGAGTTGGGCAGAAGGGTCATCGTGAACCTCGTCAGAGGGGTGGAGCGCGGAAAGGGGGGAACGTCGCGCCGCGTCCGCGGCGGGGGGACCTCAGCGCGCCATCTCGAAGCCGTCGAGCACGGCCGTGAGGTTGCGCCCCAGGATGTCGGACAGGTAGCCGCCTTCCTGCACGAAGACGGTGGGGAGGCCGAGGCGGGCGATGGCGGCGCCGACCCGCTCGAAGCCGGGCGTCGTGACCTTCATCCCGGCGAGCGGGTCCTCCTCGGACGCGTCGAGTCCCAGCGCCACCACGAGCGCGCTCGGCGCGAAGGCGCGGAGCCGACGCTCCGCCTGGGCCAGGCCGGCCAGGAACCCGTCGTCGCCCGTTCCGACCGGCAAGGGGATGTTGAGGTTGGCGCCGCTCCCGGCGTTCCCGCCGATCTCGTGGGCGAAGCCCCAGAAGAAGGGGTGGAACTGGGCGGGGTCGGCGTGGATCGAGACCGTGAACACGTCCGGGCGCTCGTAGAAGATCGCCTGCGTGCCGTTGCCGTGGTGCACGTCGACGTCGAGGATGGCGACCCGCTCGTGGGCGAGGCGCAGGTGCTCGGCCGCCACCGCGCTGTTGTTGAAGAAACAGAAGCCGCCCGCCATGTCGCGGTAGGCGTGGTGGCCGGGTGGTCGGCAGAGGGCGTAGGCGGCCCGCTCGCCGTCGAGCAGCAACTGGGCGGCGGTGGCGGCCACGTCGGTCGCCGCGCAGGCGGCCGCGTAGGTGCCCGGGCCGATGGGACAGGCCGTGTCGTGCGTGTGCCAGCCGAGCTTGCCCACGATATGGCTCGGGTACGTGGCGCCGTGGCGGACGGGATGGACGTTGGCGATCATCTCGGGGCCGGCCCCGTCCAACGCCGTCCAGGCGTCCCAGGCCTCGGCCATGAAGGCGAGGTAGTCGGGGCTGTGGACCCGCGCCCTCGCGCTGTGCCCGTGCGCCTGCGCGTCGACCAGCGTGTGCCGGCCAGCCGCGAGCCCCGCCAGCAGCCTGTCGGCGCGCTCCGGCCGTTCCGTGGTGCGCCGCACCGTGCCGCGAACGAGGAAGAACTGCGGGTCGTGGCCGCGGTGCGCTTCCGTGTGGACGGCCTTCATGGCACGGGTCCGGTCGGGGATAGGGGTAGGCTTCGCACCAACGCCCCGACTTCGCGCCAAGCCACGCCGACGTGGTGGTCGACGCGGGCGACGACGCGCTCGGGGTGGCCGCCCTCGATCGCGGCCAGGGTCGGCTCGTGGATCCGGGCGAGGACCTGGGGATCGTCGTAGGGACGGCCGATCACGACGCGCATCTCGGAGGCGAGGCCGTCGAACGGCTTGGGCATCCGGCCGTCGCCGGCGATCTCGCAGATGAGCCGGTGGAAGCGGTGGTCCTCCTCGACGGCCCGCGCGGGGGCGCCGAGCGCCGCGCGCGACGCGTCGTCGAGCCGCCGGGACGCCTGGATGGCGGGGGCACGGCTGATGCCGTGCTCGCGCGCCACGGCGGCTTCCGCCAACTTGGCCCTGGCGAGCGGGCGCCCGCCCATGATGGCGTCGGTGAGCCGGCGCGCGACTTGGCGGACGAGGTCCGGCTCGGCCGGCACGAGAAGACCGAGCGTGGAAAGGCCGACGGGCTGGGTCGCGCTTCGCATCGCCGCTCCATTTCGCGAACCCTGGTGTAATCATAGGCTGTCCATTGTCGACACTTTAATCTTGCCGCGCCCGGCACGATCGTCGATCTTCTCGCCATCCGGCGGGGGTGGCCGCGCGGGATGGCGAGGGTCGACGCGATGATGGCGAGCGTTCACGGTCTGCCACGGGTCGGCGGGGACGCCGAGCAGCGGATGCGGGTCGATCTCGCGGCGGCGTACCGCCTGATCCATCGGCTCGGCCTGGACGACAGCATCTACACGCACATCTCCGTGCGGCTGCCCGGACGTGCCGACCAATTCCTGATCAACCCCTACGCGATGCGCTTCGAGGAGGTGACGGCCTCGAACCTCGTCACCGTCGGCCTTGACGGCCGCCTCCTTCACGATCCGCTGGGCATCGGCATCAACCCGGCCGGCTTCACGATCCACAGCGCCGTGCACGCGGCGCGCCACGACGCGGTCTGCGTGTTGCACACGCACACGGTAGCCAACGTGGCGGTGTCATGCCAAGCGGACGGGCTGCTGCCCTTGAACCAATGGTCCATGCAATTCGCCGGTCGCCTCGCCTACCACGACTACGAAGGCATCGCGCTCGACCTCGACGAGCGGGGGCGGCTCGTCGCGGACCTCGGCGACAAGCCGGTGATGGTGTTGCGCAACCACGGGCTCCTCACCTGCGGGCGCTCGGTCGCGGAAGCCTTCAAGTACATGCACAACATGGAGCGCTCCTGCCGTGCCCAGCTGGCGCTGCAAGCCTCGGGCGCGCCGATCCATCGTCCCCCGGACGCGGTGGCCCGCAAGACCGCCGGCCAGTACGCGGCGGCCTACGACGGCATCGAGGCGGGCGGCGGGCCGGACGGCGAGTGGGACGCCTTCAAGCGCATGCTGGCCCGCAGCGACCCGGACTACGCCGGCTGAGCACCCCGACCTCCGCCATGCCCTCGCCCAGGGGACCGGTCCCCAGGAGACATGCCATGTTGAAGCCGGTTCTGGGTGGCCTCCTGCTCTGGGTCGTCATGGCGACCGCCGCCCCGGCCCAGACCCCGGTCACCGGCGGCGTCGCCAACGTCGTCGTCCAGCCGGAGCCGCCCGGCCTGATGCTGGGCCTCGTGCAGAACGGTCCGGCCCAGATGGTCGCCGGCAACATCTACGAGGGCCTGCTCCGCTACGACGAAAAGCTGAACCCCCAGCCGAGCCTCGCCGAGAGCTGGTCGGTGTCGCCCGACGGCAAGACGTACACGTTCAAGCTCAAGCCCGGCGTGTTGTGGCACGACGGCAAACCGTTCACCGCCGCCGACGTCCTGTTCTCCGTCGACTTCGCCAAGCAAACCCTGCCCCGCGCCAGGGCCAACCTGGCGAGGGTGTCGAGCGTGGCGGCCCCCGACGACGCCACGGTCGTCTTCACCCTGTCCGACCCCTTCGGCCCGTTCCTGAACATCTTCGAGGTCGGGTCGCTGCCGATGATCCCCAAGCACATCTACGAGGGCACGGACTACAAGGCGAACCCGGCGAACAACACGCCCATCGGCACCGGGCCTTTCATGTTCAAGGAGTGGCGGAAGGGATCCTACATCCGGCTCGTGAGGAACCCGCGCTACCACGACGCCGGCAAGCCCTACCTCGCGGAAATCTACTGGCACGTCATCCCCGACGCGGCGGCCCGCGCCGTGGCGTTCGAGACGGGCAAGGTCGACATCCTGCCGGCCGGCTCGGTCGAGAACTTCGACGTGCCGCGCTTGGAGGCTTCCAAGGGCGCCTGCGCCACCAACAAGGGATGGGAGTTCTTCGGGCCGCAATCCTTCCTCTTCCTGAACAACCGGGCCGGCCCGACCGCCAGCAAGGCGTTCCGCCAAGCCGTGATGTACGCGATGGACCGCGACTTCGCGCGCGACGTCGTTTGGAACGGGTTCGGCAGCGTCGCGGTCGGTCCGATCGCCGCCAGCACGGCGTTCTTCGATCCCAAGCTCGCCCGCTACACCTTCGATCCGGGGAAGGCCAAGGCGCTGCTCAAGGCGGCCGGCTACAAGGGCGAGACGGTGCGCCTCCTGTCGCTGCCCTACGGGGAAACGTGGCAGCGTTGGGCCGAGGCCGTGAAGCAGAACCTGGAGGACGTGGGCGTGAAGGTCGAACTCGTCGCCACCGACGTGGCCGGCTGGAACCAGAAGGTGTCCAACTGGGACTACGACATGGCCTTCACCTACCTTTACCAGTACGGCGATCCCGCGCTCGGGGTGGCGCGGACCTACAGCCGTTCGCAGATCTTTAAAGGATCGCCGTTCAACAACGCCGAGGGCTACGATAACCCCAAGGTCGACGCCGCCCTGGCCGAAGCCGCCGTGGCGACGCCGCCCGCCAAGCGCAAGGACCTCTACGACGACATCCAGAAGACCCTCATCGACGACGTACCCGTCGCCTGGCTCCTCGACTTGCAGTTCCCCACGATCACGCACTGCAAGGTCAAGAACCTCGTCACGACCGGGATCGGACTCAACGACGGCTTCCGCGACGCCTGGATCGAGCCCTGAGGGGAGGGAGCGCCCCATGATCGGCTTCGTCGCCCAGCGCGTCGTCAAGGTCGCCGCCGTGATGTTGGCGATCGTTGTCCTCAACTTCACCCTGATCCGGCTCGCGCCGGGGGATCCCGCCCTGGTGATGGCGGGCGAGGCGGGGGCGGCCGACGCCCTCTACGTGGAGCAGCTGCGAGCCAAGTTCGCCCTCAACAAGCCCCTGCCCGAGCAGCTCCTCGCCTACGTCGAAGGCGTGGCGACGCTCGACCTCGGCTATTCGGTCCGTCAGCAGATGCCGGTCGGCCGCCTCATCCTCGACCGTCTTCCGGCGACCCTCCTGCTGACCGGCTCCGGGTTCCTCGTCTCCCTCGTGCTCGGCATCCTGTTCGGAACGCTGGCGGCGTCCCACGCGGGCGGCAAGGCGGACACCGCCATCACCGCGATCGCGCTCCTCTTCTACGCGACGCCGCTGTTCTGGGTGTCGCTGATGGCCATCATCCTCTTCTCGGTCAAGCTCGAGTGGCTGCCGAGCTTCGGTTACGAGACGGTCGGCGGCGATTTCACCGGCCTGGCCCGGGTGGCCGACGTCGCCCGGCACCTCGTCCTGCCGGCCATGACGCTGGGCCTGTTCTTCATGGCGGTCTACGTCCGCATGACGAGATCCTCCATGCTCGAGGTCGGCCGCCTCGACTTCGTGAAGACCGCGCGGGCCAAGGGCCTCTCCGAGAGGGTCATCCAGCGCCGTCACGTGCTGCGCAACGCCCTCCTGCCGGTCGTGACGTTGGCGGGCCTCCAGGCCGGCTCGCTCGTCGGCGGCGCCATCCTGACCGAAACGGTCTTCGCCTGGCCCGGCATCGGCCGCCTCATGTACGAAGCCCTGCTCCAGCGGGACTACAACCTCCTGCTCGGGGTCTTCGTGGTGTCCTCGGCCATGGTGCTGGCGTTCAACCTGTTGACCGATCTCGTTTACCGGGCGGTCGACCCCCGCATCGCGGTCGCCCGATGAGCGCCACCGAGGCCCTCCCGGCGGCGCGGACCGGTGCGGCCCCGCGCCGCCGCGCACGGCACCGGCTGCTGCGCCACCCCGGCTTCGTCCTCGGCGCCGTCATCCTGCTCGTGGTGGTCGGCGGCGCGGTCCTCGGCCCCACGCTCTATCCCGCCTCGCCGTGGCGGATGGCGCAGCGCCCCTTCGTGCCGCCCTTCAGCCTCGCCCGCGTCCCGTTGGGCACCGACGCGCTCGGGCGCGACATCGCCTCGGGCCTCGTCCACGGCGCCAGCGTGTCGCTGACCGTCGGGCTCGTGTCGACGCTGGCGGCCCTGCTCATCGGCATCCCGCTCGGCGCCCTGGCGGGCTACCGCGGCGGTTGGGTCGACGACCTCCTCATGCGCTTCACAGAACTGTTCCAGACGATCCCGAGCTTCGCGCTGGCGATCGTCCTGGTGGCCTTCCTGCAGCCCTCGCTATCCTCGATGATCCTCGCCATCGCCCTGGTGAGCTGGCCGCCGGTCACGCGGCTCGTGCGCGGCGAGGTGCTGTCGCTGCGCTCCCGCGACTACGTCCAGGCCGCCGTCGTCAGCGGCCAGACCACGGCATCGATCCTGTGGCGCGAGATCCTGCCCAACACCTTGTCGCCGATCGTGGTGCTGGGATCGCTGATGGTGGCGACCGCGATCCTGCTCGAGTCCTCGCTGTCCTTCCTGGGGCTCGGCGACCCCAACCTCATGTCCTGGGGCTTCATGGTCGGAGCGGGGCGCACCGTGATCCGGCAGGCCCCGTGGATCTGCGCCTGCCCGGGCCTGCTCATCCTGCTGACGGTGCTCGCCATCAACCTCCTCGGCGAGGGGCTGAACGACATCCTCAACCCGAGGTTCGCCCGGGAGGGACGATGATGGGACACCCCGTCGCGACGCCTCCCGTCCTCTCGGTCCGGGACCTGCGCATCGCCCTGCCCGCCGGGGCCGACCGGCCCTTCGCGGTCGACGGCGCGTCCTTCGACCTCGTGGCCGGCGACGTCCTCTGCGTGGTCGGCGAGTCGGGGTCCGGCAAGTCCATGTGCGCCCACGCGCTGCTCGGCCTGCTGCCGCCCTCCGTCGCCGCGGTGGGAGGGGAAATCCTGTTCGAGGGCCGCGACCTCCTCAGGCTCGGGCCCGCGGCGTGGCGCGACGTGCGCGGCCGCCGCATCGCCATGGTGTTCCAGGAGCCCATGACGGCGCTGAACCCGCTCATGCGCGTCGGCGACCAGATGGCCGAGATGTTCGAGGCGCACGGCCTGCTCGCCCCAGCCGCCCGCCGCGCCAAGGCCCTCGCCCTCGCCGGCGAGGTGGGCCTGCCGGACCCCGAGCGCGTCGTGAGGGCCTACCCGCACCAGCTCTCCGGCGGGCAGCGCCAGCGGGTGGCGATCGCCATGGCGCTGGCGCTCGAACCCGCCGTGCTGGTGGCCGACGAGCCCACCACGGCGCTCGACGTCACCAGCCAGGCGCAGATCCTCGCCCTCGTCCGCGACCTCCAGCGCCGCCGCTCGATGGCGGTGATGTTCATCACCCACGACTTCGGCGTGGTGGCGGAGATCGCCGACAGGGTGGTCGTGCTCCGGCACGGCCAAGTCGTCGAGAGTGGGCCGGCCGAGGCGGTGCTGGCGACACCCCGGGCGGCCTACACGCGCGGGCTCCTGGCCGCCGTGCCCTCCATGGACCCGCCCGCCCGCGCGTCCCTCGAGCGCCACGCCAAGTCGCTCGAAGTCGTGGGGCTCTCGAAGACCTACGTCAGTTCGGCCGGCCTGTTCCGTCCGCCCCGCCGCGTCGAGGCCGCCCGCGACATCGCCTTCCTGATCCGCCAGGGCGAGACGTTCGGCCTCGTCGGCGAGTCGGGATCGGGCAAGTCGTCGGTGGCCCGTCTCGTGGTCCGGTTGCTCGAACCCGATCGCGGCACCGTACGGCTCGGCGACACCGACCTGACCCGGCTCGGGGGGCGGGCGCTGCGGCAGGCGCGCAGCCGCGTCCAGATGGTGTTCCAGGATCCCCACGCGTCGCTGAACCCGCGCCGCAAGGTCGGCCGGATCATCGCCGAAGGGCCCATCGCGCACGGCCTGCCCGAGGCCGAGGCGATGGAACGCGCCCGTCGGCTCCTGGCGCTGGTCGGGCTCGATCCCGCGGCGGCGGCGCGCTTCCCCCACGAGTTCTCCGGCGGGCAGCGCCAGCGCATCGGCATCGCCCGCGCCCTGGCCCTCGAGCCCGAGGTGCTGGTGGCCGACGAGGCCGTGTCGGCGCTGGACGTGTCGGTCCAGGCGCAGGTGCTGGCCCTGCTCGAGGACCTGAAGGCGCGCCTCGGCTTGTCGATGCTCTTCATCACGCACGACCTCCGGGTCGCCGCGCAGATCTGCGACAGGATCGCCGTCATGCGGCACGGCGAGATCGTCGAGACGGGGCCGACGGCCGACCTCTTCGCCCGCGCGGGGCATCCCTACACGCGCGCGTTGCTGGCGGCGGTGCCGGGCCGGGGACGGTACGCCGCGTGACGCACGTCGTCCCGGCGACGCCCAATGTCCTAGTAGATGGCGGGCTCGGGCACCGGGGCACCGTGATCGGTGCGCAGGAAGTCGAAGTCGCACCCTTCGTTCGCCTGCTGGATGTGTTGGCTGAACATGACGCCGTAGCCCCGCTCGTAGCGCCGGGGCGGCGGGGTCCACGCGTCGCGTCGCCTGGAGAGTTCGGCGTCGTCGACCTCCATGCGGATCGCGCGGGCGTCGACGTCGACCGTGACGACGTCGCCGGTCCGCAGCAGGGCGAGCGGGCCGCCGACCCAGCTTTCCGGGCTGACGTGCAGGACGCACGCGCCGTAGCTGGTGCCGCTCATGCGCGCGTCCGACAAGCGCAGCATGTCGCGATGACCCTCCTTCAGGAGCTTCCTCGGCATCGGCAGCATGCCCCATTCCGGCATGCCCGGCCCGCCCTGCGGCCCGGCGTTGCGGAGCACGAGGACGTGGTCGGCGGTGACGTCGAGCGTCTCGTCGTCCATCGCCGCCTTCAGGCTCGGGTAATCGTCGAAGACGAGCGCGGGGCCGGAATGCTTGAGGAAGCGCCCGTCCATCGCCGCCGGCTTGATCACGCAGCCGTCGGGGGCGAGGTTGCCGGTCAGCACGGCGAGCGAGCCCTCGCGGTAGATCGGCCTGTCCATCGGACGGATCACGTCGTCGTCGAAGACGCGCGCGCCGGCGATGTTGGCGCCGAGGCTGCGCCCGGTCACCGTCAGGCAGTCGAGGTTGAGGTGCTCGCGCATGGTTTCCATCAGGGCGCGGCTGCCGCCGGCGTAGAAGAAGTCCTCCATCAGGTGGCGCGAGCCGCTCGGGCGCACGTTGGCGATCACCGGGACGGTGCGGCTGTAGCGCTCGAAATCGGCGAGGCCGACGTCGTGGCCGGCGCGGCGCGCCATCGCGATGAGGTGGATGATGGCGTTGGTGGAGCAGCCCATCGCCATGGCGACGGCGATCGCGTTGCCGAAGGCGGGGCGCGTCTGGATGCGGCTCGGCGACAAGTCCTCCCAAACCATGTCGACGATCCGCCGCCCGCTCTCGGAGGCCAGCCGGATGTGGCCGGCATCCGCCGCCGGGATGCTCGACCCGCCGGGCAGCACCATGCCCAGCGCCTCGGCGATCGCCGTCATCGTGCTCGCCGTGCCCATCGTCATGCAGGTGCCGTAAGAGCGCGCGATGCCGCCCTCGACACCCAACCAATCCTCGGCGGTGATCGTGCCGGCGCGCAGCTCGTCCCAGTACTTCCAGCTGTCGCTGCCGCTGCCCAGCACCTTGCCCTGCCAGTGGCCCCGCAGCATCGGCCCGGCCGGCACGAAGATCGCGGGCAGGTCCATGCTCGTCGCCCCCAGCAGCAGGGCCGGGGTCGTCTTGTCGCACCCACCCATCAGCACGGCGCCGTCGACCGGGTGGGAGCGCAGCAGCTCCTCCGCCTCCATCGCCAGCATGTTGCGGTACATCATGCTGGTCGGCTTGACGTAGGACTCGCTGACCGACAGGGCGGGCAGTTCGACGGGGAAGCCGCCGGCCATCAACACCCCGCGCTTCACGTCGTCGACGCGGCTCTTGAAGTGCATGTGGCAGGGCTGGAGGTCGGACCAGGTATTGAGGATGGCGATCACCGGCCGGCCGGTCCATTCCTCCGGCGCGTAGCCCATCTGCATGGCGCGCGAGCGGTGACCGAAGGAGCGGAGGTCGGCCGGGCCGAACCAGCGGGCGGAGCGAAGCTCGGAGGGCTGTCGGCGGGCGGTCGCGGGGCCGTTCGCGGATGGGTCGTGGGTCACGGGCAAGCGTCCTTGGTGTCTGATCGGCGGCTCGATCGAGGGGATCCGGGGTCCGCGACGGGGATGTGGACCTCAGGCGCCCGCTTCGGCCTTGGCGGCGGCGGCGCGCGCCCGCAACCCGCTGATCGTCGCGCGCGTCGAGATCAGCTCGGGGTCCGTGCGCAGTTCGATCAGCGCGGCCTTGCCGCAGGTCGCCGCCCGCTCGAAGGCGGCGGCGAACGCGTCCGTGCGGGTCACGACCTCGGCGTGGGCGCCCAGCGACCGCGCGAGCGCGACGAAATCCGGGTTGCGCAGGTCCGTTCCGACCACCCGTTCGGGGTGTTCGCGCTCCTGGTGCATCCGGATCGTGCCGTACATGGCGTTGTTGAACACCAGGATGATCGGCGTGCCGCCGTGCTGGATGGCGGTGGCGAGCTCCATCCCGCACATCATGAACCCGCCGTCGCCGACGCAGCCGACCACGAGGCGGTCCGGGTGGACGAGGGAGGCGGCGACCGCCGCCGGCACCGCGTAGCCCATCGAACCGCACGTCGAGCCGAGCTGGCGGCCAGGGCGGCCGTAAGCCAGGTAGCGTTGCGGCCAGCCCGTGTGGTTGCCGGCGTCCAGGGTCACCACGGCGTCGTCCGGCAACCGGCCACCCAGCGCTTCCATGACCTTCGGCAGGTCGAGCGCGCCCTCGTAGTCCGGCGGGACGACGGCGGCGACGTAGTCCCGGCGCGCCGCCTGGCACCAGTCGCGCCAGCGCGCCGGATCGAGCGGGGCGACCTCGCGCAGCGCGCCGGCGAAGGCGGACGGCGCCGCGACGATCCCGAGGTCCGGCGTGAACACGCGGCCGATCTCGTCGGCGCTCGCGTGGACGTGGACGAGGCGCTGGCGCGGGCGGGGCGACGCCATGACGGAGTAGCCCTGCGTCGTCATCTCGCCCAGCCGCGCGCCCACGACCACCAGCAGGTCGGCGTCCTTCACCCGTTGGACCAGGGCGGGCGGCCCCGAGGTCCCGAGGTCGCCGGCGAAGCACGGCGAGCGGTGGTCGAACACGTCCTGCCGGCGGAAGGACGTCGCGGCGGGGATGCCGGCGGCTTCCGCGAAGGCCCTGACCTGCGCGCACGCCGCGTCGGTCCAGCCGGAACCGCCGACGAGGAGCAGCGGGCGCTCCGCTCCCGCGAGGCGTTCGCCGAAGGCCGCCATCTGCCGCGAAGAGGCTTCCGAGCCGACCCGCAGGTACGGCGCGGCGTCGGCCACGACGGCGGCCTCGGTCAGCATGTCCTCCGGCAAGGCCAGGACCACCGGACCGGGACGACCGGAGGTGGCGACGTGGAACGCGCGGGCCATGTACTCGGGGATGCGCCCCGTGACGTCGATCTGCGCGGCCCATTTGGCGACCGGCCCGAACATCCGCCGGTAGTCGATCTCCTGGAAGGCTTCGCGATCGCTCATGTCGCGACCGACCTGGCCGATCAGCAGGATCATCGGCGTCGAGTCCTGGTGGGCGATGTGGACCCCCACCGCCGCGTGGCAGGCGCCCGGCCCGCGCGTGACGAGGCAGATCCCGGGCCGGCCGGTGAGCTTGCCGTAGGCGTCCGCCATGTTGGCGGCGCCGGCCTCGTGGCGCGCGTTGATGAGCTTGATCCGGTCGCGGGCGTCGTAGAGGCCATCGAGCACGGCGAGGTAGCTCTCGCCGGGCACGCAGAAGGCCATGTCCGCGCCGTGGATCAGGAGTTGGTCGACGAGGATGCGGCCGCCGGTCCGGGCGGGTGGTCGTTGAAGGCCAGTCATTCGGACATCTCCGGCTACCGCCTCGAAAGGGAGCATCGATAGCAAACTCGTGTGGTGGCGGTCACCGGTCAACCGGCCCCCACTTCCGGGGGGTTGCGAGACCGGACGCGGCCGCGATCATGGGCGAGACCCGGTCCTCCCCGCGCGGCGCCGGATCGACGCTCGTCGCCGAGGGCGCCTGCGGGGCGGGACCACTCACCAGAAGGAGTGCGGATGCACGCGTCGTACAAAGATCATTCCGCGCAGATCGAAGCCCTCCTCACCGCGTGGGGCATGAAGCCCGCCTACGCCGTCCGCACGGCCGAGGTGATGGCCTACGCCGACCTGCACGGCATCGACAGCCACGGCATCTCCATGGTGCCGAACTACCACCAGCGCGTGAAGGCCGGCCGCCTGCGCATGGCGGCCGAGCCGCGCGTGGTGAGCGACACGCCCGTGGCCGCCCTCATCGACGCCGACGGCGGCCTGGGGCACGAGCCGTCGCGCCAGGCCATGGAGCTGGCGATCGTCAAGGCCCAAGCCATTGGCGTGGGCGTCGTGAGCGTCCGCAACTCGGCCCATTTCGGCGCGTGCGGTTTCTACGCCCGCATGGCGGCCGACGCCGGGCTGGTCGGCATGGTGGCGACATCGGCCGCCGTCACGCAGGTGGCGCCGACCGGCGGCACTCAGACGCGGCTGAGCACGGACCCTTGGGCCTTCGCGGCGCCGGGCCGACCGGGCGAGCCCTTCCTGCTGGACATGGCGACGACCACCGTCGCGGCCGGGCGGATCCGCAACAAGGCGAACGAGAACTTGGCCGCCCCGCCCGGCTGGCTGCTGACCAGGGACGGGGCGCCCTCCACCGACCCGCTGGAGGCGGCGGAGAAAGGCGGCACCCTCACCTCGCTGGGGGGCAGCCCGGACGGCGGCAGTCACAAAGGATACGGACTAGCGGTCATGGTGAACATCCTGGCGTCCTGCCTGTCGGGCGCCACGCTGGTCACCGACCCCATGCACACGCGCAAGCCGCAAGGCATGGACATCGGCCACTTCTTCCTCGCGCTGCGCCCCACGCTGTTCCGCGAGCCGGGCGCGTTCGAGGCCGACGTGGCGGACCTGTGCGACGCGTTGCGCGCCACCGTGCCGGTCGACGCGGCCAAGCCGGTGATGGTCGCCGGCGATCCGGAGCGCGCCGCCGCCGCGCGGCGCCTGCGGGACGGCATCCCGGTCGGCCGCAACCTGCTGGCTGAGGTGCGCGGCATCGCGACGGAGTGCGGCGTGCCGTGGCTGCTGGGCGAGACGGTGGCTTGAGGGCCGACCTCCGCGATCCCTCAGCCGCGGACCATGTGGGAACCGGCTTCGCCGCGCGCTCGCGACCGCGATGGATCCGGCATAAGGTACAGCTACCTCGTCAAGTCCCGTCCCCCATCAAGTGATGGGCGCCGGGTTGAACAGGGTCAGGTCGTTGAACAGGCCCCACTGGTCCGACCAGGGCCGCTTGCGCCCGCTCGCCACGTCGAGGATGAGGTGGAACAGCTCCCATCCGACCTCCGCGATCGTCGCCTCGCCGGTGGCGATGCGGCCGGCGTCCAGGTCGATCAGGTCCGACCAGCGCTCGGCCAGCTCGGTGCGGGTGCCGACCTTGATCACCGGGGCCTCGGCGAGGCCGTAGGGCGTGCCGCGCCCGGTCGAGAACACCTGCAGCGTCATGCCGGAGGCGAGTTGCAGCGTGCCGCAAACGAAGTCGCTCGCCGGCGTCGCCGCGAAGATCAGCCCGCGCTCGCGGACGCGCTCGCCGGGCGCGAGCACGCCACTGATGGCGCTCGACCCGGACTTCGCCACAGAGCCCAGCGCCTTCTCGACGATGTTGTTGAGGCCGCCCTTCTTGTTGCCGGGCGAGGGGTTGGCACGCCGGTCCGCCCCGCCCTTGGCGAGGTAGTCGTCGTACCAGGCCATCTCGCGGATCAGCGCCCTCGCCACGTCGGCGTCGCGCGCGCGGGGCGTCAGCAGGTGGATCGCGTCGCGCACCTCCGTCACCTCGGAGAACATCACCGTGCCGCCGCAGCGCACGATGAGGTCGGCGGCGAAGCCCAGCGCCGGGTTCGCGGTGACGCCGGAGAAGGCGTCGCTGCCGCCGCACTGCATGCCGACGACCAGGTCGGAGGCTGGGCAGGTCTCGCGCCGTCGCCGGTCGAGCACGGCGAGGCGGGCGTCCGCCATCGCCATGATGCTGTCCACCATGCTGGCGAAGCCGCGGTGCCGCTCGTCCTGAAGGCGCACGACGCCGGTCTGGCCCTCCGGCAGCAGCCGCTCGGACACGAGCTTCTCGCAGCCGAGCCCGACCACCATGACCTCGCCGCCGAAGTTCGGGTTGGTGGCGAGGTTCTGCAGCGTGCGGATCGGGATGGCCGCCTCGGGCGCGTTGATGGCGACCCCGCAGCCGTAGGCGTGGGTCAGGCCGACGACGTCGTCGACGTTGGGGTAGCGGGGCAGCAGTTAGCGCTTGATCCGCTCGATCACGGAGCCGACCGTGCCGGCCACGCATTGCACGCTGATCGAGATGGCCAGGATGTTCTTGGTTCCCACCGACCCGTCCGGGTTGCGATAGCCCTCGAACGTGTGGCCGGCGAGCGGTGGGAGCGGCGCCGGCACGCGGGTGGCGAGCTCAAGCCTGTCGAGGTCGGGGGCGGCCGGCGTCGCGACGCGGGATTCCTCCACCCAGGCGCCGCGCGCGATGGCCCGCGTCGCCAACCCCACGGTTTCGCCGTAGCGCCGCACCGCGTCGCCGACGGCGAGGTCCGCCAAGGCCACCTTGTGCCCCTGGGGCACGAACTCCCGGAGGGTCAAACCGTCGGCGAGGACGGTGCCGGCGGGCAGGCCGAAATCGTTGACGACGATGGCGACGTTGTCGTCCCGGTGCAGCCGTATCGTGCGGGGCGCGTCACCTTTGGCCTTGGGCCGGACTCCGGTCGCGACCTCCGCTAGCGTCTGCATCGATGTTTCCCCCAGCGTGTATGCGCAGCCCCATCGGGCCTACCGCACGGCCTCGCCGTCACCTTCGTCCGGGATAAGCCATTCCGACCCGGAAGGGCACACGGCCGATGGTCGTGCCCGCCGGCGTGGGCTCACGCGGGCGTCTTGAACCGGGCGGCGAGCGCCTCGGAGCCGCGGGCGAGCAGGCCCATGTCCGAGCCGACCGCGGTGAAGCGGGTGCCGGCGGCGATGTAGCGCTGCGCCAGCGGCTCGTTGGCGGTCAGGATGCCGGCGGACTTGCCCGCCGCCCGGATGCGCGCGACGGCATCCTCAATGGTGCGCACCACGTCCGGGTGGTTCTGCTGGCCGAGGTAGCCGAGGCTGGTGGACAGGTCGCCGGGGCCGATGAACACGCCGTCGACGCCCTCGATCCCCGCGATCGCCTCCAGGTTGTCGAGGGCGCGCCGCGACTCGACCTGGACCGTCACGAAGATCTCGGCCTCGCAGCGCGCGTGGTAGTCGGGCACGCGGCCGAACCGGGCGGCGCGGGGCGCCTGGGAGAACCCGCGCACGCCGCGCGGCGCGTAGCGGGTCGCCGCCACCGCGCGACGCGCCTGCTCGGCGTCGTCGATGTTGGGGATCATCAGCGATTGCGCCCCGGCGTCGAGGATGCGCTTGATCGTGATCGCGTCGTCGCTCGGCACGCGCACCACGGGGTGGGCACCCCCTTCGGCCATCGCCTGGAGCTGGCCGTAGATGTCGCGCAGGTCGTTGGGGGAATGCTCCATGTCGAGGAGCAGCCAGTCGAACCCCGAACCGGCGACGATCTCCGTCGAGATCGGGCTGGCGAGGCTGCACCACAGGCCGATCTGCTGGCGGTCGTCGCGCAGGGCGGCCTTGAAGCGGTTTGTCAGGATGTCCATCGTCGTCCCCTCATTCGGTCGGCGCACTCGGCCAGCGCACCAGGCTCAGCGCACCAGGCATGGGCGCTTGTTGTCGTAGGTCCAGCCCGGCACCAGGGCCTGCATCGCCGCCGCGTCGTCGCGGGCGCCGAGACCGTGCCGCCCGTACAGCGCGTGGGCCGCCTCGACCTCGTCCCAATCGAGCTCGATCCCGAGGCCGGGCCGCTCCGGCACGCGCAGCAGGCCGTCGGCGATGGGCAGCGGCTCGCGCGTCAATCGCTGCCCGTCCTGCCAGATCCAGTGCGTGTCGATCGCGGTGACGCGGCCCGGCGCCGCCGCCGCCACGTGGGTGAACATGGCGAGCGACACGTCGAAATGGTTGTTGGAGTGCGAACCCCAGGTGAGCCCATGGTCACGGCAGAGCTGGGCGACCCTGACCGACCCGGCCATCGTCCAGAAGTGCGGGTCGGCGAGCGGGATGTCGACCGCGCCGAGCTGGATGGCGTGGTTCATCTGCCGCCAGTCGGTGGCGATCATGTTGGTGGCGGTGGGCAGCCCGGTCGCGCGCCGGAACTCCGCCATGACCTCGCGGCCGGAGAAGCCATCCTCGGCGCCGCACGGGTCCTCGGCGTAGGCGAGCACGTCGCCCCGCCCCTTGCAAAGGTCGATGGCGTCGCGCAGCGACCAGGCGCCATTCGGGTCGAGGGTGACGCGGGCCTCCGGGAAACGCTCGGCGATGGCACTGATCGCCGCCATCTCCTCGGCGCCGGCCAGCACGCCGCCCTTCAGCTTGAAGTCGTTGAAGCCGTAGCGCTCGTGGGTCGCCTCGGCGAGGCGCGCGATCGCGGCGGGGGTGAGGGCCTCCTCGTCGCGCAGGCGCAGCCAGCCATCGCGGGCGGTCGGTTCGCGGTACGGCAGGGGGGAGCGGCGGCGGTCGCCAACGTAGAAGAGGTAGCCCAGCACGGCGACCGCGTCACGTTGCTGGCCCTCGCCGAGCAGCGCCGCCACCGGCACGTCGAGGAACTGGCCCAGCAGGTCGAGGAAGGCGGACTCGATCGCGGTGATGGCGTGGATGGTCACGCGCAGATCGAAGGTCTGCGTCCCCCGTCCCCCCGCGTCGCGATCGGCGAAGCGCGCCCGCATGGCGTTCAGCACCGCCTGCCACGCGCCGAGCGGCCGGCCCACCACCAGGTCGCGCGCGTCCTCCAGCGTCCGGCGGATGCGCTCGCCGCCGGGCACCTCGCCCAGGCCCGTCGCCCCGGCGTTGTCGGTGAGGATGACGAGGTTGCGGGTGAAGAACGGCCCGTGGGCGCCGCTGAGGTTGAGGAGCATGCTGTCGCGACCGGCCACCGGCACCACTCGCATGCCGATGATCGTGGGAGGGCGCGAGGGGCCGCGCGATGGTGTTGCCATGTCCTCGGTCCGCATCATGTCCTCCCGCGTGTCCGACATCGTCGCGTCGTGCCCGACGAGGTTAAACGGAGGGGCGGACGCGTGTCCAAGCCGAAGATGGCGAGGATCGGGTCCGTCTCGTCGACGGGTCGGATCGGCTGAAGCATCACGTCAGCTCGACGCGTCGTATCTCGCCGACCAAGCCGAGGTAGCACACGACCGCCACGAGGGCGTTCGCGCCGATGAAGACGAGGGCGCCGTTGAACGACCCGGTGCGCTGGACGATGTAGCCGATGGCGATCGGCGTGGTGATGCCGGCCGTGTTGCCGAACATGTTGAATAGCGCGCCGCTGAGGCCACCGCTCTCGCGCGGCGAGGTGTCGGAGACGACCGCCCAGCCGAGCGCGCCCACGCCCTTGCCGAAGAAGGCCAGCGCCATGAGCCCGACGATGACGCTCGGCGCCTGCGCGTAGTTGCAGCCCACGATGCACATGGACAGCAGCATGCCGCCGACGATCGGGATCTTGCGCGACGCCGACAGGGAGTGCCCGCGCTTGAGCAGGGCGTCGGAGATCCAGCCCCCTAACAGGCCGCCGACGAAGCCGCAGAGCGCCGGCAGCACGGCGACGAAGCCGGCCTGGAGGATGGATAGGCCCCGCTCCTTCACGAGGTAGATCGGGAACCACGTCAGGAAGAAGTAGGTGAGCGTGGTGATGCAGTACTGGCCGACGTAGATGCCGAGCAGCATGCGGTTGCGGAGCAGCTGGCGGATGACGCGCCCCGCGTCGCCCCCGGTGGCGGGCGCGCGGCCGCTCATCTCGAGCAGGGCGCCGCCGTCCCTGATGTGATCGAGCTCGAGCCCGTTCATCGAGGGATGATCGGCCGGCGCGTGGATCACGCGGACCCAGACCAGGGTGAAGGCGAGGCCGAGCACGCCCATGAGCACGAAGACGTCGTGCCAGCCGTAGGCGTGAACCACCCATCCCATCAGGGGCGTGAACAGCACCGTCGCGAAATACTGCGACGAGTTGAAGAAGGCGGAGGCCGTGCCGCGCTCGCTCGCGGGGAACCAGGCGGCGGTGATGCGCGCGTTGGCCGGGAAGACCGGGGCTTCCGCCACGCCGACGCAGAGCCGGAGCGAGAACAGCACGGCGACCGCGGCGAAGCCGGTGAGGAAGCCGACAGCCCCCTGCAGGAGCGTGAACACCGACCAGAGGAAGATGGCGGCGGCGTAGACCCATTTCGTCCCGTAGCGGTCGAGGAGCCAGCCGCCGGGCAGTTGGGCGATGACGTAGGACCAGGCGAGGGCGGAGAACACGTAGCCCAACGCCACCGCGTCGAGTCCGAGGTCCTTGGCCAGCGGCGGCCCGGCGATCGAGAGCGTCGCGCGATCGGCGTAGTTGATGGTGGTGGCGAGGAACAACATCGTCACCACGAGGAGCCGCACGCGGCTGCGTTTGGCGGCGGTCACGACCACATCGACGCTCATGGGCGGGCTTTCCTCTGCCAGGGCCGTTCGGCCATCCTCGGCCGGTGGGACTAGACTCCCTTCGATCAGGAGTTCCCCATCAAAGGCTGGATGGATCGATGCCGATCGGGCGACGATCGCGGGCCGGACCTTCATCGCCCGTCGTCACCCGGACCGGTCAGGGCGGCGTCACCGGTCCAGCGCGACCCCTTCCGCGTTCGACGGGCGCCCGGGCCAGGGCGCGCCCTGGGATGCGTGAGCCGCCGCCGATCGCTGGCGACCGGCGACGAGCGACAGGACCGCCGAGACCAGGGCGAACAGGATCAAGGGAACGAGGCTCAGGGTGAAGCTGCCCGTCGCGCCCTTGATGGCGCCGATCAGGTAGGGCCCGAGGAAGCCGCCGAGGTTGCCGACGGCGTTGATGACCGCGATGCTGGCCGCCGCCGTGGTGGGCCTGATCTGCTCCGTCGCCAGCGCCCAGAACGGGCCCTTCAGCATGTAGACGCCCACCGCCGCCACGCTCAGCGCGCAGACGACCGGGACGAGCCCCGAGACGAGCGTGCCGCCCGCGAGTCCCGTCGCCAGGATCAGGAACGGGATCGCCAGGTGCCAGCGCCGCTCGCCCAAACGGTCGCTGCGCCGCCCCCACAGGATCATCGCCACCGAAGCGAAACCGTACGGGACGCTGTTCAGCAACCCGGTCCCGAGATTGGTCAAGCCGTAGCCCTTGACGATCTGCGGCGTCCAGAACGTCAGGCCGTAACTGCTCGCCGTGGAGCCGAAGTAGATGATGGTGAAGAGCAGCAGGCGCGGCTCGCGCAGCGTCGCCCACAGCGACGGTTCCCTGCCCCCGCCTAGACGGCCGTTGCGCGCCGAATCGGCTTGGAGGCGCCGCACGAGCCAGTCGCGTTCGGCCGCCGGCAGCCACGCGGCGTCGCCCGGCTTGTCGGGCAGCAGCCACAGCACCGCGGCCGCCATCACCAGGGCCGGCAAGCCTTCCAGGATGAAAAGCCATTGCCAGCCCTTCAAGCCCCAGCCGCTGACGCCGAGCAGCGCGCCCGACACCGGCGACCCCAGGAACGACGAGATGGGGATCGAGATCATGAAGACGCCGATGATCCGCGCCCGGTACTCGCTCGGGAACCAGTAGGTGAGGTAGAGGATCACGCCGGGGAAGAAGCCGGCCTCGGCCAAGCCGAGCAGGAAGCGCAACGCGACGAACGACCAAGGCCCCTGCACGAGGGCGGTGGCGGCGGAGACGAGGCCCCAGGTCGCCATGATCCTGGCGATCCACACCCGCGCCCCGAACCGCTCCAGCGCCAGGTTGCTCGGGATCTCCAGCAGGAAGTAGCCGAGGAAGAAGATGCCGGCGCCCCAGCCGAACACCGTGGCGGTCAGCCCGAGGTCGTGGTTCATCTGGATCGCGGCGAAGCCGACGTTCACCCGATCCAGGAAGGACACGAAGTAGGCGAGGATCAGGAACGGCACGAGCCGCCATCCGATGCGCCGCATCGCCGAGCGCTCCAGCGCGGCATCGATCATGACCGTCCTCCCGCGTTGCCTCGGCACCGCCAGGTCGCACGCCCCGCGACCCGGACCGCGTCAGCGCGGGCGGACCCGGCGCCGCGCCCACCCCGCGTTGTCGGCGCGGCGGGCTCGATCAAGGCGTGCGCCGCCACGGCGGCGCTTGGCGCGCAGGTCATCTCGGGCGTCCTCGCGGGCCGATCGGTTCAAACGCCGACCTGGCCGCGTCGACTTAGCTCGAATGGAGGGTCGTTGAAAGTCGCCGTAAGGGGGTCATTCCGGCCCCCCGGTCTTTCGACAGGGTTCCGCGATCGACCCGGGATCGCCGCGCGCGCCTGCATCGCCGACGACGCGTCCGGCCACCCCGCGACGTCGACGTGCCCAGCTGGCGCTAAGCCGAACCACCTGTCAGGCTCGGCTCCTTGCTCGTCGCCCGCCGGGGGTCCCCTTCGACCCGGCGCTCACCCCGCATGAGGGCGCGCTGGCGCGCGTAGCCGGCCCGGTCGGCGTCCGCCTGCCGGCTGCGATCGGTGAGGGACACGATCAGGCAGGTCGCGAAGGTGAGGGGGAGGGTGACGAGGGTCGGCGGGTCGAGCGGGAAGATCGGCGCGGCGTAGCCCAGCACCTTGACCCAGACGGGCGGGCCGAGGATCGTGAGGACGAGGGCGCCGATGAGCCCGACCCAGCCGCCCGCGACGGCGCCGCGCGTGGTCAGGCCCGGCCAGTACAGCGCGAGGATCAGGACGGGGAAGTTGGAGCTCGCGCTGATGGAATAGGCGAGGCCGACCATGTAGGCGATGTTCTGCCGCTCGAACACGATGCCGAGCGCGATGGCCACGAGGCCGATCCCGAGCGTGGCGAGCTTGGCGACGCGCACCTCGTCGCCCTCGCTCACGCGGCCCCGCTTGATGACGTTGGCGTAAAGGTCGTGCGAGATCGCCGAGGCGGCCGCGAGCGTCAACCCGGCCACGACCGCCAGGATGGTGGCGAAGCCGATGGCCGAGTTCAGCCCGAGCAGGATGTTGCCGCCGAGCGCGTGGGACAGGTGGATCGCCACCATGTTGCCACCGCCGATCGGGGCGCCGGCCGCCGTGAGGTACTGCGGCGCCGACTTGACCAGCGCCAGGCCGCCGAAACCGATGATGAAGATCAGCGAGAAGAAGTAGGCCACCATGGAGCAGCCCCAGAAGACGGACACCCGCGCCGCGCGGGCGTCCGGCACCGTGAAGACCCGCATGAGGAGGTGAGGCAGGCCGGCGGCGCCGAAGAACAGCGCGATGCCGAGCGAGAGGGTCGAGAACGGGGTCGCGGCGAAGGTTTGGGGCTGCAGGATCGCGGCGTGCTTGGGATGCACGGCGACCGCTTTCGCGATGATCGCGTCGTAGCTGAAGCCGAAGGCCGCGAGGACGAGGATGGCCGTGAACGTCGCGGTGACCAGCAGCATCACGGCCTTGATGATCTGCACCCAGGTCGTCGCCACCATGCCGCCGAACACCACGTAGCAGATCATCAGCGCGCCGACGCCCACGACGGCGTACGTGTAGGGCAGCCCGAACAGGAGCTGGATCAGCTGTCCGGCACCGACGATCTGCGCGATCAGGTAGAACGCGACGATCGACAGGGACGAGAAGGCCGCGAGCGTGCGGACCGGACGCGGCGCGAGGCGGAAGGCCAGGACGTCCGAGTAGGTGTACTTGCCCAGGCGCCGCAGTTGGTCGGCCAGGAAGAACACGATCAGCGGATAGCCCATCGTGTAGCCGACGGCGTAGACGAGGCCGTCGAACCCCGTCGCGAAGATGAGCCCGGACAGGCCCAGGAACGCGCCCGCCGAGACCAGGTCGCCCGCCAAGGCGAGGCCGTTCTGGAAGCTCGTGATCGTCCCGCTCGCCGCGTAATAGTCGGCCGCCGACCGCGTCCGCCCGGAGGCCCAGTACGTGATCGCCAGGGTGATGGCGGTGAACGCCGCGAACAGGGCGATCGCGGTGACGTTGAGGGCGCCACTTCCCTTCGCGGCGCCGTCGGCGAGCGCCGCGTCGGACGCGAACGCAGCCAGGGCGGCGGCCAGGGCGGCGGCGAGACGCACCGCCCTCACGCGCCGTCGGCCGCGTTGGCGAGCAGGACGTAGATGCCGGTCGTCAAGACGACGGCCCAGATCAGGCCGATGCCGAAGAGGAACCAGGACGACACGATGCCACCGGGCAGCAGAGGGCCGGCGAAGAGGCCGGGGGCGAAGGCGGCGGCCGTCATGAAGACCGCGAAGGCGCCCCCCAGGAGGAGGAGCAGGACCAACCTGACGACGTGCAGGCTTGATTGAGACACACGCACCGCCACCGCCCCTCCGACCCTCACGATTAGGGCGCAGCCGAAGCATCGACTCAAGGCCAATGTTTCGGCGACGGTGGCGCGGAAAAGGGGCACGTTTGATCGCGTATCGGGCAGGACCCGCCTTGCCGCGCGCCGCCGCGCTCCTTAGCCTGATGGGCCAACAACGAGGAGTTCGCGATGTACCGTCTGATCAGCGCAACGCCGAGCCCCTACGCGCGCAAGGTCCGCATCCAGCTCGCCGAGAAGAACATCCCCTTCCACCTGATGACGGAGGTGCCTTGGGACAACGACACGCAGACCCCCCAGTACAACCCGCTGGAGAAGCTGCCCGTCCTGATCTGCGATGACGGCGAAACCGTTTACGAGTCGCGCTTCATCAACGAGTGGGTCGAGGCGAAGCACCCGACGCCGCCCCTGGTCCCATCGGACAAGGACGACATCCTCCGCACGAAGCGGTTCGAGATCCTGAGCGATGGCGTGTGCGACGCCTGCGTCCTGATGTTCTGGGAGAAGGCTCGCCAGGAGGAAGCGCGCAGCGCCGACTGGACGGCCCGCCAGCTCCGCAAGGCCGATGGCGGCCTTCGGGAGATTTCCCGCCTGCTCGGGGATCGCGACTATTGCACCGGCGACAGGTTCGGCATGGCCGACATCGCGGTCGGCAGCCTGCTGGGTTGGCTCAACGTGCGGTTCCCCGAACACCCCTGGCGCGAGCGGCACCCGAACCTCGCGGCGTTGCAGGACCGGCTGGAAGCGCGGCCGGCCTTCAAGGATTCCGTCCCCTATGCCCAGACCATCCGGGACAAGGTGGTCTAGGCGGCCCGAGGGATGGACGTCGCCGGTCGAAGACGTCCCCGCTTCGCGGGGGAAACCCGTCCCCAGGCGTGACAAGCTTGGGGGTCATCGTACATCGAAGCGCCCCGCGCGCGTCCCGCCGGCGCGACCTGTCTCCGCGTGTCGCCGGTGCCGGGGCCCCTCGATCGCACACGCCCCCGTCCCCCGCCGGTGCGAAGGTGCGAAACCGGCGACCCCGCCGGGCTTGCCTTTCGGGCTCGGCGGGGTGATCCTTCGCCCGTCGGCACAAGGGTCGTCGCGCTAGGGGGATCGCGCATCGTACAACGTGATTGGTGTCAGCGAACGCCGACATGGTCACGGCCCGGGGTCGGCGAACGGTGTCACGGTCGCGGCCCGGGGTCAGCGTTCGCCGACAGTGACACGGCTGCGGGTCAGCGTTCGATGGCGACGCTCGCCATCCAATGTCGGCCAAAGACGACATGGCCGCCGCGCGGCACCCTCCGGCGGGACGCTCGTTAAGGCCTGGCGTGGTCGATCGCCCTCCATCGGCCGGGCACGGGCCGGGCCGATCGCTCGGCCCGGCCCACTCGTCACTGGAACCCACCCGTCATTGGAACATGTCGGGCTGCGTCGCCGCCAGTTGATCGTAGATCGTCTGGAAGTGGAGCCAGCCGATGAAGTCGTTGCCGACGTGCTCGCGGCTGTAGCGGGCCGTCTCGTCGGAGAGGAGCTTCGGTTTCACGCCCGAGGCCTCGACGAGCAGTTGCGCTTGGCAGCAGCGTTCGAGCGCGATGAACCAGAAGGCGGCGTCGTCGATGCTGTGGCGGCTCGCCGTCAACAGCCCGTGGTTCTGGTGGAGGGCCGCCCGGTGCTTGCCGAACACCGCCGACACGGAGTTGCCGGCGTGTTCCTCGACGGCGACGGCGCCGGCCGACTCGCCGATCACCACGTGGTCGTCAAAGAAACAGGCGGCGTCCTGGCTGATCATGTCGAGGGGCCGGCCGGTGGCGCACCATGCCGTGCCGTACTGCGTGTGGGCGTGGCACATGGCGACGATGTCGGGATGATCCTCGTGGATCGCCGCGTGGAGCACGAAGCCCGCCCGGTTGATGGCGTGCGTTCCCTCCACGACGCGGCCGGCGTGGTCGGCGAGGACGAGGTTGGACATCTTGACCTGCGAGAAGTGCACGCACATCGGGTTGGTCCAGTAGAGTTCCGGGCGTTCGGGGTCGCGGACCGTGAGGTGGCCGGCGAAGCCATAATCGAAGCCGTTGAGGCCGAACGCCCGGGTGGCGGCCACCAGGTGCCGCTTGCGGTACGCGCGCTCCTCGGCGACGTCCGCGAACTCGGGCACTTCGGGGAAGATCAAGCCTTCCTGCTCGGGTTGGTAGAGCGAGACTCGCTTCTTGGGGGTATCGAGCATGGTGACGTCCTTTCGTTCTCGGGGGTTGGCTCAGCGGTTGACGAGGTGCCTCGGCATCGTCAGCGCGAGCAGGCTTCCGACCAGCAGGCTCGCGGCGAGCATGTAGACGCCGAGGCTGGTCGAATGGGTGTGGTCGATGATCCAACCGACCGCGTAGGGACTGGCGAACCCGGCGAGGTTGCCGACCGAGTTGATGACCGCGATGCCGCTCGCCGCCGCCGCCCCGGCGAACAGCGCCGTCGGTAGGCACCAGAACTGCGCCATGGTGACGAGGACGCCGACGGCGGCGACGGTCAGCGCCGCCTCGGCGACCACGATGTCATGGGCGTACCAGATGCTGACGAGCCAACCTCCCGCGCCCAAGAGACCCGGTACGACGATGTGCCAGCGCCGCTCGCGGGTCGCGTCCGACGACCGGCCGACGACCACCATGCCGACCGCCGCCGCCGCGTAGGGCAGCATGGTCAGGAGCCCGATCGTCAGGGGGTTGGAGACGCCCGCGCCCTTGATGAGGGTCGGCAGCCAGAAGCCGAGGCCGTACAGGCCGACGATGAAGCAGAAGTAGATGCAGCACAGCCACCAGACCCAGGGGGAGGTGAAGCCGTCGCGCAACGAGTGGCCGAGCGTGGTCTTGGCATCCTCGGTCACGGCGCGCCGCAAGGTGGCCTTCTCGGCGTCCGTCAGCCACGAGGCGCCCACGATGCCGTCGTCGAGGTAGGCGAGGATGGCGACCGCGAGGATGACGGAGGGGATCGCCTCGACGAGGAACATCCACTGCCAGCCGGTGAGGCCCCACGCGCCGGACGCGGCCGACAGGATCCATCCCGACAAGGGACCACCGACCACCCCGGCGATCGGGATGCCGGTCAGGAACATCGCGATGATCGCCCCGCGCCGGCGCGAGGGGTACCAGTAGGTCATGTACAGGATGACGCCGGGAACGAGGCCCGCCTCGGCCACGCCGAGGAGGAAGCGCAGCAGGTAGAACATCGTCGGCGTCTTCACGAAGACCATGGCGGCGGATACGAGCGCCCAGGTCAGCATGATGCGGGCGATCCACACGCGCGCGCCGACCCTGTGAAGGATGATGTTGCTCGGCACCTCGAAGAAGAAGTAGCCGAGGAAGAAGACGCCGGCACCGAACCCGTAGACGGTTTCGCTGAAGTGCAGGTCGCCCAGCATTTGCAGCTTCGCGAAGCCGACGTTCACCCGGTCGAGGTAGGCCGCGACGTAGCAGGCGAAGAGGAACGGGACGAGCCGGACCGTCACTTTCCTGTAGAGCGCGACGTCGTCGTCCGACGCGGTCGCGTCCAGGACCATGGTCGCCTGCGACATACCTCTTCCCCCCACGATTTTGATCGCCGGGGCGTCGAGGCCCCGACGAAGGGAGAGTGGACGTGGCGGATCGCCTTCAGCAACCTAGGATTTCTCAACCCGACATGAACCACATTCATGGTGCTCGATGCGACGACTGCCAAGCTTCCACGCCCTTCGCGCCTTCGAGGCCGCCGCGCGGCTCGGCAGCTTCGTGCGGGCTTCGGAGGAACTGCACCTCACGGCCTCGGCGATCAGCCATCAGGTTCGGACCTTGGAAGGCCATTTCGGCAGGGCCCTCTTCGTCGAGGGCGCCAGGACCAAGACCCTGACGGACGATGGCGCGCGCTTGGCCGCCGGCCTCGCGCACGCCTTCGACGCGATGGAGAACGCCTGCGGCGAAGTCACGCCACGGGCCACGCTCTCGACGTTGACCGTTCACTGCGGACCGAGCTTCGCCGCCAAGTGGCTAGGCCCACGGCTCCCTCGCTTCGTGGAGACCCATCCCTCGATCACCATCAGGCTGTCCTCCGGGGCCGGGACCTACGACCTCATCCGCAACGAGGCGACCGACATCGCGATCGTCTACGGGCACGCGCCGTCCGGAGCCGGGCTGTCGATCGAGCCGCTCGGCGAGGAACACGTGCTGGCCCTGTGCGCGCCGTCGGTGGCCGCCAGCCTTTCCCCCGTGGGACGGCGCGCCGTGTCCGCGTTGCCCCTCATCGAGTCATCCGTTAGTCCCATCCGCTGGTCGGACTGGTTCGCGCTCAACGGGCTGGGCCCGTACCCGCAGGCGCCGACGACCGCCTTCGACCGCGGCGCGCTCGTCGTGTCGGCCGCGGTGCAGGGCATGGGGGTCGCGCTGGAGAGCACGCGGTTCGCCGAGGCCGAGATCGCGCTCGGGCAATTGGTGCCGTTGGGGGAAGGCCGATTCGCGGGCGTACGGCGCGTCCTGCACCACCTCGTCACGCGAAGCGGCCAGCGCGAGCCGCACCGTATCCGCGCGTTCCGGTCCTGGCTCCTCAAGGAAGTGGGGAGCGCTTAGAAGCCAGAGGGGCCGGATCGAAGCGGTGCGACACGGGGACCGACGTTTGGAACCGATCGGCGACGGTTCGAAACGCTCATGGCGCGGTGACCGCCCGGTCGACGATACGGGTTCCAGGTCGGTTCGCCAATTCGGGCACATGCCCTTTCAAGCAATCGACGAGTGCGGAACTGGAATAGTCCTTCTCGATGAGGTTGATCGCGGCCTCTATCGTCGGTGTCGGGAACGACGGGTCTTCCAGGCAAGCGCCCACGAGGGCGGCGAAACCCTGAGGGTCGTCGGCCACCAACGCCACATCGTCTTGGGACACCAATCCTTGGACACCGATCGATGTTGAGACGACCGCTATTCCTTTGGTGAAGGCTTCGATCACCTTGCCCTTGACGCCACCTCCGAAGCGCAGGGGTATGACAGCCACGCTCGCCTGCGCGTACAACTGACCGAGCGCTTCATCGCTGATCGCACCCGTCACCGTGATCGAGAGTGAAGCCCAAACCAGCTTCCTTATCGCGGCCGGCGGGTTGGAACCCGCGATCGTCAGCTTGGCGCGAGGATGGCGTTGCTTGACCAACGGCCAAACCTCCGACGCGAACCAGCCCATACCGTCGACGTTGGGTGTGTGTTGGAACCCACCAACGAACATGACGTGCATCGGATCGCGTCCGCTTCGGTGGGTTGCGGACGAGCGCATTCCGTCGATTTCTTCATCGTTGAAACACCAAGCCGGCACCGCGAGAGCGGCCTCGAGGGTCGGGAGCTCCGCCTTGACGAAGGCGATTTCCTCGGCGCTGGGATAAAGCACCACGTCGGACTTACGGCATATCGTGAGTTCGAGTTGACGGACCACCTCGATGTTTTCCCGCAACGTCTCGCCCTCCTCTACCGACCATTGCTTCTCCATGCGCTTCCAATGCAAGTCATGACCGTAATATAATATCTTGCATGAGGCGCGATCGATGAAATCGATGTACTTCTCAGCGAATTGCGGCCTGCTTAGCAGCACATACTTTATATCTGCGGCATGGGTCGACATCCAAGCCTCGAATTGATTGATGTACTGCGGGCCATAGATGATTTCGACGCCCATGTCCTGGAGCGGCTTGGCATAGCGGCGATCACGGTAAAGGTTATCCGGCCAGAAGATCACGTGAAAGCCTTGATCGACGAACATGCGGATGAAGTGAAGCATCGTTCGCGAGCCAGCGTCGCGATCCCACTGCGGTACGTAATGATCCACGATAAGGATGTGCGGCTTGTACCGGCTCCGGTCGCGAGCGAGGAAGACGTTGGTCGCGTTTGGGAAGTTGTCCTCCGCGAGCACGGACCGCCACCGCTCCAAGAACGCCCGTTGATTGATCACCTGGTAGGCTTTGATGCCGTGTCCCACGTCGGATCCATGCGATCGACCCTCGTGATGGACGAGGATCGACGACGCGGCGAGACGTGTCCGCGATCCGCTCGCTCGTATCCTGAAGGCGAGGTCGGAGTCCTCGCAATAGGCGGGCGCGAACGCGGGATCGAAGCCATCGAGCTGGTCCCACAAGACCTTCGTTACGGCGATGGAGGCACCGGAACAATAATCGACGTCTTTCGAGTAGTTGAATTGTGGCAGGCGCGGGTCCGCGCCACGCCCATAGTTCCACGCGCTCCCGTCATCCCAGGCGATGCCTCCGGCCTCCTGGAGGCTGCCGTCGCCGTTGATCAATTTGGACCCCGTCATTCCTATGTTCGTACCGGCTTCGAGGGGGGCGATGAGTTCGTCCAGCCATCCTGGCAGGACGATGGTGTCGTTGTTGAGGAAGACGAGGAATCGGCCGTTCGCTTGTTGGGCGCAGGCGTTACAGTTGCGCAGGAACCCCTTGTTGTCGTCATGACGAACGAGCACGACGCCGTCGCCAAGCATCGGCACGACCCGCGGCGTCGCATCCGTGGACCCATCGTCGCCGACGAGGATTTCGAAGGACAGGCGGCTCTCGTGTTCAAGGATCGAAAGGATCGATGTCAGCGTGTAGATGATGTTATTGTACACGGGAATGACGATCGAGACGTCGGGGCGCGTATCCGTCCTGACGCGCTTGAAGGCGTTCGCTCGTCTGACCAGGACCTCGAGATCCTCGCTTCCCTCGAATGCCGCGGGATCAGGCTCGTAAGCGGCGATCACCGAGAAGAGGTACGACAGAAGATCGAGTGGTCCAGTCCCGAAATCGTCACCGATATAGTCGCGCAGGGCTTGGGGGAGCCAATAGTCCTTGAGGGGTTTCGGCGGCCACTGCGCGACGTTCGAAGCCCCCGTCGACACTTGCAGGTCCTCGTTCAGGAGGCGTCCGACCACCGCGATCGCAAGCTCGCCTCCCGCGACGGCCTCGATTTCGGCGGACGGGAAGCACCCGGCGCGCAGACCCTGACGGACGAAATGTTGGAAGACGTCGCCTCCATGCCGAAGGGCTTCGGGATAGCGAGCGGCGTAGAAGGGGCGATCGAAGCAAGGATGGGGCTGCAGGCCGTCTGCCGCCCCGTGGCGGACGTAATGCGATAGCGGGCTCATCCCCGTCTCTAGAGCGTGCGGGTGTTTGGTGAGGTACCAGTTGCCGTCGAACAACGCGCACGGTGAGAAGCCTTGCAACCAGCCGGTATCCAGGTAGTGACGCAAGGCTCCAGCGCCCACGTCCTGGCCGTCCTTGAGTTGCGTCCTATAAAAGGCTTGGTCAAAGAACAACGACTCCGAAAGATCGTCATCCACGCCAAAGGGCGTCGTTTCATGTTTTTTTAGGTGATGCGGGTTCAAAGGACTGAAGCGCCGTGACGTGTGGAGATCCCTCTGGATCCTGTCCTTCACGACAAGGAAGTCCGACGTGATTTGCGATTGGTCGAGGGTCTCTCGAAAATCATTCCGCGACTTCGCCGCACCTTCCCTATCTTCCTTGTACGCCTCCCCCCTGCCCGTCCACCCTTCGCGAGCACCGCTACGCGGAGCAAGTGCCTTTTCAAGATACTCGTCGTGTATCGAGTATATTTGTTTCAACTCGTTTTGTAGGGCGTTGACACGGGCGGACCAGGCGGCGATCCGGGCTTCATAGGCGTTCTCACGAGTGACCCCGTCGTCACGAAGGCGTTCGATCAGGAGCTTCGACTCACGCCGCGCCTTATCGTGAGCGGCGTGCGCGTTCGCCAGGTCTTGTTCCAGATTTCGAGCGCGAGCGTCCGAGATGCGGGCTCGCTCGAGCGACGCGTCATTCGTCGCTTCCAAATCCTCGATTCGTTGCTGAAGACCAACGCGCAGCTTACGCTGCTCCGCTTCGGCTCCGCCGCGCAACGCCAACGCTTGCTCATGCTCGTTGAGGACGTCTTTCAGACGTCGATCGAGCGTCGCCTCGGCGATGCGACCTGCGACATGATGGTTTCGGCGATCCTCGTCCCGCGCAACGCGCGATTGAAGGTCATCGATCTGCCTTTGCATCGCCTCGCGGTTCGGCCAAGCCTTGGCGAGCACGTCGGTCAGGATCGCGAGGCTTCGATCGGCCGCGTCACCGCCCTCGAAGCGCGCCAATAGCGGTATTAGGCCCTTGAGATCGTCAACCAGGTCACCTTCGCGTCGTGGGTCGGATCGCCCGACGTGAAACTCGGCTTCCGATGGCGATGCCGGCGAGGTCTCGTCCTCATGCATCGACGCTTTACTGATCTGTTCTTGCCTGTCGGCGACGTTCATGTCGATGGTGCGAGCCGGCGAATGGCCTTCCTCGCTCGTCGCGCGGCCTGGTTGCCCCAGAACCAGTGTCTGCTGGTGGACGTTGGTTTCACTCCACCCCTTCGTTGCGACGTCTTCTTTCGAATCTTCAAACCGCCGCGACCACTTTACGTCTCCCACACCAACACCGGACGGCAAGGCGGCGATGTCGCGTCGCTCCGGCCAAAGATCATCGCTCGCTACGATGGGAGTGGACACTGGCGCCATCGAATGCCTGATGGCTTCATTACTGCAGAAGAATAAGACGTAATCCGGATATGGCACTCCAGGCGCACCGGGGCCAACATCGGACAATCTGGCGTGACCGTCCGCGTCGTCGGCGTGATGTCCAGGTCCGCCGGTGTCGCTCGCCCGCGACGTGGCCGCGATCGGGCGGCTGAGAAACGTTTGCTGGTCATGGATCTCGCGGTAGGCGAAGTGGTCGGATAGGATGTCGTCCAAAGACGCAGCTTCATCCCCCCGAGATCGCGACGGAGTCTGAGTTCGCCGCTTTCGGTCGACATCGAGCCGGCTCGACGACGAGGTTACGAGCAGACCGCCCGGCCTCAGCATCCTCCTCGCTTCATTGAGGAAGCGCGCGGCGTCGGGAACACGATCGAGCATGTCGAAGCAGACGATGACGTCGAACGAGCCGCCTTGAGTCGAAAGGGACGCGACGTCGCCTTGGACGAACTCGAGCCTGTCCTCACCCGCGTACCTGGCCTTTGCCGCAGTGATGGACACCCCATCCTCATCGAGCGCCACGACATGGCGCGCCGCCGACGAGAGGATGTACGATCCGTTCCCTTCGCCACAGGCGACGTCGAGCACCCTCGCGTCCGCGACATAGTCCTTGGCAATCGCGTATCGATGAAAATGCGCGTCGTCGGCTCTTCCCTGCATCGGTGGGCTAAATCTTTCTGAGTGGGGCATTGACGATGTCTTGCGGTGGGGTCGTGCTGCCTGACTTGGTTCGGTTCAGTTCGTCAGCCGAACGCCGTCAGGCTCGCGCTTGACCCGCCAAGCCTCGACGCCGCGTCCAGTCAGGTGGACGGGACCGGCCTGGCCACCGGCGGCGTTCAGCTCGGCGATCACGCTTCGGCGTCGTTCCGGATCGGTCAAGAACATCATGAAACCGCCTCCGCCCGCGCCGGATATTTTCCCGGCCCTCGCCCCACCCTGCAATCCTGCTTCGAAGAGATCGTCGATCAGGTTCGTCGAAACGTTGAACGCGGTCTTTTTCTTCGATTTCCAAGACTCGTTGAGGATATTGCCGAGGGCGTGGAGGTCGCCGCTGAGCAAAGCCTGCTTCGACTCGACTGCTGCCCGTTTGATGTCGTGAAGCGCCGCGAGCGCGCCGGAATCGCGTTCGATCATGCGACCGACCTGCTGGTGGATGATGTGCTCGGACTCGCGAGACACACCGGTCGAACATACGATCAGGGACGCTTCCAACTCGTTCAGGATCGCGCGGTCGACCCGCAGCGGATTGACGATGACGCGGTCGTTGGGCAGAAACTCGATGAAGTTGAGCCCCCCGAACGACGCGGCGTATTGGTCCTGCTTCCCTCCAGCGAGCTTCAGCATCACGCGTTCGATCTCGAAGGCGAGGTGGGCTAGGTCGTAGAGGCCCAGCGGGGTATCACACAGGAAGCGGAACGCTTCGCAGAGCGCGACGACCAATGCCGAGGAGGAGCCGAGCCCTGACCCAGGCGGGCAATCGACACTGGTCGTCACGGTCAAGCCAAGCTTTGGATCGAGGTCACCGGTTCGGACGAAATGATTGTAGATCGAACGATGGAACCGCAGGCCCGTCCCGATGTCGAGGACCTTGCCGGCCTGATGTGTTTCTTCTTCGGCTATGTCGCCGGCAACGAAATGCAGCACGCCATCCGGCCGCGTGGCGATGAAGGTGTAGGCGTAACGATCGATCGTGCAATTGAGGATGGCGCCTCCATATTCGTCGCAGAACGGTGACAGGTCGGTCCCCCCGCCAGCGATGCCAAGCCGCAACGGGGCCCGGGAGCGAACGAACATGTTCCGCAAAACCATCATTCCCTTTTAATTTATCATGGTATCAAGCAGGGATTGGAAATGATGGCAAGGGAGCGCGACGCTGAACCATGGCAATGGTTAGGAAGTGAATTGCCAGTCACATCAAAGCCACTTTGTTCAATTGAAGGTTGGGTCAACATCCGTTCTCGTTTGTTAACTTTCCAAAGTTACACTCTATTTTTCACAGTCGTCGTAATAATGTTGTACGAAGCTCGCGTCTTTTTCACACGTGACGCAGCGATAGTTCTTGATTATAGACTGTTGACAACAGTCATGGTGTCGCCGACCAGTTCAGGGAAGCTTGAACAAATCCAGCCCCCACGTCGGCAGGAAGGATGTTACCTTCAGGTTCGAGAAAGCTGCGCCGCTGCCCGAGTGGATCGGCGAAACATCGGAACAGCGGTGCTTGACCTTGAAGCTTCTCCCCTTCGCTCACCCGTGTTAGTCTGGGATTTGCGGAAACTGGTGAAGGTCAATACGGCGGGGTCTTCCTCAGCCTGATGGCTGTGCGCAATTGTGTCCGGTCTCGGGCTTTGATGGTGCGGTCCCATCCCGTGAGTGGAAGGCCGCGCGAGGGCCGGGGTTCTCCACGGCAGCGTCACGAAGCTCGTATTCGGCCACGGCGCGGCGCCGGGACGTGAGGTCCGGTCACCGCCCATGAGCATCGGCCAGTTCGCGTCCATGATCGCGGATCAATCGAGAGTCGGCGACGCCCAATCGTCGCGCTGTCGGCGGAACGGCAGGGCGAGTGCCGGCCGTAGTGCCACCTCCGCCGGCTCGCGATAGGCGGGGACGCCGATCGCGATATCCGCTTGGTCGACGTCGAGGCGGAAGGTGCGATGGAGATGGTCCCACCAGCTCAAGCCGCTCGACCAGTTCGAGTTCGTCTGGTCCTCGACGGCGGAATGGTGGATGCCGTGCATGCGCGGCGTCGTCAGCACGCGGGCGAGGCGTCGCTCCCAACGTTCGGGTAGCCGGATGTTGGAATGATGGAACAGGATCGAGAGGAAGAAGAAGGCCCGCCACAGCCTGACCCCTCGCGGCGACAGGCCGATCACCGCCACTTGCGCGAAGCGCCACGGCGCGGAAACGACCATGTCGACCGCGTGGAACCGCAGCGCGGTGGAAGCGTCCATGTCGAGGTCGACGTGGTGGACGAGGTGGAGCCGCCACAGCGCCGGCACCTTGTGGGTCAGCACGTGCCAGACGTAGAACGTGTAGTCCATCAACACGACGCCGACGACGTCGCGCGCCCAATCCGGTAACGGCAGCCGCTGGACGAGGCCGTGTCGGCGCGAGGCGGCGCGGCGCGCCAGCGGCTCGACGACGGGTGTCTCGGCGAGGCTGATGGTGAGCGAGGCGGCGATCCCCAGGACGAGGTTCGTCAGCTCGCGACGCGGCGCGGCCTGCGTGCGCCGCCGCAGCGGGCGGCGGCGCTCGGCGACGAGGATGGCGAGGGCGCCGGCCACCATCGCGACGGTGGTCGCGACTTCGAGTACGCCGGTGGAGCGGGCCGACGTTCGCAAAGTCTGGTTGATTTGGCGCATGGGAACGAGGTGTCGTCGTGGTGCGTCGACGTCAAGGGCGGTTCCCTGCTGCAACGGGACGCGTGATCGGCTAGGGGGAACGCATGCCGCAGCCCCAAACCCCACCGGCGAGCCCGGACGATCGCGGCGCGGGCGGGGGGATCGCGATCGTCGTTCCCATGCTGAACGAGGCGGCGACGCTGCCCCGCCTGCTCCGCAACCTCGCCGCGCTCCACCCGCCGCCGGCCGAGGTCATCGCCATCGACGGCGGCAGCACCGACGATAGCCTCGCGCTGGCGGAGGCCGGTGGCCTGCGCGTGATCGCCTTCGCCGCGCGCGGGCGCCCGGCGCAGATCAACCACGCGGTGCGCCAAGCCACCGCACCGCTGGTGATGGTGCTGCACGCCGACACCTTGCTGCCCGACGACGCGATGGACGTGGTCGCCGCCACCCTGGCCGACCCCCGGATCGCGCTGGCCGGGTTCACGGCGATCATCGGCGGGGCGGACACGGTGCGCTGGGGCACGACGTTCCACAACTGGATCAAGACCTGGTACGTGCCGCTGCTGTTCCGGCCGCACCTGTTCCTCAAGGGGGCGCGGCTGCTGTTCGGCGACCACGCGATGTTCTTCCGCCGCGCCGACTTCCTCGCGGTCGGCGGCTGCGACGAGACGCTGAGCGTGATGGAGGACGCGGACCTGTGCCAACGCTTGGTGCGGCGCGGGCGCGTCCGCCTCGTCAACCGCTTGGTGATGACCTCCGACCGTCGGGTCGCCGCCTGGGGCGAATGGCGGGCGAACTGGATCTACCTCTACGTTGGCGTGCGCTGGGGCTTGGGCCTGCGCAGGCGCATCGAGCGGCACTATCCCGACGTCAGGTGATCGCGAGGGCGGGGTCGCGGCGCAGGTAGCCGGCGGCGCAGGCGTGCCCGATCATGCGCCGGAGGAACGCCACGTCGACCGGCGGCGCGAGGCGGCCGGACAGGGCGGCGAGGTTGGTGGTGGCGAAGCGCGGGTCGCGGGTGAGGTAGCCGGCGTAGAGCGAGAGCAAGGCGTGGCGCGCCGTGCCGCGCCCGCCCACCGCCACGTTCCCAGGCCCTGCGTCGTCCGGTCCGGCGTCGCCCGGCCCGACCAAGCGCGGCGCGTGGAGGCCGGCGAAGGCGGTGGTGCACAGCGTCGCGACCGGCATGGGCACGCCGGACGCGAGGTGAAACACGCGGCCCCGCGCGGC
Organism: uncultured Beijerinckiaceae bacterium; assembly: GCA_964235705.1. Classification (GTDB taxonomy): domain Bacteria; phylum Pseudomonadota; class Alphaproteobacteria; order Rhizobiales; family Beijerinckiaceae; genus RH-AL1. Next base: position 29,099 of record CAXSDP010000003.1, on the reverse strand, counting down.
CTCGAAACGCTCGACGAGGTCGACGAGCCCGCCGACGACATGGTCGATCGGCACGAGGTCCAGCGTCGCGCCGGGCGTCGTCGGCAGGGCGCGGATGCGGCCGGCAGCGACCAGGCGGATCAAGCCATAAAGGTCGTCGAAGCGCGCGATCGCGCCGTCGTGCCAGCGCCCCACGACAATCGAGGGGCGGGCGATCACGGCGCGCAGGCCGGAGGCGACGACCAGCCGCTCGCCGGCGATCTTGCTCGCCTCGTAGGCATTGGTGCCGGCACCGGTCGCCGCCGCCTCGGCGATGGCGCCGGAGCGCGTGCCGGAAACGTAGGCGGTGCTGACGTGGACGAGCCCCGGGGCCGACGCCGAACGGGCGAGCAGGTCGAGCAGGTTCTGCGTGCCCCCGACGTTGACCGCTTCGTGCCGCCCGGTGCCGAGGCTGGTATCGGCGGCACAATGGACGACCCTGTCGCATCGGGCCAGGATCGCCGCCGCTTCCACGCCGAGGCCGAGATCGCGCCGCGTGATGTCGCCGTGGAGCAGCGTGACGCGTTCCGTCACGTTCGTCCCGTCGCTGCGGACCAACCGCGCGCGATGGTGGACCATCGCGATCACGCCGTGGCCAACCTCCGCGAGCGCGCCGCAGAGTTCGCCGCCGATGAGGCCAGCCGCGCCGGTGACGAGGACCGTGAGCGGCGCGCCCATCAGCAGCAGGACGCGTTGGCCGGCTTGCCCTGATCCATCTTGCCCGAACCCGCCCGGTCGAACGGCAGGCCCCCGCCGCATCCCGCGAAGACCCCGTAGTGGCGGGAAAAGTCGCCGAGGAACTCGAAGGCCGGCGCGAAACGCGTCTCGGCCAGCATGCGCCAGGTGTTGCCGCAGACCGGGAACACCCGTCCCGCCTCGATCAGGTGGTGCTTGTCGAGGGCGAAGGTATCGGCGCCTTCGCCCGGCTCGCCGATTGCCGCGCGGCCGCGGTAGCGCACCGCCTGCCCATAATCCTCGCACTCGGCGTCGAGGCCGTCGAGCTTGAACAGCCGCCACGTCGCGGCGAAGAACGACGCGCCGGCGACCTTCGCCGCGACCGCCGGATCGGAGACGGCGAGCGGCCGGTCGGACACGAGGCGCGGGTCGGCGAAGCCGGACGCCTTCGCGAGCGTGACGAAGTCGCCCCAGTACGACGCCCCGGCGAGGCACTCGCCGTGCAGCACCGGGTCGTCGCGCCAGGCCGTCGGCAGGCGACGGTCGGCGTAGACGTCGGAGAAGTACATCTCGCCGCCCGGCTTCAGCAGGCGGTGGGCGGCGCGGAACACGGCGCCTTTGTCGGCGACGAGGTTGATCACGCAGTTCGAGACGATGACGTCGAAGGTGCCAGCCCCCAGCGGCAGGGCGTCGAGGCGCTCGATGTCGCCCTCGTGGAACGTCACATTGGCGTAGCCGAAGCGCTCGGCGTGCCAAGCCTGGTGCGCCCGGGCGACAGCGAGCTGCTGCGCGGTGGCGTCGACGCCGACGACCGAGCCGCCGGCGCCGACCATCTGCGCCAGCACGTAGGCGTCCTGCCCCGCGCCCGAGCCGAGGTCGAGGACGCTCGCGCCGCTGATCATCGCCGGGGCGACCAGCCCGCATCCATAGTAGCGCGCCTTGACGTTCAGATGGACGTCGGCGAGCGCGGCGGCGAAGGCGGGCGAGGGCTTCTCGGTCGTGCAGCAAGCATCCGTCCGCAGGTCGCCCGAACCCTGGAGGACGTTGCCGTAATAGTCGCGGCTGTTCTCGATATTCATCGCGCATCCATCCGTGTAGCCCTCACCGACTCGTCGCCGTCGGCGCGGTCCTTGTCCAGGGGGCATGATGTGACTTGGACGC
>CAXSDP010000003.1:8033-27145 GCA_964235705.1 uncultured Beijerinckiaceae bacterium | reverse complement strand
GGCGGGTTGGGCCGGCTCGGCCTCGCGGTGGCGCTGGTGGAGGCGGACCGCATGGGCGGCGAGTGCCTCAACAACGGCTGCGTGCCGTCCAAGGCGCTGATCGCCTGCGCCCGCCGCGCGCAGGCGGTGCGCGACGCCGGACGCTTCGGCGTGCGCGTCGCCGCGCCGGAGGTCGACTGGGACGTCATCCGTGCCCACGTGCGCGGCGCGATCGCCGCCATCGCGCCGCACGACTCGGTCGAGCGCTTCGAGGCTTGGGGTGTCAGCATCGTGCGGGGTCACGCCCGCTTCGTCGCGCCGCGCGTGCTGGACGTCGCCGGCCGCAGGCTCAGTGCGCCGCGCATCGTGTTGGCGACCGGCTCGCGCCCCCGGCTGCCGCCGCTGGACGGCCTCGCCGCCGTGCCGCACCTCACCAACGAGACCCTGTTCGACCTCGACGCACGGCCGCGCCGCCTCCTCGTGCTGGGTGGCGGCCCGATCGGCTGCGAGATGGCGCAGGCGTTCCGTCGCCTCGGCTGCGCCGTCGCGCTGGTCGAGGCGAAGCGCCTACTGCCGGGCAGCGACGCCGAGGCGGCGGCACTCGTCGTCGCCCGGCTGCGCGCGGAAGGCGTGGCGGTCTTCGAGGCGGCACGCGCCGTCCGCGTCGAAGGTCAGGTCGACGGCCAGCTCGGCGCGATCCACCTGACGCTCGCCGACGGACAGGTGCTGGAGGGCAGCCACCTGCTGGTCGCCACCGGGCGCGTGCCGAACGTCGCCGACCTCGGCCTCGACGTGCCGGGCGTGGCGGTCGGTGACGACGGGATCGCCGTCGACCGGCACGGGCGCACGGGCGCGCGCGGCGTCTACGCCATCGGCGACTGCCGCGCCGGACCCCGCTTCACCCACGCGGCCGGCGACGAGGGCGCGCGGCTGGTGAGCCGGCTCGGCTTTGGGTTGCCAGCCCCGATCGACCGCACGGCTTCGCCGCGCGTGACCTACACCGATCCGGCGGTGGCCGAGGTCGGCATAGGCGAGGCCGAGGCCCGCGAGGGAGGCGCGCGCATCGACGTCACCCGCGAGTCGTTCGCCAACAACGACCGCGCGGTCACCGATGGCGACACGACCGGGTTCTGCAAGGTCGTGCGCCGCGACGGCCGGCCGGTCGGCGCCACGATCGTCGGCGCGGGCGCGGACGAGCTCCTCCTCCCGTGGATCCTGGCGATCGGCCGCACCCGGCCGACGCTTTGGGCGCTGTCGGGCCTGGTGCTGCCCTACCCGACGCGGGGCGAGGTCGCCAAGGCGGTCGCCTTCGCGGCTTTCGAGCTTCGCGTTTTTTCGGCGGGTGCCCGCGCCTGGGCCGCGACCTTGGCGCGATTGCGCCGCCTCGGACTTTGATGGACAGCTCACCCATGTCCGTGCCCCAACCCCGACGCGCCGCCTCCCCATTCGTCCACGGCGACGCGCCCTGCCTGGCGAAGGGGAAGTTCGACGATCCTGCCGTGACCGCCGACGGCTCGCCGCGCGCCCACGTCACGCTGCGCGCGCTCGAAACGCTGTGGTTCAACACCGGCACGCTCTGCAACCTGGCTTGCGCCAACTGCTACATCGAGAGCACGCCCCGCAACGACGCGCTCGCCTTCCTCGCGGCGAGCGAGGTGGCCTCGGTCCTCGACGAGGTCGCCGGCGCCGGTTGGCCCACGCGCACGATCGGCTTCACCGGCGGCGAGCCGTTCCTCAACCGCGACCTCCTCGCCATGGTCGGTGACGTCCTGGGGCGGGGCCACGACGCGCTCGTCCTCACCAATGCCATGCGCCCGATGCGTCGCCATGAGGCGGCGCTGCTCGACCTGCGGGCGCGCTTCGGCGACCGGCTCGCGCTGCGCGTCAGCCTCGACCACCACACGCCGGCCGTGCACGAGGCGGAGCGCGGGCCGGCGACGTGGGAGCCGGCCCTCGACGGCCTCGGCTGGCTCGCGCGCCACGGCTTCCGCGTCGCCGTGGCCGGACGCCGCCTCGTCGCCGAGACGGAAGCCGAGGCCCGCGCCGGTTACGCCGGCCTCTTCGCCGACCACGGGATCGGCGTGGACGCCGCCGATCCCGACGCCCTCGTGCTGTTCCCCGAGATGGAGGCCGGTGTCGACGTGCCCGAGGTCACGGAGGCCTGCTGGGGCTTGCTCGGCGTCGCGCCCGACGCGCCGATGTGTGCGTCCAGCCGGATGGTCGAGAAGCGTCGTGGTGCGGCGCGCCCCCACGTCGTCGCCTGCACGCTGATCCCCTACGATTCCCGCTTCGACCTCGGTCCCAGCCTGGTGGACGCCTCAACGGACGTGGCGCTGAACCATCCGCACTGCGCCCGCTTCTGCGTGCTGGGGGGCGCCAGCTGCGGCTGAGGGTGGTGGTCGGTCCCGGCATCATGGGCGGGCGGCTACGTCGCCGTGGCGTCCGGCGGAAAGGTGGCGCGTTCGCGGGCGAAGGGGGGTTCCCATCCCCGCGTGGGTCGGCACGCGGCCCGCCATGGATCGCGTGGGCGACGACGAGGAATGGGACCAAACAGTTGACGGAGATCCGCGTCAGGGCAGGTCCGCGTCAGGGATGATCCCCGCTCGAGGGTTCGGCGTCGATCTTCATCTTGTAGACCGTCACGGGGAAGGTGACCTTGGACACGCCGCCGTTGAAGGGCGCCATGCGGTCGAGCTGCGCCGCCGGCATGTACAGGAAGCCTTGATCGTCGATCCACATCGCGTCGACCCAGAGCAGCCGGGGATCCTCGATCAGCACGCTCGAACTGCCGCTCGGGTCGATCTTCAGCACGCGGTGCTTGTCGAGGTCGCTGGTGTAGATCGCCCCCGTCGCGTCGATCGCCGTGCCGCCGGTCGAGCGCGTCCTGGCGAAGGTCGAAACGTGCTTGGCGAGCTGGGCGGAGGGCAGCTTGGGATCGTCGAGGTAGCGCGTCGCGATGCGCGACATCGGCCCGCTCGCCGGCTGGTAGTAGAAGAACTTGCCGTCGGGCGAAACCTCGAGCTGGTCGGCGTGGATCTTCACCGGCTTGCCATCCGGGCCACGCAGGACGTGGTCGTCGACGCTCATCGGTCGCTGCGCGGTGACGGACGGGTCGCCGTCGAGCACCCGCCGGGTCTCGCCGGTGCCCGTGTCGAGGATGATCAGCCCCGGCGAGCCGGCGTCGGTGATGTAGGCGAGCGACCCGTGGAAGCGGATGTCGTCGATGAAGCTCTTGTCGTTGGTGGCGCCGTCGAGGTCGTAGACGCGCGAGACGGTGTTGCTCGCCAGGTCGACCTTCACGACCTTGGGCCCGTGCGGCACCTTGGGGGTGTTGAGGCCGGGCGCCCCGACGTCGACGATCCACAGCGAACCCTGCGGCCCGATCCGCAGCGCGTTGACGCGAACGAACTTGTGGGCGGCGTCGTCACCCTGGCGCCAACTGTTCCAGGTGGCGTCGGGATAGGGCATCGCGGCCCCGTCCTTCCACTCCACCGCCTGCGGTCCGGTGCTGCCGTCGAGGTGCGACAGCGGCAGGAAGATGCGGTTGCCCGGCGTGGTGGCGATGCCGTTGGCGACCGCGTCGACCTGCAAAACGGTGAGGAGCGCTTCCGGCCCGCGCCGCGCCGCGCCGCCCACGGGCGCCCCCGGGATGCCGCTCTTGGCGGGCGCCTTGGGAGGGATGCCGCCGGTGACGTCGGAAGGGTCGGCCTCCTGCGCGAGGACGGGCGCCCTGGACGACACGAGCCCCCCGAGGAGGACGAGGACCGCCGTCGCGAGCGGGACGAGGCCGGGGAAGCGCATGTGTGTTCCTTCGAAGGGCGGGGCGCGCCGGGGCATCCGATGATGCCGACGCACCCCGACGTGAGCGCAGGCAACCATAACAATCCTACTGGATGGCTTCTAATTGGGCAAAGAACTGAAAATCGCGTCACGTGCCGCAATGATTTTACAGCGCCCTTCTGTTCTTGTTATGTTCCAGAAGACGAATCGAGGGTGCCGCGTCGGAGCCTCGACAAGGGAACCCGCCATGGCGCCGAACACGATCTTCCTCGTCGTCCCGTTCCATGCCGACGCGCGGGGCGTGCTGCGCGCGGGCGCCCCGCGTCGTTCGGCGTCGCGAACGTCCGCCTTGTCGATGGCGGAAGCCCTGGCACCATTCCACGCCGGCGTGATGGTGCTCCTCGATCGCAGTGACCCAGCAGCGGGCGCGTTCCACGAGCCGCTGCTGATCGGCACCGTCGGCGACGTGCCGGGCGACCTGCTGCGGCGGCTGGCGGCTTGAGCGACGTCCCGACCCCGACGGATGGTTTGTGCCGCGCCGGCCGTTTCGGGTAGTCTGCGCCGCGACGGAACGCGTGCCGCGAGGGGGTTTCGATGAGGGACAGGGTGGCGGTGGTGGCCGGCATCGGGCCGGGGACCGGGGGTTCGCTGGCACGGCGCTTCCACGGGGACGGCTACACGGTGGCCCTGCTGGGGCGGGACCCGGCTTTCGGCATGACGCTCGCCGCGGAGCTTGGTACGGCCGAGCCGGGGTCGGCGATGGCCTACGCCTGCGACGTGGGCGATCCCGACGCCGTGACGCGGACGGTCGCCGCGATCCGCCGCGACCTCGGCGAGCCCGATGTGCTGCTGTTCAACGCCAGCCTGGGGGCGTTCGGCGACGTCGAGGCGATCACGCCGGCGCAGTTCGAGGCGGCGTGGCGCGTCACCACGCTGGGCGCGCTGCTCCTGTCGCAGGCGCTCATCCCCGCCATGAAGGCGAAGGGCGGCGGGGCCATCATCTTCACCGGCGCCACCGCGTCGCGGCGCGGCGGCCCGCGCTCGGCCGCCTTCGCCCCGGCCAAGGCCGGCCAGCGCGTGCTGGCCGAGAGCATGGCCCGCAGCCTATGGCCGGCCGGCATCCACGTCGCGGTGATCATCGTCGACGGCGTGATCGACATCCCGCGCACGCGGAAGATGCTGCCGGACAAGCCGGACGACTTCTTCCTCAAGCCGGACGCCATCGCGACGATCGCCGCCGACCTGGTTCGCCAGGACCGTTCCGCCTGGAGCTTCGAGGTCGAGGCGCGACCCTTCAAGGAGAGCTGGTGAGGCCGGGACGGGTGGTTCCCACCCCATCGGTGGTCGAGGCGGCGCGAGCCGGCATCGTGGTGTCGGTGAGCCTCAGCCCCACCCACGGCTTCGCCAAGGTGCCGTGCGCCGCCATCAGGCTGCTCGAAGGGTTGGGCGTGGCCGGCGACGCCCACGCGGGACGCACCGTCCAGCACCTGTATCGCGTGAAGCGCGACGCGGGCGCGCCCAACCTCGCCCAGGTGCACTTCCTCCACGCCGAGCTTTTCGCCGCCATGGCGGAGCACGGCTACGCCTTGGCGCCGGGCCACCTGGGCGAGAACGTGCTGACGCGCGGCCTCGACCTCATCACCCTGCCGAGCGGCACGCTGTTCCGCGTGGGCGAGGCGCTGGTGGAGATCTCGGGCATCCGCGACCCCTGCCGGAAGATCGAGGCGGCGGGCCACGGCCTCACCAAGCGGCTCATCGAACGCGGCGCCGGCGGCAGGGTGGTGCGCCGCGCCGGCGTCATGGGGGTGGTGCGCGAAAGCGGCACCATCAGGCCCGGCGACGCGATCCAGGTCACCCTGCCCCCGAAGCCGCACCGCGTGTTATCGGTCGTTTGACCGGCCTTGCGGCAGTCCCCACGGATTCGTACCATTGGAACCATGACGGGCAGCGCCCAGAACGACACCAATTCGAAGACCGCCCCCGACACGATCCACGACGACGAGGCCGTCGCGGCCCGTCTCGCGGCCCTGCCGCACTGGCACCACGTCGACGGCGCGATCGAACGATCGTACCGCACCGCGAACTGGCAGGCGACGATGCTGGTGGTGTCGGCCATCGGCCACCTGTGCGAGGCGGCGTGGCACCACCCCACCCTCGCCGTTTCCTACGGCCGGGTCACCGTGCGGCTGTGGACCCATTCCGCCAAGGGCAGCGAAGGGATGGGACGCGGGACGTCCGGCATCACGGACAAGGATTTCGCGCTCGCCGCCAAGATGGAGGCGGTGGTCGCCTGGCGACCCGGCACCGAGGCCGGTGCGCTCGACGGGCCGCCGACCGACCCGCGCTTCGCCTATCTTCGGTATGATTGATGCGAGGCGATCGATGATGCGGGAGGATTGACATGCCACTCACCTTCGCCGTCCCCGATCTGCACGGCCGTTACGACCTCCTGCAAGCCGCGCTCGCCGCGATCGACGGCCGGGCCGCGTCCGGCACGATCGTCTTCCTCGGCGACTACGTCGATCGCGGACCGGCCTCCGCCGACATCCTGGAACGGCTGATGTCCGGGCCGCCGAACGGCTGGCGATGGGTTTGCCTCAAGGGCAACCACGAGGCGATGATGACGCTGGCGTTGCGCAACCCCGACCGGCTCGATTGGTGGGTCGAGAACGGAGGCGCCTCCACCATCGACTCCTACGAGGGGCGCCACGAGAGGGTGGCGGGGCACCTGCCGTGGATCGAGGCCCTGCCGACGATCCACGTCGACGCGCACCGCGTGTTCGTCCATGCCGGCGTGGACTGCGCCGTGCCGCTCGACCAGCAATCCGACAAGACCCTGCTGTGGAAACGCTATCCCTGCGACGTGGCGGAGGGCCATGCAGGACGCCACGTCGTCCATGGCCACCACCCCGACCCCGACGGCCCCCTGCGCCTCGCCGGGCGCTCCGCCCTCGATTGCTTGGCTTGGCGGACCGGCCGGTTGGCGGTCGGCGTGTTCGACGACGACAAGGCCGGTGGTCCCGTGGAGGTGGTCGACGTCCGGGCCGGGCCCGGGGCCTCGCCCCGCGTGACCGTCGCCGCCAAGAATTAAACGTCGGGGATCAAAGGGCCAAGGCATCGGACCCAAAAAAGCGCGGCGGCTTTCGGGAAAACCCGATGCGACTCGGGCGATTGGAGCATCCGACTGGGTCCTTGATCCAGTCCGATGCCCTAAGCCGGGCGCGCGAGCGCGGTCTGACCGTAGTGCAACACCTCGACCGCCTCCAGCGTCACCAAGCCGACGTCGGTCAACCCCACCAGCGTGTCGAGGAAGGCGCGGAGCTTCGCCTCCTCGTCGACGAGTTCGACGACGAGCGGCAGGTTGCCCGACAAATCGAGGATGCTGGCGCGCTGCACGTCGCCGCTCTCGCCGAAGCCGACCACCGCCCGCAGCACCGTCGCGCCGGCGAGGCCGGCTTGCCGTGCCCGTTCGACGATCGCCTGGTAAAGCGGCCCGCCGTCGTCCTTGGCGCGCTCGTCGGTGTAGACGCGCATCCGCGCCGCCCGGCCCACCCGCATCGCCACGCTTCCCTTCAAGCACCCCTGCCCTGATTGATCGCCGCCCCCAGCACCGAGCCGAGCCAGACGCCGAGCAGGCAACAGACGACGGACCCCGCCACGTTGAGGCCCGCCCGCGTCATGTCACCATCGCGCGCCAGCGCCAGCGTTTGCAAGGAGAACGAGGAGAAGGTGGTGTAGCCCCCGCAGATGCCCACGGTGAAGAACTGCCGGAAATCGGGCGCCACCAGGACGCGGCCGTCCGGCCCGGTCAGCATCGCGAAGAGGCCGATGAGGAAGCAGCCGCTGATGTTGGCGAACAGCGTGCCCCAGGGGAACACCTCGTTGACGCCCCGCGCGATGGCCGAGGAAACCGCGTAGCGCGACACCGAACCGATGGCGCCGCCCAGCGCGATGTAAGCGTACACGAGCATGGATGGTCCTATGCCTCCGGGACAGCGCGCCGTGCACGCGGCGTGCCGACGCCACGAGGGGGACGCGACGATGCGGACGCCCCTACAGGTAGGGCATCATCAACCGCACGCCGGCATCGCGCAGGCGCACCGGCAGGGGCCGCGCGCCGAGCTCCCGGTTGGTCAGCGCGGCGCCGCGATGGCTCGTCACGAAATGCTGCAAAGCCTGGGCGAAGGGGCGGTCGTAGACTTCCATGCACACCTCGAAGTTGAGGCGGAACGAGCGCATGTCCCAATTCGCGCTGCCGATCAGGCTCCACTCACCGTCGACCACCATGACCTTGGAGTGCCGGAACGGTTTCGGTCCGAGCCAGATGTTGACCCCGTCCTTCAGCAGCGAGCCGATGTTGGCGCGAGAGGCCCAGTCGACGAACACGTGGTTGCTGCGACGCGGCATCACGACGTGCACGGCGACGCCGCGCATCGCCGCCAAGGCGAGGGCGGTGTTGAGCCGCTCGTCGGGGACGAAATAGGGTGTCATGACGTAGATGGAGGCACGCGCGCAGGCGACGGCCTGCATCACGCCGAACTCGACCTTCTCGATGTCCTGGTCCGGCCCGGAGGTGATCACGCGCGCCTTGGCGTGTCCCTTGGCGTGTCCATCGGCGTGCCCGGCGGGGGCGAGCGACGGGAACCAGGCGGGGCCGTCGAGGTCCTCGCCGGTGACGAAGGCCCAATCGTCGGCGAAGGCATCGACGAGTTGCGCCACCACCGGGCCGGTCACCTTGAAGTGGGTGTCCTGCACGGGCGTGCGGGGGTGCGTGCCCATGACGTTCTCGTCGGCGATGTTCATGCCGCCGGTGAAGCCGATGTGACCATCGACCACCAGGATCTTCTTGTGCGAGCGCAGGTTGAGCAGCGGCATACGCCACGGCAGCGGCGAATGCATGAAGCGGCCGGCCGGCACGCCCCGGCGGCGCAGCGCGTGGTAGGCGCGCGAGAGGATGTAGCCGCCGCCGATGCCGTCCACGATGACGCGCACGGCGACGCCCCGGCGGTGGGCCGCCGCCAGCGCCTCGACGAAGCGCGTGCCGACCTCGTCCACGTGCATGATGAAACTCGACAGGCCGACGCTGGTCGTCGCTCCCTCGATCGCCGCCAGCATCGCCGGGTAGGCCTCGTCGCCGTTCTGGTAGGTTTGGAACGCGTTGCCGCCCTCCAGCCGTCGGTGCGAGATGCGCCCGATACCTTTCTGCAGCGACTCCAACCCCGCGTGGCCCTCGTGGTCGTCCACCTCGCGGGACTGGCTTCGGGTGCGCGGGCGTCGGTCGAGCCGCTCGGCGCGCCGGCGGACGCGATTGATGCCGAGGACGAAATACAGGAGCCCGCCGACGATCGGGGCGAGCCAGCTCAGGCCGATCCAGCCGAGCGCGGCGCCGACGTCGCGCTTGCGCAGCAGGATGTGGGCGGTGAGGCCCGCCGCCGCGAGGATGTGCAGCGTGAGCGCGGCGCCGAACCGCAGCCAATCGAACCAACCCGTGACCATCCCCTACCCGGCCCATCGACTCATGAGCCCGCTTCATCGCGGAAAACTCTCGTCCGCGCTAGGTCGGGGACGCGTCGCGCGGTCTGAACGGGTCGCGGCGATGGGCGAGGCCGACCGCGCCCAGGCGGATGCGGGCCGCCCGCGAACACCCGCTCACGCGGAGATCAGTGGCTGCGGCTCGCGCATGTCCGCCAACGTTTCCAGCGCGTCGTCCCGCCGTTTCGCCGATCCTGAACCACGATGCGCCTCCCGATCGTAGGGTGTGGGGCCACCCCGGTCGCCGTTCAACGCGATGAAGGGGGATGGGCGACGCGTTTTACCCTAAGGTCCCATCGCCGCCGCCAAGGACGGCGCGGCGCGAGCGCGGAGGGATCAAGCGTGCACCTGTTGGACTCCGCCACCCTGACCCACCTTCTGGCCACCTACGGTTACGCCGCCGTTTTCGCGGTGATCATGGGGGAGAGCGCGGGTATCCCGCTGCCGGGCGAAACGGTGCTGGTCGGCGCCGCGGTGTTCGCCAGCGCCGGGCGGGGCCTCGACATCCGGCTCGTCGTCCTCATCGCCGCCTGCGCGGCGATCCTCGGCGACAACCTGGGGTTCTGGGTCGGCCGGACGTGGGGGGAGCGGCTGCTGGCGCGCTTCGGCCCGAGGGTCGGCCTCGACGCGCGCAAGCGGAAGCTCGGGCAATACTTGTTCACGCGTTACGGCGGCGCGATCGTGTTCTTCGGCCGGTTCGTCGCGGTGCTGCGGACCTACGCGGCGCTGCTGGCCGGCGTCAACAAGCTGCCCCCACTCACCTTCCTCGCCTACAACGCCGCCGGCGGGGTCGTCTGGGCGCTGGTGTTCGGGTTCGGCGGCTACGCGCTGGGCGAGGGATTGAAGCGGATCACGGGGCCGGTCGGCTGGGTGGCGCTCGTCGCGGCGGCCGTCGGGGCGGTCGCGCTGTGGCGCTTCTACAAGACGCACGAGGAACGCCTCCTCGCCCAAGCCGAGGCGGCGGTGGACGGCGGGGCGCCGGTGGGGGGCTAATCCTCCCGCTCGGCGGCCAACAGCGCCCGCTTGCGCTCGACGCCCCAACGATAGCCCGACAGCGAGCCGTCGCCGCGCAGCACGCGATGGCACGGGATGGCGACGGCGTGGGCGTTGGCCGCGCAGGCGCCGGCGACCGCGCGCACCGCCGCCGGCTGGCCGATGGTTCGCGCCACGGCGGCGTAGGTGGTGGTGGTGCCCGGCGCCACGTCGCGCAGCGCCGCCCAGACCCGCTGCTGGAAGGCGGTGCCGCCGACGTCGAGCGGCAGGTCCAGCCCACGCGCCGGCGCCTCCACGAAGGCGACGACCCGCGCCACGGTCGCGGCGAAGGCGGGTTCGGCGGCGGCGATGGCGGCCTTGGGGAAGCGGGCGGCCAAGTCGCGGGCGAGCGCGTCGGGCTCGTCGCCGAGCAGGATCGCGCAGAGGCCCTTCGCCGTGGCCGCGACGAGGACCGTGCCGAAGCCGCAGGGACGGCACGCGAAGCGGATGGCCGTGCCGGCACCGCCGTCGCGATAGGCGGTCGGCGTCATGCCCAACCGCGCCGACGCGTCGGCGTAGAAGCGGCTCGCGCTGTTGAACCCGGCCGCGTATGCGGCGCGCGTGACCGGCTCCCCGGCGCGCAGGCCGTCGGCGGCGCGCTCGGTGCGCCGGGCGGCGGCGTAGGCGCGCGGCGGCACCCCGGTCGCGGCCTTGAAGACCCGGTGGAAGCGCGAGGCGCTCAGCCCGGCCGCCTCCGCCAGGGCGGCGAGGGCAGGCGGTGTTTCCGCCGCCGCGATGCTGGCGCAAGCGCGGGCAACGAGCTCGGCCTGGCGCTCGCGCGAGCTCGCCTCGTTCGGGCGACAGCGCCGGCACGGCCGGAACCCGGCCGCCTCCGCCTCGGCGCCCGTCGCGTGGAAGCTGACGTTGGAGCGCCGCGCGGCGCGCGAGGGACAACTCGGGCGGCAGTACACGCCCGTGCTGCGCACGGCGTAGACGAAGCGGCCGTCCGCCGCCGGGTCGCGCGCCTCGAGCGCCATCCAGCGGGCCGCCTGCGTCACCTCCCCCGCCGCTTCCCCCCTCACACCATCCATCGCCCGTCCCCCAATCCTTGGCGAAGCTAGCCGCAGGACCGCCGCGGGGCATCCCGTTTCTTGGCGCCCAATCCCCTTTCGAGCGCGCCCGGTCAGACGCGTCCCGTCAGCGCGCCCACGCTCCGGTACAGGACGTAACCGGCGACGACGAGGATCAAGGCGGCGAACACGCGGCGGAGTTGGTCCTTCCGCCCGCACAGGGCCTGCGCCACGCCCCGGCCGACGAGGCCGCCGGCGACGCCGCCCCCGATGAACCAGGCGGCGACCGGCCAGTCCACCAAGCCGGAGCGCGCGTAGTTCGCCGCCGTGGCGACGCTGAAGGCGCTGACCGCCAGCAGCGAGCTGCCGACCGCCGCGATCATCGGCATGCGGGTCGCGAAGAGCAGGCACGGCACGATGAGGAAGCCGCCGCCGATGCCGAAGAAACCGGACGCGCCGCCGGCGATCAGGGCGAGGCCGGCGACCGCGCCATCGGAGCGACGGTCGTAGGCCGGCTTCGCCACGTCGCGCGAGCGCGCCATCAGCACGCCGACGACCACCATGAGCAGGCCGAACAGCAGGAGGAGTTGGCGTCCGTCGAAGGCCTTGCCGAGCGTCGAGCCGACCAGCGCGCCGGCGACGCCGACGGCGGCGAAGGTCGCGGCGTTGCGCCAACGCACGTTGCCGGCGGCGGCGTGACCGGCGAAGTTCGTGAGGGCGGCGACCGACACCGCGACGGCCCCGGTGCCGATCGCGACGTGGGGCCGAGCGACATCCGGCTGGACGATGCCCACGACGTAGAGCAGCAGCGGTGTCGCCAGGATCGAGCCGCCGCCGCCGACCAGACCGAGGGTGAAGCCGACGAGCGACCCGCATAGGATGGAGATCGCGGCTTCGGCCATCGCGGCGTCCTCCAGGTGGGAGCCGCGCCTAGCCGGCGGCGACGCGGCGCCCGGCCACCGTGTCGCCGCCGAGCAGGCCGGCGATCTTGGCGGCGAGGCCGGCGGTGGTGAACGGCTTGGCGATGAAGTCGGCGCCGGACGCGGCGCTGACCTGGCCTGTCGGGGTGATCGCGTCCTTGGTGTAGCCGGTGGTGAACAGGACGGGCAGGCTAGGTCGCAGCGCCAACGCCCGCCGCGCGAGTTCCTTGCCGTCGATCGGGCCCTTCAGCACGATGTCGGTGAACAGCAGCGCGGTGGCGGGATGGGCGCGCAGCAGCCGCAACCCCTCGGGGCCGGTGCCGGCCTCGATCACGGTGTAGCCGGCCTCGCGCAGCGCCGCCGAGCTGAACTGGCGCACGAGATCGTCATCCTCGACGATCAAGACCGTCGCTGCCCCGCCCGGCACGGGTTCGACCAGCGGGGGGTTGGTCGACATCGCGTGGAATGGGTCCGGCTGCCCCGATTTCGGCGCGGCCTCGTCGCGCGGCGCCTGGGCGGCGGTCGGACGGGGCAGGTAGATGCGGATGGTGGTGCCGCGCCCCGGCTCCGTCTCGATGGCGGCGTGGCCGCCCGACTGGCGGGCGAAGCCGTAGACTTGGCTGAGGCCGAGACCGGTGCCCTTGCCGACGGGCTTGGTCGTGAAGAAGGGTTCGAAGGCCTTGGCCACCACCTCGGGCGCCATGCCGGTGCCGGTATCGGCGACGGCGATCATCACGTAGGGGCCCGGCGCCACGTCGGCGTGCTGGGCGCAGTAAGCCTCGTCAAGGACCGAGCCGGCGGTCGACACGGTTAGCCCACCGCCCCTGGGCATCGCGTCGACGGCGTTGACGCACAGGTTGAGGATCGCGTTCTCGAGCTGGTTGGGGTCGGCGAACACCGGCCACAGCCCGGTCGCGAGGTCGAGTTCGATCGCCACCGTCTCGCCGAGCGTGCGCTGGAGCAGGTTGAGCATGCCCTCGACGAGCGCGTTGGCGTCGATGGACTTTGGGTCGAGCGGGTGCTGGCGCGAGAAGGCGAGGAGGCGCGCGGTCAGCGTGGCGGCGCGCGAGGCGCCGTCGATGGCGTTGCGGATCAGCGCCTTCTGGCGCGGGTCGCCGTCACCGACGCGCCGCGACAGGAGGTCGAGACTGCCGATGACGACGGTGAGCAGGTTGTTGAAGTCGTGCGCGACGCCGCCGGTGAGCCGGCCCACGGCTTCCATCTTCTGCGCCTGACGCAACTGCTCCTCGACGTGCGCCCGCTCGGCTATCTCCGTTTCCAGCAAGGCGGCGGAGTGGCGCCAGCGACGGGTGGCGCGCCCTTCCAGCGCGATGCGGCGGATCGCGAAGCCGGACACGCCGAGCAGGGCGAGCGACGACAGCACGGCGACGAGGCCGTAAGTCAACACGTTGCGGCGCCACGGCATCATCGCCGCGCGAAGGCTGACGCCGAAGCCGATCACGACCGGGTAGGGACCGACCTTCTCGTAGCCGAACAGGCGTTTCTCGCCATCGACGATCGACATCCGCATGAGGAAGCCGTTGGAACGGCTCCCGCTCGCCAGGGCGGCCATCACGTCGGGGGGCAGGTCGCCCATCTGCGTGGGTTCGTTGGCCAACACGCTGCCGTCGTCGCGGGCGAGAACGATGAGGTGTTCCGACTCCCGCTCGATGGCGCGGTAGAACGCGTCGAAGTAGGATTGCTTGATGGCGATGTGGACGACGCCGGCGAAGCGTCCGGCGTCCTTGCCCTCGATGCGGGACGCCATGCTGAAGACGGGTTCGTCGCCCCGCTCCCCCCGCAGGGTGCGGGAAACGTAGGGCAGTGCCTGGTCGTGGGCTTTCAGTGCCTTGAAATACCCGGTGCCGGCGACGGTCTCCCCCGGGCCGGGCGGCCGGTCCCCGCCACGGGCGACCACGTTGCCGTCGGCGTCGGCGACGGTGATCGATACGACTTGCGGGAACAGCGCCTTCAGGTGCGCGAGCAGCAGGTGCAGGCCCTGGACCTCGCCCGGATCGGACCAATCCATGGTTCGCAGCCGCTCGTTGATCTGACCGATCATCAGCTGGTGCGTCTCGAACACCTTCAGCACGTGCTCGTGGAGGATGCGCGTCGTGCGCTCCACCCGGCAGGCGGCGGCGTGCTCGACGTCCCTGCGGTTCTGCGTCGTCGCGAGGGCGAACAGCACGAGCGGCAGCAGGATCGAGATGAAGAGCAGCGCGATCGTCGATCGCGGCGCGTGGTGCGCCCGGAGCTTGGTCGGCGAGGGGTCGCGCGTCGATGGCCGGTGGTGCGGGAGATGAATCGTGGCGGCCGACGATGTCATGGGACTAATGCCTGCGCCCGCTCGATGTCGCAAAGATGGCCGATCAAGCGAGAGCGGATCGAACCGGGCTCAAGGCCGGCTCGGCACCACGCGCTTCATGGCGCCCTTGGCGAAACGCGTGCCCCGGCTTCCCACGTCCCACCCTTTCACGCCCCACCGCCCGGTGCTCCAGGCCCAAAGTCTGTCGATCGGCAGGGGTACGACCATGAACACGTGCTCGACGATGGCGAGGACCAGCAGGGTGGCGACGAGGACCCCGCCGACGCGGCGCCCCGGGCCGGCGCCGGGATCGAGGGCGGCGGCGGCGATGGCGCAGGTGGCGAGAACGGCGCCCCCCATCGCGAGCGGCATGAAGCCGTTGACAGGCCCCCGGCGGAAGTAGGAGCGCGCGTAGGCGATCGGCGCGGGCATGAAGCCGTCATTGAGCACGGGCACGCCGAGGAACAAGTTGAGCTTGGCGCTGACCCGCATCACCCAGAGCACCGCGAAGGTCAAGGTGCCGACCTGGTTGGGGCCGCCCCATCCGGCCGCGAGCACCGCGAGGCCGGACGCGGCGAGCGCGATCTCGTGGTACAGGATGGACGTCACGGCGTAGCGCACGCGCGACAGGCCGGTGGCCCCGGGCGGGCACGGCAGCGGACGCGGCCCGGTCAGGAACCCGGCGAGGAAGGCGATCTCCTGCGTGCCCCACAGGAGGATCGCCGCCGTGAACGCGGTGTAGGCGCCCCACGCGTCGGTGCGCGCGCTGCTCGCCGCCAGCACGACGAGGCAGGCGGGGAACGTGAGCGCCGCACCGACGAGTCCCGCCCGCACGATCGTGCGCCGGCGCAGCACGAGCAACAGCACCAGCCCGGTCGAGAACCACCAGACGAAGAGCGCGTAGAGGATCGCCGGCGCGACCGCCTTCATGGATCGAGCCTCCGCACGGGCCTACCAGGCCGGCGCGAGGAGGACGGTCGCGGGCAGTGCCGTGCGCTTCACGGGGATCAGGTACAGGCGGGCGAAGGTCGCCGCCGCCGCCAGCGCGAGGCCGGCGCGCTTGAGCGACCCGCCGACGCCGCCCAGGGCCTTCGCCTCCGCCCGCGCCTCCGTGATCCTGAACAGCCGCTCCAACCCGGCGCGGAACGCGGGATGGTCGAGGTCGAGCGCCACCGGGAACACTTGGCGGGCGATCTCCTGCGTGATGGCGAACACCCGGAAGTCGTAGGCGCCGGGATCGATGCCGACCGCCTCGTGGAAGGCGGGGCGCATGTGGTCGCGCACGTACATGGTCGCGAACACGGCGAGCAGGAAGAAGCGGATCCACAGCGTGTTGCGGCCCTTCAGCAGCGAGGGGTCGGCGCGCATCAGCAGGGCGAAGGCCTCGCCATGGCGGAACTCGTCGTTGCACCACTTCTCGAAGTATTTGAAGATCGGATGGAAAAGACGGTCGGGGTTGCGCTCCAGCTGGCGGTAGATGGTGATGTAGCGGGCGTAGCCGATCTTCTCGCTGAGGTATGTCGCGTAGAAGATGAACTTCGGCTTGAAGAACGTGTACTTCTTCACCTTGGTGAGGAAGCCGAGGTCGACGCCGATGCCGGCGTCCTTCAGCGTCTCGTTGATGAAGCCGGCGTGGCGGGACTCGTCGCGCGCCATGTAGGTGAAGAGTTCGCGCACGTCCTTGTTGGTGATCTGCTTCTTGATCTCGGAATACAGCACGCAGCCCGAGAACTCGGCGGTCAGCGAGGACACGAGGAAGTCCTTGAACTCGCGACGCAGCTCCGGGGGCAGCGCGCCGACGTCGGCCTCGAAGGGACCTTCGCGACGGAAATGCGTCTTGTTGTGGTCGGCGCGCAGCTCGCCGATGCAGCGGTCCCACTCGGCGCGCACCAAGCCGACGTCGAGCTTGTCGAGGGCGGCGTAGTCGGTCGTGTAGAAGCGCGGCGAGAGGATCGTGTCCTCCTTGGCCGCGTCGAGCGAGGACGCGTCGGCCGCTCGCGGCGTGTCGAGGGCCGGGGATTGGCGGGCCATGGAGCGCGAGCCGCCCCCTTCGATCGGGATCATGGTGCCTTCCCTTCCGAAAAGCTGACTTCGTAGAGTTCGGTCAATTCGAGGTAGCCCTCGACGTGCGCCCAGAACCGCCGCAGCGGGCCGGCGCGGCGCACGCTCGCCGAGCGCTGGTAGACGGCGCTCTGCCCCCACGCGATCGTGGGCGGCGCGTCGTGGACGATCACCGCGTCGCCCGGGCGGACGGCGATGCCGTGCAAGTCCACGTAGGCGTGCAGGCTGTCGGGGGACTGCTCCATGTCGATGGTGCAGGGCACCTCGACCGTTCGCGGACCGGCCATCCACTTCGCCATTGGCGTTCCCTCAGCGTCCCTGCCCGGCGTCCGCCGTCCCGTACAGGAGGTCGGCGAAGACCTGTTCGTTGGTCGATCCGAACGACTCGAGCTCCAAGCTCTCGTGGGTCGCCGGATCTTCGAGAGACAATCGGTTATCCGACCACCGCGTCAAGCGGAATGCGTAACCCGTGGCATCGTCGACTTTGTGGTGGTCGCGCACCAGGCCCCGCATCACGCCGCGCAGGAAGCCGCCGGTGGTCGGCCGCACCAGGGTGACGAGTTGGCCCGTGCCCACGTCGGTGACGCTGACGCCGCCGTCGGGCAGGTCCTTGAAGGAAAGGTCGCGGACGCTCACCGCGCTGGACGGCGGCAGGGCGATGCGGTCGTAGCCGTTGCGCTTGGCGAACGCCGCCGTGCCGATCGTGAACAGCATGAGGGCGCCGGCCATGAGCAGGACGGGGTGCGGCGTGCGGATGGACGCGGCCGCGTAGGGCTGGTCGTCCCGCTTCGCGACGTCATTCATGCGATGACCTTTCTCGATCGTGGCCGTGTTGAGAACCATGGACTGTCGCCACGGCCGGTCCGCAGCAGCGGGCCGAGCGCGACGAGCGTGGCGAGGAGCAGGCCGATCTCGCAGGCGTAGACGACGCCGTAGCCGAGCGGGGAGCTGGTGGAGGCGCCGGCCAGCGTCGCGACGGCGTCACGGCCGAACCCGCCGGCCGCGACCGCCACGCCGGCCGCCGAAGCCTGCACGGCACCCCAGATGCCGAGCACGACGCCGCCCTGGCCGGGCCGCGCGAGCCCCATCGCCGCCGTCAGGTTGCAATGGGCGAAGATGCCGCCGCCGAGGCCGACGAGCGCGACGCCGCCGGCGAACAGGGTCCCCGAGGCGAGCGGGGCGGCGCCGATGAGCGCGGCGAAGGCGGCCAGCCCAATGAGCGTGCCGACGGCCGCGAAGCGGTACGGGTCGGCGCCGTTGCCCAGGCGCCGCGCGGCGGCGAGGAAGCCGACGAGCCCGCCGACCGCGAGGATCGCCGTCAGCCCCGTGGTGGCGCCGACCGACAAGCGCAGCACTTGGCCGCCATAGGGTTCGAGCAACGCGTCCTGCATGGAGAAGGCCATCGTGCCGAGCCCCACGGCGACGAGGCGGCGCACCGGCGACCCTTGCGCCGCCAGCATGGCCCAAGAGGCGGCGAAGGTGGGGGCGGCGAAGGTCGGGGACGCTGCCGGGCCCGGCGCGCGCCGCCCACGCGGCTCCTGCTTCCACATCGCCGCGATGTTGACCGCCATGGTGAAGGCGCCGGCGCCCTGCACCACCTTGATGAGCCTGAGTTCGGAGAAGGTGGCGAGCAGCGCCCCGAACAGCAGCGCCGCCACCATCATGCCGGCCATCATCATGACGCAGAGCAGCGCGACGACCTTCGGGTGGTCGCGGGGCGGCGCGAGGTCGGTGGCGAGCGCGAGGCCGGCGGTCTGCACCGTGTGCAATCCCGCCCCGATCAGCAGGAAGGCGAGCGCCGCCGCGCCCTGCCCGATCCAGGCCGGCGCGTGCACGGCGCTGTCGCCGCCCAGCAGGATGAGGGCGAAGGGCATGATGGCGAGGCCGCCGAACTGCAGCAGCGTGCCGAACCACAGGTAGGGCACGCGCCGCCAGCCCAGGTGCGAGCGGTGGGTGTCGGACTTGAAGCCGATCACCGCCCGCAACGGCGCGAACACGAGGGGCAGCGCGATCATGCCGGCGACCAGCCAGACGGGAACGCCGAGTTCCACGATCATCACCCGGTTCAGCGTGCCGATGAGCAGCACGATCGCCATGCCGACCGAAACCTGGAACAGCGACAGTCGCAGTAGGCGGCCCAACGGCAGGTCCGCGCTGCCGACGTCGGCGAAGGGCAGCAGGTTGGTGCCGACCCGCATCCAGGCGGCGGCCGCCCCCTTGGCTCCCCGCTTGGCGCCTCCGGCGGTGGTCGCGGGCACCCTCATCCGACCACGACCTCCTGCGCCTGCGAGATGTAGAAGCCGGAGGACACCCGCCGCGAGCGGCCGAGGGGACACGACGAGGCGGCGAGCCTGCCCCGGATCGCCGCCGGCGGCACCGGCACGATGGCCGGCGAGCGGTCGGCGCGGGGGAACAGCTTGCCGGCCCCGTACATCAGCGTGAGGGCGGCGGTGCGGGGCGCGAAGGTGAAGACGATCGAGCGCTCCACCCGCG
>CAXSDP010000003.1:0-7933 GCA_964235705.1 uncultured Beijerinckiaceae bacterium | reverse complement strand
GGCGACAGGTCGATCGCGACGACCTCGGCCCCGCGCCGCGCCAACTCCACGGCGAGCGCGCCGGTGCCGCAGCCGGCGTCGAGCACGCGGGCACCGGCGAGGTCGGCGGGCAGGTAATCGAGGATCGTCGCCCGCATCGCGTCGCGGCCGGCGCGCACCGTGGCGCGGATGCGGCTGACCGGGGCGTCGGAGGTCAGCCTCGCCCAAGCGTCGACGGCGGTCCGGTCGAAGTAGTCGAGGAGCTGGCTCCGTTTGGCCAGGTAGGACGGCTTGGCCAGGTAGGAGGCGGCGGCCATCAGTCGAACCCCAGCAGGTCGAAGATGTCGCGATCCTTGAGCGGCTTCGGCATCAGCGGCTCGGTGCCCTTGTAGAGGGCCTCGGCGAGCTGGAGGTACTCGTCGCGCACCGCGAGGATCTCGGGGGTGTCCTCCATCTCGAACAGGGTCGCCTTCTTCAAGCGCGAGCGGCGGATCGCGTCGAGGTTGGGGAAGTGCGCCAGCATTTCCAGCCCGACGCGGGCGTTGAACTTGTCGACCTGGTCGGTGCCGTCCGATCGGTTCACGATCACGCCGCCGAAGCGCACCTTGTAGTTCCTGGCCTTGGCGTCGATGGCGGCGATGATGCGGTTCATCGCGAAGATCGAGTCGAAGTCGTTGGCCGTCACGCAGAGGGCGCGGTCGGCGTGCTGGAGCGGTGCCGCGAAGCCGCCGCACACGACGTCGCCGAGCACGTCGAAGATCACCACGTCCGTGTCGTCCAGCAGGTGGTGCTCCTTGAGCAGCTTCACCGTCTGCCCGACGACGTAGCCGCCGCAGCCCGTGCCGGCCGGCGGCCCGCCCGCCTCCACGCACATCACGCCGTTGGTGCCGGTGAACACGAAATCCTCCGTGCGCAGCTCCTCGGCGTGGAAGTCGACCGATTCCAGTACGTCGATGACGGTCGGCATCAGCCGCTTGGTCAGCGTGAAGGTGGAATCGTGCTTGGGGTCGCAGCCGATCTGCAGCACCCGGTGGCCGAGTTTGGAGAAGGCGACCGACAGGTTGGACGAGGTCGTCGACTTGCCGATGCCGCCCTTGCCGTAGACCGCGAACACCTTCGCGGTGCCGAGTTTCTCGCGCGGGTCGAGGTGGACCTGCACCGAGCCGTCGCCGTCCAGGAAGCCGGCGCCGCGGCAAGTCTGGGCCGACAAAGCGTGGGCCGGCGGTTTGACGGGGACGTTCATGCCGAGGGTCCTTTGTTCGGGTCCGTGCGGGCGGGGGCCGGCGCGGGACGGCGGTCGGCGGGGTCGGGCGGGAGGGCGCGGACCGTCACCATCGCCGGGCGGCTCGGGGCCGTCGGCGCGGCGGCGGATGCTTCACCGCGAGAAATGCGCTTTGGCGTCATAAAGCGTCTCCACGGAAATGAGGGGCAGCGCGCGCTCGCGCGCGTAGGCTTCCGTGTTGCGGCGAGCCTTGCCGCGCACGAAGAACGGGATCTTGCCGAGTTCCCTCTCGGCGTCGGGCGACCAGAGGGCGGCGGCCTCGATCACGGCGCCGCCGTTTGCAGGCTCCGCGTCCGCGGGGTCGGGACTGGGAAGGTGGGCACCCGCGAGATGGGACGGCGGCGCCCCCTCGCCGAACTCCCCGTCGCCCCGGAACATGCCGAGCAGGTGCTCCTCCAATCCCATCATCAGGGGGTGGACGAGCGTGTCGAACAGCACGTTCGCCCCCTCGAACCCCATCTGCGGCGAGGTGCGGGCGGGGAAGTCCTGCACGTGCACCGGCGCGGAGATGACGGCGCAGGGGATGCCGAGCCGCTTGGCGATGTGACGCTCCATCTGCGTGCCGAGCACCAGCTCCGGCGCGAGCCGGGCGATCGCCGCCTCCACCGCGAGGAAGTCGTCGGTGACGATCGCCTCGGCGCCGTAGCCTTCGGCCAGCGCACGCACCTCGCGGGCGTATTCGCGGGAATAGGTGCCGATCGCGACCACCGTGAATCCCAGTTCGTCGCGGGCGACACGGGCGGCGGCGAGCGCGTGGGTGGCGTCGCCGAACACGAACACGCGCTTGCCAGTCAGGTAGGTCGAGTCGACCGAGCGCGCGTACCACGGCAGGCGGGAGTCCTCCGCCGCGAGGATCGCGTCGGCGTTGGCTTGGATGGTGTTGGCTTGGATAGTGTTGGCTTGGATGGTGCCGGAAGCATCCTCCCCCGCATCGCGGGGGAGGGGGACCGCGCGATGCGCGGTGGAGGGGGCTGGCGCCGCCAAGACACCCGGGGTCGGTACGCTCGATAGATCAAGCCCGGGCATGGACGCGGCGGCCGCCCCCTCCACCGCCTGCGGCGGTTCCCCTCCCCCGCTGCGCGGGGGAGGATTTCGACCGACCAGCACCGCCACCTCGCGGATGAAGTCACGGGTGGCGCCGACCCCGATCGGCACGGTCTTCGTCGCGGGCTGGCCGAAGGTGCGCTCCAGCCACTTGGCCGCCGGCCCCGCGATCTCGGGATAGAGCACGGCGTTGAAGTCGGCGTCACCGAGCCGGGCGAGGTCGGCCGGGCTCGCGCCCATGGGGGCGGCCACGTTGACGTCGACGCCGAGGCGGTCGAGCAGCCGCGTCACCTCCGCCACGTCGTCGCGGTGGCGGAAGCCGAGCGCGGTGGCGCCGAGCAGGTTGCAGGACGGTCGGCGGCCTTCCTTCCCCGGAGCGGAGCGGCCGGCGAAGGCGCGCACCAGCTGGTAGAAGGTTTCGGCGGCGCCCCAGTTCTCCTTTTTCTGGTAGGACGGAAGCTCGAGCGGCACCACTGGCACCGGCAGGTGCAGCGCGGCCGCGAGGCCGCCGGGGTCGTCCTGGATCAGTTCGGCGGTGCAGGACGCGCCGACCAGCAGCGCCTGCGGCTTGAACCGCTCGTAGGCCTCGCGCGCGGCGGTTTGGAACAGGCTGGCGGTATCGCCGCCGAGGTCGCGCGCCTGGAACGTCGTGTAGGTCACGGGCGGTCGTTCCTTCCGCCGCTCGATCATGGTGAACAGCAGGTCGGCGTAGGTGTCGCCCTGGGGCGCGTGCAGCACGTAGTGCACGCCGGTCATCGCGGTGGCGATCCGCATCGCGCCGACGTGGGGCGGCCCCTCGTAGGTCCACACGGTCAACTGCATCTCAGGCCACCAGCCGGGTGCGCCGATCGAGCGGCTTGGCGAACAGCCCGGCCAAGTCGCCGGCCTGCTCGAAGCCCTGGATCGGGGTGAAGACGAGTTCGATCGACCATTTGGTCGTGAGGCCCTCGGCCTCCAGCGGGTTGGCGAGGCCGAGGCCGCAAACGGTGAGGTCGGGCGCCGCCGCGCGGCAGCGGTCGAGCTGGCGGTCCACGTCCTGGCCCTCGCTCAATTGGACGTCGGGCGGCAGCAGGGCGAGGTCGGCGGCGAGGTGCCGGCGGTGGAGGGTGGGCGTGCCGACCTCCACCAGCGCCATGCCGAGCTCGCGGTGGAGGAAGCGGGCGAGCGGAACCTCCAGCTGCGAGTCGGGGAAGAAGAAGACGCTGCGCCCCTCGAGCTCGGCGCGGTGGCGGGCCAGAGCCGCGCCGGCGCGGGCGCGTGGCCCGGCCAACACCCGTTCGGTCACGGCGGGATCGACGCCGAAGGCGGCGGCGATCGCGGCGAACCACAGCGCCGTGCCCTCGGCGCCGAGCGGGAACGGCGCGGCGATCCACGTGGCCCCGCGCTCCTCCAGCGCCCGCGCGGTGTCGGCGAGGAAGGGCTGGGCGAGGACGTAGGACGTGCCCGGCCCGACCGCGGCCAAATCGGCGGCGCGGCGCGGCGGCAGGAACCGCACCGGCCCGATCCCGAGCGCCGCGAACAGGCGGGCGAACTGGTCCTCGACCACGTCGGCGAGCGCGCCCACCACCAGCAGCGCGCGCTCGGGTGACGCCGGCAGCTCCGGGACGAGCGCGGCGAGGCAGGCGTCCTCCCCTTGCGTGAAGGTCGTCTCGATGCCCGAGCCGGAATAGTTGAGGACGCGGACGGCCGGCGCGTGGGTCCGCGACAGGCGCAGCGCCGCGCGCGACAGGTCGAGCTTGATGACCTCGCTCGGGCAGGAGCCGACGAGGAACAGCAGCTTGATGTCCGGCCGGCGCGCCAGCAGCTGCGCGACGACGCGGTCCAGCTCGTCGTTGGCGTCGGACAGGCCGGCGAGGTCGCGCTCGTCGATGATCGCGGTGGCGAAACGCGGCTCGGCGAAGATCATCACACCGGCGGCGGACTGGAGGAGGTGGGCGCAGGTGCGCGACCCCACCACCAGGAAGAACGCGTCCTGAATCTTGCGGTGCAGCCACACGATGCCGGTCAAGCCGCAGAACACCTCGCGCTGGCCGCGCTCCCGCAGGACGCGGTGACCGCTGGGGTGCGGGCCACCGGTACGCGCCTCGGGGGCGTCGCAGGTGCCACCCGCGCTCACGCCGGCAGCCCCGAGCCTTGGGGCGTCGAACCTTGAAGCCGCGCCGCGCGCAGCTTCAGCACGAACTGGCCGGCGTTGAGCGCGTAGGTCGCGTAGGCGGCGAGCGCGAGGAGCATCAGGCCGCGCGGCCCGAGCGCGCCGGTCGCGAGCGCGGCGAGGTAGGCGGTGTGCAGCGCCAGCACCCCCATGCTGACCACGTCCTCCCAGAAGAAGGCGGGGGCGAACAGGTAGCGCCCGAACACGACCTTCTCCCAGATCGAGCCGGTGACCATGATGGCGTAGAGCGCGAGCGTCTTGGCGACCACGGACGCGGTCGCCAGCGTCAGCCCGCGCCCGGTCAGGAGGAAGTGGACGACCAAGCCGAGGCTGACGAGCAGGATGGCGAACTGCACCGGCGCGAGCACGCCCTGGACCAGCGTCCACGCGGTCGCGTCGCGACGCCGGCGCTGCTCGGGCGTGTAGAGGGGACGGACCGGCACGGTGGCACCGGCGTCAACCCGCGTTGACAAGCCGTCGTCGCGGCGTCCGCGCCCCAGCCCCGACCGCGAGACTGCTCCAAACGGCCTGTTGCCATTTGGAGCCACCGGTTTAGCGTAGCCTCCGGCGTAAGACATGGCTTGCCCCGCATTTCCCACCGTTGGGACGCTAGGGCCGCCCTCGGTGAGTGTCAATCCAGCTTTACGTAAATCAAGCTTGACGAAGAACTGGTGCCGGTCCTAGGTTCGAGAGGGATGAGGATATGTCCGACATGTTGAGCCCTCTCGCCGACCTCCGCCAATCCGATCCCACACCCGTCCGGGGCAGGGCGCGGCACTGCGTCGACGGCCCAGCCCTCGACCTGCGGGCGCTGGCGCTGGCCGAGGTGGTGCCCCGCCTCCACGCCGCCCTGAGCCGACAGGTCGAGGCGCCGGTCGCCCCGCGATCGGGCGAGCGGGGCGCGCGGGACGAGGCCATCGCCTTCGCCAACGCCATGCTGGCCGACGACATCGAAGGTGCATGCCGTCGCGTGGCCGTGCTAAGGGCTGGTGGACAATCCCTCGAATCCATCTTTTTACACGTCCTCGCGCCGACGGCCTGCCATCTCCGCGACCTTTGGAGCGAAGACCTTTGCGGCCTGGCCGACGTCACCCTCGCCTTGTGCAACCTCCGCACGCTCCTGCGTCGCCACGCCGACGCGTTCGGGGCCAACGGTCCCGAGACCGGGCGACGCGCCCTGGTCGTGGCGATGACGCCGGTTGGCGGGACCGACGTCGGGCACGCCCTGTTCGACCTGAGCATGGCCGCGCTGTTCCTCCGGCGGGACGGGTGGCAGCCCCGTGTCGAGTGCGGCCTGTCGCACCCCGCCGTCCGCGACGCGGTACGCGGGGAATGGTTCGATACCTTGGCGATCATGGCGCGGGACGTCGATCTGGGCTTGGACGGCGGGGTGCGACAGGCCGCACTCGACGCGGCGGCGGCGGGCATCCGCGCGATCCGGCGCGAGGCGGCCAACCCGGCGCTTCGCGTGATCTTGTGCGGCGAGGCCTTCGCGCGCTCGCCGGAGCTGGTCGCTCGCCTGGGGGCCGACGTCGCCGTCGGCGACCCGATCGCCGGGGTGGCGCGGGCCGCCCAGCTGGTCGCTCGCGCGTCGTGCGACGACGGGGGATCGAGGCCGGGACGGCACCGACGCGCGTCCTAGCCCTTCCCGTCGGACGGTCCGGGATGCTTCGCGTTGGAAGGCCTGGCGTCGAACCGGGTTCGCGCCGCAAAGGTGTCAGGTCGGCGTGAAGGCCTTCCGATCCCCCCAGGACACGATCGGCCCACTCGGGGCCGACACGGCGGCGGTGCTGGTGGCGACCGCCTCCGACGTCGCGCTGGTGCTGGACCGCGACGGCGTCATCCGGGACGTGGCGTTCCAGCACGCCGACCTGTCGCAGGAACTCGAGGGATCGGCCGAATGGGTCGGCCGGCCGTGGGGCGACACCGTTTCACCCGACAGCCAGCCCAAGGTCGCCAAGCTGCTGCGCGAGGCGGAGGCGAACGTCGCGTCGGGGTGGCGCCAGCTGACCCACCAGACCGCGCGGGGCCGCAACGTCCCCATCCTCTACGCGGCGGTGAGGCTCGGGGTCGGCGGGCACGTCGTGGCGCTCGGGCGCGACCTGCGCGCGGTGTCCGCCCTGCAGCAGCGCCTCGTCGACGCCCAGATGTCCATGGAGCGCGACTACGCCAAGTTGCGCTTCGCGGAAACGCGCTACCGCCTGCTGTTCCAAAGCTCGAAGGAACCGGTGGTCATCCTCGATGGCGGCAGCCACCGCATCCTGGAGGCCAACCCGACCGCCGGCGCCCTGCTCGACGCCGGCGCCAAGCGCGCGGTGGGGCGCCCGTTGGCCGACATGTTCGAGGCGCCGGGCCGCGCCCTCGTCCAGGCGTTCCTGGCCGAGCTGCGCGCGTCGGGCCGCGCCGCCGACGTGGAAGCGACCCTCGCCGGCAGGGGGCGGTTCGTCGTGTCCGCCACCCAGTTCCGGCAGGAAACCTCCACGCTGATCCTGATCCGGTTGTCACCGTTGGCGACGGAGGCCCGGCTGGCGGTCGTCGAGCGCGGCCACGAGGGCGACCGCCTCGCCGCCGCCTTCCTCCAGGCCTCGCCCGACGGCTTCGTGCTGACGGACGGGGCGGGAACGGTTGTGGCGGCCAATCCCGCCTTCTCCGGCATGGTGGGGGCGGCGGAGGGCGCGCGGGGCGCGCCGCTCGACCAATGGCTGGGCCGGCCGGGCGTCGACTTCAACGTCTTGATGGCCAACCTGCGCCAGCACGGGACCGTGCGCCTGTTCGCGACCACGCTGAACAACGGCGGCGCGCCGCTCGACGTGGAAGCCTCCGCCGCGGCGGTGGGCACCGGCAAGGCGGCCACCTACGGCTTCACGGTGCGCGACGTCGGCCGGCGCATCGCCGCCAGCCCCAAGTCGGGCCAGGGCCTGCCGCACTCGGCCGAGCAGCTCACCGACCTGATCGGCCGCGTGCCGCTGAAGGAGCTGGTGCGCGAAACGACGGACGTCATCGAGAAACTGTGCATCGAGGCGGCGCTGGAGCTGACCGGCGACAACCGCGCCTCGGCGGCGGAGATCCTGGGGCTCAGCCGGCAGAGCCTGTACGTCAAGCTGCGCCGGTTCGGCTTCGCCGACGCCACGGAGGACGACGCGTGAGGGATGGGGCGAGGCGTGCTCGAAGCGGGGTGGACGGCGCGACGGGGCGACCGCCCCTGTCCTGGTTCGGCATCGCGCGCCTCGGCCTCGTGCAGAGCGCGCTCGGTGCGATCTTCGTCCTGTCGACCGCCACCCTGAACCGGGTGATGGTGGTCGAGCTGGCGCTGCCGGCGGCGCTGCCCGGCGCGCTGATCGCGCTCCATTACGCGACGCAGCTGCTGCGCCCGCGCCTCGGCCACGGCTCGGACGTCGGCGGCCGGCGCACGCCCTGGATCCTCGGCGGCATGGCGGTGCTGGCGGCCGGCGGCGTGCTCGCGGCGGGCGCGACCG
>CAXSDP010000002.1:117214-135633 GCA_964235705.1 uncultured Beijerinckiaceae bacterium | reverse complement strand
CGCCGAAGAACAGCGAGAACACCACGATCTGCAGGATCTCGTTGTCCACCATCGGTCGGATGGCGGAATCGGGGAACACATGCTTCACGAAACCGTCGATCGACATGGCATGCGCGTCGATGCCGGTCTTCAGGCCACTCACCGCCTTATGGACGCCGTCGCCCGGTCCGAACAGGTTGACCAGCACGAGACCCAGCGTCAGCGAAACGAGCGAAGCGCTGACGAACCAGAGCATCGCCTTGCCACCGACGCGACCGACCGTTCCGGCGTCCGCCATGTGCCCGATACCAACGACCAGGGTCGAGAAGACGAGCGGCGCGATGATCATCTTGATCAGCCGCAGGAAGATCGTGCTGCCGATCGAAACATAGGCCGCGATGGACTTTTGCGAGGCCGCATCGGCGACCTGCGCGTGAACGATCCCACCGACGACGATCCCGAGGATCATCGCCGTGAGGATGTACAACGTCATTCGGCTTGATTTCATCTTGGATCCCCCCCGGGTCCGTCGGGCATGCTTCGACGAAGCGCGCGCAGCCGCAATGAGGCTGTAGCGAGCAGCACAGCACATCCTATGCCACGACGCGATCGGCCGAACGTCGCGTATGGCGCGGAGGGAGCAGGTGAATTCGTCGTCGCGTCCCTCGCGCGGTGTTCGGCTGACCCGGTGGTCCACGCTCGCCCTTCAGCCGCGAAGTTTCGTCCACACGCGATCGATCAACCTGATCGCCGGCTCGGAACAGGTCGGGCTGAAGGTCACCTTGAGGTTCGGCGGGACGGCGAGTTCGGGCGCGTCGCGAAGCTGCGGGTCGAGGTAGGCCGCCGTGCCGGCGATCGGGCTCGCGTAGGACGTGAAGTTCGCCGACAGCGCGCTGTTCTCAGGACGCAGCATGAAGGCGAGGAACAGTTTGGCGTTGTCGAGGTCCCGCGCGTCCGCGGGAACGGCGAGCGTGTCCATCCAGCCGACCGCGCCCTCCTTGGGGAAGACGAAGCGGATCGCCGGATTGTTGCGTCGCGCGCGGGCCGCGTCGCCGTTCCAAACCTGCTGGATCCAGGTTTCCTCGCTCGAGAGCCGTTCGATGATGCCATCGGAGCTGTAGATGTTGACGCTCGGCGCCTGCGCCGCCAGCAGCCCATAGACGCGTTTCATGGCGGCGACGTCGGTCTGGCAGGGGGGGAGGCCGAGGTCGACCTCGGCGAGCGACATGACCTCGCTCGGGGCGCTGAACATCCCGACCTTGCCCTCGGCCTCCGGCGGCGGCTCGAACAGGGTTCGCAACGAGTCCACCGGCGCCTTGATGTGCGTCGTGTTCACCGCGAAACCGGTCACGCCCCAGCCGAAGGGCACCGTGTAGGCGTCGTCCTCGTCCCACGCGGGATGGCGCCAGCGTGGCTCGACGTTCTCGAAGCCGGGCAGGTGGGCCGCTTCGACCTTCTGGATCAGGCCCTCCTTCACGAAGATCGGGACGAAGTCCGACGAGATCACCACGATGTCGTAGCCGGTCGATCCCGACTTCAGCTTGGCGAGGAGCGTCTCGTTGGAATCGTAGGTGTCGACGCTCACCTTCACCCCGGTCTCGCGCTCGAACTTGGCGATGAGCGCGGGCGAGGTGTAATCGGTCCAGGTGAAGATGAAGAGGTTGCCACCGGCCCGTGCCGGCTCGGGCGCCAGGAACGCCAACGCCAGGAAAGCCGCCACCTGGAACGCCGCCACCTGGAACGCCGCCGAAGTGAGGGTCATTCTGAGGACGAGGCGAAAGGTCATGGTGCCGAACCTCGGATGCTGGCGAGGAGGGTGGCGAACACGATCGTCGCGACCGAGACGAGGAGCAGGATCGTGGCAGCGGCGTTGGCCTCTGGCGTCACGCCGAGCCGCAGCATGCCATAGATGTAGACCGGCAGGGTGGTGGATCCGGCCGGCGCGACCATGAGCGTGATAAGGAAGTCGTCGAGCGACGTGACGAAGGCGAGCGTCGCGCCCGCCACCACCGCCGGCCCGAGCAACGGCAGGGTCACCCGTTGAAACGCCTGCCAGGGCGAAGCGTAAAGGTCGCGTGCCGCTTCCTCCAGGTCGCTCGGCATGGCGCGAAGCCGGGCGCGGATGGGCAGGAGGGCGAAGGGTACGCAGAAGACGATGTGGGCGAGGATCACGTTGCCGAGTCCCGCGTGGAGGCTGATCGCCTGGAAGAAGACCAGGGTCGCGATGGCGGTGACGATCTCGGGTGCGACGAGCGGCAGCGCCACGAGCGCTTCGCCGGCCGCCCGGCCCGGCAGGAAACGGCCGCGCTCGAAGGCCAGCGCCGCCGGCAGGGCCAGCAGCGTGGCGAGCGGTGTGGCCACGCTGGCCACGATCAGGCTGTTGACCGCAGCGCGCCGTAGGTCGGCGTCGGCCAACGCCACGCCGAACCACCGCACGCTGAAGCCGCCCCACACCAGCGCGAGCCGGTTGGCGTTGAAGGCGTAGGCGAGGAGGACCAGGAGGGGCGCGTAGAGGAAGGCGAGGGCGAGCCACCCGACCGACGAAACCTCCGGCATGCGCCGCCAATCGAAGCGTCGCGCGATCACACCGGCACCCTCACACCGGCACCTGTCCGGCCCGCCGCCAGGCCCGGCCCGTCATCGAGACCAGCACCCCGACCATCAGGATCATCGACAGTGCGGCACCGAAGGACCAGTCGCGACCCGACGAGAACTGCTGCTGGATCAGCGTGCCGATCATAAGCTTCTTGCCGCCGCCGAGGATGTCGGGCGCCAGGAACGATCCCAGCGTGGGGATGAGGACCAGCGTCATCCCCGCGGCGACGCCTGGCCGGGCGAGCGGCCAGACAACGTGCCGCAGCACCGCCGCGCGCCCGGCGTAAAGGTCGTAGGCCGCCTCGATGAGGCGAGGATCGACGCGCTCCAGTGCCCCGTAGATGGGCATCACCATGAACGGCAGGCCGGCGTAGACGAGGCCGAGCAGAACCGCGCCGTCCGAGTACAGGAAGGTGATCGGCGCGTGGGTGAGGCCGGTGGCGAGCAGCAGCTTGTTGATGAGTCCGTTGTCGCGCAGGAGCAGCACCCAACAGTAGGTGCGGATCAGCAGGCTGGTCCAGAACGGGATCGTGACCAGGAGGACGAGCGCCTGACGTAGGCGGCGATCCCGCGTCGCCATGTACCAGGCGAGCGGCAGGCCGACGACGACGCAGGCGAGCGTCGTCAACACGGCCTGGACCAACGATCGCGCGAGAATGACGAGGTAGGTCGGGTCGAAGACGAGCGCGTCGTCCAGGTCGCGGTCGAGCACGAGGCGCCGGTAGGCGGTGGAGGTGAACGGTTTCGTGACGCCGCCGTAGGGGCTTGCCGTCATGACCGAGTCGATTGCCGTGATGCCCATGGGCAGGAGCATGAAGACCGCGATCACGAGGAGCGCGGGCGCGGCCAGCAGCAAGGCCCCATCGCGTCGCACGGCTTACGCGTCCAACTCGGTGAGGGCGTCGCGCGGGACGCGGCAAGCGACTCGCTGACCGACGCCGAAGTCGGCGCCGGGGGGCACCCGGCCGTCCTGCTCGATGGTGATCGTCGGGCCGGCGTCGAGGGCCACGCGGCGGCTGGTACGGCCACCCCGGTAGGTCAGGTCGATGATGCCACCCACGAGATCGCCCGGCCCGGTGACGGTGCCGATGGCGATGCGTTCGGGCCGGACCGCGACGTGGGCCGCGTCGGCACCGACCAGGGCACCCGGCAACACGTTGGAGCCCATAAAGTCGGCGACGAAGCGGCTGCGCGGCCGCTCAAAGATCGCCTCGGGACTGTCGACCTGGAGCACCCGCCCGCGATCCATGACGGCGATGCAGTCGGACAGCGAGAGCGCCTCCTCCTGGTCATGGGTGACGAGCAGGAAGGTGACGCCGGTTTCCCGCTGGATGCGCTTCAATTCGCGCTGCATGCCGTGCCGAAGCTTGACGTCGAGCGCGGAGAGCGGCTCGTCGAGCAGCAGCAGCTTGGGGCTCGGCGCCAGCGCGCGCGCGAGGGCGACGCGCTGTTGTTGGCCTCCGGACAACGCGTTCGGCCGTCGCTCGGCCATGCCTTCGAGCCGGACGAGGCGCAGCATCGCCGCGACGCGCGCCGCCACCGCCGCCCTGCCTAGGCCCTGCCGTTCGAGGCCGAACGCGATGTTCTGGCCCACGCTCATGTGCGGGAACAGGGCATAGGATTGGAAGACGGTATTGACCGGACGCTTGTTCGGCGGATCGCCGGCGACCTCGCGCCCGGCGAGTAGCACGCGGCCGGCATCGGCGTGCTCGAACCCGCCGAGGATGCGCAGAAGCGTGGTCTTGCCGCAGCCCGACGGGCCGAGCAAGGTGAAGAACGCGTTCCCGGGCACGGTCAGCGACACGTCGTCGAGCGCGCGCACCGATGTCGCGCCAGACCCGAAACCCTTAGTGACGCCGATGATCTCGACGCCTTCGGTCCGAGCCGGTGGGGGACGGCCGGCATCGACGGCGGAAACGGTGCCGCCGATGCCCGCGATCGCGTCGTTGCGTACAACCGTCGTCGACTGCAAGCCTGTGTTACTCCCCGCGCGCCACGTCCCAGCATGGACCATGCCGAACGACAAGGCGATCGTCCTGTCCCTCGAACCCCCCGCCCCTCGGGCGTGGCCTCGCTAGCGCCGCTCGGCGTCGGCCAGCTCCAGGATGGCGTCGGCCCAGGCGCGCGGCGCTTCCTGGGGGATCGCGTGCCCGACGCCAGTGAGGACGCGGCGCTGATAGGGACCGACGAAATGACCCTCGTGCCCCTCGGAGGATGATGGCGGCGTGACCCCGTCATCGGCGCCGTGGAAGGTGATGGTCGGCACGCGCACCTTCGGCTTGGCGGCGAGCGCCCGTTCCATCGCCTCGTACGCGCGGTCTCCGGGGGCGTTCCCCATGCGGTGGCGGTAGGAATGGATGACCACGTCGACGAAGTCGTCGTTGGCGAAGGCGGCGGCGGAGCGCTCGAAGATCGCGTCCGTGACGTCCCAGGTCGGCGACCACAGGCGCCAGAGCAGCTTGCAGAAGGCGGCGCGGTCGCGATGGAGCCCGCGACGTCCGCGCTCGGTCTGGAAATAATGCTGGTACCAGAGCGGGACCTCGGCTTCGGGCGCTGCCGGGTCGGCGGCGGCGGCGATGTCCTGAACGGCATAACCGCAAGCGTTCACCAGGCCGATCGCCCGTTCCGGCGCGAGTGCCGCCAGGCAGCAGGCCGAGCGGCCGCCCCAGTCGAAGCCCGACACGATCGCGCGCCTGACACCGAGCGCGTCCAGCAAGTCCCAGGCGTCCCGCGTCAGCGCCGCCTGCTGGCCCGACCGCATCGTCGCGGTCGACAGGAATCGCGTCGGCCCATAGCCCCGCAGATAGGGCACGATCACGCGCAGGCCTTTCGCCGCCAGTAGCGGCGCCACGGCACCGTAAGCCTGAGGGTCGTAGGGAAAGCCATGCATGAGGAGCACGGCCGGCCCATCGGGCGGCCCTGACTGCTCGTAAGCGATGGAAAGTAACGCCGTCTCGATCGCAGCTAGGTTCATCGTTGATGGACCCCGACAATAAAGAAGCGCCGCGTGCCAAACCAGCACGCGGCGCCATCGTTCACGGCTTCCGTCACGTCATCGTCAGTGCGCGAGGATGCCCGACACCTCGTCCTCGGACGGCGCCGGTGGCTTCACCGGCTTGACGTCCTCTTCCCAGGTGATCGGCGTCGGCTGCCGGACGAGGGCGTGCTTGAGAACCTCGTCCATCCGTGCCACCGGCACGATCTCCAGCGCGTTCCTGACGTTCGCCGGCAGGTCGGCGATGTCCTTGGCATTGTCCTCGGGGATCAGCACCTTCTTCAACCCGCCACGCAGCGCGGCGAGCAACTTCTCCTTGAGGCCGCCGATCGGCAGCACCCTACCACGCAACGTCACTTCGCCGGTCATGGCGAGTTCGCGATGCACGGGGATCCCGGTCATCGTCGAGATGATCGCGGTCGCCATGGCGATGCCAGCGGATGGGCCATCCTTGGGCGTCGCGCCTTCCGGCACGTGCACGTGGATGTCGCGGCGGTCGAACAGCGGGGGCTCGATGCCGAAGTCCACCGCCCGCGAGCGGACGTAAGACGCCGCCGCCGAAATCGACTCCTTCATCACGTCCTTCAGGTTGCCGGTCACCGTCATGCGGCCCTTGCCGGGCATCATCGTGCTCTCGATCGTCAGCAACTCGCCGCCAACCTCGGTCCACGCCAGCCCAGTGACCGCACCGACCTGATCTTCCTCCTCGGCCATGCCGAAGCGGAACTTGAAGACGCCGAGGAAATCCGCGACGTTGTCGGCCGTGACCGCCACGCTCTTGCTCTTGCCGAGCAAGATATCCTTCACCGCCTTGCGGGCGAGGTTGGAGATTTCCCGCTCGAGGTTGCGGACGCCGGCCTCCCGCGTGTAGCGGCGGATGAGGGTCAACAACCCCTCGTCGTCGATCGACCACTCGTCGGAGTCGAGCCCATGCTTCTTGATCGCGGCCGGTATGAGGTGCCGCTTGGCGATCTCGAGCTTCTCGTCCTCGGTGTAGCCGGCGATGCGGATGATCTCCATCCGGTCCATCAACGGCGGCGAGATGTTCAGCGTGTTCGCCGTCGTCACGAACATGACGCTCGACAGATCATAGTCCACCTCGAGATAGTGGTCGGCGAAAGCCTTGTTCTGTTCGGGGTCGAGGACCTCCAACAGGGCCGAGGATGGGTCACCTCGGAAGTCCTGGCCCATCTTGTCGATCTCATCGAGCAGGAACAACGGGTTGGACGACTTCGCCTTGCGCATCGATTGGATGATCTTGCCGGGCATCGAGCCGATGTAGGTCCGACGATGGCCGCGGATCTCGGCCTCGTCACGCACACCGCCGAGCGACATGCGTACGAACTCTCGACCGGTCGCCTTGGCGATCGACTTGCCGAGCGACGTCTTGCCGACGCCCGGGGGGCCGACGAGGCACAGGATCGGTCCGTTCAGCTTGTTGGCACGCGACTGCACGGCCAGGTACTCGACGATGCGCTCCTTGACCTTGTCCAACCCGAAGTGTTCGGTGTTGAGCAGGTCCTCGGCGATGTTCAGGTCCTTCTTGACCTTGGACCGCTTGTTCCACGGGATCGACAGCAACCAATCGAGGTAGTTACGGACAACCGTCGCCTCGGCGGACATCGGCGACATCTGCCGCAGCTTCTTCATCTCGGCGGTGGCCTTGTCGCGGGCCTCCTTGCTGAGCCGCGTGGTCTTGATGCGCTCATCCAGTTCGGACAGGTCGTCCTTACCGTCCTCGTCGCCGAGTTCCTTCTGGATCGCCTTCATCTGTTCGTTGAGGTAGTACTCGCGCTGCGTCTTCTCCATCTGGCGCTTGACACGCGTGCGGATACGCTTCTCGACCTGCAGGACCGAGATCTCGCTCTCCATCAACGAAATGCACTTCTCCAAGCGCTTGGCGACAGACGTCATCTCAAGGACCGCTTGCTTGTCGGCGATCTTGACGGCCAAGTGCGAGGCCACCGTGTCGGCGAGCTTGGAGAAATCCTCGATCTGGGTGACGGCCGAGACAACCTCCGGCGAAATTTTCTTGTTCAGCTTCACGTAGCCTTCGAACTCGCTGACCACCGAGCGGCCGAGTGCTTCGACCTCGACCTCGTCAGTCACCACGTCAGCGATCGTCTCCGCGTCCGCCTCGTAGAAGTCGTCCGTGTTGGTGTAACGATGCACCTTGGCGCGCGTCTGACCCTCGACCAGCACTTTCACGGTGCCATCGGGCAACTTCAGGAGTTGCAGGACAGAAGCCAACGTGCCGGTCTCGTAGATCGCGTCGACCGCCGGATCGTCGTCGGTCGCATTCATCTGCGTGGCCAGCATGATCAGCTTGTCGGCCTTCATGACCTCCTCGAGCGCACGGATCGACTTCTCGCGGCCGACGAAGAGCGGCACGATCATGTGCGGGAAGACGACGATGTCGCGCAGGGGAAGGACGGGGAAGTTCTCGACCACGCCGGGCGGCGAGGGTTCGCGCTTCTGACTGGGCATTTGCTCATCCTATCTTGCCGAGCCGCCCTTCAAGGAAGCGACAGCGCCGGGAACTTGTTCAGCTTCGAGTTATGAGGTGGCGACGCGAACGCGGACTTTCAACGGACGGCGATGATCGCTGCAAGCTCCCCCATCGCATCCTGAAAGGCGCTGAGGATGCCAACGATCGTGAGGATTGAGGGTCGCAGGGACGGGCCATCGCCGCAACGAATTTAGACATGGGGGCTCGCCCCAGTTCGACTGGTCCATCACGAGGTCATCACGAGACGATGGGCGAGAGACGAGCGAACGTCCCGCCAGGCACACGGATCGTTCCATCCTCAACGGAGGACGAAGCGCGCCGAACCATTGGGACATGACGCCGGATGTCGCCCTTCACGGCCGGCGACGCCACGTGCGGCGACGCCGACCTGATCCGACAGAACCAGGGCCACCAAGGCCGTCACGTTCCCGTGTTGGTCTTCTCGCGCTCGGAGTAGATGTAGAGGGGTCGGGATTTCCCCTCGATCACGTCGGGACCGATCACCACCTGCTCGACGCTGTCGAGCCCCGGCAGGTCGAACATCGTGTCGAGCAACACCCCTTCGAGGATGGAGCGCAGGCCGCGAGCGCCCGTCCGCCGCTCGATCGCCCGCTTGGCGACGACGTTCAGTGCCTCGTCCTGGAAGGTGAGCGAGGTGTTCTCCATCTCGAACAGCCGCTGGTATTGCTTGACCAAAGCATTCTTAGGTTCGGTCAAGATCTTCTTCAGGGCGCTCTCGTCGAGGTCTTCCAGCGTCGCGATCACCGGCAGGCGGCCGACGAACTCGGGGATCAGCCCGAAGCGCAACAGGTCGTCCGGTTCCACCTTTCGCAGCACCTCGCCCATGCGACGGTCGTCGGGTGACGATACGCTCGCGGAGAAGCCGATGGACGTCGACTTGCCGCGGTTCGCGATGATCTTTTCCAGGCCGGCGAAGGCGCCACCGCAGATGAACAGGATGTTGGTCGTGTCGACCTGGAGGAACTCCTGTTGCGGGTGCTTGCGTCCACCTTGGGGCGGGACCGAGGCGACGGTGCCTTCCATGATCTTGAGCAACGCTTGCTGCACGCCTTCGCCGGACACGTCGCGGGTGATCGACGGGTTATCCGACTTACGGGAAATCTTGTCGATCTCGTCGATGTAGACGATACCGCGCTGCGCCCGTTCGACGTTGTAGTCCGACGCCTGCAGGAGCTTCAGGATGATGTTCTCGACGTCCTCGCCGACGTAACCGGCCTCCGTCAGGGTGGTCGCGTCCGCCATGGTAAAGGGGACGTCGAGGATACGCGCCAACGTTTGGGCGAGCAGCGTCTTGCCCGAGCCGGTCGGCCCGATCAGCAGGATGTTCGACTTCGCCAGCTCGACGTCGGTGTGCTTCGTCGCGTGGTTGAGGCGTTTGTAGTGGTTGTGCACGGCGACGGAGAGCACGCGCTTGGCCTGGAACTGGCCGATCACGTAATCGTCGAGGACCTTGCAGATCTCCTTCGGTGTCGGGATGCCGTCGCGGCTCTTCACCAGCGCCGACTTGTTCTCCTCGCGGATGATGTCCATGCACAGTTCGACGCATTCGTCGCAGATGAACACGGTTGGTCCCGCGATGAGCTTGCGCACCTCGTGCTGACTCTTACCGCAGAACGAGCAGTAGAGCGTATTCTTCGAGTCGCCGCCGCCGACCTTCGTCATGGCTTATCTCCAAGCCGCCGGCGCGTGCACGCCGGCAGGGCATATTGGTTCAACGGATCCGGCCGCCGCGATGGGCCGGGTTTCCAAGGGCGATGATGCTGCACGCGATGCCACCGCCCGATGCCTTTGCTGGCCGAAAAACCCTGGCCCGTCCGCCCCTCGCCGCCGTCCGCACCGCGCGATGGGCCGCGCGTCGACATCGATACGGCCGGCCCAGGGTTCCGAGGCGAAGTCCGCGTGAGGCTCGCCTCACATCACACCAGCGATATGGGGTCGACAAGCGACTTTCACGGCAAATCACTTGACCGAACCTTACCCTCCGGTCCTCACGAGAGCAAATAGGTCGATCATACCAGCTGTCAGGGTACCGATTTCACTTCCGGCTTCTCGTCGGGGCGCTTGGCGATGACGTTATCGACGATCCCGAATTCCTTGGCCTCCTCGGCCGACATGAAGTGGTCGCGGTCGAGCGTCCGTTCGATCGTGTCGTAGTCGCGCCCGGTGTGCTTGACGTACACCTCGTTGAGCCGGCGCTTGACCTTCATGATGTCCTCCGCGTGGCGGAGGATGTCGGATGCCTGGCCCTGGAAGCCGCCCGAGGGTTGGTGGACCATGATGCGGGCGTTCGGCAGGGCGTAGCGCATGCCAGCCTCGCCCGCGCACAGCAGCAACGACCCCATCGAAGCCGCCTGACCGACGCAAAGCGTCGTGATCTTGGGCCGGATGAACTGCATCGTGTCGTAGATCGCCAAGCCCGCCGTGACGACCCCGCCCGGCGAGTTGATGTACATGTTGATCTCCTTCTTGGGGTTCTCCGCCTCGAGGAAGAGCAACTGGGCGACGATCACGGCCGCCATGCCGTCCTCGACCGGCCCGGTCAGGAAGATGATGTGTTCGCGCAGGAGCCGCGAGTAGATGTCGAAGCCCCGCTCACCGCGCGAGGTGTTCTCGATGACCTGCGGTATCAGGTAGTTGTCGTAGATCTCGACCGGGCTGCGATCACGCATGGCATGGCTTCCTGTGTGCGGGACGCCGGCTGGCCGACCCTCCGGATCCCAAGATAAGTGTCTGGGAGAGTTCCTGCAAATGTCGGTCCGTGCGTCCGGCGACGTTCTCCCCCGCGTTGCCCGGCCGTGCCGAGCGCGGGCTTCGCGCATGCCGCCCGAGGTCCCCTCGACCGGAGGCGAAGCTCAAGCGGCGTTCGACTCCGCGTCCTCCTCGTCGGCGGCTGTGAGCTCCTCGCGGCCCACCTTGCGCTCGGAAACGTTCGCCTTGGACACGATGTGGTCGACGACCTTGTCCTCGAACAGCGGCGCCTGGATCTGCGCCATCGCCTGAGGGTTGTTGCGGAAGAAATCCCACACCTGCTTCTCCTCCCCCGGATATTGACGCACGCGCTCCATCAGCGCCGCGTTCATCTCCTCCTGGGTCACCTTGACGCCGGCTTCCTCGCCGATCTCGGCGAGCACCAATCCGAGGCGGACGCGGCGCTCGGCGATCTTGCGGTAGTCCGCCCGCGCCGCCTCCTCGCTCGTGTCCTCGTCGGCGAAGCTCTTCCCGGTCTGTTTCTGCTCGGCCTCGACCTGCCGCCATATCGTCCCGAACTCCTGCTCGACCAAGCCCTCCGGAAGCTCGAAGCTGTACTTCTTGTCGAGCGTGTCGAGCAGGCCGCGCTTCCACTTGGCGCGCGAGGCGGCGCTGTAATCGCGTTCGATGTTGCCGCGAACCGTTTCCTTCAACTTGTCCAGCGATTCCATGCCGAAGTTCTTCGCGAAAGCGTCGTCGACCACCACCTCGCCCGGCGCCGCCACCCCCTTCAGCGTGACGTCGAACTTGGCGTCCTTGCCGGCGAGCTGCGCCGCGCCGTAGTCGGCGGGGAACGTGACGGCCACGACCTTCTGTTCGCCAACCGCCATGCCGACGAGCTGGGCTTCGAAGCCGGGGATGAACGAGTTCGATCCGAGCACCAGGTCGACGTCGGCGCCAGCGCCGCCCTCGAAGGCCTCGTCGTCGATCTTGCCGAGAAAATCGATCGACGCCTTGTCGCCCTCGGCGGCGGTCGCGCCTTCGTCTTTCGGCTCGTAGGTGCGGTTCTGGTTGACGAGCAGGCCCATGACCCGTTCGACCTCCTCGTCCGGCACGTCGGCGACGAGCTTCTCGATCGCGATGTCGTCGAGCGCGCCGACCTCGACCTTCGGCAGCACTTCCAACGCCACCTTGAAGGTGAGGTCGCCCTTGGATTCGAGGGCGCGCTCCAGCACGTTCTCGTCCCCGTCGACGTCGAAGCGGGGTTCGCCGGCCAGGCGCAGGTTGTTGTCGGCGATCATCTTGGTGCGAGCCTCGCCCACCGCCTCCTGCAGGACCTCCGCCATCACGGACCGACCGTAGAGCTTCTTGAGGTGGGCGACCGGGACCTTGCCCGGACGGAAGCCGTTGATGCGCGCCTTGGCCTGCATCGCGCCGAGCTGGGTCTGCATGCGGGAGGACAGGTCCTGCACCGGCAGGACGATCTCGAACTCGCGCTTGAGCCCTTCGGAACGGGTTTGGGTGACTTGCATCGGGAAAGCCTGATTGGATGGCGGGACAACCCGCGCGGATGGGTACGCATGGCGCACGGAAAGGGCTGGCGCAAGGGGCGGCCAGCGCCAAGGGAAGGTCGGCGTCAAGGCGAAGGCTTATGGCGTAACCGGACGCCCCGGCGCAACGATGATCTCGACGCGACGACGATCCTGGTGGACCGACCCCGAGGGAAGCGCACCGAGTCTGGTGCGGGCGGAGGGACTCGAACCCCCACGATTTTCACCACTGGAACCTAAATCCAGCGCGTCTACCAGTTCCGCCACGCCCGCGTCCGGTTGGCTCGCCGGCTCGCTTGCCGCTCCGTCGACGAAGGCGCTCTATAACAATGCCGGCGACGGCGCGCAGTAAAAAAGATCGCGTTCCACGTGCCGTGGCCGTGGCCGCCGCATCCCTGCCTTTCGTGGCGCGCGCTCCGTCGTCTATGAAGCACGCTGTTTCGCGGAGGGAGGATGACGATGGGAACCGTCCCGGGCGGAGGAGGGCGTCGCCCGGATCGGCGCCGCGTGCTGGCCGGCTTGGCGGCCACGATCGTGCCGTTGCCGGCCGTACCCTCGACGGCGGCGGTCGAGGGGCCGGTGACCCGGACGCTCGAAGCGCGACCGGGTACGCTCACCCTCCTTCCCGCGACGGCCACCGCCGTCTGGGGCTACGACGGCCACGTCCCGGGTCCCCTCCTGCGGATCAGGAAGGGCGCCGAACTCGGCGTCCGTCTCGTCAACAAGCTCGACCAGTCTACGAGCCTGACCTGGCATGGGGTCCGCCTGGTGAACGCGATGGACGGCGTCGCCGGGCTGACGCAGCCGCCCGTACCGCCCGGGGGCACCTTCGACTACCGCTTCACGCCGCCGGACGCCGGCCTGTACTGGTACCATCCCCACGTCCGAGGGAGCGTGACCGAACAGGTCGGGCGGGGCTTGTACGGCGTGCTCATCGTCGACGAGGCGGAGCCGCCGGCGGTCGACCTCGATGTGCTGGTCGTGCTCGACGACTGGTCGCTCGACGCCAAGGGCCAGGTCCAGGGCGACTTCCTCGCTCCCCACGAGGCGGCGGCGGCCGGCCGCGTCGGCCCCCTGGTGACCCTCGACACGGTGCCGGCACTGGCCGGGGCCGTCCGCCCGGGTAGCCGCGTGCGGCTGCGCCTGCTCAACGCCTGCGGCGCCCGCATCGCCCTCCTCGCCGTCGCCGGCACGGCGGCGAGCGTGATCGCCGTCGATGGACAACCCAGCGAGGTGTTCCATCCCGCGCGTAACACGTTGCCGCTCGGGCCCGGCGCGCGTTTCGAGGTGATGCTCGACATGCCGGGCGATGCCGGTCGCGAGGTGCGCCTGTCGCTCGCGGGTGAGGGAGGCTCCGACAAACCCCTCATGGTGATGCGTGCGGCCGGTGCCCCGTATCCGGCGCGGACCGCGTTGGTCAGACTGCCGGACAACCCGCTGCTACCGACCCGCATCGCGCTGGAGAAATCGGTGCGGCACGAGATCGTCATAGGGGGAGGGCAGGGCGACGCGGCCGCCGCGCCGACGGTCGCGGCACCGGGCGGGCGGGCGCCGCTCCCCGATAGGGCCGCGCCGGGCCACCCGCGAGCGTTCTGGACGATCA
This sequence comes from uncultured Beijerinckiaceae bacterium, assembly GCA_964235705.1. Taxonomy (GTDB): domain Bacteria; phylum Pseudomonadota; class Alphaproteobacteria; order Rhizobiales; family Beijerinckiaceae; genus RH-AL1. Next base: position 121,693 of record CAXSDP010000002.1, on the reverse strand, counting down.
ACGGCGTGGCAACAAACGAAACGGCGTCGGATCCGCTGTTCACGGTGAAACGCGGCACCCCGGTGACGCTGACCTTCGTCAACAAGACGATGTTCGCGCAGCAGATCCACGTCCACGGCCACGTGTGGCGCCTGCTCCACGACCTCGACGATGGCTGGGACCCTTACTGGCGCGACTCGGTGCTCCTCGCGCCCGGCAGGACCAAGCACGTCGCCTTCATCGCGGACAATCCAGGCAAATGGGCGCTCGAATCGGCGATCCGCGACCGTCAGGACACCGGGCTCGCCACCTGGTTCCAAGTGGCATGACCAGTCGGTGATGTGAGCGGTGGGGACGCGAGCCGCCCGTGACGTGAACGGTTGCTTCAGTTCGAGGCGGCCGGCGGCGAGGCGGCGCCGCTCGGCCGGAACCGCCGGACGAACAGGCTGGCGATCATCGCGCGCGCGACGTACTCGGCTTGGCACTGGGTGCCCATATCGCTCAAATGGTAGTTGTCACTCGCCATGAGGTGGACCTTGAGCTTGGTCTCGGCGATGAACAACATCGCGTCGTAGCGTTTGACGTAGAGCACCTTCTCGTCCCGCGCGATCTTCTCGAGCGCCTCGCGGATGGCGAAGTAGCTCTCGTCCTTGGCAAAACGCGTCGTGTATTGCAGGCCGACCAGGACGACATCGATGTCGTTTTCCTTGAGCCAGTTGATCGTCGACTCGACGATGTCGGTGAACTGGTCGGGATCGACGCGGGCGAGCGCGTCGTTGGTGCCGAGTTGCCACAGCACGAGGTTCGGCTTGACCAGGGCCACCTCGCTGCGGATGCGGTCGGCGGAGGTTTGCGCCACCTCGCCGCCGGTGCCTCGATTGCTGATGTCGACGTTGGCGCCGGCGAGCGCACCTTTCAGGATGTCCCCGATCTGCACGGGATAGCTCTTCATCCCATCCCCAAGGCCGATAGTCCCGGTCGCCGCCGAGCCTACCGCGAGGATTTGAACCGTCTTGTGCTCCGCGAGCGCCTTGGCGAGGTTGGGCAGGGGGGCGGTGGAGGAGACCACCGCGGCCGGCACCTCGCAGGAGGGACTCAAGGCTGGCGGCTGCGGCGTGGTCGCATCATCGCCGCGCGCGGTCATCGAGGTCAGGCTCACCGATGTCAGGGTCGCCGAGATCAGGACGAGGCCGCGGGCGAGGGCAAGCCTCGCGCCGCGACGGCCTCCACCTTGGAGCGGGTACGCCATTCCACCATCCACGCGACGAGGGCCATGATGCCGACGCCGACGATAAACAAAATCACGTCGGTCACAAGGCGTCCGCCGTACATGAAGCGGACGATTTGTCCACAGAGGCTCAGGAGCGAGCCGGCACAGAAGACCTGGAGGCTGTTGCGGCCGAGCAGGGACAGGAAGCGGCCGAGGCCCGGCAGCCATCGGTTGAGCACGCCGAAGATGCCGCCGCCGACCAGGATGATGGCGAGGACGCTGAACAGGCGGTCCGGCGACATGAAGGTCTTGTCGAAGACGGTGAAGAACAGGTTGAGCCTGGGCAGCGGCAGGGCCGGGAAATAGCGCGTCGAGGCGATGACGAGGCCCAGCGCCAGCATCGGCACGGCGATCCAACGCAGGGCCTTGAGGTGGCGGCGCGCGAAGGCTCCCACGTCGGTGGTGCGGCCGGCGGCGAGGAAGCCGAGCACATAGATGAGCTGCCACGCGAAGGGCGAGAAGAACCACGTGCCCTCGATCGGCCAGGACGTGATGTTCCATCCCAGTTCCAGCGTGACGACGTAGAGGCCGATCGACAGCGGCAGGACCACCGCCGGGACCGCGCGATAAGCGATGGCGATGAAGGGCGCCACCAGCATCAGCACGACGTAGAGTGGCAGGATGTTGAAGTAGCCGAGCTGATAGGTGAGGAGCACCAGGCCGATATGCGCCTCGACCGGCTGGTGGAACACCGCGCCCACGTTGTGCCAATCGAGCAGGAACGGCGCGTCGAGGTAGACGGATGCCGCCGCCAGGATGAAGATCGCGATCTCGGTGATGAAGGTTTGGGCGACGTAGATGGTGAAGGCGCGGCCCCACAACTTGTAGATCACCGCCGATGTCGACATCGGGCGCTTCGGGTTCTCGATCGACAGTCGCATCGCCCAGCCGGCGAGGAAGACGAAGAGTTCCGCCGAGTCCGATAGCGTGAGGTTGCGGTAGGTGAAGCGATCGAAGAGGTTGCCGGGGATATGGTCGACGAAGATCGAGATCAGCGCGTAACCGCGCCAGAAGTCGATCGAATTGGGTTGTCGCATGGTCGATCCGCGCTGGTGAGCCTGAAGCGTGGCACCTGTGTGGCACCTGGAGCGTGGTTCCCGTGGCGCAACTCCGATGGGTGTGACACCACGCGAATAAGGCCAATTCGCGGGAATTGGGGATCAACTCGTCGCGACGACCTAGGAGGCGTCGAACAGGGCGGCCAGCACGCGTGGTAGCGCCTCCGGAATATCCTCCGAGATCAGCCCCGGGCCGAACAAGCGCGCCGCCTCGGCGTGCATCCACACCGCGCTGGAGGCCGCCTCGAACGCCGGCACCCCCTGAGCGAGCACGCCGGCGATCATGCCGGTGAGCACGTCGCCAGACCCCGCCGTCGCCAGCCAGGGCGCCTCGCTCGCCGCGATCGCCGCGCGACCGTCGGGGTGGGCGACGACCGTGTCCGGTCCCTTCAGCAGCACCACGGCCCGGGACAGGGTCGCCGCGGCGCGGGTGCGCTCCAGCTTGGATCCCGTCCTCGCCAAGCTGGGGAAGAGCTTCGCGAACTCCCCGTCATGGGGTGTGAGCACGACGGCGTGGCCGCTGTCGCCGATGGCGGCGAACAAAGCGTCCGGCTCGTCCGTGAAGCTGACCAACGCGTCCGCGTCGAGGACGATCGCGCGAGGTGGTCCGCCGGCCGGGGCGGAGGCGAGGGCGGCGGCGACCTGGGCGCGGGTGCCCGCGCCGACCCCGAGGCCCGGGCCGAGCGCGACGACGTTCTTGCGGGCGTCGCCGAGCAGCGCGGCGAGGTCGTCGGCGCCGTCGCTGATCCGCGTCATGATCGCGGTGAGGCTGGAGGCGAGGACAGGGAGCGCGTCGGTCGGGCTCGCCACGGTGACGAGGCCGGCGCCGGCCCGCAGCGCGCCCCTGGCGCAGAGCCGCGCCGCGCCGGTTTGCGAGAGGGGGCCGGACACGACGAGAGCGTGGCCGCGCCCGTATTTGTGACCCGCGAGGCTCGGTCGCGGCGGGACGCCGGGCCAGAGCGCCGGCACGTTCAGGCTCGTCGAGGGCGCGATGACGTCGAGCACGTCCGCCGCGATGCCGATGTCGGCAAGCGCGAGCCGGCCGCAGTGGATGCGTCCCGGCATCAGGATGTGCCCCGGCTTCAAGCGGAAGAAGGTGACCGTGTCGCTCGCCTTCACCGCCGTGCCGCGCACCGCGCCGGTGGCGCCGTCGATGCCGGATGGCACGTCGACCGCCAGGACGGGACGGCGTGACGCTTCCGCCCAGGCGTTCAGGTCGTTGATCGCCGCGGCGGCGCGGCCAGCGACGTCGCGGGCGAGCCCGGCGCCGAACAGGGCATCGATGACGATATCGATCCGCTCGAGGTCGATCGCCCCGAGACCGTCCGCGTCGAGGCCGACGACCGGACCGAGCCAGAGGGCGGCGGCCCGGGCGGCATCGCCCTCGAGGTCCTCGCGCCCGACGAGCGATGCCAGCGTCACGACGCATCCGGCCTCGGCGAGCAGCCGTGCCGCTACGTAGCCGTCGCCGCCGTTGTTGCCGGGGCCGCAAAGGACCAGCACGCTGGCGGTGTCGCGCGCGCCGAGCAGGGCGCGCGCGGCGCGCGCCACGGCCTCGCCCGCCCGCTCCATCAAGGCATGGCTCGGCCCCGCTCGCGCGGCGAGGCGGTCGGCCTCCGTCATCTCGGCCGGGCTGAGGAGCTCCACGGGGAAGCGTCCCGCGTACGCCGAGCCGTCACTGGGTGGGATGGTCACCGTGGAGGCGGCTGTCAGGGCGATACCCGCGGCCGCGACGTGCGATTGGGTCGATGCCATGCCACTTCCCTCATCGCGCGCGCCCGAACCGGCGTCGTATTGACAAGATTTTTGGCGATGGATACCCAAATGCAAGCCCCACCTTGCAAACCAAACCACGCACGCGAGGGCACCCGCGTCGCCGAGCGGTCATATGAAGCCTCGCAGAGCAAAGTTCGGCATCGGCCAAGTCGTCAAGCACCGCAAATACGCGTTTCGCGGGATCGTGTACGATGTCGATCCCGAGTTCGCGAACACCGAGGAATGGTGGGAGGCGATCCCGGAGGACGTGCGGCCCCGCAAGGACCAGCCTTTCTACCACCTCTTCGCGGAGAACGCGGAAACCGAATATGTCGCCTACGTTTCGGAGCAAAACCTGCTCGCCGACACGTCCGGCGACCCCGTCCGCCACCCGCAGGTGGAGGAAGTGTTCGTCCG
>CAXSDP010000002.1:89101-117114 GCA_964235705.1 uncultured Beijerinckiaceae bacterium | reverse complement strand
CCGGTTGGTGGCGACCTTACTTGCCCGGCGCGGCGGCGCCCCCTGTCGGGTTGCTGTTCGCGGCCTTCGAGGCTTCGAGCTTCTTCGCCTCATCCTCCGCGCGCTTCTGCAACTCGGCCTGCAGCTTCTGCTGCTGCGCCTGCAGGACCTTGGGATCGACCGCCGGGCCATCGTAGGCCTTCCCGAACCCCTCCATCGGCACGCTGAAGATCACCTCCGCGTTGCCTTGGTTGCGAACGCTGACGTTCATCACCGACGCCTTCTTCATCGTGTCGACGGTCGCCGTCTTCACCTTGGCTTCGGCGAAGCAGCCGTTGGGGAAGCAGATCTCGTAGGCGCCCTCGTTCGGCTGCCCGTTGTCCACCACGAAGCGGAAACCGGGGCGCAGCATGAGGCCGATCGGCATCAGCATCCGGACGATCTTGGTGTCGTCGCCCTTGATGTCGTAGACCGCGAGCGCGAGCACCGGCGGCTTGCCGGCCTCGGCGCTGAAATCTCGGGTGGTGTAGCAAACCTCCTTGTTGGCGGTCTGGTCCTTGCCGCAAACCTTGGTCCAGTCCTTCTGGGTCGGGATCAGACCGAGCTTGTTACCCTGTCCGGCGTCGGCGGCGGCCGGCTGCGGGGCGGGTTGTGCGGCCTGCTCCTCGGCCGGAGCGGCGGCCGCCTTCTTCTTGGGGGCGGCGATGCCGGGAGCCACCGCGAGGCAGCTGCCCGCCAAGGCCAGCGCGACGACGCGCTTCGAGAATGGCAGCATTTGGAAGTCCTTTCATGCGGGCCCTCATCCTTGGAGGATGAGGCGGCGAAACCTGACGGAGCGCGGGAAGGGGGAGGATAGCCGGCGCGAACGCTCCGGTCATCGACCGAACGGCGCTGCTCATCCCCTTCCATTGAGGCGACATCTAGGCGACCGCGCCCTCCTTTGTCGAGGCATGTCGCTCGGGGAGCAGCCGGGGACGCGGGGACGACTCGACGATGCGCGGGCCACCCACTGTCACGCGGCGGCGCGCGTCCCTCCTTAAGAACTTGGGATGGTGCCTGGAAACTTGGGATGGTGCCGGAACGAGGACTCGTGCGATCCCGCGCTTTCCAGCAATATGGCGGTTCGAGATCGAGGTTAGGTGTTCGAAGGTGCGAGACGAATTGATGATGGCGCCGTCGCTGAATGGGGGATCCTTCGCCAGCAAGGGCCTGGACTCCCTCCTGACGGGTGCCGCGCGCGATTGCCCCGACGTGGTGTTGATGCGCGACGACGATGGGTCGTCCACCGCCGCGCAGCTGGTCGAGCGCATGCGTAAGCTGAGCGTCCACCTCCGGCTGTTCGATTTCGAGCCGGGCGACCGAGTGGTCGTGGTGGCCGGCGCCCGCACCGACACACTCGTCGCCCTCGCGGCGCTCGGACGCGCCGGCCTCGTGCCGGCCCTCGTTCCTTGCGACCTCAACCCCGTCGAACTGGCCGCACATGCCAGGGTCGCGGAGGCGGTCGCGCTGGTCGGTCCAGGTGCCTATGGCGAGCTGCAGCTCGGCGAAACCTACTTGTCGGCCGCCGTGATCGTCGAAACGATCCGGATGATCGCCTGCCAAGGACCGGGCCTCGTCGACGGCGCCATCGACATCGCGTTCCCAACGCTCGACGCCATGCCCGACCCGGGCGAGCGATCCTTCCCGGCGCGCGACGTACCGCCGATCGCGACCTTCGCCGGACCGCGCGCCGCACCCACGATGAAACGGCATCGCCAGGCGGCCCTGTTCGCCGACGCCCTCTCGCTCGTCGAGCAGGCCCGGATCAACCCGTCCAAGCGCTTGATCTCGACGTTGCCGCCAGCGACCCTCGCCGGGCTCGTGGCGGGACCGTTCGCCGCGCTGATCGGCGCGTCGGGCCTGGTGCTGCACGGCCCCTTCGATGCCGGCCGCTTCCTAGCGATCTGCGACGCGGAGCCCGGCTACCACCTGGTCGTGCCGGACGCGGTGGGGTCGCTCTTCGCCGACCGCGCGTTGTCGGCCGACCTGGCCTCGCTGATCCTCGTGTCACGGCACGAGGATGCCCCGACATTCGCGGTGCCGGCGCCCAACGCTTGCGATCGACCAATCATCGACCTGTACGCGTTCGGGGAAGATCAGGTGTTGGCCCAACGTCGCGTCGACGGGGAAGCGCGATCCCCGATCCAGGTCGGCTCGCCGGGAACGAGCTCGACGGAGGCGGGATCGCGGGAAACGTCGGTCGATCGGGTATCGGCGGGCGATCCCGCGATCACCGATCGACCCGGCGCTTGGTCCGAGGGAACGCGGCCGCAGGACCAGGGCTTGGGCGTCCGGCTCAATCGGGCGCGCGCGGAGCAGCGTTTTCGCCGGGATGGTGCCTGATACTAAGTCGCTTCGAGGCCGGCTCACGCGCTGGGTATCGGGCGATCCCGACGGGCTTCACGGTGGCGGGCAGGTGGAGTCGTCATGGCTCCACCCGCGGCACTTCGATCGGACTCCAGGGGGGCGCGACCAGCCCCGGAAAACCTGGTCCATCGGTCCGCGCGACGGGCTTGAAGGTTCCGACCAGAAGGACTTGGAATGACGCGTCCCATCCTCATCATGGCCAACAAGGCCTATTCTTCATGGTCGCTGCGGCCATGGCTCCTGATGCGGGTCCTCGCCATCCCGTTCGATGAGGTCATGATCCCCCTCTACGCACCTGAAACGGTGGCCGCCATCGCCCGCTACAGTCCAGCCGGCAAGGTGCCGGTGCTCCTCGATGGCGACGTGACGGTGTGGGAGTCGCTCGCCATCATTGAGCACCTCGCCGCCGTCCACCCCGACGTGCCGATCTGGCCGCGCGACCTCGCTGCGCGAGCGCTGGCCCGATCCCTGTCGGCGGAGATGCACGCCGGCTTCCCCTCGCTGCGCCGGACGATGCCGATGAACATGCGGCGCGAGCCCAAGCCGCCCGTGGGCGGGTGGGACACGGCGCGCGCCGACATCGAGCGCATCGAGGCGGCTTGGTCCGACGCCCGGACCCGTCACGGGACGGGTGGGCCTTTCCTGTTGGGCGCGTTCTCGGCCGCCGACGCGATGTTCGCGCCGGTTGTCAACCGCTTCCACGCCTATGCCGTGCCGGTCGGCACGGCCACCCGCGCCTACATGGACGCGATGATGGCACTGCCGGCCTGGCGAGAGTGGCGGCACGACGCCGAAGGGGAGCAGTGGCACCATGAGCCTTACGACACTTTGTGAGGTCCAAGTTCGGTGAGGCCCAAGTCTGGTGAGGCCTAAGTTTGGTGAGGTGCCAGCGTGAGGAGTTGGGGATGGCGCGTCCACCCGCTGGGCCCGCCCGCCTGTTTGCCCTAAGCTCGTCGCCATGCCCCTCCATCTCCTCAAGCTCTGCGTCGGCATCGAGACGATCGCCGAACTGCGAGCCGGCGTCGCCACGCGGCTCGCCGCCGGACCGGCGACGGAGCAGGTCCACACGACGCGGATGACGCCGAAACGCTTGGACGAGATCGTCGGCGGGGGCTCGCTGTACTGGGTCATTCGGGGGCAAGTCGCCGCCCGCCAGCGCGTGCGCGCCATTCGCCCCTTCGTCGCCGCCGACGGGATCGGGCGCTGCCAACTCGTGCTCGAGCCCAACGTGATCCCGGTCCTGTCGAGGCCTTGTCGTCCGTTCCAGGGTTGGCGCTACCTCCCCGACGACGAGGCGCCCGGCGACCTCGCGGGGGTAGCCGGCGCGGACGTGATGCCGGAAGCATTGCGCCACGCGCTACGCGAACTCTGCCTGATTTAAAGGCCCGGCGATCCGGTGGTGGCCAAGGATCGGCTGGCGCACCGTGCTTTTGACTTGCCCCGCCCGATCCAACGCGCGATTGCTGAGCCGCACCCAACGCCGTGACGGTTCCAGCCCGAGGGTTGCGCGCCTTCCGGCCCAAGGCCGTGGAAGCCGGGTCCTGGACGAACAATGATCCTTCCGATCGCCGCGACCCTGATCCTCTGGCTCCTGCTCTCACGTTCCAACCTTCTGCCGAAGGTCCGGATTTCGGCGGCCGCGCTCGGGAAGGTCGTCTCGGTGCTCGCCGTGCTCGCATCGTTCGTGGTGCTGTTGCGCGGCAACGTGTGGGCCGCGCTCGTCACCTTCGGGCTCGGTCTTTGGCTGCTCGGTCGCGCGTCGCGCCGCAACGGCGCGGCGGTGACGCGTGGCGCGGCTGCGATCTCGCGCGTCCGCTCCGCGATGATCGAGATGGACTACGACCACGCCGACGGCGCAATGACCGGGCGGATCATCGCCGGCCCGCACGAAGGGCATTCGCTCGATGGCCTCGATGCCGGCCAATGCGAAACGATCCACACGATCTGCCGCCGCGACGACCCCGAGGGTGCCCGCCTCCTAGAAGCGTATCTGCACCGCCGGTTTCCCGGATGGCGTCCAGCAGGTCAGCCGGATGGCGACACGGGGGAGCGGCGGGCCCGGCACTCGAGTCGGATGTCCGAGGATGAAGCCTATGAGGTGCTTGGCCTTCGTCGCGGGGCGGCGCGCGACGAGATCGTGCGTTCGCACCGGACCGTCATGAAGAAGTGGCATCCCGATCAGGGCGGTACGGCCGACCTTGCCGCGCGCGCCAATGAAGCCAAGGAAGTGCTGCTCCGTCGCAGACCCTGACCGTGCCGAACCTCGCCCCGCCATCATCAAACTCCCCGCCACGCGTACGCCGATCGTGCTCATATTCAGCCAGCCGGGCGCGCGGCGCCCCGAGGCGCGATCCGCCTGGCCGTGACCTTGTTGATTTGGAAGGTTGTGCGGCCCGGCCCGGTGCCCACGCTGGCGCGGGCTCCAAGCTAGTCCGGTTCCCTCAAGTCAGTTCTTGGCGGCGAAGCAGGAGATGCCGGCCCGCTTGAGGTTCTTGCAGGCGGCGTTCGCGCCATCGGCGTCGAGGCCGGCGAAGCGGGCGCGAAACAGTGTGTCGTTGCCCTTCTTGACCTTCTCCGTGAACGGCTTCGCGCCGTTGAGGGCGCCCCGGCTGCCTTGTTTGGCGCGGGCGAACAGGGCGTTGACCTCGCCCATCTGCGGCGCCGCGCCGACTTGGATCACCCAGCCGCCTTTGGCTGGGGCCTCGGCCGGTGCCGTCGGCGCGAGGCTGGCGATCTTCACCGGCTTCGCCTTCTCTCGTGCCTCGGCCCGGTCGCGGCGGGGCAGGTGCTTCAAGGTGGACGGCGTGGCGGTCCCCGTACCGACGTAATGGGTGCTCGATCCGTCGAAGCGCGCGGGGGCGCCGTGGCCCTGCGCGGGTCGGATCGACCCCGTCGCGGTCATGTCCCGCTCGGGCGGGTGCGGCACGTTCGACACGAAAGCCGGACGCGGGCGCGACGCCGGTTCGGCCTGCCTCTTCTCCGGCACCACCTTGACCGGCTTCATGGTCGGCGGCGGCGGGGCTTCCGGCGCGGCCGCGACGTCGCCCGGCTCCTCCGCGGCGGCGACGTCCCGCTCGACCGCCGCCGCCGGCTTATGCTCGCTCGAGGCTTCGTCGTCGACGCCCTCCACCGGAGGCGCGCTGTCGCCTTCGTGCTGGATCACCGGGATCGCCTCCGCGATGTGCTCCAGCTCGGGATTTTCCGCGATCGCCGGGGCGGTGCGCGTCGTCGCACATTTGTCGATCTGAGCCGCGATAAGGTCGGCCATGATGCGGTCGCGACCAAGCCGCGTCTTGCCGCCGAGCACGGACGCGATGAGCCAATGGCCGTTGCGGTTGACTGAACTGAGGAGGTTGAAGCCGGACATCCGGGTGTAGCCGGTCTTGATGCCGTCCATGCCTTCCACCTGTTCCATCAAGTGGTTGTGGTTGGCCATGAATTGTCCGTGGTAGCGGAACGACGGCGTGGAGAAGAAATGGAAATATTGCGGGAAGTGGTCGTGGATGGCCCGACCCAGCGTGACCATGTCGCGCGCCGTCGTCAGCTGCATGTCGTCCGGCAGCCCGGAAGCGTTGACGTAGTTGGTGCGCGACATGCCGAGCGCGTGCGCCTTGCGCGTCATCATCTGCGCGAAGCTCGCCTCGTCGCCACCGACCTTCTCGGCGACCGCGACGGCCATGTCGTTGGACGACTTCGTGACGATGGCGTAGATCGCGTCCTCGATGCGAATGGTCGAGCCCGGGCGCAGGCCGAGCTTGGTCGGCGGCTGCGCCGCGGCGTGGGGCGAAACCTCCATCGTGCTGTCGAGCGAAAGCCGGCCCTTCTGGAACTGCTCGAACAGCAGGTACAAGGTCATGACCTTGGTGAGTGACGCCGGATGGCGCAGGGCGTTCTCGTCGCGCCCGAACAGCACGCGGCCGGAGTTGCCATCGACGACGTAGTCGGAGAACGGGGGCGTGTAGCCGCCGGATCGGACGTGGTTGGGCCGCACGCGGGCGAAGGCGCGCTGCGCGCTCGCGATCCTGGTGCGGTGGGCGTGTCCATGGTGGGCACGGGCGAGGGCGGGATCGATCCCGGCGGCGAGGAGGGCGAGGCTCGATACCATCAAGGTCGTTCGGCGAAGGAAGCGACGTGACGCCGACTGCAACTCGACCATGCTCAATCCTCGACATCAACGCTGGGCAGCGGCGCTGCGGCCCGCACCTGTGCCTTATCAACACGCTAGTCCGCCAGGGTTACCCCACGGTTAAAGGTCACATCGCGCCGGGCCGCCGAGCCGTTCCCTCGGGACCGCAGGTCGTTCCGCCACGTGCGCCGCGACGTGCGCCGCGACGTGCGGACGCCTGCCGCACGATGTCCCTCGAACGACGGATGCTGCGCTGCACAATCACGCTTGCGGCTGTTTGTGCGTCGCGGTACCAAGATGCGGCGGCCTGGATGACATCGCCGCGCTCCGCCGAAGCGGCGGTACCCCACGAGGAGCACGGACCTATGGCGAACCAGATGGAAGACATGCGGAACATGGGCAAGACGCAGATGGAGCAGATGTCGAGCACCATCGCCTCCATGACGAGGGGCCTCCAGGCGATCGCCACGGAGACCACGGAATACTCGAAGCGCTCGTTGGAGAGCACGTCCGCGCTGGTGGAGAAGCTCGTCGGCGTCAAGTCGATCGACACCGCGATCCAATTGCAGTCCGAGTTCGCCAAGGCCCAGTTCGAAGGCTTCATGGCTCAAGCCAGCAAGATGGGCGAGCTTTACAAGAACATGTCCAAGGAAGCCTTCAAGCCGATGGAAACGGCGATGGCGCAGGGTAAGGCCGCGATCCAGAGCTGAGCTGGGGCTGAGCGAGGCTCGCGATCAAGCGACGCGTGCACCCGCTGGCGAGCACCCTTTACAAGTCCCCCCCGTTTTGAAAGGCTCGACACCCGTCGGGCCTTTCTCCGTTGTGGCGGTCATCACCCGTGCCCGGTTCCGGTGGTCCGGCGGGGACAGGTTCGGCGTCGGGATGCGTCGCGGCTAATAGGGCCGTGGCCCTAGCAAAGCAGAGATCGTAGCCGCATATCTCGATAGCACTGTGAGGAAGAGCTGAGTTGACGGATTGCAATCGTCTTCACGTACGCGAGGCTGATGATGACCGGCCCTCCGCGCGGGTCCCGAAACGTGCTCGATCCCATTCGACGTCCTCGGTCATCAAGTCCTCGACCATCCCCGATCGGCGCATCCCGACCCCGGTTGCTCCGGCACGGGCCGCCAAGGATCCTCAGAAGGACGGGGAGGACGGGGGGCGCGGCAACGGGACGGCCGTCATCACGCGGACGCGCACCCAGACCCGCAAGCCCGGCATGTACCGCGTGCTCCTCCTCAACGACGATTACACGCCGATGGAGTTCGTGGTCGCCGTGTTGCGAAAGTACTTCAGCAAGGGTGCCGAAGAGGCGACGCGCATCATGCTCCACGTCCACCAGCATGGTGTCGGCGAATGCGGCGTCTTCACGTACGAAGTCGCCGAAACCAAGGTCACTCAAGTGATGGACTACGCGCGAAAGCATCAGCACCCGCTGCAATGCATCATGGAAAAGAAGTAGAGGTCGACGCCATGCCCTCGTTCTCCCGCAACCTAGAACACTCGCTCCATCGAGCCCTGGCGATCGCCAACGAACGCAATCACGAGTATGCCACGCTCGAGCACCTACTTCTCAGCTTGACGGATGACGCCGAAGCCTCCGCCGTGCTTCGCGCGTGCTCCATCGACCTCGACCTCTTGAAGAAGAACCTCCGCGACTACATCGACCGCGAACTCGAGAATCTCGTCAGCGACGGGCGCGAGGATGCGAAGCCGACGACCGGCTTCAACCGCGTCATTCAACGCGCGGTCATCCACGTGCAGTCCTCCGGCCGCGAGGAAGTGACCGGCGCCAACGTCCTGGTGGCGATCTTCGCCGAACGGGAAAGTCACGCCGCCTACTTCCTGCAGGAGCAGGACATGACACGCTACGATGCCGTCAACTACATCAGCCACGGCATCGCCAAGCGCCCTGGGCTGACCGACTCGTCCAAGGGGTCGCGCGGCAGTGAGGAGGAGGGTGAAGGCAAGGACGGCAAGGAGAATGCCGACCCCAAGAAGAAGGAAGGGGCCCTGGAGGCCTACTGCGTCAACCTCAACAAGAAGGCGCGCGACGGCCGTATCGATCCGCTCATCGGCCGCGAGACCGAAGTGCAGCGCACGATCCAGGTGCTGTGCCGTCGCCACAAGAACAACCCGTTGCTGGTTGGTGACCCTGGCGTCGGTAAGACGGCGATCGCGGAAGGATTGGCGCGCAAGATCATCAAGAACGAGGTGCCGGAGGTGCTGGCCGAGGCGACCGTGTTCGCGCTCGACATGGGCACGTTGCTCGCCGGCACGCGCTATCGCGGCGACTTCGAGGAGCGCTTGAAGCAGGTCATGAAGGAGATCGAGAACCACAAGAACGCGATCCTCTTCATCGATGAGATCCACACCGTCATCGGTGCCGGCGCGACGTCGGGCGGCGCGATGGATGCGTCCAACCTGCTGAAGCCGGCCTTGGCGCAGGGTACGCTGCGCTGCATAGGCTCGACCACCTACAAGGAGTACCGCCAATACTTCGAGAAGGACCGGGCGCTTGTCCGCCGCTTCCAGAAGATCGACGTTAACGAGCCCTCGATCCCCGACGCGGTGGAAATCATGAAGGGGCTCAAGCCGTATTTCGAGGAGTTCCACAAGGTCAAGTACACCAGCGAGGCGATCAAGGCGGCGGTCGAACTGTCCGCGCGCTACATCCACGACCGCAAGCTTCCGGACAAGGCGATCGACGTGATCGACGAAACCGGCGCGAGCCAGATGCTGGTGCCCGAGGCCAAGCGTAAGAAGACGATCGGCATCAAGGAGGTCGAGGCGACCATCGCGACCATGGCCCGCATCCCGCCGAAAACCGTGTCCAAGGACGACGCGGAGGTGCTGGAGCATCTGACCGAGACGCTGGAACGGGTCGTTTATGGCCAGAACTCGGCGATCGAGGCCTTGACCTCGGCCATCAAGCTGGCTCGCGCCGGCTTGCGCGACGGGGAGAAGCCGATCGGCTCCTACTTGTTCTCGGGTCCGACCGGCGTGGGCAAGACGGAAGTGGCGCGCCAGCTCGCCGTCAGCCTCGGTGTCGAACTCGTCCGCTTCGACATGTCCGAGTACATGGAGCGGCACACGATCTCTCGGTTGATCGGCGCACCGCCCGGCTACGTCGGCTTCGACCAGGGCGGCTTGTTGACCGACTCAATCGATCAACATCCCCACTGCGTGCTCCTCCTCGACGAGATCGAGAAGGCGCATCCGGAATTGTACAACATCCTCCTGCAGGTGATGGACCACGGCAAGCTGACGGATCACAACAACAAGCAGATCGACTTCCGCAACGTCATCCTCATCATGACGACGAACGCCGGCGCCGCGGACATGGCGCGCTCGGCCTTCGGCTTCACCCAGAACAAGCGGGTGGGCGAGGATGCGGAGGCGATCCGCAAGCTGTTCACGCCCGAGTTCCGCAACCGCCTCGACGCGATCGTCTCGTTCGGTCATCTGCCGCAGGAAGTGATCGTCAAGGTGGTCGACAAGTTCATCATGCAGCTGGAAGCCCAGCTTGCCGATCGCAACGTGTCGATCGAGTTGACGGACGAGGCCCGTCGTTGGCTCGTCGAGAACGGCTACGACGAGCAGATGGGCGCGCGGCCGATGGCGCGGGTCATCCAGAGCGCCATCAAGACGCCTTTGGCGGACGAGGTGTTGTTCGGTCGCCTGAAGAATGGCGGCACCGTGCGCGTCATGGTCACCACCAGCGAGGATGGCGAGAGGAAGCTCGGCTTCGTTTACCCGGAAGGCCCGGTCCTGCCGCGCCCCGAGCGCGACATCGTCGAGGCCAGCAAAAAGCGGGTCCGCTCCGAGCCCGAGGTACGGCGCGCCAAGGCTCGGAAAGGTAAGGACGACGATGGGACGTCGGATGACGAGGACGACGACGTCGGGCCCATCGAGGACACGGACGTCGCGGCCGAAACGGAGTCCAAGGAACCGGGTCCCGATGTCGAGGAGATCAAGCCTCGTAGCGTCCCGAATTTCCCGCTCAAAAATTGAAGCTGAGCGGACCCCGGAGCGCATGAGGGGAGGAGGGTTGAGTCCGCGATCAACCCTCGTTCATCATATCGCCGATGCTTTCCATGCGATGACGGTTAGGCGGCCTCCAACCTCTAATTCGATGATGAAGAGGACGTGTCCACGACGCTCGGAGAGGGTAGGGTGACGGCGACCAGCGTCTCGTTGGCCGTCACCGGCACGTTGGCGGATGCCGCTTCGGCTAGGCGATCGATGCGCGCCGACGCCAGGGCCTCGTGCGAAGCGCACGACGTGATCTCGCCGATGCGCAACGGCCCGGCCATGAGTTCGGCGCCGTCGGGGGCGGGGTCGCCGTAGAAGTGGATCTTGACCACCCGCTTGCGCGCCGACTTGCGGTGATGGACGCGGGACACGACTTCCTGACCGACGTAGCACCCTTTGTCGAAGTCGACCCCGTGCAGGAGATCGAGGTTGGCATCGTGCACGAACGTATCGCCATAGGTGAAGTCCAGGCCGCCTTCTGGGACGCCGAGGGCGATGCGATGCGCTTGGTAGGCGTCGACGTCCCCCTCAAAGCCGTCCAACGCGTCGAGGGGTGCGACGATGCGGTGTCCCAATCCGTCATGACGCGGGTCACGGAATACGAGGCCCGGCGCGGTCCCCACCGAGCCACCCCATAGGGCGGCGACCGCCATCTCCCCCGATTGATCCGCGATCACGACCTTCGCGCGAAGCTTGACCGTTTCTAGCTTACGCGCGAACGCGGCGGCCTGCTCGCGTCGGCAGTCGATCCAGAACGCCCCGGGGCGGCGCACGACGAGGAAGTCGAACAACAGCTTGCCCTGGGGGGAAAGCAGCGCGGCGTAGCGCGCCTCGCCGGATCGCATCGCCAGCATGTTGTTGGTGAAGAGCCGATTGAGGAAACCCTCCGCGTCATCGCCTGAGACAGCGACGATGGCGCGATCGTGCAACACGCATGTGCTCATCTCGACATTCCGTTTTCGTGCGCGGGGATGGTGCAACCTCGCGAGGAGCCCAGGCAGGCCAGGTACAGGCGGCGAGCCCGCACGTCTCGCCGGGTCGATGTGCCGCTAGTCGACCCCGTCGCCACCTTGTAGGGTCGTCGCCAAGGCGTGAAGGCGGCTTGGCGGCATCGTGCCGGCGAGGGCATAGGCCTTGTCGTGCCGGTACCAACTCCACGCCCCGCCGATCAGCGCGGGAGCGGAACTTGCGCGCACGCTGGCGCCCCGGGCAACGCTGATGACGACCCGCTCGGCGGCGGCGTTCTCGTAGTGGAACACGAGCGAGGCCGGCAACACCGCCGCTTCCGCCCGGATCAAATCGAAGCCGCTGCGGCCCAGGTCCGGGATCGTCGTCGTCGGCAGGCTCCCGTCACCGGGACGCCGAGTGGTCTTGGATGGGCCGCCCTCTCTGGCAAGGGCCGCGACCGCGCTCTTGGCAAGTCCCTCCTCGATCGAGGTGCGGGAGCCCCCATTGACGACGACGTCGCCATCGGACGTGTCCCTCAGCGTCCAAGCCCCGGCGAAGCCGGCCATGATGACGGCGGCGGTCGCCAGCGCGGCGAACATCCTGCCGTTCTGCCGTGAGCGCGCGGGCTCCGGTTCGGGCGCGATGGGTTCCGCCAGGCGCAAGTGGGATAGGGGCGCTAGGTTTAGGGTGGGAGGGAGCGGCTCTCGTTCGACGCCGGCGAAAGCGCCTCGCAGGGCGTCGTTCTGATCCTGCCACGCCTCGATCAGGGCCCGGTCGGCCCGGGACGACGAGAGGAGGCGCAGGACGTCCGCGCGTCGATCCAGGGTGAGGCGTCCATCGACGAAGGCGTGAAGGTCGGCTTCGGCGACGTGGCTTTCGGTCAGGCCCATCTCAGGTCACGAGCCGCAGGTGCGAGGCCGTCCGCATGCGCGGCGCGGCTTCGACTCGTGTTCCGAGCTGCTTGTCGAACGCCGTGCGCGCCTGGGTCAAGCGGCCCAGGAGCTGGCTGCGGGAGATCCTGATGATGCGCGCCGCGTCGCCGTAGTCGAAGCCTTCCACGACGACGAGGAGGAGCGCCTCGCGGTCCGCCAGCGGCAGGTTCATCAAGGCGGTCGCCATCTTGGTGGGGCGCGCGGCGTGTGGCGCGAGGCTCGTCCCCGAGGCGGACGGCCGTCCGACGCCGGCCGCCAGTACCTGGCATCCGGACGCCGCGACCTCACGATGGAGTTGCGTCACGGTGGCGTAGATCCTGACGATCCTGTCAGTCGGCACGCCGATTTGCCTGGATCCTATCGCCCTCATCAACGTGGCATGGACGATGTCGTCGGCCACTTCGCTCGATCCGGCCCCGCCGGTCGCCAGCGCACGAGCGTAACGACGCAGGCGCGGCGTCAACGCGTTGATATCCTCCCGCAGTGTCGACCGGACCGTCACCCGACCCCTCCCGCCATGTCCATGCCTGGATCCAGAGGCTTCCTCCTACGACGGAAGACTCGGACCCGATGTAGCATTAACGAAAAAGTAACCCTGTTTGGAGGGGATGCCTAAAGAGTTTTTCGACGGTGCCCCATTTCGCCGAGGGTGAGGCTGCGGCCTTGCGCTCGACGGACGGTACGCTTAAACGCGACGTCGGATGTCACCCGTCCAAACGGGTTTCGAAGCACTTCAACCGGATCTAGGATGACCCAACCGGGACTCGTGACCGCGTCGGCCAAGGCGGGACCGGCCAAGGCGGATTTAAACAAGGCGGAACTAACCAAGGCGGGAGGCTTGCTGGCGGGTAAACGCGGGCTCGTGCTCGGTGTCGCCAACAACCGCTCGATCGCCTGGGGGATCGCCAAGCAAGCGGCCGAGGCCGGCGCCGAGCTCGCCTTCACCTATCAAGGCGAGGCACTCGGCAAACGCGTGCGTCCGCTGGCCGACGAGCTTGGTGCCAAGGTGGTCGGCCACTGCGACGTCACCGACGCCGCCTCCATCGACGCCGTCTTCAAGGTGGTGGAGGAGGAATGGGGCGCGCTCGACTTCATCGTCCATTGCGTCGCTTTCTCCGACCGCGAGCAGCTGACCGGCCGTTACGTCGACACGACGGCGGAGAATTTCAGCATGACCATGCTGATCTCCTGCTACTCCTTCACGGCGGTCGCCCAACGCGCGGAGAAGCTGATGACGAAGGGCGGCTCCATGCTGACCCTGACCTACTATGGCGCCGAGAAGTACATGCCGCACTACAACGTCATGGGCGTGGCCAAGGCGGCGTTGGAGTCCTCCGTGCGCTACCTCGCCGCCGACCTCGGCGAGAAGAACATCAGGGTCAACGCCATCTCCGCCGGACCGATCAAGACGTTGGCCGCCTCCGGTATCGGCGACTTTCGCTACATTTTGAAATGGAACGAGTACAACGCCCCGCTGCGCCGCTCGGTCACGACGGACGAAGTCGGCGAGACGGCGGCCTTCCTCCTGTCGGACTTTTCCAGGGGCATCACCGGCGAGATCCTGCACGTCGACGCCGGCTACCACATCGTCGGCATGAAAAACCCCGCCGCCCCGGACATGGGCGCGCTGCTCAAGGATTAGGGCTCCCCCGCGTTCCCGCCTCGAGCGGCCGCGAGGAAACCAAAACTCCCCGATAGAACCTCGCTGTGTCCCACAACACGTTCGGCCACCTTTTCCGAGTGACGACCTTTGGGGAGAGCCATGGGGCGGCGATCGGCTGCGTCGTCGACGGATGCCCGCCCCTGATCCCGCTGACCGAAGCCGACATCCAGGGCTTCCTCGATAAACGGAAGCCGGGCCAATCCCGTTTCACCACGCAGCGCCGCGAGTCCGACACGGTCCAGATCCTGTCGGGCGTCGTGGCCGGTCCCGATGGCGAGCAGGTGACGACCGGCACACCGATCACCCTGCTGATCGCCAACGAGGACCAGCGGTCCAAGGACTACGACGCGATCAAGGACAGCTATCGTCCGGGCCACGCCGACTACGCCTACGACGCCAAATACGGTATCCGCGACCATCGCGGCGGCGGCCGGTCGTCGGCGCGGGAAACGGCCGCGCGGGTCGCGGCGGGCGCCATTGCGCGCAGGATCGTGCCGGGCGTGACGATTCGTGGGGCGCTGGTGCGGATGGGTCCCCACGTCGTCGATCGCGACCGCTGGGATTGGGACGAGGTCGCGCGCAACCCGTTCTTCTGCCCCGATCCGGTCGCGGCACGGGACTTCGAGCGTTATCTCGACGCGATCCGCAAGGATGGCTCCTCGGTCGGTGCCGTGCTCGAGGTGGTGGCCGAAGGGGTTCCGGCGGGGTGGGGAGCGCCGCTCTACGCCAAGCTCGACGCCGACCTCGCCGGTGCCCTCATGTCGATCAACGCCGTCAAAGGCGTGGAGATCGGCGAGGGATTCGCCGCCGCCGCCCTGCGCGGCGAGGAGAACGCCGACGAGATGCGGATGGGCGACGACGGCGCGCCATTGTTCCTGTCCAACCATGCAGGTGGCATCGCGGGCGGGATATCGACGGGACAGCCGATCGTCGCCCGTTTCGCGGTCAAACCGACGTCATCCATCCTCAAGCCGCGTCAAACGATCACGCGAACCGGCGAGCAGGCCGAGATCGTCACCAAGGGTCGTCACGACCCTTGCGTCGGCATCCGCGCCGTTCCAGTGGGCGAAGCGACGATGGCCTGCGTGCTGGCCGATCATTTCCTGCGTCATCGGGGGCAGAACGGCGAGGCGCGCGTGAGCGGGCCGGACGGTGGGCCGCTGGACTGACCCGTCAGCGAGAACGGTTCGCCTCGCGACCTCGCCCAACACCGTCACCAGGGTGGTCCCGATCGGAAGGCGCCCTGCGCCGAGCCATGTCGCCTTGTCCAAGGCCGAAGCGACGCGCGCGGCGGTGGCGTCCCTGGCCGGCTGATCGCCTTGAACCCGAGTCACGCGACCTACGAGATCGCGACACCGATCGCTCTGCAGCGTGCGGCGAAGAGGTCGTGGTCGCCGGTGAACGCGGGCACGGCCGCCGTATCAGCGCGAGGACGCCGATGAAGCCCGCGACGCCGCCGATGATCCGACCGGTGGCGATGCTGTCGGGTCGCGCGGCGGGCGGCTCCGGGCTGAAGACCGCCGCCGCGACGCTTGGTACGAGTCAAGTCTGCTGCGCCCATTGGTTCAAGAAGACGACGCCTGCCAGAACGACCGTGACGAGGATCGGCGGATGGACCTTGCTCGTGGCCCCTCGAACTTGTCGCGATGGGAACATGCGCCGACGACAGGGTTTCACCATCGGCGCTCCTGCGGGACTGAACGGCGACGATTCGCGCGATCGCCGATGGAACGCCCTCGCCATCGATTCGCGTTCGCACCTCATGATAACCACCCTCGCAGAAGCCATGCCTCCGCCGGATACCCGGCCCCATCCCGCCACCCCTTCATCGGTCCGGTTGTGGATGCCGAAGCGGGTCCTAGTCACGCGTTCGGCCCGTGATCTCGCGTATGGCCGCGCGATCGTGGAGCGCGCGGCGCGCGGGGGCGCCGAAATCGTCGAACTTGCCAACGACAGGCTTACCGGCCTCGTCGGCGGCGTCGATCCTCGTGCCGATTACGTGCGCGCCAAATCGACGCTCGCGGTGGTGATCGCCTCCGAAGCCAAGCGACGTTTGCAGTCGATTCCGCCCTCGGCGGATTGGCGTTTCGACCTCGCCGAGGGTTGCCCGGCCCATTGTCAATATTGTTACCTCGCCGGTTCGCTCGGCGGGCCCCCGATCACCCGCGTCTACGCCAACATCGACCAGATCCTGGACGGACTCGCCTCCTACCTCGGCAAGGGCGCCGTGACGTCGGGGTCGGTGGAGCGGGCGCACGAGGGCACCACGTTCGAGGCCTCTTGCTACGCCGATCCGCTCGGCGTGGAGCACCTCACCGGCAGTTTGGCGCGGGCCGTGACCTTCTTCGGCGCCTGGGACGCCGACGTCCAGCTGCGCTTCACGACGAAGTTCGGTGCCGTCGAGCCGCTGATCGGCCTCGACCACCGGCGCAAGACGCGGGTGCGCATGTCGGTCAACGCCCAGTCCCTCCTGCGATTCGAGGGTGGCACCAGCGCGCTCGCCGCGCGGTTGGAGGCGCTCGGCCGCCTCGCGCGGGACGGCTATCGCGTTGGCTTGACGGTGGCTCCAATCCAGCCGGTCGAGAATTGGCGTGAGGGCTACGCCGACCTGTTCGCGATGACGGCGGATGCGCTCGCCGGCGTGCCCGACCTCGACCTCACCGCCGAGTTGATCACCCATCGCTTCACGCCAAAGTCGAAGGCGATGCTGCGGGCTTGGTATCCCGGCTCCAAGCTCGAGATGGACGAGGCGCAACGCTCGCGCAAGCTGACGAAGTTCGGCTCGGTCAAGCACGTTTATCCCGCGAGCTTGATGAAGGAGATGCGGGCCGAGTTGACCCGCCTGCTCGGCGAACGGCTGCCGTCCGCCCGCATCCTGTATTGGACCTAATCGCGCCCGTCACGCGTCAGGGCTGGGCTTCCGTGACGCCCACCATCGGGCCGACCGGTTGCCATTGGTCCGAGCGCCCGATGCCGGGTGCGTAGAGGGCCGATACCGTGCCATCGAGGAACAGCGCGTTGGGACAACCGAGCCCGTCGCGGAACAGGTCGGCGAACTGGTGGAAGCTGACCGGCTCCTTCGAGATCGCGAAGACGACGGTGTGGTGATCGCGCGCGCCGACGCCGTTGCGCACCTTCAGCGAGGTGCCATCGGGCTGGATCTTCGGGTGGATCGCCCCATCGATCACCAACATCGGGCCCGATTGCGTGGCGAAGGCGGGATGGAGGTGCGCGTCCAGGAAGCGCGTGGTTTCCATCACGCCCGCGCCGTCGGGACCGAAGTAGAACACCCCGTTGGGCTTCATGTGGAAGTTGCCCGGACCGTCCCGGGTGTTGGCGGCGTGACGCGTCGCGCCTCCCTCGACGTACAGGCCGACCGGCGACAGATCGGTCTGGAACATGCCGGCGTTCATCGCGAACACCAGCCGCCTCCGCGTTTGGGCGAGACTGGCGGCGAGTTGCTCGAAGGTGGCGTAGGGCCGGCCGCCCGGGTCCTGAAGGAATAGGGATAGTGTGTCGGTCGCGGTGTCAACGACGCAAACGGTGTAGGTTACGCCCCCGAAGCCCCGGTCGCCGCAACGCCCCCCGGCCACTTGTCCTCCCGCAACGGATCCGCAGCATAGTGCGAGGAGGCCGGCGAAAGTGAACGTGCCCAGCAAAGATGGAAATCGAGCACCCTTCATGCCATCTCCTAGGCCAACGAATGGAAGCGCCGGGACCTTCGCCCGACGTGCAGGCGATCGCGTGCAGCCAGTCGCGTGCAGCCACATGCCAAGGATCCCTCGGCATTCGCCCTTTCCCTCGGTTTTAGGGCTTTCCGAGGGCATGATCCAGCCGCACCGCCCGAGGTTTAGGCCGCTTGGTCCTCGCGATGACCGTCGCGTGGAACCGTGAAGCCGCCTGTTTGACGAAGAGGTTCTCGTGTCAACCCATTCCCACTCGGTCGTTTCCTCCATAGCGCAGGCCATCGAGGCCATCGCGCGAGGCGAACTCATTATCGTCACCGACGATGATGACCGGGAGAACGAGGGCGACCTCGTCTGCGCCGCCTCGCTCTGCACGCCGGAGAAGATGGCCTTCATCGTGCGCCACTGCTGCGGCATCGTCTGCGCGCCGATCACGTTGGACGATGCCAAGCGCCTGCACCTTTCCCCGATGGTGGCCGCCAACGACGCGCCGCTCGGCACAGCGTTCACCGTCACCGTCGACGTGCGCCACGGATTGACCACCGGCATTTCCGCCGAGCAGCGCACCAACACGGTCCGCGCGCTCGCCAACGGGAACATGGGCTGGGGCGACTTCGTCCGGCCAGGACACGTCTTCCCGCTCATCGCGCGGGAAGGAGGCGTCCTGATGCGCTCCGGCCACACGGAGGCGGCGGTCGATCTGTGCCGCCTCGCCAACCTCCCACCGGTTGGCGTTATCTGCGAACTGGCCAACGACGACGGCACCGTGATGGTCGGCGCGCAGATCACGGCTTTCGCCGAGAGGCACGGGATCAAACGCATCTCGGTCGCCGACCTGATCGCCTACCGGCAGGCGCGCGAGAAACTCGTCGAGCGCATCGCGACCTTTCCGGTCGAGGCCGATGGTTGCAAGCTTACCGGCTACGTCTATGTGACGAGCTTCGATCCGGTCCAGCATTTCGCCTTCGTGCACGGTGATCTCGGCGATGGTCGTGACGTTCCGACCCGGCTGCACCGGGCGGACATCGTCGCCGACGTCATCAAGGGTGGCTCGGAGATCAGGCGAGTCCTAGCCCGCTTCCGCGCCGAGGGAAGTGGTGTCCTGATCTACCTGCGCGAAGGCGCGGCAGGTGTTCCTGTGCGATCGGGTTTCCAAGCGGTCGATTCGGAAACGCTGCGGACGCAACAGTGGCGCGAAGTCGGCCTCGGCGCGCAAATCCTACGGGACTTGGGCGTCATCTCCATCCGCTTGCGAACCTCGACGCCGCTCACCTACGTCGGCCTGTCCGGCTTCGGGATCGAGATCACGAGTTATGAGCCACCGCTCTGAGGCGGTGACCTGTCAAAGGCGCAAGCTAGCGTTCCGGCGAGGCCCCTGTCGTTCGAGCCGCGTGCTCAGCTCTTCTGGAGTAGGCCGCCGAGCGGGTTGAAGTTGAAGAACAAGCTCTTCAAGTACGTGCCGTCGGCACCGAGCGTCGGCGTCGCGCCGCCGGCGAAGTTCACGACCTTGCCGTCCTGTAGGCCGTAGTTCGCCACCCGCGTGACCTTCTTGCCCTTGTCGAAGTAGACGGCGTAGATGTGTCGGTCGGTGATCTTGGGCGACATGAAGGCGACCGCGCGGGTCGTCTTCTGCGAGATGTAGTACCAAGCGTCGCCGCCCACGGTCGAGGTTGTCGAGGGGGAGCCGAGCGCCACCAGGATTTGCTCGGCGGTCTGACCAGTCTTGACGTCGGCGACCGCTTGCTGGTCGAACTGGTAGCCGTGCTGGATGTCACCGTCGTAACCTATGCAGCCGCCGAGCAGGCCGCAGGCAAGGGCGAGCGCCGCGAAGCGAGCGGGCGTCGAGACCAAAGCGGCTGCCGCGCCACGCTTCGTCACCGAACCGCCAAGGTCCGATCGCCCCAGGTTCGACGACCCCAGGCCCGATCGCGCCGCCAAGGTCGAGGCGGCGAGGGTGGCTTGCATGACGACCTCATCTTCGGCGGAGCATCTTCGACGGAACGCGACGGCGTCGGCAGGTTCGCCCCGGTGCGTTCACCGATCGAAACTTTCGCTTGCGTTCGACGCCTCCGATGCCTAACCCCCGCTTGTGACGAAAGCAAGGTGAGGCCGAGCCGCGTGAGTTCAAGTCGCGTGAGGCCAAGTCGCCCTCCCGTGCGTGTCTCGTCGGTCGATGGTCTTAGCAGGCCGTGTCATCCGCGGAAGCCGAACGACGTTGCTGGCCCACCGCTAGTGGCCAAAAGGTGTCAAAGGCGCGAGTCCCGCTCGATGATCCTCGGTCTGTTTCGCCGCTCCACCAACACCCTCGTCGTTGATCGATTGTACCGCGCGATCGTCGCCGCCGCTCGTCAACCGGCCTTGTACGCCGATCTCGCCGTACCAGATACGTTCGAGGGCCGGTTCGAGTGCCTGACGTTGCACGCCGCCCTCGTGTTGCGCCGCTTGCGGGACGCTCCCACGCCGGGTCCTGACATGGCGCAGCACCTCGTCGACACCGTGTTCGCGCATTTCGATCGCATGCTGCGCGAGATGGGGGTTGGTGACACGAGCGTGCCTAAGCGCATGAAGGTGATGGCGGAGGCCTTCGGCGGACGGTGCGCCGCCTACGAGGATGCGTTCCGATCCGATACGCTGGCGCGGGTCTTGGCGCGCAACGTGTACGCCGGGTGCCACGATGGTGTCGCGTTGTCACGCTACGTGTCGGCCTGTGCCATCCGCCTCGACGATGTACCGTTTCAAGCTTTCGTGGAGTCGCAAGCCTTCGTGGATGGCGCGCTTCCATTAGCCGACCCCGCTGCCTACGCGGCGCGCGACGACAACAGGACGCCTCGGATCCCCAGCGTCGAGACCACTGGAATCTAAGACACATCCCATGAAGACGGCAGCACCGCACGACTCCATGATGCCTCCCCGCCCCCGAGCCTTTTCTCGCCCACTCGACGTCGCGAGCGTACCGGCGAAGGGTGTTTCGGTGACGATCGAACCGGCGGCGTCCGATTATTCGGCGATCGCCGCCGAATGCGGACTGCCTTCCGTCTCGAGCCTGCGCGTGACCTACAAGATCACGCCGAGGGTCGGGGGACGCGTCGAGGTCGTCGGCGACCTCGTGGCGCGCGTGACGCAGGTCTGCGTCGTCAGCCTCGAGCCCTTCGAGGGCGATCTAGCCCAGGACATCGACCTCACCTTCGCCCCGACGGCCGGGGCGCTCGATGATTGGTACGAGGCCGACATTCCTCGGCGCGCTCGTCACGGCGAGCCGGAGCGGCGCGCGCGCCCCTCGCGCGTGGCGGCGCCCCCGCCCGCCCTCGGCGACGATCAGCCCGACCCACCCGATCCGATCCTCGATGGAAAGATCGATCTCGGCGCCGTCGCCTTGGAGTTCCTGGTGCTGGCGCTCGATCCTTATCCGAGGAAGCCTGGTGTCGCGTTCGACGGCATCGTCGGACATGATGACGCCCCGGAGCCGACCGCCTTCGCCGAACTCGCCCGCCTCAAGGATCGGCCGTGATCGTGGCTGCCCAGTACGCCACGACTCGCCGCCGCACGCACAGCGGCGGCTCGGTCACGCGATGACGGCGCCGGTGAGGATCGCCCTCGACGCCATGGGCGGCGATCACGGTCCGTCCGTGATCGTGGCCGGTGCCGCGCTGTCGCTTTCGCGTCATCCCGACCTCCGCTTCGTCTTCGTCGGCAGGGAGGGCGAGATCGCCCCGTTGCTTGCCGCGTGTCCGGCGCTCGCCGCCGCCTCCACCATCCACCATACCGACATCGCGGTGGCGATGGACGCCAAGCCGAGCCAAGCCTTGCGCGCCGGCCGGCGCCATTCGTCGATGTGGCTGGCGATCGACGCGGTGAAAAAGGGGAAGGCGGATGTCGCCGTGTCCGCCGGCAACACCGGCGCATTGATGGCCATGGCCAAGGTGTGCCTGCACACGATGCACCAAATCGACAGGCCGGCGATCGCGGCGATCTGGCCGACGATGCGCGGGCGCTCCATCGTGCTCGATGTCGGCGCCTCGATCGGGGCGGACGCGCGCACGCTCGTCGACCTCGCCATCATGGGGGCGGCAATGGCCCGGATCGTCCTCGACGTCGAACGTCCCACGGTCGGGCTGCTCAACGTGGGGGTCGAGGAGGTGAAGGGGGCCGAGGAGGTGAGGGCCGCCTCGCGCCTGCTCCGCGAGACGGAGCCTGTCGGGCTCGCCTACCACGGTTTCGTGGAGGGCGACGACATCGGTCGTGGCACGGTCGACGTGGTGGTCACGGAAGGGTTCAGCGGCAACATCGCCTTGAAGACGGCGGAAGGGACGGCCCGGCAGGTCGGCCAGTACATCCGCGCGGCGATGGCCGGCTCGTTGCGCGCCAAGATCGGATACCTGATCGCGAAACCGGCCTTCACGGCGCTCCGCGACCAGATGGACGTGCGCCACGTCAACGGCGGTGTGTTCCTCGGCCTCAACGGGGTGGTCATCAAGAGCCATGGTGGCATGGATGACGTTGGTACGGCGAGGGCGATCGATTTGGGGCACGCCATGGTTCACCACCATCTGCTCGCCAAGATCCGCGACATGCTGGCGCCGGCGTCGTCGTCCGAGGGCGTCGAAGGGGTGGCCTCGACGTCCTCCATCCGTTCGCCTAAAGGATCGTTGCCGGCGGATCAGGCCGTTGGGGATCAGGCATTCGACGTATCGGTGCCGTTAGAGGTCGCGAGGACCGATCGCACGTGACACAATCGCCTTCGCGTCGTTTGCGCTCCGTCGTGGCGGGGGTCGGGGCCTACCTTCCCGCCGACGTGGTGGCCAACAAGGATCTCGCGGAGCGGCTCGACACTTCGGACGAGTGGATCGTCCAGCGGACCGGGATCACCCGACGCCACATCGCCGCGCCCGACGAGACGACGTCTGTGCTGGGCCTGAAGGCGGCGCGCGCGGCGCTCGCGAACGCCCATCTGTCGGCCGATGACATCGACCTCGTCATCGTGGCGACGTCGACGCCCGACTTCACGTTCCCCTCCGTCGCGACGCAGATCCAGGCCGGTCTCGGGATGACCGGCGGCGCGGCCTTCGACCTGCAGGCAGTCTGTTCCGGCTTCGTCTTCGCCGTGGCGACCGCCGACAAATTCCTCTCCTCCGGTTCGCACAGGCGCGCGCTGGTGATCGGTGCGGAAACCTTCTCCCGGCTCCTCGACTGGGAGGACCGCACCACCTGCGTCCTGTTCGGCGACGGCGCGGCGGCCCTGATCCTCGAAGCGAGGTCGGGCGAGGGCACGTTGCATGATCGTGGCGTCCTGACATCGCACCTTCGGTCCGACGGGCGCCACCGTGAGAAACTCTACGTCGACGGCGGTCCCTCCACGTCACGGACCACGGGCCACCTGCGCATGGCCGGCAAGGAGGTCTTCCGCCACGCCGTCGGCATGGTGACCGACGTCGTCACCGACGCCTTCGCCGCGACGGGCACGAGCGCGGCGGACCTCGACTGGTTCGTTCCCCATCAAGCCAATCGCCGCATCATCGACGCCTCCGCGGACAAGCTTGGCATCGCATCATCGAAGGTCGTCGTCACCGTCGACCGGCACGCCAACACCTCGGCGGCCTCGATCCCCCTCGCGTTGTCCGTGGCCATCGAGGACGGGCGCATCAGGCGAGGCGACCTCGTGATGATCGAGGCCATGGGCGGTGGTTTCACCTGGGGAGCGGCCCTGATTCGCTGGTGAGCTGGAGCCGAGCGTTAATTCGGCTGTCAAGATCTTGCGTCCATTGATGTTTTTGTTCAGTTTCGCCGGTGGATCGGCGTCGGGGTGCGCGCAAGTCGTCGCGTGCGGTCCGAACAGGCCTTCAGCCGAGAACCGGTGATCTTATGTCCGACGCATCTTCACCCTCCCTGCGAAACGCCCCGCCGAAGAGAGGGGAGGTGACTGCGCCGCCCTTGTCCCGACACGCGGGAGAGCCGGAGGCGCCGATCGTGAGCGTGCCGCAGACGGTGACGCGCGTGAATCTGGCCGAGGCCGTCTACAAGCGTGTCGGCCTGTCCCGCAAGGAATCCGCCACCCTCGTCGAGATGGTGCTGAACGAGATGATCGACAGCCTTGCGCTCGGGGAAACGGTGAAGTTGTCCTCGTTCGGCTCGTTCGTCGTGCGGGACAAGGGCGAACGGATCGGGCGCAACCCGAAGACGGGCGTCGAGGTCCCGATCATGCAGCGGCGCGTCCTCGTGTTCAAACCGTCCAACGTGCTGAAGGCGCACATGAACAGCGAGCCGATCCCGGTCGACGACATGTGAATTGTGATCCCCGCGCATGGCAATCGTCGAGGTTCCGGCGGCTGGTGCTCGGTCATCGCTCGCGCTTCGGCGGACAGGAGATCGAAGCGCCGTGGAGAAGAGCGCGGACGCGTTCCGCACCATAAGCGAGGTCGCCGAGGACCTCAGGCTACCGCAGCATGTCCTGCGTTTCTGGGAAACGCGTTTCCCGCAGATCCGTCCGCTGAAGCGGGCGGGTGGCCGACGCTATTACCGTCCCGCCGACACGGTGCTGCTGCGCACGATCCGGCAGCTCCTCTACGAGGAAGGGTACACGATCAAGGGCGTCCAACGCTTGCTGAAGGAGCAGGGTGTGAGGCGCTTGAGCGGCGAAGGCTCGTCCTTCGGCGCCGAGCCTCGGCTCGTCGAGGATCCCGATGGGGAGGATGACGGCCTCCGACCGATCGGCGCGGAGGCGACCCGTGACCCGGCGCGGCATGACGACGATCGTCAAGCAGGATCGGCCCCCGACACGTTTCCCATCGCGCCACTTGATCCGGCGCTGGCCGCATCGGCTTCCGCCATACCCGATCCGCGCGCGGCGATGTCCGACGACGATGGCGCCATGCGCGAGGCCCTGGCGATCGTGGAGGAATGCCTCGCCATCCTACGGGCCGTTCGATGAGCGGGCGGCCCGGACGAATCATGGCCAAACTCGCTTTTCCGCCCCGGGGTCGTTTGCAGAGGCGGCAGGGCTTCTCTATAAGGGCGGCAGTCGGAGTGTAGCGCAGCCCGGTTAGCGCACTTGTCTGGGGGACAAGGGGTCGTGGGTTCGAATCCCGCCACTCCGACCAAAGCTCCGCCGCCAAAGTTCCCCAAGCGTCCCGTCAAACCTCTTCGTGGATCCGGCCCAGCCGCACCGGCGCCGGCTTTCCTTTGCGTCGGTCACCCCGTATCAGGGTATGGTCGCGCGTCGCGCCACCCGACCTACCCTAAGGCCAGACCGACTTCATGCTTTTCAGTGTTGAGGAAGATCAAGGCTCGACGATCAAGCTCTACGTCGTCCCGGATTCCGCGGGCACGGCGGCCTCCGTGCACGTCAAGGCGAACGGCGTCGAGCTCGCGACGGTGACGGCGAACGAGCAGCGTCCCGCGATCGTGGCCGCCGGCCGCCACACCGGTTTGTGCGGCTTCAACATCGGCGCCGACATCATCCCCGACCTCGCGTCCCACGCCGACCTCGAGATCCTGGACGCGGCGACGGGACTGATCGTTTATCGTCGCCGGAGGGCGGACATGTTCACCGACGTGACCATGTTCCGCCTGGAAACCCACCTGCTCCCGCTCTGGCGGATCGACGACGCCCTGCAGTCGCGCTTCCAGTACTGGTACAAGGGCATCGACCGTCAGGGACTCGAGACGTCGACGCAAACATTCAACAACAAGAGCAAGTCGCTGTTCATCAGCGGGCGCCTACTCGTCAAGAACTTCGAGTACTATCTCACCCAGGACATCAAGGCGATCGCGATGTTCCGCGACCCTTACGACGAACTCGCGGAACGCTTGATCATCCTGAAGAACGTCGGCGCGCAGGCCCAGGAACTGCTCGGGCCGCGTGACACCATAAGCTTCGCGCCCGTGATCGCGGAACTGGAGGAAATCCAGCGCTTCGACGAAGCATCGGTCAAGAGGTTCTTCAAGCGCGCGTCGCCGGAGGTTTTCGGTATCCTCGCGAACCCGGTGGTGCGCCAGATGACCGCCTCCACCATGGACGAGCTGCCCACCTCCACGAGCGTCGCCACGGCGCTGGGTTCGCTCGCCGCCTTCGAGATCGTCGGCTTGCGATCGGAAGCGACCGACTTCTCCCACGGGCTCTGCCAGCTGCTGGGATTGGACGAGGCGTCGGTGCCGGTGATGACGGAGTACTCCCGCGTGACGGAACTCGGCGCGCGGCTGCGGGAGATCCGCGACGTCGAACTCCTGCTCGAACGCGACCTCGAACTTTATTCGCACGTCGCCAACGCGTTCGCCTCGCTGTCACGTTAAGGCGACGTGGTTTGAAACCAAGGCGGCGCCCTTGCCCCCCGCTTTGGGGCGGCGTCGTCATGGTAAGGGAGGCCTCACCGATGAGCGATGACGCGTTGAAGGGCTGGAGTCTGATGGCGAGCGCGCCCAAGGACGGAACGCGCATCCTGGTCGTCACCCGCGCCGGCGAGCAAGGACCGGCAGACGTGGACGTCGTGCGCTGGACGACGCCCGGCAAGGCCACCGCCGAGCCGTGCTGGGTGTCGACAGAGTCGAGTCATGACTGCGCGATTTTCTACGATGATTGGGAAGTGTCGTTCTGGATGCCGCTGCCGGCGTCGATACCGCCCGTCCGCGGACCGGGCCTGAAGCCCCACCTGCCGCCGCTGCCACGCAACGACGAGGAGGCCGGCGGTTCCGGCATCTAGAGCCTTTCGGGAGTCGGACGATGCGGGGGCTGGATGCCTGATGCGACCGATTCTTCGCTGGAATGACCGTTGCACCGGCTGATCGAAGGCTTGGCGGAGCGGATGGTGGCGACTTCCAAGGACCAGAACCTGCAAGGGCTCGCCCGTGACCTGCGCGCCGCGCCGCCGACGCTGGTCGAGGCGGTCCGCGCCAAGGCGGCACGTCCGTGATCGCCGACCAACCATCCTCCAACCCCGGTGACGCCCCGATGATCGACAAGACCGACATGACGCGCGACGACGCGTCCGAGGATGCCGCATCCAGGGGCGTGTGCCGCTGCGAGGCGACGATCGCCCCGAGTGTGCTGGACGGTTACGCCTGCGGCAATCCCGACTGCTGGCGCACCGCCGTGGCCAAGGCCTCGTTCGACGCCTTCCTCGCCGACCTCATACGACGCCGCGAACGGAAGCCGCGGGAGTCCGACGCGCTTTAGTACGATCGCGGGATGAAACGATCGTGGACCGGCCGTTGAAACTGGCGTTCCCTAGACCGTTCCTGTAGGAACATCATGATGTTCCCAAACTTTGGATTCCGCGTTCTTGGCCGACGATAACGACGATCCGCGTTCCGGCGGTCTCGACATCCGCCCCGTTTCCATCTCCGACGAGATGCGCAGGAGCTATCTCGATTACGCGATGAGCGTGATCGTCAGCCGCGCGTTGCCCGACGTGCGGGACGGCTTGAAGCCGGTGCATCGCCGGATCCTGCATTCGATGCAGGAGAACAATCACCTTCCCGATCGTCCATACGTCAAATCCGCACGCATCGTCGGCGACGTCATGGGCAAATACCATCCGCACGGCGACTCCGCGATCTACGACGCGCTGGTGCGCATGGCGCAGCCCTTCTCCATGCGGCTCCCCCTCATCGACGGGCAGGGTAACTTCGGCTCCGTCGACGGCGATCCCGCCGCCGCGATGCGTTACACCGAGTCGCGCCTCGCCAAGCCGGCCCTCGCCCTCATCGCCGACATCGACGCCGACACCGTCGACTTCCAGCCCAACTACGACGGCAAGGAGCGCGAGCCGGTCGTGCTGCCGGCGCGCTTCCCCAACCTGCTCGTCAACGGGGCCGGCGGCATCGCCGTCGGCATGGCGACCAACATCCCGCCGCACAACCTCGCCGAGGTCATCGACGCCGCGGTGGCCCTCATCGACCGGCCGGACATGAGCCTGGAGGAGCTGGTCGAACTGGTGCCGGGTCCCGACTTCCCGACGGGGGGCTCGATCCTCGGGCGGGCCGGCATCCGCTCCGCCTACATGACCGGGCGCGGCTCGGTGGTGGTGCGCGCCAAGGTCGGGGTGGAAACGCTGCGCCGCGAGCGCGAAGCGCTGATCGTCACCGAGATCCCCTACCAGGTGAACAAGGCGACCTTGATCGAGAAGATCGCCGAACTCGTCCGCGAGAAACGGCTCGAAGGCATCTCCGACCTTCGCGACGAGTCGGACCGCGACGGCATGCGCATCGTCATCGAACTGAAGCGCGATGCCAATTCCGACGTGGTG
>CAXSDP010000002.1:70951-89001 GCA_964235705.1 uncultured Beijerinckiaceae bacterium | reverse complement strand
TGATGACGCGCGCCTGGCCGGCGAAGGACATGGCGCCGCTCATCGCCCTCATCGCCGACCCGCGCTCGGCGCTCGACGAGGACGGCCTGTACCGCCTGTCCGAGGCGCAGGCGCGCGGCATCCTGGAGTTGCGGCTGCAACGGCTCACCGCGCTCGGCCGCGACGAGATCGCCGACGCCCTCAACAAGCTCGCCGCCGAGATCGCCGACTACCTTGAGATCCTCCATTCGCGCACGCGGCTCTTCGGCATCGTCAAGGACGAGATGCTGGCCGTGAAGGCGGCCCACGCGACACCGCGCCGCTCGATCATCCTGGACGCGGTCGACGGCGTCGAGGACGAGGACCTGATCGCCCGCGAGGACATGGTCGTCACCGTGTCGCACGGTGGCTACGTCAAGCGGGTGCCGCTCTCGACCTACCGGGCGCAGCGACGCGGCGGGAAGGGTCGCTCCGGCATGCAGACCCGCGACGAGGATTTCGTCGCCCGCCTGTTCGTCGCCAACACCCACACGCCGATCCTGTTCTTCTCCTCGCGCGGCCAAGCCTACAAGGAGAAGGTGTGGCGCTTGCCATTGGCGGCGCCGCAGGCGCGGGGCAAGGCGCTGGTCAACATGCTGCCCCTCCAGCAGGGCGAGCGCATCACCACCATCATGCCGCTGCCCGAGGACGAGGACAGCTGGGCGAACCTCGACGTCATGTTCGCCACCACGCGCGGCACCGTCCGTCGCAACAAGTTGTCCGACTTCGCGCAGGTGAACCGTGCCGGCAAGATCGCGATGAAACTCGACCCCGGCGACGACATCGTCGACGTGCAGATCTGTCGCGACACCGATGATACGCTGCTCACCACGCAGAACGGGCAGTGCATCCGTTTTCCCGTCACCGATGTCCGCGTGTTCAAGGGCCGCGATTCGATGGGCGTGCGCGGCATCACGCTGGGGCAGGGCGATCGCGTGATCGGCCTGTCCATCCTGCGTCACATGACGGCGGACGCCGGGGAGCGGTTGGCCTATCTCAAGATGCGCCGCGCGGTGGCCGGCGAGCTGAACGCCGATTCGACGACGGAAGCCGTGGCAGACGAGGCCGCCGCCGAGGGCCTGGAGCCGGAGGCGGTGCAACCCGCCAGCCTGTCGACCGAGCGCTACGGTGAGATGGGGGCTTCCGAGCAGATCATCCTGACCGTCTCGGCCAATGGTTACGGCAAGCGGACCTCGTCGTTCGAGTACCGGATCACCGGGCGCGGCGGCAAAGGCATCGTCGCGATGGCGGTCAACGCCCGCAACGGCAAGCTGGTCGCGTCCTTCCCCATCGAGGACAGCGACGGCCTGATGCTGGTGACCAACGGCGGGCAACTGATCCGCGTGCCGGTCGATGGCATCCGCGTCGCCGGGCGCGGGACACAAGGTGTCATCGTCTTTAACACGGGCGCGAAGGAGGAGGTGGTCTCCGTCGAGCGCATCCCGGGCGAGGAGGAGGTGCCGAGCGAGGTGGACGGCGGCGGCGCCGGCGCCGGCGACCCGACGGAGCTTTGATGGACGGGACAAGAGATCGAGTCACCCGCACCGCCCTCTACACGGGCTCGTTTGATCCCGTCACCAACGGCCACGTGGCGATGCTGGCCGCCGCCGCCAGGTTGTTCGACCGCGTGGTCGTGGCGATCGGTGTCCATCCGGGCAAGCAGCCCATGTTCGACGTCGCCGAGCGGCGCGCGCTGATCGAGTCGAGTTGCGCCCACAACTTCCCCCGGGGCGCGCTGAGCGTCGTCACCTACGACGGCCTCAGCGTCGACGCCGCCCGCGCGCACGGCGCCATCGCCATTATCCGGGGGCTCCGCGACGGCACCGACCTCGATTACGAGATGCCCATGGCCGGTATGAACGCCGTCATGGCGCCGGAGGTGCAGACGCTCTTCCTGCCGGCCGAGCGGAGCGTCCGTCACATCACCGCGACATTGGTCAGGGAGATCGCGCGGATGGGAGGTGACGTCACGCCCTTCGTCCCGCCGCCGGTCGCGGCCGCGCTTGCCAAGAAGGCCGTCGCCCGCTAAGCCGCGCCCCCGGCCGCTCTTCAAGGATTCATCACGCATGCTGCTCGATCGTCGCGCCCTAGCCGGCGCCTTCGCCGGTATCATCCTCGCCGGATCCTGTGGCCTGGCGGCGCCCGCGCCCGACCCGTCGAACCAAGTGGTCCTGACCACCAAGGACGGCAAGGTCACGATCCAGTTGCGGCCGGACCTCGCGCCGAAGGCGGTGGCGCAGGTCGAGAAGCTGACGCGTGCCGGCTTCTACAACGGCCTGAAGTTCCACCGCGTCATCGATGGCTTCATGGCCCAGACCGGCGACCCGACCGGCACCGGTGGCGGCGGTTCCAAGGAGCCGAACCTACCGGCCGAGTTCACGTCCGAGCCCTTCGTTCGCGGCACGGTGGGCATGGCCCGCACCAGCGATCCGAACTCGGCCAATTCGCAGTTCTTCATCTGTTTCGCACCGGCCTCGTTCCTCGACAACAAGTACACCGTCGTGGGGCAGGTGATCTCGGGCATGGGCAACATCGACAAGGTCAAGAAGGGTGATGGCCAGAGCGGCTCGGTCGACAACCCCGACAAGATCGTGTCCATGAAGATGGCGAAGTAGGTCGTCCCTGCGGCGGGTTGGGCTCCTCGTGCCACGTCCGCCTTTCGCGGCGGCCTTCGCCGAACCCGCGCCCCGTCGATCTACCCGTCGCCGATCCTGCCCAGCAACAAGCTCGGCGACGTGGCGTGTTCACTCACCAGCGGCACATATCCGCTTAACGGCGATCAAGGGATCGCCGTTCGGATGAGCTTTCGGTGAGACGGCACCGTCTTCAGCCAACCGCGTGCCGCCTATATGGAGGTGAGAAGGGGATCCGATGGCGAGGCATCGCCCGCCAAGTCCGTCGCCACTGCGGTCGCCGTCCACGCCCTCTCAGGTTTACCCCGTCGTTCGGAGCGGCTATTGCGGGCCGCACGGTCCTCATCCGCTTCATCGCATCTCGCTGGGAACGGCGGGCCGCGTCGTAGATTCACGCATACAGCCCCA
The DNA here is from genome assembly GCA_964235705.1 of uncultured Beijerinckiaceae bacterium. Classification (GTDB taxonomy): domain Bacteria; phylum Pseudomonadota; class Alphaproteobacteria; order Rhizobiales; family Beijerinckiaceae; genus RH-AL1. The sequence continues at coordinate 85,942 of CAXSDP010000002.1, read as the reverse complement.
ACGGAGATCATCCATGGCCGAAGCCGGCAACACCCTGACGCTCGAGACGACCAAGGGTCCGGTCGTGATTGCGATGCGCCCCGACCTCGCGCCCAAGCACGTCGAGCACATCAAGACGCTCGTCGGCGAGAAATTCTACGACGGTGTCGTCTTCCACCGCGTCATCGACGGCTTCATGGCACAAACCGGCTGTCCCAACGGGACCGGCACCGGTGGCTCGAAGTACCCGAACCTCAAGCAGGAGTTCAATGCCGAGCACCACGACCGGGGCACCTGCTCGATGGCCCGCGCGCAGAGCCCGGACTCCGCCAACTCGCAGTTCTTCATCTGCTTCGGCGACGCCGGCTTCCTCGACAAGCAGTACACGGTGTGGGGTAAGGTCACGTCGGGCATGGAGAACGTCGACAAGATCAAGCGCGGCGAACCGGTGCGCGATCCCGATAAGATCGTGTCCGCCACGATCAGCTGAGCGCGACCCCGACGAGGCGCCTGGGATGACACATGCCATGGCCCATGCGCGTCGACCTTTTTGACTTCGCGCTGCCGCCGGAGCTGATCGCGTTGCGGCCGGCCGAACCACGTGAACGCGCGCGCCTACTCGCCGTCGGCACGCGGAGACCCGATCGCACGGTCGCCGATTTGCCCTCACTGCTGCGACCCGGTGATTGCCTCGTCGTCAACGATACGCGGGTCATCCCGGCTCGGCTGACCGGCCGGCGTTCGCGCTCGGGCGTGTCGGCGCGCGTCGAGACGACCCTGCACAAGCGCGAGGGCGCGGAAACGTGGCGCGCCTTCATCCGTCCCGCGAAGAGGGTTGCGGACGGCGAGACCATCGCTTTCGGCGACGACGACGCGCCGCTCGACGCCGTCTGCCTCGAACACGCCGGCGACGGCGAGGTGGTGCTTCGGTTCACGCGCGGCGGCGCCGACCTCGACGCCGCGCTGGAGCGCCACGGCGTCATGCCTTTGCCGCCCTACATCGCCGCCAAGCGCCCCGTCGACGGGCGCGACCGCGACGACTACCAGACGATCTTCGCCGCCGAGCCCGGCGCCGTCGCGGCGCCAACGGCCAGCCTGCACTTCACGCCGGGCCTGATCGCCGCCATCGAGGCGGCCGGTGTCGCCATCGTGCGCCTCACGTTGCACGTGGGAGCCGGCACCTTCCTGCCGGTCAAGGCGGACGACACGGACGGTCATCGCATGCACGCGGAATGGGGGCGGATCACGAACGATGCCGCCGCCACGCTCAATGCCGTGAGGGCAAAGGGTGGTCGCGTCATAGCCGCCGGCACAACGGCCTTGCGCTTGCTCGAATCGGCCGCGCGGGAGGATGGCGTGATCGATGCCTTCGAGGGTGACACCGCGATCTTCATCACGCCGGGCCACAGGTTTCGCGCGGTGGACGCCCTGCTGACCAACTTCCACCTGCCTCGCTCCACCCTGTTCATGCTCGTCGCCGCCTTCGCCGGGCTCGACACGATGCAGGCCGCTTACGCCCACGCGATCCGATCCGGCTACCGCTTCTACAGCTACGGCGACGCGTGCTTCCTCACGCGAGCCGCGCCATGAGCGCTTTCGGCTTCGACCTGCGCGCCACCGATGGCGCGGCGCGGCGTGGCACCATCCACACCGCGCGGGGTGTTATAGAGACACCGGCCTTCATGCCGGTGGGGACGGCGGCGACGGTGAAGGCGATGCACGCCCACGAGGTCCGCGCGTCGGGGGCCGACGTCGTGCTCGGCAACGTGTACCACCTGATGCTGCGGCCGGGCGCCGAACGGATCGCGGCGCTCGGCGGCCTGCACCGCTTCATGGGCTGGCCGCATCCCATCCTCACCGATTCCGGCGGCTTCCAAGTCATGTCGCTCGCCAAGCTGCGCACGCTCGACGAGCATGGCGTCACCTTCCAGTCGCACCTCGACGGGTCGAAGCACGTGTTGACGCCGGAGCGCTCCATCGCGATCCAGGGGCTGCTCGGGTCCGACATCCAGATGCAGCTGGACGAGTGCATCCGCCTGCCGGCGGAGGAAAGTGAGGTCGAACGTGCCATGATGCTGTCGCTGCGCTGGGCGGAGCGCTGCAAGGTCGCTTTCGGTCGGCAGGACGATCACGCGCTGTTCGGCATCGTGCAGGGGGGCGCCTCACCCGCGCTGCGACGGCGCAGCGCGGAGGCCCTCGTCGCGATGGGCTTCGACGGCTACGCGATCGGCGGCCTCGCCGTCGGCGAACCGCAGGACGTGATGCTCGCGACGATCGAGGCGACGGAGCCGTTCCTGCCGGCCGACCGGCCCCGCTACCTCATGGGTGTCGGCAGCCCGGACGACCTGCTGGGAAGCGTGGCGCGCGGCGTCGACATGTTCGACTGCGTGTTGCCCACGCGGGCGGGGCGGCACGGTCTCGCCTACACGCGAACCGGCCGCCTCAACCTGCGCAATGCCCGCCACGCCGACGATCCGACACCGATAGACCCGACTGCGTCCTGCCCCGCCGCCCGCGACCACTCGCGAGCCTATCTCCACCACCTCGTCAAATCGGGCGAGATCCTAGGCATGATGCTGCTGACCGCGATCAACGTTGGCTATTATCAGGATCTCATGGTGGACATGCGGCGGGCGATCGAGGCCGGTTCGTTCGAGGTTTTCCTCGAAGCGACGCGGCGAGGCTGGGCACACAACCAAGAGCCGCCGTGCATCTCCTGAATAGCGGAAGGACGGGGCGCGATTTCCGCCGCGCCCCGTCCTTGCGACCTTCCGACAGCGCCTCGCCGTCACCTTCCCAGGCGGCCGCTTTGGGCCATGGCGAGTGAACCGTCCTCCCCGGACTTGATGCTTCGCGCCATGCGCTCCGTGCAGGGGAGCCACGCGCGTTACGAAGGGTTATCTAACGAAGGTGGACGTGCCTGTCATCAGCTCAGATGCCTAAGACGCGTGAAGAAGTGATTAAATTTTGACCTCCACGATGAACGGCGGTCCGCGGGGCGCCGTCGAGGCCAGCTTTGATCGCCGACGATTCGGTGGGCGCGATCGGGCGGCCACGTTTCGAACACGAGCGGAAACACCCATCGCGGCTTTCGTACCTGCTTGAACCCTAATGCCGTGACACCTCCCCTTTCGTCGATGGATGCGCGATGGCATGAAGGTTGGCCGTCGAAGGTGATGGCGTTCATCGTGGCCGGAATCACGATGATGGCGGAGCCGCCGACGAGGGCGTTCTCGCCCGGGTCGGGTGGCTCGAAAACCGATCAACGAAAGAAGACCTTGGCCGTCTACACCGAAGTTTCCGACGAGGACCTCGCCGGCTTCCTATCCGCCTACGATGTCGGCCGCCTCCTCTCCATGAAGGGGATCGCCGAGGGCGTGGAGAACTCCAACTTCCTGCTCCGTACCGAGGCGGGATCCTTCATCCTGACCCTCTATGAGAAGCGGGTGGCGGAAGGTGACTTGCCATTCTTCATCGGGCTGATGGAACATCTTTCCGCGCGCGGCCTCACTTGCCCGCAACCCGTCAAAACGCGCACGGGCGCGGCGCTTGGGCGCTTGGCCGGGCGCCCTTGCGCCATGGTGACGTTCCTGGACGGCTTGGCGGTGCGGCGCCCGAGCGAGCTTCACTGCGCCGCCACTGGCGCGGCACTCGCCGGCCTGCACCGCCACGGGGCGGATTTCCCGATGACGCGCCGCAACGCCCTGTCGCTCGAAGGGTGGTCGGCCTTGTTCGAGCGAGCCAAGCCCCAGGCGGAACAGGTCGCGCCCGGTTTGGCGGAGCTCATCGAAGCGGAACTCTCTTTCTTGTCAGGCTGTTGGCCGACGGATTTACCATCCGGCGTGATCCACGCGGATTTGTTCCCCGATAACGTCCTGTTTCTCGAGGATCGTGCCGGCCTCATCGACTTTTATTTCGCCTGCACAGATGCTTACGCCTACGACCTCGTAATCTGCCTCAATGCCTGGTGTTTCGAGCCGGACGGCTCCTACAACATCACCAAAGGCGGCGGGATGATCGCCGCCTACCAGGCGCATCGCCGCTTGAGCGAGGCGGAGGTTGCGGCGTTGCCCGTGCTCGCGCGCGGCGCCGCGCTCCGGTTCGCCCTCACCCGCCTCGTCGACTGGCTGAGCGTGCCCCCCGGCGCCTTGGTGAAGCCCAAGCATCCGATCGAGTACGTGCAGAAGCTCCGGTTCCACCAGCGCATTGCCAGCGTCCGCGAACTCGGGGTCGCCTGATGGATGCGGCGGAGTGCGCGCGCGTGGCGATCTGGACCGATGGCGCCTGTTCGGGCAATCCCGGCCCCGGTGGCTGGGGCGCGATCGTGAAGTTCGGCGACGCGATCAAGGAAGCCTGCGGGGGTGAGGCACTGACCACCAACAACCGCATGGAGCTGACTGCGGCCATCGAAGCGCTCGCGCTGCTGAAGCGTGGCTGCGCCGTCGATGTCTACACCGACTCGAACTACGTGCGTGGCGGGATCACGGGCTGGCTCGTTGGATGGAAGCGCAACGGATGGCGCACCGCCGACAAGAAGCCGGTGAAGAACGTCGAACTCTGGCAGGCGCTCGACGAGGCTGTGCGTCGCCACCAGGTCGCGTGGCACTGGGTCAAGGGTCACGCCGGTGATCCCATGAACGAGCGCGCCGATGCGTTGGCGCGCCAGGGTATGGGACCGTTCAAGAGGCGCTGAGGCGGCCTGGTCAGCGGGCCGGCGCCGGCGCGGTGCCGAACACGGGCGAGAAGACGAGCCTGCCGAGCGAGCCGGTCACGTCGAAGGGCAACCGCGCCTTCGGACCCGAGACGGCATCCGCCGGCGTCGCGGCGACGGCGTGGAGGTCGAGGGTTCGGCGGCCGATGTCCGCTTGGCCGTCGACCGACAGTGCCGCGTCGGGTCCCTGCATCGCCGCCTCGCTGAGCGTGGCGATGCCTTCGGCGAGGCGCAGCGAGGCATCGAAGCGCCTGAAGGGCGTCCGACCAGCCCTCAGCGCGGGTATCACGGCCGCCGCTTGGCCCTGGGCAAGGGCGCGCAGTCCCAGGCCGAGGTCCACGCCCGACAACTCGCCGTCGCTGACCGTCCCTTTGGCCCATCCTTGCAGGTGCTTCATCAGGGCGGCCGGGCTGTCGCCGGTGCTCTCGACGTTGGCCGATCCCGTGAGCGAGCCGGCCGCGACTTGGCGTCCGAACGCGTCCCACGACAAGGTCGCCGCGTCGGCGCCGGTGAGGGAGCCGGCGCCGCGCAGGTTGAGTTCGCCGCCGGTCACGCCGTAGGAGACGCGCGCCTTGAGCGCGCCGCCGTACGCGCTGCCCTCGATCAAGGCGATCTCCAGGTGGTCGTCGCGGCTGATCACCGCCAGCGCCGCGTCGTCGACGGTGACCGGGCGCAGGTGGAGGTGCGTCGCCGAGATACGGAGGTCGAGGCCGAGGGATGTGGCTCGGGTCGCCGGGACCGACGCGTGCGCCCAGCCGCCATCGGGGTCGGTCAACCGCGGTGCGGTGCTGAGGAAGGGCGCCAGCGCCAGGTCCTCCGTCGCCAGCGTGCCGGACAGGGACGGCCTCGTTCCGTGGACGTCGGAGCCGTTCAGGAACGCGAGGGTGCCCTCGTAATGGTTGCCGTCAACCTGCATGTCGAGCTTCGGCAGGTCGATGCGGGTGGCGCCCTCCCGATCGGTGTCGATCGTCGCATCGCTGTTCAGGCTCACGTCGGCGAGCGGGGCGGGGGAGGCGATGGTGGTGCCAAACACCGCGAACGCGCCCGGCAGGGACGGCGCGTGCGCGGCGACGTGGCCATGGAAGCTCGCGGCCGGGGCATCCGCGAGGTCGCCGGTGGCCAGGAGGTCGAGCGGAAGCGAATGAAGGTTGAAGGTGACGGCGGAATGCTCGCCGCGCATCAGGCTCGAGGGCTGGGCGATCCAAGTGGCGACCTCGGCCCTGGTGTTGGCCACCGTCAGCGTGCCGGTCAGTGTGGCGGATGATTGAAGGTCGGGCCAATCGAGGGTGACGTTGACGTCGCTCAAGGCGAAGGGATGGGCAAGGCCGCCGCCCGTCACGCTCGCCGTGCCGTCGAGCAAGGTGACCGAGCCGAGCCGATCCCCTGTGTTGGCCTGGCGGCTCGATCCCCGTGCCGCCCCGGTGTGGAGCGCGCGCCCGATCATCGAGCTCGGCTGCATGGCGCGGCCGTCGAGGTCGATCGCCAGGCGGGGTCGGATCAGGGTCGCGGCCGACAGTTCCAGCCGGCCGACCAGCAACGGCAGCAGCCGCACCTCGCCCTGCACCGTGTCGGTATCGATCGTCAGCGTGCCGGAGGGATCACGGAAATGGGTCGCGCCGAGCGACACGTGCGGATTCGGCAGGAAAACGAAGCGCGCCCGTCCCCTCGCCTCGATCACCAGGCCGGTCGTGGCGCGAACCTGCCGCGACACGTCCGAGAGCAAGGTCGCGCCATCGAACAGGAACGGCACCGCCGCGATGGCGACCGCGCCGACGGCGCCCAGCAGGCACAGCGCGGCGGTCTTGAGCAGCCACGACGTACGCGGTCCCGGTCGGGCGAGGACGGCCTTCGATCCTTCACTCACCGGGCGCGGCTCACTGCGCCGCGTCCTGCTCCGCGCTCACCATCAGCCAATCCTCTTCGGCCAGCGTCAGCGCCTCGGCGAGGTCCCCACGCTGCTTGGCGAGCTGCGCCGCCTTTTGAGGCTGGGCGATGAAGGCGTCGCGATCGGCCAGCGCCTTGTCGATGCGGCCGATCAGCCCCTGGAACTTGACCATCCTTTCCTCGAGCGCCGCGAGGCGCTTCTTGGCCGGCAAGGCCTGCTGCGCCTTGGAGGCCTGCTGCGCCTTGGATTGTTGTGGCTTGGCTTGCTGCGGCTTGGCCCCGTTCGCGTCGGCCGCTTGGGTCGGGGCGGCCTTGACCGCCTTGGCCTTCGGCTTGTCGGTGCCGAGCACCTGCGCCTTGTAGTCGTCCATGTCGCCGTCGAACGGCGTCACGGCGCCGTCGGCCACCTGCCACAGGCGGTCGGCGCAGGCGTCCAGCAGGTAGCGATCGTGGCTGACCAGGATCACCGCGCCCTTGTACGCGTTGATCGCCTCGATGAGCGCGGCGCGGGAGTCGATGTCGAGGTGGTTGGTCGGCTCGTCCATGATGAGCAGGTGCGGACCGTTGAAGGAGCACAGCCCCATCAGCAGGCGCGCCTTCTCGCCGCCCGACAGCATCGCGATCTTCGTGTCGGCCTTGACGTTGGGGAACCCGAGCTGGGCGCACCTGCCCCGCACCTGCGCCTCGCTGGCGTTCTTCATCAGCGGCTGCACGCATTGGTAGGGCGTCGCGTCCGCGTCGAGGTCGTCGACCTGGTGCTGCGCGAAGAAGCCGACGTCGAGCTTCTGCGAGCGTCGGATGTTGCCCTCGGTCGCCGCCAGCCGTCCGGCGACGAGCTTGGCGAAGGTCGACTTGCCGTTGCCGTTGGCCCCCAGCAGGCCGATACGGTCGTCATCCGCGATGACGAGGTTGAGGTCGCGCAAGACCGTACGGCCGTCATAGCCGGTTTTCGCGTGGTCCATCGCGATGATCGGCGGTTTCAGCGGCTTCTCCGGCGAGGGCAGCACGATCGGCAGCACGTCGCCGTCGACGAGCGCCGTCACCGGCTCCATCTTGGCGAGGGCCTTCAGGCGGCTTTGCGCCTGCGTCGCCTTGGTGGCGGAGGCCCGGAACCGGTCGACGAAGGCCTGCATGTGGCGGCGCTGCTCGTCCTGCTTCTTCTTATGCTTCTGCTCGATCGCCTGGGCTTCGCGGCGCTGCTTCTCGAAGGAGCTGTAATTGCCGGTCCACAGCGTCAGCTTGCTGTGGTTGAGGTGGAGGATGTGGTCGCAGACCGCGTCGAGCATGTCGCGATCGTGGCTGATGACGAGGATGGTGGCGGGGTATCGCTGGAGGTAGTCGATCAGCCAGAGCGTGCCCTCGAGGTCGAGGTAGTTGGTGGGCTCGTCGAGCAACAGCAGGTCGGGCTCGGCGAACAGCACGGCGGCGAGCGCAACGCGCATCCGCCACCCACCGGAGTAGGACGACAGGGGTCGCGCTTGCGCGTCGAAATCGAAGCCGAGGCCGGACAGGATGCGCGCGGCGCGCGCGGGCGCCGAATGCGCGTCGATGTCGACGAGCCGGGTGTGGATGTCGGCGATGCGCTGGGGATCGCGGGCGGTCTCCGCCTCGGCCAGCAATCGGGCCCGCTCCTCGTCGGCGGCGAGCACGAAGTCGATCAGCGAGCCGGGACCACCCGGCGCCTCTTGCTCGACGCGCCCCATCTTCAGCTGCTTGGGGATCGACAGCGACCCGCCGTCCGGCTGCAACTCGTCGGCGATCATCTTGAACAAGGTTGTCTTGCCGGTGCCGTTGCGCCCGACGAAGCCGATGCGCGCGCCTTCCGGCAGCGCGGCGGATGCGTGATCGAAGAGGACGCGCGGTCCGAGCCGCAGTGTGATGTCGCTGATGTGGAGCACGCCGGTTTCTCGCGCGTGCGCGATGGGAAGGCAAGGGGTGGGGCGATGCGCCGCCATGGCCGGCATCCGCGCCTTCAAGCCACGACGCGGAGCGGACGTGGGCGTCGAGGCGTTCACCAGCAGCGTCTCGCTGGCCGAGGTGGACCGCCTCCGGCGCTCTCCCCGCGCAGGTGCGGCCTTCACCTCCACGTAGGGGGTGCCAGCCAGTGCGGCTTCCAGGCCGGCGACCTGCTTATCGATCGCGGTGCGGAACGCGATAGCCGCCTCGTCCTCGTCGGCAAGCCGTCGCCAGCCACACCCTCATGGTCGGCCCACCCAAATGTCGCCCGCCCAACTCTGTAGCCCATCCAAGTGTCGCCCATCCAAGTGTCGGCCCGTCCAAGTGTCGGAACCGCCAAGGTCCGTTTCCCGTTCTTCGGGCCAGCGCACACGAGGAGAACACGGCGATGACGGATGTGACCTACGATATCGTCGAGCACGACGGCGGCTGGGCCTACAAGGTCGACGGGGTGTTCTCCGAAACCTTCCCCACGCACCAGGACGCTCACGATGCCGCCGCCATCGCGGCGAAGGAACAGCAGCGCGGCGGTGACGACGAGGTCATCGAGTACCAGGACGAGGACGGGCGCTGGAAAGTCGAGACCGCCGAAGGTGGCGACCGCCCCACGTCCCATGTCGAGGACTGAACGGGCCGGGAGCGGGCGGACCGCGCTGGTGGCGCGCTGGGTAACGCTGACCCGCGATGTCCTACCAAACATGGCGGCCGCTCAGCGCTGGCCGATCCATCTCGATCACTGCTTCATGCGGGTCTGCCTCGACGCCGCGCTGGGCGCACCGTGGACGCGATCGGTGGCGCGCCCCGCCGTCCACAACATGGACGATCGGCAACTCGCCGCGGCGGTGCGAGTGGCCGAGGGTATCGTGGCGGCGCCGGACACGCTGGTGCCGTTGAACCGGCGAAGCCTCGCGGGTCGCCGACCTGCGATACGCGCTGAGGCCGTCGCAGCACGCTTGTCATGAGCCACGCTAGCGAACGTAGGCGCCGCGTCGCTCGTTTGGCCTGTGCCGCAACCTACGTGCCCTTCGGCGTCCTTCACGTGTTGGCGCCGGCCAAGTTCCTGCCGATCATGCCGCCGGCCATCCCGTACCCTCGTCAGGTGGTCGTCGTCACCGGCGTCGCCGAGATCCTCGGCGGCATCGGCCTGTTGATCCCGGCGGCCCGCAAGGCGGCCGCGATCGGGCTCGCGCTCTACGCGGTCGGCGTCTATCCCGCCAACGTGTATCACGCGCTCGCGCGCAAGAAGGTCCCCCCGCTGCCGGACAGCTGGTGGTACCATGGTCCGCGTTTGGCGTTCCAACCGGTGTTCGTCTGGTGGGCCCTTTACGCGGGCGGCCTGCTGCGTCGGCGATGAGGGTGGCGTTCGCCGGCCGCCTTGCCTTGCCGGCACCTCGTGGCTACAAGCGCGGCGCCCCACCCATCCCAGGATTGACGCGACCATGGCGATCGAACGCACCTTCTCCATCATCAAGCCCGACGCCACGCGCCGCAACCTGACCGGCGCGGTGAACGCGCTGATCGAGAAGGCCGGCCTGCGCATCGTCGCCCAGAAGCGCGTGCTGATGACCCAAGCCCAGGCGGAAACCTTCTACGCGGTCCACAAGGCCAGGCCCTTCTTCGGCGAACTCGTGGGAACGATGACGGCCGGCCCCGTGGTCGTGCAGGTGCTCGAGGGCGAGAACGCCATCAAGACGTACCGCGACGTGCTCGGTGCGACCGACCCGGCCAAGGCCGAGCCCGGCACGATCCGCAAGGAGCACGCGCTCTCGGTCGGCGAGAATTCGGCGCACGGCTCGGACGCCGTCGAGACCGCGCAGGTCGAGATCGCGCAATGGTTCTGCGGCAACGAGATCGTCGGCTGAGCCGAGGCTCACAATGGCGGTACGGCGAGGATCGTCCCATCCCGTGCCGGCTCGGCGTCGTAGACCCGGTTGCCCTGCACCGTGAGGCCGCCGCGTGCCACGCGCGCGAGCGCGGCGGGGTAGACTAGGTGCTCCTGCGCGAGCACGCGGCGCCCCAGGCTCTCCGCCGTGTCGGTATCCAGCACGGGCACGGCGACCTGCGCCAGGATCGGCCCCTCGTCCATGGCCGGCACCACGAAATGCACGGTGCAGCCGTGGATCTTGACCCCATCCGCTAGCGCCCGCTCGTGCGTACGAAGTCCGCGGAACGCCGGCAACAGGGCCGGGTGGACGTTGAGCATGCGCCCGCGCCATTGGCCGATGAACCAAGGCGTGACGAGGCGCATGAAGCCGGCCATGCAAATCAGCTCGATGCGATGGATTTCCAGCATCGCCTGCATGGAGCGCTCGAACTCTTCGCGGCCGGCGTAGATCTTGTGATCGACGGCGGCCACCGCGATGCCGGCCGTCCGCGCCGTGACGAGGCCGGCCGCGTCGGGGCGGTTGGACAGCACCAGGGCGATCTCGGCGGGATAGTCCGGATCGCGCGCGGCGGCGATCAACGCCTCCATGTTGGAGCCCCGGCCGGAGATCAGGATCGCCGTGCGGGTCCGGCTCAAAGCCGCAACGCGCCTTCCATGACCACGCGACGATCCCGCGCCTCGATCAACCGTCCGAGCCTGATCGGCGCCTCGCCCGAGGCTTTCAGCGTGGCGGTGACGTCAGCCGCCTTGTCGGCGGCGGCGACCACCACCATGCCGATCCCGCAATTGAACGTCCTGAGCATCTCAGCCTCGGCGACGCGGCCGGTCCGGGCCAGCCAGCCGAACACCGGCGGCACCGCGATCGCGCCGAGGTCGATGGCGGCGGCGCATCCCTCCGGCAGGACGCGGGGAATGTTGTCGGGGAAGCCGCCGCCGGTGATGTGGGCCAGGGCTTTGATCCCCGGCCGCTCAAGGGCGGCCAGCACGCTTTTGACGTAGATGCGCGTCGGCGTCAGCAACGCGTCGGCGAGGTCGCGGCCTTCCTCGAACGGCGCGGCATCGGTCCAGGCGAGGCCGGCATCCGCAACGATGCGACGCACGAGGGAGAAGCCGTTCGAATGCACGCCTGAGGAGGGCAACCCGAGGAGGACATCGCCGGGACCGACGTCGGGGCGCGGCAGCAGCGTGCCACGTTCCGCCGCGCCGACGGCGAAACCCGCGAGGTCGTAGTCGCGCCCGGCGTAGAGGCCGGGCATCTCGGCCGTCTCGCCCCCGATCAGCGCGGCACCCGCCTCGCGACAGCCGGCGGCGATACCGGCGACGACGGCGGCCCCGACGATCGGCTCCAGACGCCCGGTAGCGAAGTAGTCGAGGAAGAACAGGGGTTCGGCGCCCTGGACCACGAGGTCGTTGACGCACATGGCCACGAGGTCGACGCCGATCGTGGCGTGGCGCCCGGTCTCGATCGCGATCCTCACCTTGGAGCCGACGCCGTCGTTGGCGGCGACGAGGATCGGGTCCTTGAATCCGGCGGCCTTCAGGTCGAACAAGCCGCCGAAGCCGCCGATCTCGGCGTCCGCCCCGGGGCGGCGCGTGGCGCGGACCAGCGGCTTGATGCGCTCGACCAGGGCGTTGCCGGCATCGATGTCGACGCCCGCGTCAGCGTAGGTCAAGCCGATTGGCGTGGTTCGGCTCATGTTCGTTTCCGACCGGGTTGATGCGGAGCAGGGTGGCGCGCGCGAATGGGCGGCGCGTAATGGGCGGCGCGTGAAGGCGGTTCGGGCATGGGCGCGCGCAGGCCGGTCGAGGCGCCCCGGTCGCCACGTCGAGTACTTTGCCATCGCGGGCAGGGGTCGGCAAGCCGTTACGGGATCAAGCGTGATCGATCTTCCGCACCTTGCGACGGCGCCCACCATTGACGGTGCCGGCCGAGGCCGCCTATCTCACGGATGCGCCGCACGGTCGCGGCGCGCCGAGCGACGGGGCGACGCATCGTGCCAAGACGACTCGGCATCGGGTGGAAGGTTGGCTTTTGGGCCGCCGCCGGTGCCATCCTCTTCTTCCTTCTCTGGTTGTTCGAGGCGGTGCTGTTGCCGTTCGTGATGGCGATCGTCGTGAGCTACCTGCTGGACCCTTTCACCAGCAAGCTGGAGAAGGTTGGATTGAAGCGCGCCAGCGCGGTGTCGGTCATCCTGGCGGTGGCGATCGTCACGGTGGTGGTGGTGCTGACCGTCTTCGCGCCGATGGTGGTGCGGCAGATCAGCGAGTTCATCAAGGCGCTTCCGCAACTCGTCGACAGGGCGCAGGACCTCGTGGCATCCTTGGCCGCGCAATTCTCGCAAGGGCGGAGCAGCGTCCTGCTCGCCAAACTCGGATTGAACGGCGGCAGCATCTCCGACTTGAAGGGCTACACCACCGACATCACCAACAAAGGCGTGGCCTGGATGGCGACCTTCGCCAACAGCCTTCTGTCACGCGGTGCCGCGCTGCTCGATTTGTTCTCGTTGCTGATCATCACTCCGGTCGTCGGCTTTTACATGCTGCTCGACTGGCCCAAGATGATCGCGATGATCGATGGTCTGGTGCCGCCGCGCAACCGCGACACGGTTCGCGCCATCGCCCATGACATCGATCTCGCCCTCGCCGGCTTCATGCGCGGCCAGTCGCTGGTCTGCCTGTTCCTCGCGGTTTGGTACGGGATCGGCCTCACCCTAATCGGCCTGAACTTCGGCCTGCTGATCGGCATCATCGGTGGTGTGCTCAGCTTCGTGCCCTACGTCGGCTCCCTCGTTGTCCTGGTCCTCTCCTCGCTGGTCGCTGTGGTCCAGGGATGGCCGAGTTGGCACCTGCCGGCCTTCGCACTCGCCGTGGTGCTGGTCGGCCAGTTCCTCGAGGGTAACGTCCTGTCGCCGAAGCTGGTTGGTGACAAGGTTGGCCTGCATCCCATCTGGATCATCTTCGCACTGTTCGGGTTTAGCAGCGTCGGGGGCTTCACCGGCCTCATCATCGCGGTTCCAGTCGCCGCCGCGATCGGCGTCCTACTCCGCTTCGCCACGAGGCGCTATCGCGAGAGCCCGATCTACACCGGGGAGATCGCCACGACCCAGGTGACCTTGGCACCCGTCCCGCCGCCAGCCCGCCTTTCGGGAACGTGATGGAGGACGACGCCAGACGAAGGCGGACCAGTGGGCCGTCACGCCAACTTGTCTTCGACCTTGCCCGCGATCCATCCTACGGCCGGGATGAGTTCCTCGTGTCGCCGTCCAATCAAAGTGCTTACGCCACCGTCGACCGCTGGCCGGCGTGGCCAAGCCGCATTCTTCTTCTGGTGGGTTCCCCAGGTTCGGGCAAAAGCCACCTCGCGGCGATTTGGGCGGCGACATCTGGCGCTCGGATCGTCACCGCCAGTCACGTTGCGATATCGAGCGAATGGGACGGCCCCGTCGTCGCGCTGGTGGAAGATTGGGATCGAGTCACCTACGACCAAGCGTCGTTGTTTCACCTCGTCAACATGGTCGGTGAAACCAATGGATGGCTCATGATGACGTCCCGGTCGCTCCCTACGGCCTCGAACATCACCGTACCTGATCTCCTATCAAGGCTCCGACTGGCCACCGTCATCGAGACTCACCGACCAGATGCGGAATTGATCAAGTCAGTCATCATCAAACTGTTCGCCGATCGGCAAATTCGCATTGATGAAGATGTCGTCAACTACACAGCACTCCACTGTGAACGTTCGATAGATGCGATCAGCGGCTTCGTCGCTGCGGTCGACCAGGATGCTTTGGCGTCCGGTCGACGGATTACGCGACAACTCGCGGCTTCGACTATGGCGCGCCTAGCCCTAGATCCAGGGCATGTTAGCGAGTGAGTCCAAAGATCTGCACAGCGTCTCCACTTCTAATTCACGGGCCGACGTAGCGCACTGAAGCGCCCTTCGCATCAGTGATGTGATAACCGGTGACGATCGGGGTGCTGACCGCCGCAGATCGTCCTGACGAGATCGTATTCGGCGATTCGCCACTGGCCAGTGGATCGTTCCGCGTGGTATCCATTGCCGCAAGTCTGACACGATCTTTGCTGGTCAAGTGGCGAGCATCGTCGAGGGAAACAAACTCGTCGGGGTCATGCGTAGCAGCCGCCGGTCCGGCGTAAACGTGCAAGCCATTCTTCATCATGACGGCGTCACCCGCGCGTAACGTCCGGTCGCTCATCAAAGCAGTCGTCTTTTGCAGAACGGGTTTGTCGCTGATCGTCGCGACGTGCCGACGGATGCGTTTTCTCTCGCTAAACACGGGCGCCTCGGGCGTGCGGTCACCACCATAATTAGGCTGCTGCTGCACCGGCGTCGGGGCCTGGAAAACGCCGAACAGCTGGTCGAGGAACCCGGCTTGCGCGCCGGTCGGCGCCGTCGCCAGTCCAGCCAGCACACCGATCGCGAGCACGACCGTGCCGCGACGGCTCGCTAGTTTTTTGGCGGTCTTGTTTCTCTGCAGCATAATGATCCCCTTCCTCCATCAAACGCGCGACCCACGAGTCGGTTCAATCGTTTGCTGCATCACGGATGAATCGA
>CAXSDP010000002.1:0-70851 GCA_964235705.1 uncultured Beijerinckiaceae bacterium | reverse complement strand
TTAGATGAAGGCGGCGTGGCCCTGTGTTTCAAGCAAGCGATCATATTCGGCTTTGATGATCTCGCCTCCGTACAGCCGCTCCAGGCGACGAACGGTGAAGTGCCCAAAGGCGATCGATTGGAAGTGATCGGCGAACGCGTAGTTGACGGCGGCACCCCCTGCGGCACCTATGATCGGCACCGCCTGCGCGGCGAGCTTCTCGGACACGACGATCCCGAAGCGGGATGCGACCTGCGCCACGAACCTCACGAGGACCGGCGCGCCTTCGTCCCCCAACCCTTGCGCAAGCACGTAGCGGCCCGCCTCCGTGATGGTCTTGGCCAGAAGACCGCGCGTGGCGAAGTACCCACTGTCGGTGAAGTCATCGTCCTTATCGTGGGCGCCGAGCGCGAACACTTGAAGGCACGCGAGGGCGACGGCGGGATCGGCGAGGTCCTCACCCTCGTGGCGGGCGATGTCGGCGATGGACCGCAGGATGATGACGGTCGACACCGGCAGCTCGACCGGCAGGCTCGAAAGGCCGAAGATCCCGCCGGCCGCTCCGGACGCGGCCGCGAGCGCCTTGTGAAGGAAACGGGAGGGGCGGGAGGGTGCTTCACCCGGTGACCCGGCCGGAAGCGACGCGAGGGCGACCGACATCGCCAATTCGATGGCCCGCTCAGCCGCGCGATTGACGATGCCCGACACCCCGAGCGGCATGAACTTGGTGAGCGACCCGAGTTGTCGCCCGACGGTCGTGGCGAGACGGGTCGCGAAGTTGTTGTGCTCCAGCGCCCGCATCGCCCTTTCCAGGGCCTCGAGATCTTCGGCCTGCAACGCACTCTGCCCAGCGCGCACCACGCCATTGGTGACGGCTGGGAGGTTGGAAGCGGCCTGGCTCATCGATATCTCCGGTTCGATTGGCTCACACCCATCGTGCAAGCCAACGGCTGAGGCGCCGCTTGGTTCGCGGACGTGACGGGGGTGGCCCCTCTGTTCCTCCTGTGCATCGCCGGGATCATCGACGTTTGCGCGTTTGACCCGATGATGCTTTTGCGGGAGGTTTCGTCGCGACGCGTTCCCCCATGCGTGCCGGAGGATGAAAGCCATGCTGAAAACGTCGCCGATCGCGGCCCTTGTCCTCGTCCCAGCCTTGATCGCCACAGGATGCGGGGGAGCCTCCGCCGCTTCGGCCGTGCAGAAGGAATGCAGCGCCAAGTACCAGGCTGCCAAGGCGGCCAACAGCCTGAATGGCCAGACATACCGGCAGTATTACAAACAATGCTCGTCCGAAGCCAAGGCGGAGAAGGAAACGGCGCCGGCGACCCCTGTCGCGACACCCATCCCGACCGCGGCGCCGACCCCAGCGGCACCACCTCCGGCAACGCCGAGGGTCGCATCGCCGACGGCGGTTGCCCCGACGACGACCGCCGCGGCTCCCGCCGCCCCCGCGGCTGCTAAAAGGCGGGCCGCCGCCCCAAGCGCACCGGCGCCGTCGGGGAACGCGGTCTTCCCGACCACCGTTTCGACCGAGTTCTCCAAGGAAACGCCGGGCAAGGCCCGCCTCCATACCTGCTTGGCGCAGTATAAAGTCAACAAGACCGACAACGGCAACGGTGGTTTGCGGTGGATCCAGGCCGGTGGCGGCTACTACAGCGAGTGTAACAATCGCCTGAAGGGCTGAGGTCTGCTGAAGGATCGAGGTTTCCGCGTCCAACGGGCTCGCCCGGGCGTCACGCGTACGCGAGCGCGGCTCCGATCGAGCCCAGCACGCCCAGCGTCACGGCCGTGTAATAGGGCCAGCGACGGCCGCGCATGATGATCGCGATCGTCGCCACCGCGATCGCGATGTGGAGGAAGGTCGCCGCGATCGTCAGGATCTGATGGCGGTGCTCGTGTCGTTCGCTCCCCTCGTTCTGCTCGCCGACGCGATGTTCAAGCGTCTCCGCCTCCTTCTGCGTCGCCCGCGACTCGGTCTCGTAGCGTGCCGCCATGGCGCGGAACACGTCGCTCTTGTCGGCGGCGGCGTTGGCGGCCGCGATGTCGTACATGGACTTCTTCACGCTCTGCCGCGCGAAGGATCCCCACTGGTCCGTGGCCTTGTTCTGGATGATGGCCGCCGTGGTCTTGTCGCGGATGGTGTCGGCCGTTTCCAGCGTCTCCAGCGAGCCGACCGCCGCCGCGAGCACCGCCAGCACCGCGATGGTGATCGATACCTTGCTGAGGAACGGGTCGCCGCTACCCGCGACATGGGTGGCGTGCTCGGCATGCTCGAAATGCTCGGTCGGTGAGTCGTCCAGCGGTCCATCCTCCATGCCTCGGGCGAACCCCGGCGAGTGTTTCATCCCCCACGCGCTCACTTGGTCCGCGAGGTACATCATCCTCGCATCGCTCCACCATCCCCGCAACGCCGCCGCCCTGTTCGGGTCACGTCGCCGCGACCATGGACACCCGATCGCCCGGCACCCTATAAGCGGCGCGAGGCCGCTTCGGCGGCGCCACCCACCAAGCTGTAGAACCATGCAGGTCACCTCACCCGACCCCACCGACGCCCTGCGCCCGAAGGACGGCGGCGACCTACCCGACTCCTTGGTCCAGCGGCAAACGATGGTGGATTGCCAGATCCGCACCTTCGAGGTGACCGATCAGCGGCTGATCAACCGCATCATGGACGTGCCGAGGGAACGTTTCCTCCCGCGCGACCTTCGGATGCTGGCCTATTCGGACGTCGACCTGAGATTGCCGCCGGAAGCGCCGGGCGAGGCGGCGCGCACGCTGCTGACGCCCATGGTCCTCGCCCGCATGATCCAGGGCGGGCGCGTCAGGCCGCTCGACAGGGTCCTCGATATCGCCTGCGGTACGGGCTACTCCACCGCCATCCTCGCCGGTCTCGCCGCCGAAGTCATCGCGCTCGAGGCGAGTCCGGCGATGCGGCGCACCTTGCAGGCGCGGCTGGCGACGTGCGGCCTCGATCACGTCCGCACCCTCGATGGCGACCTAGGCGAGGGAGCCGCCACCGACGGACCTTTCGACGTGATCCTCGTCAACGGCGCGGCCTCGACCAACCTCGAAGGATTGCTGGGGCAACTGGCGGAGGGCGGGCGCCTCCTCGTCATCCGTCGCGCGCCCGACGACCCGACCGGACGCGCCGCGAAGGCGATCTGCTACGAGAAGAGGGGCGCGGAGATCGGTAACCGTTACCTGTTCGACGCGTCCGCGCCGCTGTTGCCCGCCTTCACGCCGGCTCCGACCTTTAAATTCTGAGCGGCCGTCGTTCGAGACATCGTCGGTCCGCCACGTCCATCAACCTGCTGCTCGTCACCGAACTCGATCGGCGAACTTCGCCTGGTGGCGACGGACAATCCGCCTTTGCAGTGTAAGTCAAGGTTTGACGCTTCAAGTTTGGTTGAATACCTGTCGCATTTTTGTGCCACTGGTTCCTTTTCCCTTGCCGGCGCATCACCGAAGCCGATGAATCCTTTATACCGAATGTATGACGAGTACGTGCCGTGAGTTACGAAGGATTGTCGAACGACGCGGAACGCCGCGCCCGAGCATGGGGTCGACGGCATGACCGCTGGGATGCGTGCCGCGTGCCGGAGCGCCGCGACCTCTTCGACCGCGGACGCTGATCCGGTTCTGCGTGTTCCCGCCTCGTTGGACGTGATGGTGAGGTTGCGCGGGCGGCGGGCGACGTCCTTTTGGTCGCCTTCTTCCTTGCCGGCCCTGCTCCCATCGGTATTGACCCTGCCGGCCTTGATCCTGCCGGTCGCGCTCGCCTCGACGACCCTGCGTGCGGAAACGATCTCCAGCGCGCTCGCCCGTGCCTACGTGACCAACCCCGACCTCAACCAGCAGCGCGCGTCGACGCGGGCGACCGACGAGCAGGTGGCGCGGGCGAACGCCGCGTTCCGCCCACAGATCACCGGAACCGGCTCGGTCGGTTACAACCGCGACGACTTGGCGACGGGGGGAAGTACCTCGCTCATCGGCGGGGCATCCGGTGCCGGCGGTAGCACGACGAGCGGGAACGGCTCAAGCACCACCGGCGCTGGCGGTACCGTCAGTGGCGCGGGCGGTAACAGCGCGACTGGCGCCGGCGGGACGACGACCGGTACGAACACGACGACCAGCGGTACCGGCACCTCAGCCAGCGCCACCACGGGGACGACGACCAGCAACACCTTCCCCACGTCGGCGTCCGTCACCGTCACCCAGAACCTATTCAACGGCAACCGGTCCAGCAACGGGGTGCGCCAAGCCGAGTCGCAGGTGCTGCAGTCGCGGGAAACGACGCGCAACACCGAGCAGAACACGCTGCAGAACGGCGCCACCGCCTACATGAACGTGCTGCGCGACACCGCCATCCTGGAGCTGAACAAGAACAACATCACGGTGCTCGAGGAGCAGCTCCGCCAGACCCGCGACCGTTTCAACGTCGGCGAGGTCACCCGCACCGACGTGGCGCAGGCCGAGTCGAGCCTCGCCACCGCGCGCTCGAACTATTTCACGGCGCAGGCGAACCTAGCGACGGATATCGGCAACTATCGTCAAGTCATTGGCGTCGAGCCTCGCCATCTCGAGGCGGCGCGCCCCATCGATCCCCTGCTGCCCCGCACGCTCGATGAGGCGATCGTCACCGCGCTCGCCGAGCACCCGGCGATCCAGGCGGCGTTCCACAACGTCGATAACGCCCAGTTGCAGGTGCAGATCAACGAGGCGGTGCTCTATCCGACGGTGAACCTCGTCGGCAACGCGCAGGTGCTGAACCAATTCGAGGGCAACCCCACGGCCCGCTTCTTCAACGCCAGCGTGGTGGCGCAGCTGCAGATCCCGATCTACACCGGCGGTGACACCTACGCCTCCATCCGCCAAGCCAAGGAGTTGCTGGCGCAGGCCAGACTGCAAGCCGACCTGCAGCGAACCATGGTTCGGGCCAACGTGGTGTCGAACTGGGGGCTGCTCGAATCATCCAAGGCGGTGATCCGCTCGTCGCAAGCGGCGGTGAAATCGTCCGAGATCGCGCTCGACGGCGTGCGCGAGGAGGCCAAGGTCGGCCAGCGGACCACGCTCGACGTGCTGAACGCCCAGCAGGCGTTGCTCCAGGCGCGCGTCAACCTCGTGTCGGCGCAGCGCGACCGCGTCGTCGCCAGCTACACGGTCGCCGCCGCCATCGGCCGGCTCTCGGCCACGAACCTCGCGCTCAGCGTCGTCCACTACGATCCCACCATCCATTTCGATCAGGTGAAAGATAAGTGGATCGGGTTGCGGACGCCCGATGGGCGTTGAGGCGCGGTGTTAACCATGTCGTGCGCGTTGCTGTGCGTGACGGCGAGGGGCGTCCCGCTTGCCGGTGCGTTGGGCCGTGAACTAGATTAGGAAACAGCTAACCGGCGCGACACGTTCGCAAGTGACGGTGAACCGGTGACGGCGAACGAGCGGCGGATCCATGCCGCATCCACCTCGATGAAAGCATCAAAGGTCATGAGCGCAGTCAATCCAGTCCACGGCTCCGATCCGATGCAATTCAAGCCGCCGGCAGCCGAGCAGCGCGCCTACGAGCCGTCCATGGAGGAGATCCTCGCGTCCATCCGCCGGATCATCGCCGACGACCAGTCGCTGCCGAACCGCGCGCCGCCCGGTGGGGATGCGGAGGGCCTCGAAGCTCACGCCGCGGCCGATGGCGAGCATCCGGTCCAAGCACCGCAGGTCAACCAGGCCCCCGGCCCCGGTCAGGCGCCGCGTGTTGGCCACCCGCCGCAGCCAGCTCCCTCGTACCAGTCCGGCCAACCGGCGGACGCGTTCACCGGAGCCCCGGCATCTGTCACGATGCTCCACCAAGTCTTGCAAGGTCGGCGTGCGGAGGCGTCCGGCGCCGATCACGCGCCGCCCGTCGCCGAGACCGGGCATGACGTGCCGCCCGACCAACGGGACATGCTCGAGCACGGTCACATCGCGGCACCACAATTCGCGTCACCCGCTGGGCCGACCTCGCATCCGCGTGAGCACGCCGAAGCCTACGCCGATGCGTCCGAGACGGAAGCGGACGACCACGGCTTCTCCGACGACGAGCAGGACGCATCGGCACTCTTCTCCAGCGAGACGGACAGAACCGTGACCGGGGCCTTCAACACGCTCGCCGCGACGCGTCTGGCCGACAATTCGGAGGACCTGCTCGGCCTCGCCCGCGAGATGATCCGTCCGCTCCTGAAAAGCTGGCTCGACGACAACCTGCCGGGCATGGTCGAGCGCATGGTTCGCGCCGAGATCGAGCGCGTCGCAAGGGGCGGCCGCTAGCGACCACCCGGCTGGATGCAGGATCGATGCCGACGTCGGCGTTGATCGACATTGGTGGGTAGGGCCGCCGGAGCCGGCTGTTCCTGTCCCCTGAACCGTTCCCCGGGAACGAGCCGCGAGACCGAACCGATGGATAAGACCTTCGATCCCGCCGTCGTCGAGCGGCGCATCTCCACGCTCTGGGAGGCGGCGGAGGCGTTCAAGGCGGGGCGGCCCGAACGGGCCGGGGCCGAACCCTTCACCATCGTCATCCCGCCGCCCAACGTCACCGGCGTGCTGCACATGGGGCACGCGCTCAACAACACGCTGCAGGACATCCTGTGCCGCTTCGAGCGGATGCGCGGGCGCGACGTGCTGTGGCAGCCCGGCACCGACCACGCCGGCATCGCCACGCAGATGGTGGTGGAGCGCCAACTGGCCGAGCGGCAGGAACCGGGACGCCGCGCGCTCGGGCGCGAGAAGTTCCTCGATCGCGTTTGGGCCTGGAAGGCGGAGTCGGGCGGAGCGATCGTCAACCAGTTGAAGCGGCTCGGCGCGTCCTGCGACTGGTCGCGCGAGCGCTTCACCATGGACGAGGGCCTGTCGCGCGCCGTGCGCAAGGTGTTCGTCACGCTGCACCGTCAGGGCCTGGTCTACCGCGACAAGCGCCTCGTCAATTGGGACCCCAAACTCCTCACCGCCGTGTCCGACATCGAAGTCGTGCCCGTCGAGACCAAGGGGCACCTGTGGTACTTCCGCTACCCCGTCGTCGATGAGGCGGGGAGCGCCACCGGTGAGGCGATCACGGTCGCGACGACCCGGCCCGAAACGATGCTGGGCGACACCGGCGTGGCGGTTCACCCCACCGACGAGCGCTACGCGGCGCTGGTCGGCCGCCGCCTGCGCCTCCCCCTCGTCGGGCGCCTCATCCCGGTGGTCGCCGACGACTACTCCGATCCCGAGAAAGGGACCGGCGCGGTCAAGATCACGCCGGCCCACGACTTCAACGACTTCGAGGTCGGCCGCAGGCAGGGCCTCGCGGTCATCAACATCCTCGACGCGGAGGCGCGGCTCGCCCTGCAGGGCAACGAGGCTTTCCTCGCCGGCGCGGCCGATGAGGCGCGCGCGACCGCGCTGCACCTCCACGGCCTGTCGCGGGAAGAGGCGCGCAAGCGCATCGTCGAGCTGATGGACGAGGCCGGCCTCCTGGAAAAGACCGAGCCGCACCCCCACGCCGTGCCGCATGGCGAGCGCTCCGGCGTCGTCATCGAGCCCTGGCTCACCGATCAATGGTACGTCGACGCCAAGACGCTGGCCGAGCCGGCGCTCGCCGCCGTGCGGGACGGCCGCACCCGCTTCGTGCCGAAGCCCTACGAGAAGACCTTCTTCGATTGGCTCGGGGATATCCAACCCTGGTGCGTCTCGCGTCAGCTATGGTGGGGTCACCAGATCCCGGCCTGGTACGGGCCGGACGGCGCCGTCTTCGTGGAGGAGACCGCCGACGTGGCCAAGGCGGCGGCTGCGGAGCATTACGGCAGGCCGGTGACGCTCACGCGTGACGAGGACGTCCTCGACACCTGGTTCTCGTCGGCGCTGTGGCCGTTCTCGACGCTGGGCTGGCCCGACGCGACGGCTGACGCCGGCATGCTGGCGCGGCGCTACCCGACGAGCGTGCTCGTCACCGGGTTCGACATCATCTTCTTCTGGGTGGCCCGCATGATGATGATGGGGCTCCACGTCCTCGACGATGTGCCGTTCCGCGACGTCTACATGCACGCCCTCGTCCGTGACGAGCGCGGCGCCAAGATGTCGAAGTCGAAGGGCAACGTGCTCGACCCGCTCGACTTCGTCGACGGCATCGACCTCCCCGGCCTCGTCGCGAAGCGCACGGCCGGGCTCACCGACCGCAAGGAGGTCGAGCGCATAACCGCCGCCACGCGCAAGGATTATCCCGACGGGATCGACCGGTTCGGCGCCGACGCGCTGCGCTTCACGCTCGCCGCGATGGCGGTGCAGGGCCGCGACATCAAGCTCGCGGTGAAGCGCGTCGAGGGGTATCGCGGCTTCGCGACCAAAATCTGGAACGCCGCACGCTTCGCCGAGCTGAACGGTTGCGTCCGCGTGGACGGCTATGATCCACGCGGCGTCGGTCTGACGCTGAACCGCTGGGTGCTGGGCGAGGCGGCGAAGGCCGTCGCCGACGTGACGACCGCGATCGAGGCCTATCGCTTCAACGACGCGGCGAACGGCGCCTACCGCTTCGTGTGGAACACCTTCTGCGACTGGTACCTCGAACTCGCCAAGCCGTTGTTGCAGGGGGACGGGGTCGACGAGCGGGCGCGCGCCGAGACGCGGGCGACCGTATCCTTCGCGCTCGACGAAATCATGAAGTTGCTGCACCCGTTCATGCCCTTCCTCACGGAGGAGCTCTGGGCGATCAAGGGGGCGGAGGGTCCGGCGCGCGCGAGCGTGCTGGCGCTGGCGCCTTGGAGTGAACTATCCGGCTTGCGCGACGTCGAGGCCGAGGCCGAAGTCGGTTGGATCGTCACCTTGATCTCGGAGGTGCGCTCGGTGCGAGCCGAGATGAACGTGCCGGCAGCGGCGCAGATCCCGCTGGTGCTGGTCGGGGCGGGGCCGGACGTGACGCGCTGGGTGGGAACCTGGGCGGACACGATCAAGCGTCTCGCCCGACTATCGGGGATCGCCGACGCGGCCGAGGCGCCGGCGCGGTCGGTGCAACTGCCCCTGCGCGGCGGTGTGGCGGCGCTGCCGCTCCAGGGCATCATCGACCTCGACGCGGAGAAGGGGCGGCTGACGAAGGAGATCGTCAAGCTGAGGGGTGAGGCGGACAAGATCGAGGCCAAGCTCGCCAACGCCGACTTCATCGCCCGCGCGCCCGATGAGGTGGTCGAGGAGCAGCGCGAGCGCCTCGCCGACGCCCTGGGCCGTCGCGAGAAGCTCGCCGTGGCGCTCGAGCGGCTCGGCGCTTGACGCCTCCGCGAGTCGCGTCCGTCCCCATCGTCTGCGCCGACGGCGCGAGCCTGGGTGGGCACCTCTGGTCACCGGCCGGCGCCCCGCTCGGCACGGTCATCATCAATCCCGCGACCGGCGTTCTCGCCCGCTACTACCACCGCTACGCCGCCTACCTCGCCGAGCACGGCTTCACCGTGCTCACCTACGATAACCGAGGGATCGGCCTGTCCCGCCCGGCTCGGTTGCGCGGCTGCGGCATCCGCTGGCGCGACTGGGGCGAACGCGACTTCGAGGCGGTCGTCGGCGTCGCCCGCGCCCGCGGTCCCCACGGCCCGCTCGCCGTCGTCGGCCACAGTGGCGGCGGCTTCCTGATCGGCTTCGCGCCGAGCGCCGTCCGGATCGACCGCATCCTCACCATGGGGGCGCAATACGCCTACTGGCGCGACTACGCCGCCACCCACCGTCGGCGCCTGGTCCTGCGCTGGCACGTCGTCATGCCGGCCCTGACGCGTGCGTTCGGCTACTTCCCCGGCAAGCGGCTCGGCTGGCTCGAAGACCTTCCCGCCGGGGTCGCCGGTGAATGGAGCGCGCGTCGCGCCCGCATGGAGGCGAGCTATCCCGTGGCCGAGCGCGCCGGCATCCTCGCGCGCTTCGCCGCTGTGCGCGCGCCGATCCTGGCCATCGCCATGACCGACGACGAGTACGCGACGGAGGCGGCGCTCCTGCGAACCCTGGCCTATTATCCCGGCAGCGACCGCCGTCTCGTGATCCTGCCGCCGGAGGCGCTGGCCTCGGCGAGCGTCGGGCATTTCTCGCTGTTCCACAGCCGGTACGCCGCCACGTTCTGGCCATTGTCGATGCGATGGTTGCGCGATGGTGAGAATCCCTGGCCCGATGCGACAAGACTTCCCAGGCGCGCGGGTCCGGCATGATCCCCATTTATCGAACATCAATCGATGCGTCGCCTCTAAGACGATGGTTTTGTTGCGTTCCCGCCACATCGCACCGGCATCCGCCGCGTTCGCACGCCAAGCCTCGGGCGGGTCGCTTTTCAGCCATAAACCGCCCGCTAATCTGACCGCAATTCAAGTGAAGACTACATCTTCATGAGCATTGGAACGTCGTTGACGAGCGTCGCCTAGAGGATCGAAGAAGAGGCGCGGTTGGTAGCGCCCGTCGAGCCCTGATGAGGGTTCTCCCCTACGCACACCCCGAGTTGAGGTTGGACAGAGTATGGACGCGCGCGTTTTCGATAAGAAGTCACTGCCGAGTCGTCATGTCACCGAAGGGCCGGCTCGCGCCCCGCATCGCTCCTACCTCTACGCGATGGGCCTGACCAAGGAGCAGATCCATCAGCCGCTGGTTGGCGTCGCCTCCTGCTGGAACGAGGCCGCACCGTGCAACATCTCGCTGATGCGCCAGGCGCAGGCGGTGAAGAAGGGCGTTTCCGCCGCCAACGGCACCCCGCGCGAGTTCTGCACCATCACCGTCACCGACGGGATCGCGATGGGTCACCAAGGCATGAAGTCCTCGCTCGTGTCGCGCGACCTCATCGCCGACTCGGTCGAACTAACCATGCGCGGCCATTGTTACGACGCGCTGGTCGGCCTCGCCGGCTGCGACAAGTCGTTGCCGGGCATGATGATGTCCATGGTGCGCCTGAACGTGCCCTCCATCTTCATCTATGGCGGCTCCATCCTGCCTGGGACCTTCAAGGGTCAGCAGGTCACGGTGCAGGACCTGTTCGAAGCCGTCGGCAAGCATTCCGTCGGCGAGATGTCGAACGAGGACCTCGACGAGTTGGAAAGCGTCGCCTGCCCGTCGGCCGGCGCGTGCGGCGCCCAGTTCACCGCCAACACCATGGCGACCGTCTCGGAGGCGATCGGCCTCGCGCTGCCGTACTCGGCCGGCGCGCCGGCCCCTTACGAGATCCGCGACCGGTTCTGCATGACCGCTGGCGAGATGGTCATGGAGCTGATCGCCCGCAACATCCGTCCGCGCGACATCGTCACCCGCCGCGCGTTGGAGAACGCCGCGACCGTGGTCGCCGCCTCCGGCGGCTCGACCAACGCCGCGCTCCACCTGCCGGCGATCGCCAACGAGTGCGGCATCGACTTCGACCTGTTCGCCGTCGCCGAAATCTTCAAGCGCACCCCTTACATCGCCGACCTGAAGCCAGGTGGCCGCTACGTCGCCAAGGACATGTTCGAGGTGGGCGGCATCCCATTGCTGATGAAGACGCTGCTCGACCACGGCTTCCTCCACGGCGACTGCATGACGGTGACCGGCCGCACCATCGCCGAGAACATGGAGAGCGTGAAGTGGAACCCGCACCAGGACGTGGTGCGGGCGGCCAACACGCCCATCACCGCGACCGGTGGGGTCGTTGGCCTGCGCGGCTCGCTCGCCCCCGAGGGCGCGATCGTCAAGGTCGCCGGCATGTCGGAGGACGCGCAGAGCTTCACCGGGCCGGCGCTGTGCTTCGACTGCGAGGAGGATTGTTACGAGGCGGTGAGCAAGCGTCGCTACGAGGAAGGCTGCGTCTTCGTGATCCGCTATGAAGGACCGAGGGGCGGTCCCGGCATGCGCGAAATGCTGTCGACCACGGCGGCCCTCTACGGGCAGGGCATGGGCTCGAAGGTGGCGCTCGTCACCGACGGCCGTTTCTCCGGTGCCACGCGCGGGTTCTGCGTCGGCCACGTCGGGCCGGAAGCCGCCGTCGGCGGTCCCATCGCGCTGGTGCGCGACGGCGACCTGATCACCCTGGACGCCAGATTGGGCCTGCTCGACCTCCACGTGTCGGAGGAGGAACTCGCCGAGCGTCGCAAGGCGTGGACGCCCCGCCAGCACGATTTCGGCTCCGGCGCCCTGTGGCGCTACGCGCAGACCGTCGGTCCGGCCGTTGGCGGCGCCGTCACACACCCCGGGCAGAAGGGCGAAAGGCACGTCTATGCCGACACGTAGTCGCGCCGTCTCGGACGCGACCGCGATGGGCCGCGTCGGCCTTCGGAGCCATTCCTTCTATATGGGTTACGGTCAAACGGCCTTGACCTTCGCCGTGCCGGCACTGCTGGTGATCGGCATGCTCGTGCCGGTGCTCGCCCCGGCCCACGCCTTCGACGGCAACGCCACCGAAGAGCATGTCCCGTTGACCATGTTCAAGAACCCCAAGGCGGCGCTGCGGGCCGGCTTGGAGGGCGTGCGAAGCGGTCACGCGCACTCCGCCGTCGCCGCGCTGCAATACGCGGCGGAGGGCGGTGAATCGCTGGCGCAGTGGAAGCTCGGCAAGATGTACGCGTCCGGGGACGGCGTGCCCCAGGATGACGTCAAGGCCTTCGACTACTTCTCCCAGATCATCGACGGCTACGACGAAGATGACGCCGACCCCCGCGAGGCGCCCGTCGTGTCGAGTGCCTTCGTGGCACTCGGCGTCTACAACTTGACGGGGATCGCCAACACCCGGGTCGCGTCCGACCCGCAACGCGCGCTGGAGATGTTCCATTTCGCCGCCGTGAACTTCGGCGATGCCAACGCCCAGTACAACCTGGCGCGCATGTACCTGGACGGGAACGGAATCGACAGGGACCGGCGCCAAGCCGCCCGCTGGCTGTACCTCGCCGCGGACAAGGGGCACATCGCCTCGGAGGCGGTACTCGGCCAGCTGCTGTTCACCGGGTACGAGGGTGTCCTGCCGCAGCGTGCCATGGGATTGATGTGGCTGTCGCTCGCCCACGATGGCGTGTCCGACAAAGGCAAGGATCACTGGATCGTAGACCTTTATAACAAGGCGATGGCGAGTGCCAGCGACGCCGACCGGCAAGCCGCCATCGCCGAACTCGACGATCACGGCAAGCGTCGGAACTGAGGCGCCGACGCCAGGTCGCGTCCGCACGACCAAAGGGCCGACTCAGTCGCGAGCGGCGGCCGGCGCGATCGACCCGAAGCGGTAGCTGATCGCGGCCTGGACGCGATGGTCCGTCTCGCTGTGGCTGACGGTCCCGACGACCGGTGCGGGCAGGTTCACCTGGTCCGTGAACGTGCCGTAGTCGGAGTAGCGGTACTCGGCCCGCAGCGTTAAATCGTTCATGAAGGCGTAATCGACGCCGCCGCCGAGCGTGAAGCCCGCGCGCGCGCGATTTGGGGCATCGACTGCGGCGGGTTCTCCCATGGACGTCGTGCCGACGCGCGTGGTGAAGCCGGCGAGCGCGGCGCCGCCGGTCGCGTACAACAAGACACGGTTGATCGGCAGGCCGGCCCGCGCGCGTATCGATCCCTTCATGTCGGAGGTCGTGGACACGGTGGCGCCGTATGGCAAGCCGCCGGACCGCGAGCCGCGACCGCTGGCGCCATCCACGTCGGCTTCCAGTCCCAACACGAGCGCCCGGCCGTCGAACAGCCGGGTCAGCTGGTGATCGTAGCCCACGTGGGCACCACCGATCACTCCGCGCGGGTCGACGCCGAAGAAGGCGTCACCGCTCGCCGGTGCGCGCACCTCGGCCTTGTCGCGTCCGAACTGCCCTCCGATCTGCAGCCCCCCCGTGAAGCCAGTCCAACTGAAGACCGGCATCGGCGGTGGTGTCTCGACCTGGAAGCTATCGACTTCGACGTCCGGGGAAAGGTCAGCCGCCCCCACGCCGCTCGGCGCCAATCCGACGCTGCTGGCCGCGATGACGGCACGCAGCACACCCGTCAAAGATGTCGCCTTCACCATATCGATCCCGTCATGGCGAAGCATCGTTTCCTTCGCACAAGTTCATGACGTTCGATGCACCCTACCGGCGATGTAGACCAGTCATACCTTCAGCAAAGGTGGCCTAGATGCATTTTCAACACGGATGCGGAGATGAGCGAACGCGACAGGAAGCTTGAAAGATTTGCCAGGTTCGAAATCAAAGGTCAGGAAATTCACGAAGACAAGCCTTCGCCGCCTATTTAGCCAGGACTTCGACGTCACGGTCGAGCGTCGAACTGACTTTGAAGATCGTCTGGTACGTCTTGGCATCGTGCCGCGCGATGGCGACGTACTCGCCTTCCGCCAGGACGAGCGAGGGGAAGGCGCCGATCAGTTCGCGAATGACGTCGCCGCCGGGCGTCAGGATCGTGAAAGCCGTGTTGGCGAGGGCTTCGCCGCCGGAATCGGTCACGAGCTTCAAGGTCATGACCGCGGAGCGGTGCCGCAGGGTCGCGTCCGTCAGTTTGCCGGCCTGCACTTTCAGGTCCGCGCTCACGACGGAGTTGGTCTTGTTGCCGACGCCCGACTTCTGCGCGCCGGCGTAGCCCGCCGTGTCGAGCAACGTCGATACCACGTGGTAATTGCCTTCCGGCAGGGCGATCAGGTCGCCGGCCTTCGCGCCGGTGAGGACGAGTTTGGCCTCGGAATTGCCGGCCTCGGGCACGAAGATCGAGATCGCCAGCTTGGCCGGGTTGATCGGCTTATCGCCGAGCAGGCCGACGACGCGCAGGGCGCCGGCGTTGAGGATGAGGCGCTCGCTCGAGGCTTGACCGGTCACGGTCACGCGGCGCACCGCGCTCGCGAGGTCGATGGCGGCGTGAATGATGTAGGTTCCCTGGGGCAGGATGAGGGTTGGGGTCGCGTCGTTCGAGGTCGCGACCACCGCGTGGTGGCCCTGCGCGTCGGGCTGGTCTTCGAAGACGCGCCAGCGAATCGGCGCCCTGGCGACCGGTTGGATATCGCGCGGCGTCATCATGGCGGACAAGGACAACTGGCCCTTCCTGGGGTCTGCCGTGACCGTGGCCCGCGTCGCCGGGCCCGTCGGCGGCGCGGGCGTTGTGGGGTGATCCACGGCTCGGTCCACGGTCTGCGCGTGGGGCCCAGACAATGTCAGGAGGATGGACGCGCAGGCGAGGGCGATGCGTCCCGATGAACCCCGTCCCATCAGTCACCGTCCCTGTGCAGGAGGCTCGCCGCCGCCGCGATGAGGTTGGCCGGCGACAGGGGATGGAAGGCGAATGTGACGACGTGACGGCCTTGTCCGACTTCGACGCCGCGGAACAGCAGGTTGACGCGCAACACGGGGACCGTGTGCCCGTCGACGCTGGCTGTCCAGCCGGGATAGTCGATGTCGTGCAGGACGAGGACGCCGGCGGCCGCCGCCTCGACGGCGACGCTGACTTGATTGTCGTCGTAGGCGGTGAGCACGGTGGATGATGCCGGGCCGTTGGCGGGCTGGTCGGCGGTGGTTGCCGGCGATGTCGCGTTGGTCAGGGTCGGGGACCGCAACAGGGCCATGTCGTCCGCGTCGACGAGGACGTCGCGCCCCACCGCGAAGTCCGGCACCGTACCCGACTCGATTAAGGCATCGCTGTCGACCGGCACCACGCGCGTGGCGAGGTAAACGCGCGGCACGGCGACGCCGTCGAGGTGGTACACGTAGAATCGCGTGCCGGCGAACAGCAGGGTGGCGCGGGGACGCGGGACTTGCCGCGGCAGGTCGGCGACCGGACGGTCGAGCACGAGGTAGTCGAGGCCGAGCAGGGAGGCGAGCCGCGAGTTGTATCCCCGGAACGTATCGGGGAAGCCGCGAAGGTTGAGGTCGTTGGCGCTCTCCGCCACCCCGGTCGCGCGCTCGTAGGCGGCAATACGCAGCGGGTTGTAGCCGGCCGTATCCTGCAGCTTGAACACCATGGCCGCGTTTTGCCAGGATCCGTCGAGGCCCAGGATCTCGACGCGGGGGTGTCCACCGGCGGCCTCGTCCCTTGCCAGGGCTTGCCTCAGCACGGTCAAGCCCCTCGCCTGATCCGGGTACAGCCCGTCATAGGCGCTGTACGTGGAGGCCGGCTCGGCGTTGAGCGGGGAAGCGCTGTTGCGCCAAACCAACTGGCCGGCGGTCGCGGCCACGAGCAGGGAGGCGATGAGGCCGCGCTGCCGCCGCGTCCGGCCGAGGACCAGCGCGACGCCGACCATTGACGCGAGCGCCGCCGAGCAGAGGACGTGTCTTAGCGAGCCCTCGAAGTGGCCGGCGCGGCGTGCGAAGGCCAAGCCAGCCCCGATCAGCAACGCGACGAGCCCGCCCGTCAGCACCGGCGCGACCCAGCTCGCCACGTCCCATGCCGCCGCTCGCCGCCCGCCGACCACCGGCGATCCCTCGGTGACGAAGCGATGCAGCAGGTGCCCCGACAGGAACGCGAGGGCGATGTTCATCAAGAAGGTGGCGTCGGCCGGGCGTCGGTAGAGTGCGACGCCGGGAACCCAGTCGAAGATGGTGCCGAAGAATGGCGAGTGCCGACCGAGCGCGTAGATCAGCGCGGCGACGAACAGGACCAGGAAGGAGCGCGCGCCGCGCTCCAGCACCCGTCCGCCCGCGAGCCCCTGCCAGACGATCAGCACGACGGAAAGCGTGCCGACGAAAAGGTAATCGATGGAGCGGTCCGTCCAATCGTTGCCGGCGAGCGTCGCGGCGCCAGGACCCCAGTAGTCGTAGACGGGATCGAGCGAGCCGAACATGTCGGGCGAGAAGAGGGTGAGGAGGTTTACGGGATCGAGCGATCCTTCCAGCGCCATGCCGTAGGCGATGCCCGGTCGGTTCGAGTCGTGGAGGAACTGCATCGTCAGCAGGATCGGCACAAGCATGCAAACGAGCGTGACCAGGCCGGCGCAGGCGATGGCGGGCAGGCGGGCGCGAAGGTAGGGCAGCGCCCGCCGCGACCGGACGGCCTGGCGCAGCACGGTGGCGGCGAGGGTGACGCAGAGGAGGTAGGCGACTTGGTCGCGCCCGAGGGCCATCAGCGTGGCGAAGAGCCCGGCCACGACCGCCAGCCTGAGCGAGCGTCGATCGAGGGCCACCCCGAGGCTCCATGAGGCGAGGGGGAACCAGCTGTACGAGATGATCATGCCGGTGTGCTGCAGCCGCGACGCGGCGGAGCCGCCGAGCATGAACACCAGCGCCGCCAGCACCCCGGCCGCCGGGTGCCAGCGCCATCGCCGCGCCAGGCCGAGCACGCCGACGCCGCCAAGCAGGAGATGGCCGGCGATCACGGCATCGAAGGCCGCCATGCTCGCGTTCGGCGCCAGCAGCGCGAACAACAGCATGGAGGGCGTGAACACCAGGGACTGCGGGTCGGCCACGGCCGGGTAGCCGCCGAAGTGATACGGGTTCCAAAACGGGATCGAGCCGTGGCGAAGCGCATCCCCGAGGAAGCGGAACATTGGGTAGAAATGGTTCTTCGAGTCCCATGGCACGACGGTGCCGGTGAACTGCCAGGATTCCCAGCCGACCGCCTGGACCGCCAAAAGGAAGGCGACGGCGCCCCCGAAGGTCCCATGGGTCCAGACGCTCGCCTGCGCATCGGCGGCGCCCCGCGTCCGGTCGGGCACGGACGGCACGAGGCCGTCTCCGATCGAGTCATAGAGCGTCATGTTCGAAAAGGATCCCGCGCGGGATGAGTGGAGGGAGATGGCGTGAAACGTCAAGCCCCGGGTCGCCCGGCTCAAGGTGTAAGTCGACCGTGCGCAGGGGATGCCGCGTCATTGTGGCGGCCCTGCGTCCGTGCGAACACGGGGTGGCGGGTCGCCGGCCCATGGTTCCCTTGACTGGATCACCGCCGTTGAACCGCTCGTGAATGCCTCGTTCGCCGCTCCGGAGGCGATGATCCGGCCGGTGAGATGAACCCGCAACGCAAATCCAAGGCCTCGACCATGCTCTTCTACGAACCCGCCGCCCGCGACACGGTGATCCTGCCGCACGATCCGTTCAAGGCGATCATCGCGCCGCGCCCGATCGGCTGGGTCACCACCCAATCCGCGTCCGGCCTCGTGAACCTCGCACCGTACTCCTTCTTCAACGCCTTCAGCGACCGGCCGCCGATCATCGCCTTCTCCTCGGCGGGCTACAAGGACTCGGTCGCCAACGTGGCCGAAACCGGCGACTTCGTCTGGAACATGCCGACCTTCGCGTTGCGGGACGCGATGAACAAGACCGCCGCGCCGCTGCCGCGTGGGGAGAGCGAAGCCGATTTCGCCGGCATCGAGATGGCGCCTTGCCGCTTCGTCGCGCCCCCTCGCGTCAAGGCCAGCCCGGCGATCCTCGAATGCAAGCTCGTCGAGGTGAAGCGCCTGAGCGATCGCCACGGCACCACGATCGACGCTTGGCTGGTGATCGGCGAGGTCATCGGCGTCCACCTCGACCAAGCCTACATCAAGGACGGCATCCTCGACATGGCGGCGATGCGGCCGATCGCGCGGTGCGGTTACGCGGATTACGTGACGGCCGACCAGCCCTTCGCGATGGAGCGGCCGCCGAAGGCCTGACGCCCGCGCATCAGGTCCGCTCGGTGGAAGGTCCGCTCGACGTCCCACGCGGCACGTCTTTCAGGTCTTGCGAGTCTCTTAGATCTTGGGGGCCGAGCGGGTTTCGCGCCAGCGTTTAAACGTCCCTTTACCATGATCGCCGAAAGTCAAGCGTAACGAAGCTTTCGCGCGGTCCCGCCCATGATCCTCAACCAATTCCGCGCCTGGGTCCGAACCGCCGGCGCCACCGCCCGAGCCGAAGGCGCCGCCGCCCTGGCACGCGCCTACCTGTATTCCAGGTTGCCGCACGACGAGCGACGCGACGCCCTCGACGTGCTCACCAGCTTCCTCGACGACCCCTCGCCCCTCGTGCGCCGCGCGCTGGCCGACACCTTCCGCGCCGCCCATGACGCCCCGCACCACATCGTCCTCGCGCTCGCCGACGACCAAGCCTCGATCGCCGCGATCGTCCTCGCCGCGTCACCGGTGCTGTGCGACGCGGAACTGATCGACTGCGCGGCCATCGCCGAACCATCCGCCCAGGTCGCGGTAGCCGCGCGGCCTGGTTTGAGCGCGCCGGTCGCCGCGGCTCTGGCCGAGATCGCCGCGCCGGCCGCGTTGGTGGCGCTCGCCGGCAACCGGGACGCGTCGATCCCCGACTTCTCGCTCCGCCGCATGGTCGAGCGCCACGGCGACGAGGCCGCGCTCCGTGAGGCGCTGCTGACGCGCTCCGCCCTGCCGTCGGACGTCCGCCTCGACCTCGTCGCCGC
Organism: uncultured Beijerinckiaceae bacterium; assembly: GCA_964235705.1. Lineage (GTDB taxonomy): Bacteria > Pseudomonadota > Alphaproteobacteria > Rhizobiales > Beijerinckiaceae > RH-AL1. The sequence goes on along the minus strand of CAXSDP010000002.1, from coordinate 51,606 downwards.
GACGACGCGCGCGCTCGCCGCGTTCGTCACCGGCTGCAACTGGATGACGAGCGACCGCATGGGCCGCGTCGCGCGCGAGGAAAAGGACAAGGCGGCCATCCTCATCGCCGGCACCAGCGCCGATGGCGCCGCGGCGCTCGTCGCCCACCTGCGCCAGGCGGGCCACCTCACCGTCGGCTTCGCCTTCCGCGCGATCCTGTGCGGCCGCACCGAACTGTTCAAGGCGACGCTGGGTGAATTGTCCGGCGTCGGGCCGGCACGGGTCGCGTCGCTGGTCGCCCATTGCGAGGGGACCGGCTTCGCCGCGCTCTACCGCAAGGCGTCGCTGCCGCCCGACCTGCTGCCGGCCTTCCGCATCGCGCTGCGCGCAGTATGCGAGGCCGATTGGACCGCCGTGCCGGGCGCCAGCCTATCGCGGTGCGTGATCGAGCGCGTGCTGACCGCCTGCGACGCCATCAACAGCGGCGAACTCGACAAGCTTCTCGTGCTGCTGCGGCGCTTCGAGGCCGAGGCGGCGCGCGAAGAGGCGAGGGTCACCAGCGGACCGCACGTCGCGCCGCTCACGCTTCGCCCGGGCAGGTGGCCGGTGGCCGAGCCGTTGTTGCTGACCGATCTCGACGCGCCGGACCACGATCCCCCGCACGTCCACCGGCGACGCGCGACGCGGGAGCGCTCGGGCTCCGCGCTGTTCACCATCGACATGGCGGCGATCGAAGCGGAACTCTGCGCGGCATGACGGATCTGACGCGGACCGGCGCTAAGCCATCAGCCCGGTCGCCCGCGCCCAATACAGCAGCATGATCGTCTTCGCGTCGACGATCTCGCCGCGTTCCACCATCGTGATCGCGGCATCCAGCGTCGTCTCGATCACCTCGATGTCTTCACCTTCCTCCCGCAGTCCGCCCCCTTCGGAGACCCGGTCGGCGGCCTCGTAGGGCGCGACGAAGAAGGTGAGCCGCTCGGTGAAGCTGCCCGGCGACATGTAGGATTGGAACAACCGACGCGGCGTACCGGACAGGCGGATGCCCGTTTCCTCCTCGGTTTCCTTGACGACACGGGTGAGCGGGTCGGCGCCTTCCAACTTGCCGGCGCAGGCTTCCACTATGGCCTCGACGCCGTCCTTCAAGAACGCCACCCCCCGGAACTGACGGATCAGGATGATCGTACCGCGCGCTCGATCGTAGGGGAGGATCGTGACCCCATCGCCGGTGTCGAGGATCTCGCGGTGGAGGTCGCTCGTGCCGCCGTCGCGGCGTCGACGGCGGAACACGACGCGCTCGAAATGGCCGAAGCCGCGCACCAGCGTTTCCCGCTCGGTGATCTGGGTCTTCTCGGGATCTGCCAATGGTTTGATATTTGCCAACGTGAAGGTCCGAATCGTTCAATGTCCGAATTGTTCGCGCAGGATGCGCTCGTCGAGCGAGTGACCGGGATCGTGGAGGAGGACGAGGCTGGTGTCGCGATCCATGACGATCTCGACGTGAACGACGTGACGCACCTCGAAATGGTCGGCCACCGCCGAGACCGGGCGCTTGTTGGCCTCCAGCACGTCGATCTCGACGCGCGCGGTGTCGCGGAGCAGGGCGCCGCGCCAGTGCCGGGGCCGGAAGGCGGCGATCGGCGTCAGCGCCATCAGCGACGTGTTGAGCGGCAGGATCGGGCCACCAACCGAGAGGTTGTAAGCGGTCGAACCGGCCGGCGTCGCGAGCAGGGCGCCGTCCCCGATCAATTCGCTCAGGCGCTCCTTGCCGTCGATCCTGATCCTGAGCTTGGCTGCCTGGTAGGTCTGCCGCGACAGGAACACCTCGTTGATGGCCCGGCCCTTCGACACCTCGCCGGAGGCGGAGGTCGCCTGCATGATGAGGGGATGGATGATGGAGGGCAGCGCCTCTTCCAGGCGCTCGCGGAGGTCCTCGTCCCGCTTCTCGTTCATGAGGAAGCCGACCGAGCCACGATTCATCCCGTAGATCGGCGTCCGCGATGCCATGAAACGGTGCAGCGTCTGCAGCATCAGGCCGTCGCCACCGAGGGCGACGATCACGTCCGCCTCATCCTCGGTGGCGTTGCCGTAGGTCGCCGCGAGATTGTCGCGCATCGCCTCCGCCTCCGGTGATCCCGACGACAGGAAGGCGATCTTCTTGAAGCGATGGCCGGGCGCCTCAGCGGCTTGCATGGAGCATGATCCTGCGGACCGGACGTCCCATCGCCCTCATAGCGGGCGGTGGGCGCGAACGCAAAGCCAACTCGCTCAGTAGCGTTCGCGCAGGCCGTGCCGGTGGCGCCGGTGAAACCTATGACGGCGCGGCGCGGCGTCGCCGAAGGTCTCGTTGAGGTAAAGGTCGACCTCGTCGCGCGAGATGGTGGCGACGCAGCGGCTGCCGGACACCTCGAAGCCGGGACTGCAGAAATATCCGACCCGCGTCAGTCCCGGAGCGGAAACCGGCGGCGCGAGCGGCAAGGCGCCCATCGCCGCCGCCTCCGCGATCGGCATCGCCGTCGCGGCGGCCAAGAGACCGGTCAACAGGATGGCGGGCAAACGCATGTCGTATCCCTGTGCGCCACCACGCGGTGGTTCCCTGTCCTTGTCGATCATCGAGCGTTTGGCAATCGCCGCCTCGCTCGTGGGACGCGGCCGATACCATTATGGCGCCGGCTGTGTCACCGCGGACATAGGTGGAGGATCCCACTGCCCGCCGTCGACGTGTCAGGGATGGTTGCTCGCCTTGATGTCGAGTCCGTCGATCAGCGCGTCGGGTGTCCCCAGCATGCCCATGGCGGCGATGCCGATCCCGTCAGGCGAGGCGATGGAAAGGTCGAGCGCCTTGGGATCGGCGATGAACCCGGCCACCGCCGCGCCGAGTGCCTTCATCTTGGGATTGTCGTTGACGAGCGCCGGCACGCCGTTGGTGAAGAAGTCGACGCCGGTGTCGCGCTCCTGCTCGATCGTGACGCCATCCTTCCTCGCCTTCCAGGCGATCGCCTTGTCGAACAGGCCGCCGTTGACGAGCTTGAGGTCGAACGATTTGGCGACGATCGTGAGCATGGCCGCCTGCGCGATTTGCGGGTCAGGCGAGAGGATGGCGTCGCCGACGTTGCCCAGCGCCAGGCCGAGGTCGAGCGTCCCCATGTCGTTGCCGTGGATCCGCAGATCGCCGATCGTCAGGTTCCGCGTCGCCGCGTCGTAGGTCGAGTCGAGCGTGCCCGAAACATCGAGGTGGCGGTAGCCCATGTCGTGGAGCGGCAACCCGCCGGCCCCGCCATCCGCGGGCGCGTCGAAGGACACGTCGTCGACCTTGATCGAGGATCTGTTCGGGATACGCCGGCCCACGCCCTCGGAGGCGACGACCACGTGACCGACTTTGAACTTCACTCTCCCCGCCTCGGCGTCGTCCGCGTCCTCGTCGGGCTTCTGTCCGAGTAGGTCGACGTCGATCCCGGCGGCGTCGATCGTGCCGGCGGACGGGATCGTCGCGTTGGCGCCCCCGGTGGGAAGCGTCACCGGACCGGTCACCAGCGCGTCGATCGCGACCTTGCCCTGCTTCGTCCCTTGAAACCGGAAGGATCGAACGTCGGCGCCGCCCACCCTGCCATCGCCGAAGGTCTTCACGGAGGCCCGCAGCACGCCGAAATAGACCGTGCCGTCCGACGCCTCGTCATGCGAGGCGAGGTCGTTCACCACCAGGGAGCCGAAGGCCAGGGAATGCGCGACGTCGTCCAACAGCGCGGCCGATCCGGGATCGCCCGCCGGCCTCGCACCGGCGGTCGCCGCCGCTAGGTCGGTCTTCAAGGCACGGGCCTTCGTGCCGGCCTGCTGGATCGAGGCGATCGTGAGGGTGGCGTGCTTGGTGACGTTGGTGATCGTCACATTGTTCAAGGTCGCCGCGTCGTAGAGGGGCAGGATCGGCTCGGCATCGCTGGTGCGCACCGATCCGAACACGTGCGCGACCTGGCCGAGGTCGACGCCGGTGGCCTCCATCGTCCCCACCATGCCGTTCACCACGTTGGCGGCGTCTTTGATCGCGAAGCTTCCGCCGCTGGCGCTCCCAGCCGCCACCTTGCCGGCGCTCACGCCGGCGAGGAGGACTTGGGCGAGGGTGGTGTGGCGCTCGGAGCCGGGCGTCCCGTCATCGCCGACGACCTCCGGCATCACGATCGCCGCCGCGGTGATCCGGCGCAGGCGGGCCTCGATCGTCACGTTGCCCTTGGCATCGAGGAGGGCGGCGAGGTCGGCGCTCGTCAGCGTCGTGCCGGTCATGTCGATGCGTTTGATCCGGACCGTCGTGGTGCCGTTGACGACCACGACGTTCTCGGCCGACGCCGTGCCGTTGCCCGTGACGGGAACGGGCGTCGCCGCCGGCTGCGGGGACGAAGGATCGGTGTTCGTCGGCGCGGCGGCCGCCGTGTCGATCGGGGAGGGTAACGCGGGGACATCGAGCGGCACCCGCAGCGTGCCGATCGTGACGCGCCATGGTTCGGCGCCTGTGCCACGCGGGCTCATCCCGTGCAGGCTCACCCCGTGCAAGAGCAGACGGCCGGCGAGCGGCTCCGCGGTTACGTCGGCCACCGTGAGTTCGGGATGGATGGCCAGCAACCGGGCGAACGCCCCGCGTGCCCGCGATGTCGCCTCGAGTTGAAGGCCGCCGCATCCCAGCGCACCCACCAGGAGGATGGCGGCGATCTTACCCGGCTTGCCTCGCATACGACGTTTCCCCGCCCACATGGCCGACCCGCTGGTCAGGTCCAAGGTTTTTCCGGTCAAAGCGGCATGTCACGCAAGGGAAAAGACGCCGGATGGGTCGCGGACCAAGGTAGGGTCCACCCGCCGAGCCCGAACTGAAAGGAGGCGGATGGCCTAGACCGCGAAGCTGACCCCGCAGCCGCATGACGAGGTCGCCTGCGGGTTATGGATCTTGAAGGCGGAGCCCATCAGGTCGTTGACGAAATCGATCTTCGCCCCCTGGAGGAACGGGAGCGAGGTTTGATCGATCAGCACCGTCGCGCCATCCCGCTCGAGCACGAGGTCGTCCACCTCGCGATCGGTGACGATGTCATAGGTGTACTGGAAGCCGGAGCAACCACCGCCGTCGACGCCGACGCGCAGTGCCGCGCCCATCCCCTCGCCCCTCAAGATCTCGGCCACCCGTTTCGCTGCCGAAGCGGTGAGATCGACCGTCGGCGCGGCTTCTGCAACTTGATGTGTCATCGCGGCTTTAATCCCAGCGCGTCCGTGCCGGTGCGTGAGCACCCTCGCGCGCGTCCGACAGAGAAGATACGTGTCCCCCAACCCTTTCGCAACACGCTGGCCTCCCGAGAGTGAGCGAGCTGGACCCGCTCGACGGTGACCATGGACAGAGCCCCCTACGCCGCCGCGCCGGACGCCAGCCTCGGGCGCCTGCTGCCCGAGCCCGGGTCACCGACGCGCTCCGACTTCCAGCGCGATCGCGACCGCATCATCCACGCCACCGCCTTCCGTCGCCTCGCCCACAAGACGCAGGTCTTCGTACCGCACGAGGGCGATCACCATCGTACCCGCCTCACCCATTCCATCGAGGTCGGGCAACTCGCCCGCGCGCTCGCCCGCTCGCTCCGCCTCGACGAGGATCTCGCCGAGGCGGTCGCGCTCGCCCACGACCTCGGCCACACCTGCTTCGGCCACACCGGCGAGGAGGTGCTCGATGCGCTCATGGCCGGTCTCGGCGGCTTCGATCACAACGCGCAGACGATCCGCATCGTGACCAAGCTGGAGCGTCGCTACGCCGCCTTCGATGGGCTCAACCTCACTTACGAGACGCTGGAAGGTCTCACCAAACACAACGGTCCCCTGGTGGAGCCCGACGGCACCCCGGTGCCGGCCTACGCCGGGCGCGGCCTGCCCGGCATCTTCCGCGAGGTGGACGCCGTGCGTTCCCTTCGGCTCGATTGCTACGCGGCGGCGGAAGCGCAATGCGCGGCGCTCGCCGACGACATCGCCTACAACGCCCACGACCTCGACGATGGCCTGCGAGCCGGCTTGTTCACGCTGGCGGAATGCCACGCCGTGCCGTTCCTGGCCGCGCTCCTCAACGAGATCGTCGCGCGCCATCCCGGCCTGTCGGAGAGTCGCACCATCCACGAGCTGACGCGTCGGCTGATCACCCGCTTCGTCGAGGATGTCGTCGGCGAGAGCGTGGCTCGGCTGCGTGGATTGAACGACTTGGAGGCGGTGCGCGACCTCGGCCGCCCGGCGGTGGCGTTCTCCCCGGCGATGGCGGTGGCGGAACGCGCGGTCAAGGCGTTCCTGTGGACGCACATGTATCGCCACGAGGACCTCGTGGTGATCCGCCAGCGCGCGGCGAGCATCGTGCGCGACCTCTTCTTGCTGTACCGCGAGAAGCCCGTCCTGATGCCGGTGGAGTGGGTGGCCGCCGCCGACCCGACCGACCGGTCCGGTCGTCGCGAACGGCTCATCTGCGACTATATCGCCGGGATGACGGATCGCTACGCGCTCGCCGAGCATCGCCGCCACTTCGCGACGACGCCGGAACTGCGCTACGGCCGGGTACAATCCGAGGCGAGGGGCTGGGCCTCCGACCTGTGAGGGTCTAACTTCCGGCCATGCCCGACACCTTCGCGGACCTGCCCCGCCTTGAAACGGGGCGCCTGCGCCTCGCACCCTTGGAGCGCGGTGATGGCGCGGCCTTGCAGGCGATGACGGACCATCCGGTCATAACGGACGCGATCCACTTCCTACCCGCACCGTTCACCGTGACGGACGCGCAACGGCTCATCGAAGGCGCGGGGACGGACGCGACCGCTTCATCGGCGCTTGGCGGGCCGGGGATCCCGGCATGGTCGCCATTGTTGGCACCCACCTGCGCGGCGCCGGCGAGATCGAGGTTGGCTATTGGGTTCGGGCGGACTGCCACGGGCAGGGCTACGCCACCGAGGTTGTGGCGGCCGTGCTCGGCATGGTCCAGGACCGCTTCCCGAACCGGCGGATCATCGCCGAATGTAAACACGAGAACACCGCCTCGTGGCAGGTGTTGAGCAAGCTCGGGTTTCGTGCCACCGGCGACGCGGGTCGTCGTCCCGGTCGCCGGCACCTCGTCCTCAGCTAATTGATCGCCGTCAGGCCGGCGCGAAGGTCAGGGCCACCCCGTTGATGCAGTAGCGCTGGTGGGTCGGGGGCGGTCCGTCGTCGAAGACGTGGCCGAGGTGGCTGCCGCAGGTGGCGCAATGAACCTCCGTCCGCACCATCCCGAAGGTGCGGTCAACCGTGGTCTCCACGGCACCGGCGATCGGGTCGTTGAAGCTCGGCCAGCCCGTCCCGCTCTCGAACTTGAGGGACGTCTCGAACAACGGCGTTCCGCAACCGGCGCAGGCGAAGGTTCCGGCCCGATGCTCGTGGAGCAGGGCGCAACTGCCAGGGCGCTCGGTCCCGTGGCCGCGCATCACCTGGTACTGCTGCGGCGTCAGCATCGCGCGCCATTCCGCGTCGCTGCGGGTCACCGGATAGAGGCTCGTCTTCGTCATGGGCGTCTCCTTCATCTCATATATGGAGCCCGCGGGCGGGCGGGCAAAGGGGCCGGGCCGGGCACGCTCATCGCTGCCACGCTCATGGCTGCCACGCTCATGGATGAAAATGCTTCGGTCCCGGCTGGCTCACGGCGACCTCCTGCGCGGCTTGGCTCGCGACGCAATTCGCCAGGAGGATGTAGTTGCCGGTCGTCACAAGTCGCGTGCAGAGCCGCTGGTCCTTGACCTGGAGGTTCGACCACGCGTTCTTCACCGCGTCGTAAGCGTCCTGCTGACGCTGGACGCAATCGGTCTCGAAGGCCTGCTTGCGGACGTCCGAGAGCTGGCTGCCCGCGTACAACACGCTCCGCGCTTCCCGACAGTTGGCGTCGACGGGGTAGACCGGCACGTCGTCCGCCAGCACCGGCGTCGACGCTAGAAAGGAACCGACGACGGCGGCGTGAAGCGTTCGCATGGACAATCCTTTAGGCGGCGCCGCTCGATCCAGCACGCACTTGGCCTCATCGATCAGCGGTCGACCTGATCTAGGAACAACCGACGTGGTGTTCCAGCGAGCGATGGCCGCGACACATGCCCTTGCTTCACCGATCCCGCGATCCGCCCTGCTCGCGGCCGGTCGTACCGGCCAGCCCACCCTTTTGACGCTCCCCGGCTTTTCCTCTACGGGCGTGCTCTTCCGAACACAGCCGACGGCGGCCCATGAACCTTTTCGCCACCTTCCATGACCGGGTCGCCGCGATCCTGTCCGGCATCATCGCCGACGGGCGACTGCCGGCCGACCTCGACCTGCGCCGCTTCGTGGTGGAGCCGCCCCGCGACCCGTCGCACGGCGACCTCGCGGTGAACGCAGCCATGGTCTACGCGAAGGAGGCCAAGGCGCATTTCCCCAACCCGCGCCAGCTCGCTACCGAGATCGCGGCGGCGCTGGTCGGTGAAGCTGGGGTCGGGGCGGCGGAGGTGGCCGGGCCCGGCTTCATCAACGTTCGGTTGAAGCCCGACGTGTTCGCCCTGGTGCTGCGCGCCGCCCTCATCGCCCCCGACGCCTTCGCGCGCGGCCGCGCCGCCCCCGGCGCCGCCCCGGTCAATATCGAATACGTGTCCGCCAACCCGACCGGGCCGATGCACGTCGGCCACGGGCGCGGGGCGGTGTTCGGCGACGCGCTCGCCAGCCTGCTCGGCTACGCCGGCCGGACGGTGACGCGGGAATATTACATCAACGACGCCGGCGCCCAGGTCGACGTGCTCGCCCGCTCGGCGTACCTGCGCTACCGCGACGCGCTGGACGGCACCAGCACGCCGATCCCGGACGGACTGTACCCTGGGGACTACCTGATCGGGGTCGGCCAACAGCTCGTCGCAACCTACGGCGACCGCCTCGCGCGGCTCGGTGAGGACGAGTGGCTGCTGCCGGTGCGCGCCGCCGCCATCGACGCGATGATGTCGATGATCCGCGCCGACCTGGCCGCGCTCGCCATCCGCCACGACGTCTTCTTCTCCGAGCGGTCCCTCACGCGGGGGCCGGGCGGCGACGCGGTGGCCGCCGCCATCGCGGCCCTCGAGGCCAAGGGGCTCGTCTACGTCGGGCGCCTCCCCCCGCCCAAGGGCCAGCCGAGCGAGGACTGGGAAGACCGTGAGCAGACGCTGTTCCGCTCGACCAGCTACGGCGACGACGTCGATCGCCCGCTCCTGAAGGCGGACGGCGGCTACACCTACTTCGCCGCCGACATCGCCTACCACAAGGTGAAGCTCGACCGAGGCTTCACCGACCTGATCGACGTCATGGGCGCCGACCACGGCGGCTACGTCAAGCGGATGCAGGCGGCTGTGCGCGCGCTGTCCGACGACGGGGCGGCCCTCGACGTCAAGCTGTGCCAGCTCGTCAGGCTGATGCGCGACGGGGAGCCGGTCAAGATGTCGAAGCGTTCCGGCGACTTCGTCACCTTGCGGGAGGTCGTGGACGAGGTCGGAGTCGACGCCGTGCGCTTCATGATGCTGTTCCGCAAGAACGACGCGCCGCTCGACTTCGATCTGAAGAAGGTGCGCGAGCAGTCGAAGGACAACCCGGTCTTCTACGTCCAGTACGCCCATGCCCGCGCCAGGTCGGTCGTGCGCCAGGCGCTCGCCGCCTTCCCCGACCTCGACGTGTCCGGCCCCGCGCTCGCCGGCGCCGACTTCTCCCTTTTGACGGACGAAGGTGAAACTAGACTGTATAGCCTCGTCGCGCAGTTCGCCCGCGCCATCGAGGCGGCGGCCCAGGCACACGAGCCGCACCGCCTCGCCTTCTATCTGCACGACCTGGCATCGGCTTTCCATTCACATTGGACGCGCGGGTATGATCAGCCACAATTACGCTTTGTTAATGCAGAAAGTAGAGAAATGACTTGTGTGCGTCTGGCGCTGGTTTCGACCATCGGCGGCGTCATCGCGACGGGTCTCGGTATCCTCGGGGTTTCGGCACCCGAAGAGATGCGCTGACGGCAAGGGGTTCGGCCACGCACCTCAGCCTCGGACGAGATCGCTGGATCATCCGCGCCGTCGGATGGCCGTCGAGAGGTTCAAGCGTAGAGGCGATCCCGGTCGCCGCACGAGGTCAGTTTATGAGCGAGCCCGCAGCCAAGCAGCGTCCGACCGCGAACCTCGACTCCCTGGAGCGGCGCTTGCGCCAGTCGGCGCACCCGCACGCGCACGAGGAAGACCCCTTGGCCGAACTCGCCCGCCTCGTCGGTGAGCAGCACGATCCCTACGGCGACGTGTTCGCGCAGGACTCCCGGCCCCGCCAGCCGTTGTACGAGCAGCCCCGGGCGGCTCATGAGCCGGCTCGTGAGCCGGTCGCGCCTCTGGGGCAGGGACGCCTGGAGCCAGCCTTCGACATCCAGGAGGCAGCCAGGTCCGGCCAACCCGTGCCGTCCCTCTCGCCGCGCTTATTCGGCGACTTCGCCGCGATCGAAGCCGGGCTGCGCGGGGCGTCTTCGAACCAGACCTTCGCCGACCAAGCCCAGCAGGCCGCCTTCGGCCAAACCTCCGCGGCGCTCCTGCGTCGAACCGAGGTGGCGCATGCCGCCGACGCGGGGCATGGGTACGAGGGCGACGCATCCCATCAGGACCAGCACCTCCAAGGGGATGGATACCCAGAGCAGGGTCATCAAGGCCAGGGCTACCAGGAAGGCTATGGGGATCAGGCCTACCAGGGGCAGGGCTATCCCGCGCAGGCCGAACCGGGATGGGCGCCCCACGATGCCGCGGCGCATCGTTCCAGGCGTCCGGTCATCGTCATGGCGGCCACGATCGCCATCGCCGTCGTCGGTATCGGCGGTGCCTTCGCCCTCAAAGGGTCCACCAACAGTCCGGCGCAGGTCAAGACGATCATGGCCGCCGCCGGTCCCATCAAGGTCCAGCCTCCCGCCGACGTCGCCGACGAGGGCTCGGCGCCCGGCTCGTCGTCCCAGACGCCGACGAAGCTGGTCAACCGCGAGGAGCAGCCGGTCGACCTGACCCAGGCCGTTCAGGATAACGCCGCGCGCAAGCCCGGCACCTCGTCCGGCGACGCGTCCAACGTTCCCGTTCCCCTGTCACCGGGTCGGGCGCAGAACGCCGAGGCGTCGCCCGGCGATGGGCCGGACGATCAACTCGGCGGCTTCGGCTCCGACCTGCCGGCCCCCAAGAGGGTCAAGGTCGTGTCGGTGACGCCCGAGGGCGTGATCCTGCCCAACGATCGGCCCCCCGTCGCCGCCATGCCGGCGTCGCGCCAAGCGGCCGCCAAGACCAGCGACCACGCCGGCCCGGTCGCGAAAGCGTCCACGCCGAGGACCGCGACGCCGAAGACCACGTCGCGCGTGGCCCCCGCGACGATCGAGGCGGCCGCCGGCGACGAGCCCACCGATCGCCCGATCCCAAGGGATCTCGCGCCGAAGACGGTCAAGAAGGCCAAGCCCCAGCTCGTCGCGTCCGCGGAGACCGGCACGTCCGAGGCGACGGAGGCGGCCGCGCCCAAGGCGTCCGGCGACGGAGGCTTCGCCGTCCAACTCGCCGCCCCCGGGTCGGAGGCGGAGGCCAAGGTGGTGTCGGCGCGGCTAGGCAAGAAGTTCGCCGATGCCTTGTCCGGTCATCAACTCGGCTTCCACAAGGCGGAAAGCAACGGCAAGTCGGTGTTCCGCGTCAGGATCGGCAGCCTCAGCAAGGAGGATGCGGTGAGCCTGTGCGAGAAGCTGAAGGCCGACCACGGCAGCTGCTTCGTCGCCAAGGATTGAGCGCGCGATGATCGGGAGCGAATGTCCGGTGGCGGAGGACGCCGAGCGGGCGCCCACGCGGCTGAGCGAACGTCGGTGGTCGACCAAGCGTCCGTGGCCGATCAAGCGTCCGTGCCGATGACGCGCGCCTTCGTGTGCGGATGCCTCGGCGCCACGCTCGACGCGGACGAGCGCGCGTTCCTGAGAGACGCGGCGCCACTGGGCGTCATCCTCTTCCGTCGCAACATCGAGACGCCCGAGCAAGTCCTTCGCTTGACCTCTGAAATCCGCGCGGCGCTCGGCCGCGACGACGCGATGGTCCTCGTCGATCAGGAGGGCGGCCGCGTCCAGCGGCTGACGTCGCCGCGTTGGCGACGCTATCCCGCCGCCGCCCGCTTCACCGCGCTCGCCGATCTCGACGAGCGCGCCGACGCGATCCGCCTGACCGCCCGGCTGATCGCGGCGGACCTCGCGGCGGTGGGGATCGACGTCGATTGCATGCCGGTGCTCGACGTGCCGGTCGCGGGCGCCCACGACATCATCGGTGATCGCGCCTACGCTCGGGATCCCGCGACGGTCGCGCGCCTCGGCCGCGCGGCCGCCGACGGTTTGCTCGCCGGCGGTGTGTTGCCCGTGATGAAGCACGTGCCGGGGCACGGCCGGGCGAAGGCCGATAGCCACTTGGCGCTACCGGTCGTGGAAACCCCGCTCGCCGAGTTGGACGCTTCCGACTTCGAGCCGTTCCGCATCAACAACGACCTGCCGGCGGCGATGACCGCCCACGTCGTCTACGCGGCGCTCGACCCGGAGCGTCCGGCGACGATCTCGCCGGCCGTCATCGGCCAGGTGGTGCGCGGCGCCATCGGCTTCGACGGCCTCCTCTTCAGCGACGACCTGTCGATGAAGGCGCTTCCCGGCAGCTTCCGCGACAAGGCGACGGCCCTGTTCGCCGCCGGCGTCGACGTCGCCCTCCATTGCAGCGGCGATCGTGGGGAGGCGGAGGAGGTCGCCGCCGCGAGCCCGATGCTGGCCGACGCGGCTCGGACGCGCGTCGATCGCGCGGTGGCGGCGATGCGTGGGGGGGTAGCGCCGTTCGACGCGGCGGCGGCGACGCGGCGGCTCGAAGACGTGATGGCCGTGATCGGCGCGTCGGCCTGATCGTCCCTGGCGATCGCGTCGGTCGTTGGTCGTCCATGCGAGCGGCACCGCAGGGGCTGTATGGGGCGCCCCTTGAAGCGAGCCGCCGCGATCCATTCGGCCGGGGACGGGTGTGCTCACGCGCCTTGTTTTCACCCCTCGACCCGCATAGATCAGGGACCACGGTGTAGCGGGCGCGAACGGAGGTCTGCCATGGGCAGCATGTCCATTATTCATTGGATCATTCTTGGGGCGGTTCTCCTCCTCTTCTTTGGCGGGAAGAACAAGATTTCCGACGTTATGGGTGACGTCGCCAAAGGCATCAAGAGCTTCAAGAAGGGCTTGTCGGAGGATGACGAGCCGAAGACCGCCGTGCGTCCGATCGAGCCGGTCCGGACCATGGACCAGTTCCCGCAACCGGTGCCTTCGGCCGCGCCGCAGCCGGTCGTGCACGGGTCCGGCTTACAGGGCGAGACGGCCTCCGAGGCCCGCAAGGCGGGCTGAGGCCCGGATCGGATCAAGGTCAGCGCGCGATGTTCGATTTCGATGCCAGCAAGCTGCTCATCGTCGGTGTGATCGCGCTGATCTTCATCCCGCCAAAGGATCTGCCGCGTGTGCTGCGGCAGGTCGGCCAGTTCGTCGGTAAGATGCGGCGCATGGCCGGCGAGTTCCAGGGTCAGTTCATGGACGCGATGCGGGAAGCCGACATGGCGGATCTGCGCGAAGAAGCCCGCAAGCTCGCCAATGCCGCCAAGGTCGATATCGGTCTCGGCGCCGTCACCGATCTCGGCCATCACCTCACCGGCGCCATCGAGGGCAAACCGGTGATGATGGAGACGACGCCGTCCCCGGTTGAACCCGCGCGGGTGGTCGATGTCGGCCCGCAGCAGACGCCCCAATCGACTGTCGAGGCCCCAAAGGCTGTTTCGAACCCGTCTTCGGCGTCCGTGGACGCACCCGGGTCGGCCCACGTCGAGCCGGCGACGTCATCGGACGAAGCCCGTGCCGGCATGACCAGGGCCGAACCCCGCGCCGGGGCGGATATCGAAAGATCCGCCGTGTCATCGTCCGCCTGACCCCGGCCGGTCTCGGTCGCGGACCGTCATTCCCTAAGGTGCGCGGAAGCGCCCTGACACATGAGGAGGGCGCGGCGGTTTCCGTCCGCGCGAAGCGATGACGGATGCGGATATCGAGGCGACCAAGGCGCCTCTCATGGATCACATCCTCGAACTTCGCACGCGCCTGATCAAGGCGCTGGCGACGTTCCTCGTGCTGTTCATCATCTGCTTCTTCTTCGCGAAGACGTTCTATAACGTCCTGGTGGTGCCCTATACCAACGTCGCGGGACCGGACGCGCGGCTGATCTACACCGCGCCGCAGGAGTATTTCTTCACACAGATCAAGGTGGCTTTCTTCGCCGCCGCCTACCTCGCCTGTCCCGTCATCTTCTCCCAGATCTATGCCTTCGTCGCGCCGGGCCTTTACAAGCACGAGCGCAACGCGTTCAGGCCCTACCTTATCGCCACGCCGGTGTTCTTCCTGTTCGGCGCCTTGCTCGTCTACTTCATCGTCATGCCCAACCTGCTGCACTTCTTCATCGGCATGGAACAGGCGAAGACGCCCGGTCGCGCCCAGATCGAGTTGCTGCCGCGCGTCAGCGAGTACCTGTCGCTCATCATGACGCTGATCTTCGCCTTCGGCCTCATGTTCCAGTTGCCGGTCATCATCACCCTGCTCGGACAGATCGGCATCGTCGACACCAAGTTTTTACGCGAGAAGCGCCGTTACGCCGTGGTCCTCGTGGTCGCCGCGTCCGCCGTGCTGACCCCACCCGACGCCTTCTCGATGCTGGCGCTCGCCGTGCCCGCCGTGGGGCTCTACGAGGGCGCCATCCTCGTGGTCGCGCTGATGGAACGGCGGCGCGCGGCGGAGGCGACCAAGCCGACGTAGGTTCGGCGCGCGAGGCCGATCGAACGAGGGCCCCGCCGTCACGCATCGTTGGTCGTTCCCTCCAACCCCTGCTAGCTTGAGCCCATGAAAACGTCCGAGGTCGACATCGTCATCGTACCGGGTCTCGATGGCGGGACGCCGGATCATTGGTACAGCCGTTGGGAGCAGAAGCTGCCGACCGCCCGACGGGTGGCGCAGGAGGATTGGCATCGCCCCCGGCTCACGTCGTGGAGCGAGGGGCTGGTGACGGCGGTCCACATGGCGACGCGCCCCGTGGTGCTCGTCGGGCACAGCCTCGGCGTCACCACCATCGCGCACGCGGCCGAGCGCGTGTCCGACCGGGTCATCGGCGCTTTCCTCGTCGCACCACCCTCGGCCAGGGTGCTGCGTACGCTGGAGGCCATCGATCCCACCTTCGCCGACATCCCCTTGGCGCCACTGCCGTTCCCGGCCGTGCTGATCGCCAGCCGAGACGACGATTACGGATCCTACGAAGAGAGCGAGGTGTTGGCGAAGGCTTGGCGCATCGAGCTGGTCGACGCCGGTGCCTCCGGCCACCTCAACGACGAGAGCGGCTATGGACCTTGGCCAGAGGGTCTGATGCGCTTCGCCGGCTTCCTGAAGGGCCTGTCATGATCGCGAGGCGGCGATGAGCTGCGAGGGGATGGCGAGCCGATGAAGGACGTGGCCGGCTTCTCGGGAGCGAGGCTCGCTCGCCTCGACACCTTCTTCGATCTCGAGGTCGCCCAAGGCCGCGTGCCGGGCGCGGTGCTGCTGATCGAGAGGCACGGCGAGCCGGTGATGCGGCGGGCTTGGGGGCGTCGTCGCCCATCCGGTCCGCCGATGACGCTCGACACCATCTTCCGCGTCTACTCCATGACGAAGCCGGTCGTCTCCGTCGCAACGGTGGCACTTGCGGCGGAAGGCCGGCTTCACCTCAGCCAACCGATCGCCGACTTCATCCCTGCTTTCGCCGACGTTCGCGTGCTCGATGACGGCCGGCTCGTCCCACCGCGACGTCCGCCCAACATCCACGACCTGCTGCGTCACACCGCCGGCCTGATCTACGAGCGCGGCGGCGGTCCCGTGGCGCCCCACTATCGGGACGCCGCCCTCCAGGCGGGCGATCCCACCAACGAGGTTTTCGCCGAACGCATCGCCGCGCTGCCGCTCGCCCATCAGCCCGGTACGATCTGGGACTACAGCCACGCCACGGAGGTCCTCGGGCGCGTGGTGGAGGTCGCCGCTGGGCGCACCCTCGGGCAAGTGCTGAAGCAACGCGTGTTCGAGCCGCTCGGCATGATCGAGACCGCGTTCAGCGTGCCGACCGTCGATCCCGCGCGCGTCGCCGAGCCCTTCGCCGATGACACGCTCGTCGCCGACGGACCACCCATGTTCGACCCCGCGCAGGTCCGCGCTTTCGAGCCGGGCGGGATGGGGCTGGTTTCGACGGTGGACGATTATGCACGGTTCGCGCGCATGCTCCTGGCCGGCGGCCGCTTGAAAAAGGAGGTCGTCCTCAGCGCTCGCAGCTTACGCTTCATGACCTCCGACCACGTCGGCGTGCCGACCGGCATCACCCGGCTCCCGGGTTCGCTCCTCAGTCCGGGCTTCGGCTTCGGCCTGGGCTTCGCGGTGCGCACCGACCTCGGCGCCGCCGCCTATCCTGGCTCCGTCGGCGAGTTCAACTGGTCGGGGATCGGCGGCACCTACTTCTGGGTCGATCCGGCAGAGGACCTGCTCGCGATCCTCATGGTGCAGGCGCCCCGCCAGCGTGTCCGCCACCGCGCCATCCTCAAGGCGATGGTCTACGACGCGCTGGTCGGCAAGGACGCCTCGAAGACGGGATGACAGGCGGGATCGACTCCCGCCCCGCGCGACGCGCTTAGCGCGAGTAGAACTCGATGACGAGGTTCGGTTCCATGATGATGGGGTACGGCACTTCGTTGGGGAGCGGGATGCGCGTGACCTTGGCGTTCATCTTGGCGGGATCGACCTCGTAGTAATCCGGCACGTCCCGCTCGGCCAAGTCCCTGGCCTCCAGCACGAAGGCGAGTTCGCGTGAGGAATCCTTCACCTCGATCAGGTCGCCGACCTTGACTTGGAACGAGGGAATGTTGACGCGGCGGCCGTTGACCCGGACATGGCCGTGGTTGACGAACTGCCGCGCTGCGAACACCGTCGCGACGAATTTCGCGCGGTAGACGACCGCGTCGAGGCGGCGCTCCAGCAGGCCGATCAGGTTGTCCCCGGAGTCGCCCTTGAGGCGGATCGCTTCCTCGTAATACTTGCGAAACTGCTTCTCGGAAATGTTGCCGTAGTAGCCCTTGAGCTTCTGCTTGGCCTTCAGCTGCGTGCCGAAGTCCGACATCTTGCCCTTGCGGCGCTGGCCGTGCTGGCCGGGGCCATATTCGCGGCGGTTCACGGGGCTCTTCGGGCGGCCCCAAATGTTCTGGCCCATGCGGCGGTCTAACTTGTACTTCGACTCGGCGCGCTTCGTCATCGCGTGTCCCCTGTGTGGTCTGGCGCCGGGCTGGACACGGGAAAGCTGGCGGACACCGCCACCTCCACAACCGCGTCGTCCACCGGCTAAGGTGGAGGAACGCGCCCTCCTACTGCCGTCCATCATGATCGGGGATGTCGGGCCGACAGGCCACGCTCAGGCGCGGCCACGGGTGCGTACCCGGCGGGCGGACCCGTCGGGGAGCCGTCTTCGTAGATGTGAAAGGGCGGTCCGTCAACGAGCGTATCCACTCCCCACCGCCTCATCGTATGATGCGGCATCAGCGAAGGGTGGAGCGGGAAGGTTGGGCATGGTGGACATGGGCATGATGGCGAAGGATACGGTCGCGATCCCAGACGGCGCGGCGACGGGACATGGCGGTCGATCTCTGTTCGATCTGCCTCAGCCCTTCGTTCCCATTGTCGGCGGCGGTCGCTTCCCCGTGCGCCGCATCTACTGCATCGGCCGCAACTACGCCGAGCACGCCCGAGAGATGGGCAGCGATCCCAAGAGCGAGCCGCCGTTCTTCTTCCAGAAACCGTCCGACGCCGTGCAGTTCGTGCCCGCCGACGCGGTCGGGGACCATGCCTACCCGCCGCTGACCGAGAGCTACCATCACGAGTTGGAGCTGGTGGTGTTCCTGCGTGACGGCGGCCGCGACATCAGTGTCGCTGACGCGCCGCGGCACGTCTACGGCGCGGCGGTCGGCCTCGACATGACGCGGCGCGACGCCCAGCAGCGGATGAAGGACGGCCGCCGTCCGTGGGAGATCGGTAAGGGCTTCGACCATTCCGCTCCGGTGGGGCCCGTCGTGCCCCTGTCGTCGGCTGTGTCGCTGACGAGCGGCGCGATCCGCCTGAGCGTGAACGGGGTCGTCAAGCAGGAGGGCGACCTCGCCGACATGATCTGGAGCGTCGCCGAACAGATCGCCGAGCTGTCGCGCGGCAGCGAGCTCAAGGCCGGTGACATCATCATGACCGGCACCCCGGCCGGCGTCGGGCCGGTGGTGCGCGGCGACGAGCTGGTGGCTTCGGTCGCCGGGCTGCCCGATCTCCGTCTCAGGATCGTGTGAGGCGGCCGAGAAGGGTCGGCCTCGTGCCTCAGTAGCGAGCGACCACCGGCGCGGGCGCCCCGAACTTGTAGTTGATGCCGATGCGCGCGAGGTTGCCATCGGTGCGGATCGACTGCGTGTAGCCGGGATTGAGGTTGGCGGTGCTGGCGACGAGCAGGTTGTTCGTGCCTAGCTGATAGCGGATCAGTTCGCCCTTGATCGTGACGGCGCTCGCGTGGAACACGTTCAGGAAGGACGTGACCGGGATCGCCAGCTCGAGTCCGCCGCCGTAGGCGTAGCCGGTCCGCAGCGAACTGTCCGCTCCCTGGTAGAGCAGCGCGCCGGCCGGTCCGAAGAAGGTGGTGTTGTCCCTCACCTTGCCGTAGGCGAAGCCGCCGGTCACGTAGGGCAGGAAGTTGCCGGTCGCGTAGCCGAGGCGGCCGCGCACCGTGCCGACGAAGTCGGTGCGCGTCGTGAGGATCGACGCGCGGTCGCTCTCGAAGATCTGCGTGTTGTCGACGCCGGTGAAGACGGCGTCCGCTTCCACGCCGACCACGAACCCGCCGGGGATGTTGCCGAACCCCACGGTACCGAACTGGTAGTTGTAGCCGATCTGGCCGCCGCCGCTGAACCCGCTGTTGCGGTCGCTGCTGGTCATCGGCCGCGTTGCGTCGGCGACGGCATTGGCCAGGGCGGGGCTGTTGCCGAAGACGTTTGACGTGTTGCCGCCGTTGAAGACGGCGCCGGCGTTGCCGCCGATGTAGAACCCGGTCCACGTGAAGGGCGGCGGCGCCGGCGGTGCGAAGCCGCTCGGCACGGTGCGGGAGGGGAGGTCGGCGGCGGCGGCCGACGACACGGTGGCGGCGCAGGCGAGGGCGGCGGCGAGCAGCTTCATCGAGGCGATCCAGGGAGAAACGGTAGATGCGGCTGCTATTTCACCGATTTCCCGTCGCAACCCAAGTCGACGCGGATCGTCTCCCATGCGTTTTCTTTCCTTGTTGCGGCAAGGACACGAAAGTTGCTACTTACCGATGCTATTATAGGAAACCTATATAGTTTTGCTCCTACAATGTAGGCTGTGGCACCCACAAGCGCTCGGAGGGTGGAGCAATGCACGCGAGTCGGACGTCAGCCTGATGCTGTGGGATGCGCGCCGTCCTTGCTGAGCCAGCGGAGGGACTGTCGCCCTTCGATCAATCGAAGGTGGAGCATGCATGCCGGTATGAAAACTGGCTTCGACCGGCTTCCTGGCTAATCCGAAGGCGAAGAGTGGTCCCTCAAAATCGCCTCCAGGATAGGAAACTCACCTTCCACGTCTTCATTGCCGCGGAAACGGGAGATCTCGACGTGGTCATCCTCGAAGAGGTCGATCTCCAGCCGTTCTTTTACAAGGACAGCATTCACTCGAACCGTATCTGACCTAGTTCTTTCCAGGGTGAAGTAGATCTGCTGACTGTCGAGAAGTCTAAATACTTTAAAGAGTGACGATGACATTTTGCTATCTCCTACGGCTTTTGGAAGCGCTCGTCGAAAAGCAATTTTTTCGCTCTCCAAGCTGCGGCATTTCCGCTTTGAGCAGCCGCCAGTAAGTCATCGAGAGGTGTATCTAAAAACTGGCTTGAAAACTCTCGAAGAATGCTACCTCAACAATTTGCTGCGATATTCTCACCGCAGGTGACAACCGGATTAATCAAAGATGTTGATGGTGCATTCCCATCTTCCGATTCATCAACAGTTGATGCGGAACGACTTCTATCCGAAGCGGCTGTAGCCGCCGTTTGCGACGTTATACCACCTGTCCAGCGTCCACGCTCATTGCTGTTGCCGGCCGGTATGCGCGGCTGATCCGTATCGTACCTTTTCAATTGATCTGATGTCTGCCCGCAGCCTAGTTCCTTGAGAATGTCAGCCGGCGTCATGCCTTTCGCCAGCAGCGTTTCGGCTATCGAAAGACGATTTGGTAGATCATCAGGTTCAGCAAGACGGACCAAGCCGGATACCGCTAACCGAATGTGTGCCAGCGCTTGATCGCCTGCTCGAAAGATCGTATCCGCCGCGACGATGGCATTAATTTGGGAAGGAGCGAGACGCTTGTGGAACGCGATCGCGAGCATGATTTCCAAGCGACATGTTTCGTCGGCCTCGTTCGCCGATCCAAGACCTAGTATGTGGAGTGGGCCATAGGCTCCGATGTGCAGGCCATCCTCGGCGAACCACAAGGCGTCGTTTGGTCGAGGCGATGGATGAAACCTGATCATCTTCCTAGTATCTCCACTTGAGATATTAGGCAAAGATACCGATACCATGGGCGAAGCGCAATGCTCGCTGATTCTGATGATCGGACTTCATTTCCTCCGAAAACTGTCTGTCGCCTTCATGCGCTCAGGCTGCGCGCCACCGTCTGTCCCTGGCCCAGCGTGTCGAGCACCTTGCGGACGATGCCTTTCGCGTCGAGGCCGGCCTCGACGTAGAGCTTCTCCGGCCTGTCGTGCTCGATGAACTGGTCGGGTAGGACCATGGAGCGGAACTTGAGCCGGCCGTGATCGAACGCCCCTTCATCCATCAGCGCCTGCTGGACGAAGGAGCCGAAGCCGCCGACGGACCCTTCCTCGATCGTGACCAGCACCTGATGGTTGGCGGCCAACCTGCGGATCAGCGCCATGTCGAGCGGCTTGGCGAAGCGCGCGTCGGCCACGCTCGCCGAGATGCCGTGGGTGGCCAGGTCCTCCGCCGCCAGCATCGCCTCCTTGAGTCGGGTGCCGAACGACAGGATCGCGACCTGCTTGCCCTCGCGCATGACCCGACCCTTACCGATCTCCAGCACCTCGCCGAGCGCCGGCATGTCGAGGCCGACGCCCTCGCCGCGCGGGTAACGGAAGGCGATCGGGCCGCGATCGTAGGCGGCGGCGGTCGCCACCATGTGCACCAACTCAACCTCATCGGCCGCCGCCATCACCACCATGTTCGGCAGCACGCCGAGGTAGGCGGTGTCGAAGGAGCCGGCGTGTGTCGCGCCATCGGCGCCGACCAGCCCGGCGCGGTCGATGGCGAAGCGCACCGGCAGGTTCTGGATCGCGACGTCGTGCACCACCTGGTCGTAGGCGCGCTGGAGGAAGGTCGAGTAGATCGCGCAGAACGGCTTATAGCCCTCCGTGGCGAGGCCGGCGCAGAAGGTCACCGCGTGCTGCTCGGCGATGCCGACGTCGAAGGTGCGGTCGGGGTAGGCCTTCTCGAACAGGTCGAGCCCGGTGCCGTTGGGCATCGCGGCGGTCACGGCGACGATCTTGTCGTCCACCGCCGCCTGCGCGATCAGCGCGTCGGCGAACACCCTGGTGTAGCTGGGCGCGTTGGCCTTCGCCTTGTTCTGGGTGCCGGTGACGACGTCGAAGGGCACCACCGCGTGGTACTTCTCGTGGTTGGCTTCGGCGGGGGCGTAGCCCTTGCCCTTCTGCGTCACGACGTGGACGAGGATCGGGCCGGTCTCGGAGTCGCGGACGTTCTTCAGCACCGGCAGCAGGTGGTCGAGGTTGTGGCCGTCGATGGGGCCGACGTAGTAGAAGCCGAGCTCCTCGAACATCGTGCCGCCGGCCCAGAAGTTGCGGGCGAACTCCTCCGTCTTGCGGGCGCGGTCGTAAACGAACTTCGGCAGGTGACGGCCGAGCTGCTTGGCGGCCTCGCGCACGGTGCGGTAGGTGCCGCCCGAGACGAGCCGCGCCAGGTAGGCCGACAGCGCGCCGGCCGGCGGCGCGATCGACATGTCGTTGTCGTTGAGGATGACGATGAGGCGCGCGTGCATGGCGCCGGCGTTGTTCATGGCCTCGTAGGCCATGCCGGCCGACATCGCGCCGTCGCCGATCACCGCGACGACGTTGGCCTTGTCCTTGCCGGACAGGCTGTTGGCCACCGCCATGCCGAGGCCGGCCGAGATCGAGGTCGAGGAATGGCCGGCGCCGAAGGGATCGTAGGGGCTCTCGCCGCGGTTGGTGAAGCCGGACAGGCCACCCCCCTTGCGAAGCGTGCGGATGCGATCGCGGCGCCCGGTGAGGATCTTGTGCGGGTAGGCCTGATGGCCGACGTCCCAGATGATGCGATCGTTGGGTGTGTCGAACACGTAGTGCAGCGCCACCGTCAATTCGACGACGCCGAGGCCGGCCCCGAGGTGGCCGCCGGTGACCGAGACCGCGTCGATCGTCTCCGTGCGCAATTCGTCGGCGACCTGGCGGATGTCGGTTTCGGGAAGCTTGCGGAGGTCGGAGGGCTGCGCGATGGTGTCGAGGAGCGGGGTCTTCGAGGATTTCGTCACGTGGACCTCTTCTGATCGACTCTTGAACTACCGTCGCCAACTCGTCGTAGCCGGACCCTCGATCCGAGGTCGCGCGCCTCGAGGATCGAAATCGGCGTGATCGGTCGTGCGGGTCGCGCGACAAGCCACCGGGCTGAATACAAACTTTGCCGGGGCTCGGCAACGTCGGGCGGGTGTGACGCGCGGGGTAGCGACATCGGAGCAACACCAATGGCCGCGGCGCCCGCCCCGGAACCGGCTGGCGAAACCCCTGTCGGGATGTCGGCGCCGTCGATTTTCCCTTAAGCGCGGATGCCACTCCGCGCTGGTCCCGGCGATGGACCGGCTGCGCCACTCGCCGGCGCCAGCGAGGTCACGCTTAGCGTCGGCGCCAGGGGAAGGGGCCGCTCGTCGCCGCTGGTCCTGCGTGGCCTCCTCGACCTCGAGGCCGGTGCCTTCACCTTGGCGCGACCTGGACCGGCCGCCGTGATCCTCACCCCGGCCCCACGCTGCTCGTCACGGGACTCGCCCGCGCCGTCGTCGGCGTGCCCATGGCAGACCGCGCGCACGATGGTGCACGATGGTGATGGGGGACGGTGTCACGGCGCTCGTCGGGCTCCCGATCGTCCTGGGGTGGCCGACCGACAGCGTCACCCTCCTTGGCACCCCCTGGGGATCGACCTCCTACTCAACGGTGTCATGAGGGTCGGTTTCGCATTGCGGTCACGGAGCCATGCGTGATAGGCGCGGTATTTCCGGGTGGGGCATGGGCTTATGGCGAAGTGGGTCTACGAGTTCGGCGGCGGCAAGGCCGAGGGCGAGAGCGGGATGCGCGACCTGCTTGGGGGCAAGGGGGCCAACCTCGCCGAGATGGCGAACCTCGGTCTGCCCGTGCCGCCCGGGTTCACCATCACGACCGAAGTCTGCACCTACTTCTACGACCACGGTAAGACTTACCCCGCCGACCTCGCCGCCGCCATCGACGCGGCGCTCACCGCGATGGGCACGGTGGTCGGCCATCGCTTCGGCGACGAGGACGATCCCCTGCTCGTGTCCGTGCGTTCCGGCGCCAGGGCCTCCATGCCGGGGATGATGGACACGGTGCTCAACCTTGGTCTCAACGACCGCACCGTCGAGGCGCTCGCCGAGCGCGCCGGTAACCCGCGCTTCGCCTACGATTCCTATCGCCGCTTCATCCAGATGTACTCGAACGTGGTGCTCGACGTCGATCACCACGCCTTCGAAGAGATCCTGGAAGAGTTCAAGGACGGCAAGGGCCTGACCCTTGACACCGAACTGACCGCCGACGACTGGCGCGGCTTGGTGGCGGCCTACAAGGCCAAGGTGACCGAACTGCGCGGCGAGCCCTTCCCGCAGGATCCGATGGCGCAACTGTGGGGGGCGATCGGCGCGGTGTTCGGCTCGTGGATGAACCCGCGCGCCGAGACGTACCGCAAACTCCAGAACATCCCCGCGAGTTGGGGCACCGCCGTCACCGTGCAATCCATGGTGTTCGGCAACATGGGCGACACGTCCGCGACAGGGGTCGCCTTCACGCGCAACCCGTCCAACGGCGAGGACGCGCTCTACGGCGAGTTCCTCATCAACGCGCAGGGCGAGGACGTCGTCGCCGGCATCCGCACGCCGCAGAACATCACGGAGGTCGCGCGGATCGAGGCCGGGTCAGAGAAGCCCTCCATGGAGAGGGCGCTGCCGGACGTGTTCGCCGAGTTCCAGCGCATGACCGTGTTGCTCGAGAAGCACTACCGCGACATGCAGGACATGGAGTTCACCGTCGAGCAGGGCAAGCTGTACATGCTGCAGACCCGCTCGGGGAAACGCACCGCGAAGGCTTCGCTCAAGATCGCCGTCGACATGGCCAACGACGGCCTGATCACCCGCGAGGAAGCGGTGGCGCGCATCGACCCGGCCGCGCTCGACCAGCTGCTGCACCCGACCATCGATCCCAAGGCCGAGCGCAAGGTCGTCGCCACCGGCCTGCCGGCCTCCCCGGGTGCCGCGAGCGGCGAGATCGTGTTCAACTCCGAGGACGCCGAGGTCGCCAAGGCGGCCGGACACAAGGTGATCCTGGTGCGCGTCGAGACGAGCCCCGACGACATCCACGGCATGCACGTGTCGGAGGGCATTCTCACGACACGCGGCGGCATGACCTCGCACGCCGCCGTGGTGGCGCGCGGCATGGGCAAGCCCTGCGTGTCGGGCGCCGGCACCGTGCGGGTCGACTACAAGGCCGGCACCATGACCTCGGGTGGGGTGACGTTCCGCAAGGGCGACGTCATCACGCTGGACGGTGGCACAGGTCAAGTGATGGCCGGCGCGGTGGCCATGCTGAAGCCGGAGCTGTCGGGCGAGTTCGCGACGCTGATGGGCTGGGCGGACGGGATCCGCCGCATGGGCGTGCGCGCCAACGCCGAGACGCCGCAGGACGCGCGCGCCGCCCGCGAGTTCGGCGCGGAGGGTATCGGCCTTTGCCGCACGGAGCACATGTTCTTCGACGAGGATCGCATCATCGCCGTGCGCGAGATGATCCTGGCCGAGGATGAGGCGGGGCGCCGCAACGCCTTGACCAAGCTGCTGCCCTACCAGCGCGACGACTTCGCCGCGCTGTTCGAGATCATGTCCGGCCTGCCGGTGACCGTCCGGTTGCTCGATCCGCCGTTGCACGAATTCTTGCCCCACACCGACGCGGAGATCGCCGAGGTCGCGGCCTCCATGGGCGTATCGCCGGAGAGGATGCGTCGTCGCGCGGCCGAACTGCACGAGTTCAACCCGATGCTCGGGTTCCGCGGCTGCCGTCTGGCGATCGCCTTCCCCGAGATCGCCGAGATGCAGGCCCGCGCCATCTTCGAGGGGGCCGTCGCCGCCAAGAAGAAGACCGGCGCCGTCGTCACCCCCGAGGTGATGGTGCCGCTCGTGCTGGGCAAGGCGGAGTTCGACATCGTCAAGGCGGTGATCGACCGCATGGCCGGCGCCGTCGCGTCGGAGACCGGCGAAACAGTGCCCTACATCGTCGGCACGATGATCGAGCTACCCCGCGCCTGCCTGCGCGCCGCCGAGATCGCGGAAACGGCGGAGTTCTTCTCCTTCGGCACCAACGACCTCACGCAGACCGGGCTGGGCATCTCGCGCGACGACGCCGCCTCGTTCCTCGGCCCTTACACGGTCAAAGGTATCCTGCCCCACGATCCCTTCGTCACCATCGACCGGCAGGGGGTCGGCGAGTTCGTTGAGATCGGCATCGAGCGCGGTCGCCGCACCCGGCCGGACATCAAGCTCGGCATCTGCGGCGAGCACGGCGGCGACCCGGACTCGATTGCCTTCTGCGAGAGCGTCGGCTTGACCTACGTGTCCTGCTCGCCCTACCGCGTGCCGATCGCGCGCCTCGCCGCCGCGCAGGCGGCGCTGAGCGTCAAGGCTGGCGGGAGGAAGTAGCCGATCACAGCCCCAGTTCGGTCAAGCCCGGGAAGTCGTCCGGCCGACGGGGGCCTTCCCAGGTGAACTTGCGGTCGCCAGGCGCGATCGCGACGTCGTTGATGGAGGCTTGCCGGCGCGCCATCAGGCCGTTGGCATCGAACGCCCATTGTTCGTTGCCGTAGGAGCGGTACCATTGGCCGGCGGTGTCGCGCCACTCGTAGCAGAAACGGGCGGCGATGTGGTTGCCGGCGAAAGCCCACACCTCCTTGATCAGTTTGTAGTCGAGTTCCCGTTCCCACTTCCGTGTCAGGAACGCGACGATCGCGGCGCGACCGCTGAGGAACTCGGAGCGGTTGCGCCACCGCGAATCCTCCGTGTAGGCCGACGCCACCTTCTCAGGATCGCGGCCGTTCCAGGCGTCCTCGGCGCCGCGCGCCTTCTTGGCGGCGGTCTCGGCGGTGAAGGGCGGCAGGGGCGGGCGGGCGTCGGCCATGGTCATCTCCGGTCTCGGGAGCCAGGTTAAGGCCTGCCGGCGCGCGCGCAAGGGCGATGCCGCGCGCGGGCACGTCCCTTCTTCCACGGCGTTCGGGGCGTCGTCCCATATTGGCACGCGCGTCCCCTTCCCCGTCGTAACCACGTCCTAAGCTTAAGGCGCGAGAAACGGATCGTGCGTCATTCCCGTGATGGCGCCGGGGTGGGTCCGGGAGCGTAACGCGTATGGGGCGGTCGCGATTGGGATGGGCGATGGGCGTGATCGCGCCCTGGTGCTTGGGCGTGGGGCTCCTCGTCTCGATCACCGCCGACGCCGGACAGGATCCCACCATAGGGGGGTCGCTCGCGGCGATGTCCGCCCATGCCGCGCGGCAGCCGGACGACCTCGTGCCGATGCGCGCGGTCGCCGATGGCGGCGCGTTCGGCTTAGACGTGGGTCGCCGCGCCGGTGTCGGCGAGCGGCTGCTCATGCCGGTCAGCTTCGACCTTGGGACGCCCGACGATTACCGCCACGTGACCGACGAGGTCGAACCGCGTCGCGACCTCAAGCGCGACGCGCCGCGCGGGGTGCTGCCGGTGATCGACCGCACCAACAAGGGCGAGCCGGCGATCGGCCTGCGGCCGACCTTCGAGACCAGGCTGCGCGGTCCGGGCGGCCTCGCCCGCCTGCGGCGGCAAGGGGTGATCGCGCCGCACGACGACGCGATGCCAGCCGGCAGCTTCTCGCTCACCGACGAGGGCGACCCGCTCGATGGCGCCACCGCCTTCTCACCCTGGGGCGAGGGGGAGGATCCGCAGAGCGCGACGAACACCGACACCCGCGACGCCACCGTCGGCGACCCGCACCTGGGCGGCATGGCGATCCCGATGTTGCCCGCCGCCTTCAAGGACCGGCTCGCCCAAGGCGCCACCCCGAAGATCTCGCGCGCGGAGGCGCTCGCCTCCGCGACGCCGGCACAGGCCGACGACACGCCGGTCGAGGCGAGCTTCGCGCGGGAACAACCGAACGCCACGCTCGTGCCCCGCTTCGACGGCCGCGCGAACTACGCGGCGCTGCTCAACGGCGAGCACGGCGAACGCGAGCGCAAATGCCTGACCGAGGCCGTGTACTTCGAGTCACGGTCCGAGCCGGAGGACGGTCAAGCGGCGGTGGCGCAGGTGGTGCTGAACCGGGCGACATCCGGCCTCTACCCGGCCTCGATCTGCGGCGTCGTCTACCAGAACCGCACGCACTACAAGGCCTGCCAATTCTCCTTCGCCTGCGAGGGCAAGTCGCTGAAGGTCAACGAACCCGAGGCCTGGCGCACCGCGACGCGCATCGCCGACGCCGTTCTGGAGGGGAAGACGTACCTGTCCGACGTCGGCGGCGCGACGCACTACCACGCCAAATACGTGCGACCGGGCTGGGCGCGACGCCTCGTCAAGATGGACGTGATCGGTCACCACATCTTCTACAAGCTGCGGACCGGGCAGACGTGAGATCGGCGCGACCGCCTGCGGGCGGCCCAGATCGGGGGGGAACGCTGCGCTCAGTGCGAGCGACTGACGCAGAAGTCGACCACGTCGATGAGCGCGTGCCGCCAGGGCGACACCGGGAACAGCTCCAGCGCGTCGCGCGCCATGGCACCGTAATGGCGCGCGCGCTCCACCGTATCCTCCAGCGCGCGGTGGCGTCGCAGCAGGGCGACGGCATCCTTCAGGTCGTCTTCGGTCGTCTCGCCGCGCTCCAGGCTGCGTTGCCAGAAGGCGCGTTCGCCCTCCGAGCCGCGGCGGAAGGCCAGCACGACCGGCAAGGTGATCTTCCCCTCGCGGAAATCGTCGCCGACGTTCTTGCCGAGCTTGGCGCTGGTGCCGCCGTAGTCGAGCGCGTCGTCGATCAACTGGAAGGCGATGCCGAGGTTGAGCCCATAGGAGCGGCAGGCGGCGACCTCCGCCTTGGATCGCTGGCCCAGGATGGCGCCGACCTCGCAGGCCGCGCCGAACAGGGCCGCCGTCTTGGCACGGATCACGGCGAGGTAGTCGTCCTCGCTGGTTTGCGTGTCCTTGGCGGCGGAAAGCTGCATGACCTCGCCTTCCGCGATCACCACCGCCGCCGTGGACAGGACGTCGAGGCAGGGCAGGGAGCCGACCTCCACCATCATCTTGAAGGCTTGGCCGAGTAGGAAGTCGCCGACGAGGACGCTGGCCTCGTTACCCCACAGCATCCGCGCGGCGAGCTTGCCGCGCCGAAGGTCGCTCTCGTCGACGACGTCGTCGTGGAGCAGGGTGGCGGTGTGCATGAACTCCACGCTGGCCGCGAGCTTGACGTGTCCCTCGCCCCGGTAATCGCAGAGCGCGGCCGTCGCCAGCGTCAGCATCGGCCGGAGCCGCTTGCCGCCCGAGGCGATGAGGTGGCGCGCCACGTCCGGGATCATGGAAACGTGGGAGGCCGCCCTAGACAGGATCGTCTGGTCGACCCGCGTCATGTCCGGTTTCGTCAAGGCGGCGAGACTGAACTGAGCCGCTTTTTCTTCAAGGGGAATGACGAGACCCAAGGCCGAACTCCGCGCCGCCTGACGTTACTTAGAGCCGGTGACGGGTGACCGCAACCGTCGCATTCCGGCGCACCCCGGCCGGTCGCGACGTTTCCCCGAGGGATCGTCCCAGCGGCCTCGACGCGCCACCGCCGCACCGGGTTGCGAGCGACCATGGCGCGTGCAAGATGCCGCTCGCCGTCCGGGACGAACCATGATCGAACTCCTGCGTACCAACGACATCGTCCTGATCTCGCGGGTCGAGGCGTTGATGGCCGAGTACGAGATCGACGTCCTCGTCGCCGACCAGTACATGAGCGCGCTGGAAGGATCGACCGGGTTCCTGCCGCGCCGCATGCTGATCGACCGCGACGACCTACACCGGGCGCGGCTCGCCCTCCACCAGGCCGGGCTGCTCGGCGAGTTGCGCGGTGGCTGACGCGTCGCCGGGCGACGCGGTTCGGGACACGATGGGGGGCACGACCCGGGATGCCTTCTACGCCGGGCGCCTCCTGCTGGAGCAACCCGGCCGTGGCCATCGCGCCGGTACCGACGCGGTGCTTCTGGCCGCGGCCGTGCCGCGCGCCTTCGCCGGCCTCTGCCACGACGTCGGCGCGGGGGTCGGCGCCGCCGGGCTCGGCATCGCGCTGGCCTGCGCGTCGGCTCAGGTGCGGTTGATCGAGAACGATCCCGCCACCGCACGCCTCGCCGAAGCCAACATCGTCGCCAACGGCTTGACGCCGCGCGCGGGCGTGATCGATTGCGATATCTTCGACGCCGACCTGAGGCGACGGCTCGTCCCGGTGCCCGCCGACGTGGTGGTGAGCAACCCGCCGTTCCACGCGGCCGGTCGCGTGCGGTGCTCGCCGCACGAAGGCCGTCGCGCGGCGCACGTCCTCGCCGCGCCGAGGACGTTGGCGGACTGGCTGCTCGCCTGCCTCGACGTGACGGCGGCGAAGGGCACGCTGATCGTTATCCATGCCGCCGCCGCGGCGCCGGAGATCCTCGCCACCTTGGAGCGTCGCCTGGGCGCGATCACGCTGCTGCCGGTCCATCCCCGCGCCGGCGCGCCGGCGAGCCGCGTGCTCGTGCGCGGCATCAAGGGAAGCCGGGCGCCTTTCTCCGTGGCGGCCCCGCTGGTGCTCCACGGGGCCGATGGCTTCACGGCGGCGGCGGCGCGCCTCCACAGGGGCGAGGACGCGCTAGCCTGGTGAGGCGGCGTGCGAGGCCGGCGTCCCCAACAACTCCCGGCCGCGCTCACGGACCTTGGTCATGGCGACACGGGTGGCCCCGAGTTCGACGGCGAGGCGCGTCGCCGCGTCTTCGTGCCGCCTCCGGCAGGTGATGCGAAGTTCGGTGAACGATTGCCAGGCCGGTCCGGTGGTGATCTCGCCTCGCTCCAGCGACACGCGGGCCCACCCGTCGCCGAGCCGGCCATCCTCAAGGCACCCATCACCGAGCCGCCACGTCCAACGCTGGAAGCGCACGGCGAAGCTGGCATCCAGCCGCTGCTTCAAATGCCCGATGCCGAGCTTGGCCAGCGAACGATGGTCGTTCCCGTCCCAAAGCTCCTGCCGCCGCCACGACGTCCGTAGGGCCGGTGATCGGGGCGAGGCCGGACCGGCTTCGTCCAGCGCGACCTGGCGACGATAGCGCAGCGTGACGCCGTGGGTGGCGAGTTCGTCGTCCGGCGTGTCCAGGTACACGTCAGAGACCCGTCGGCTGGCCGGCGGCTCGGCGCAACGGGCGTTCAGCGTCGCGTGGACCCGCTCGAACATCGCCGCGTCGATCCCGAAGCGGAGCTTCATCGGGATGTTGGCGACGCCGCGACACCTCTGACGCCGGCTCCGTCCCGTCCCATCACACCAGCGCCTTCACACCAAGGCCTTCGCCTGAGCCGCCTGCGCCTCCACCACCGCCAGCGCCGTCATGTTCATGATGCCCCGCGCGGTGGTTTCCGGCGTGAGGATGTGGGCCGGCAACGCGGCGCCGATCAGGATCGGGCCGACAGGCAGCGCGTCCGCCATGACCTTGGTCAGCTCGAAGGCGATGTTGGCGGCATCGATGTTGGGCATGACGAGGATGTTGGCCTCGCCCTTCAAGGCGGAGCCCGGCAGCACCTTGTCGCGGATCGCCTCGACCAGCGCGGTATCGGCCCGCATCTCGCCGTCGACCTCGAGGTCCGGCGCGACCTCGTGGAGGATGGCCAGCGCTTCGCGCATCTTGCAGGCGGACGGCGAGTCGTCGCTTCCGAAGTTGGAATGGGACACCAGCGCCACCTTCGGCTCGAGGCCGAAGCGCCGGACGTGCTTGGCCGAGTGCGTCGCCATCTCGGCGATGTCCCGCGCGCTCGGGTCGTGGCGCACCTGCGTGTCGGTGATGAAGAGCGCCCCCTTGTTGGTGACGAGCATGCTCAGCGTGGAGAAATCCGTCATGTCGGGCATCAGGCCGATGATCTCGCGGATGGTCCGCAGACGCTTGTGGAAGCCGCCGACCAGCCCGCAAACCATGGCGTCGGCGTCGCCGCGCTTGAGGGCCAGCGCCGCGATGGCGGTGGCGTTGGTGCGCACCAGCAGGCGCGCCGCGTCGGGGGTCACGCCGAGGCGTCCGGCGATCTGGACGTATTCGTTGACGTAGTCGCGATACCGGGGATCGTCCTCGGGGTTGATGATCTCGAAGTCCTCGCCCGCCCGGATCGTCAGGCCGTAGCGCTCGAGGCGCGTCGCGATGACGTCGGGCCGGCCGATCACGATGCATTGCGCGAGGCCCTCCTCGCGTACGCTCTGGATCGCGGACAGCACGCGCTCGTCCTCGCCGTCGGCGTAGATGACGCGCTTGGGGTCCTTGCGCGCCATCTCCACGAGCGGCTTCATGAGGAAGCCGGAGCGGAACACGAAGCGCGACAGGGTGTCCTGGTAGACCGAGAAATCGGGGATCGGCTTGCGGGCGACGCCCGAGTCCATCGCCGCCTTGGCCACCGCCGGCGCGATCCGCAGGATCAGGCGCGGGTCGAACGGGGAGGGGATGAGGTTGTCCTTGCCGTAAAGCCGCGACTGACCGCCGTAAGCCTTGGCGACGACGTCGGAGGGCGGCTCGTGGGCGAGCTTGGCGATGGCGTGGACCGCCGCGATCTTCATCTCCTCGTTGATCGCGGTGGCGGATACGTCGAGCGCACCCCGGAAGATGTAGGGGAAGCACAGGACGTTGTTGACTTGGTTGGGGTAGTCGGAGCGCCCCGTGCAGATCATCGCGTCGGGACGCGCCTCCAGCGCGTCGGCTGGGTCGATCTCCGGGTTGGGATTGGCGAGCGCCATGATGAGCGGCTTGTTCGCCATCTTGGCGAGGTACCCCTTCTTCAGGACGCCGGCGGCGGACAGGCCAAGGAACACGTCCGCGCCCTCGATGACGTCGGACAGCGCGCGTGCCTGCGTTTCCCGCGCGTAGATGTCCTTGCGCGGGTCCATCAGGGTTTGGCGACCCTTGTAGACGACGCCCTCGATGTCGGTCGCCGTGATGTTCTCGTGCCGGGCGCCGAGCGTCACCAGCATGTCGAGGCAGGCGAGCGCGGCGGCGCCGGCGCCAGACGTGACGATCTTGGCGTCGCGTAGCTCCTTGCCGGCGAACTCCAGCGCGTTGATGACGCCGGCGGCGACGATGATCGCGGTGCCGTGCTGGTCGTCGTGGAACACCGGGATCGCCATGCGCTCGCGCAGCACGCGCTCAACCTCGAAGCACTCGGGCGACTTGATGTCCTCGAGGTTGATCCCGCCGAAGGTCGGTTCCAACGCCGCGACCACCTCGATCAGCTTCTGCGGATCGGTGCAGTCCACCTCGATGTCGAACACGTCGATGCCGGCGAACTTCTTGAAGAGGACCGCCTTGCCCTCCATCACCGGCTTGGAGGCGAGCGGCCCGATGTTGCCGAGGCCGAGCACGGCGGTGCCGTTCGACAGCACGGCGACGAGGTTTTGGCGGATCGTCAGCTCGTCGGCCTGGGCCGGGTCGGCGGCGATGGCGAGGCAGGCGGCGGCGACGCCCGGCGAGTAGGCGAGCGCGAGGTCGCGCTGCGTGGCGAGCGGCTTCGTCGCGTGGATCTCGAGCTTGCCCGGACGGGGCAGGCGATGGAAGGCGAGCGCGGCATTGGCCAGCTCGTTGGTGATGGGATCGGCCATGAACGGAGCCTTCGGCTGCGGAAGGAGGGTGTGACTTAGGCTAGGATGCCGCAGGCGTCCATCGACGGACGTTCAAAAACCCCGGCGACCCCCTAGGCCTTTAGGCGCTTGCCGCGAAGGCGGTCCGACTTCGACAGCGGTCGTGTTGGCTCCTCGGAGACGCCGAGGCGCTGCCACCCGGCGACGGGACGGGTCACTGGCATCGGCCCAAATCTTGGACTCGATCGGCAAGCCTCACCAGCCGCACACATTTTCGCGTCGTTCGCGTCATGCGTCACGGCTTGGAGGATCGCGACCATCTCGATCCGCCCCGGCCAGGCTGCATAAGGTAATGATACCCTACAGCTTCCCCTTCGCGGCTGCAAGCGCGGGCGGACCCGCTCCGATGACATCGTACCGCCGAGCGTCACGGTCCCTAGGCGCCGACACCCGGTCGCCGCCTCGGAGCGATGCGATCCCGCCGCGTCAGTTCTTCTCCTTGTCGACCAGCTTGTTGGCGCCGATCCACGGCATCATGCCGCGCAGCTTGGCGCCGACCTCCTCGATCTGGTGCGCCGCCGCCTTGGCGCGCGTCGCCTTGAACGAGGTTTGGCTGACCTTGTTCTCCAGCATCCAGTCGCGGGTGAACTTGCCGGACTGGATGTCGCCCAGCACGCGCTTCATCTCCGCCTTGGTTTCGGGCGTGACGATGCGCGGGCCGGTGACGTACTCGCCGTACTCGGCCGTGTTGGAGATGGAATAGTTCATGTTGGCGATGCCGCCCTCGTAGATGAGGTCGACGATCAGCTTCACCTCGTGCAGGCACTCGAAATAGGCCATCTCGGGGGCGTAGCCGCCCTCCACCAGGGTCTCGAAACCGGCGCGGATCAGCTCGACGAGGCCACCGCACAGCACCGCCTGCTCGCCGAACAGGTCCGTCTCGCACTCCTCCTTGAAGGTCGTCTCGATGACGCCGGCGCGACCACCGCCGATCGCGGAAGCGTAGGACAGGCCGAGGTCGTGGGCGTTGCCCGATGCGTCATGCGCGATGGCGATGAGGCAGGGCACGCCGCCGCCGCGCTTGTACTCGGAGCGCACCGTGTGGCCTGGGCCCTTGGGCGCGATCATCAGCACGTCGAGGTCGGGGCGCGGCTCGATCAGGTTGAAGTGGATGTTGAGGCCGTGGGCGAAGGCGAGCGCCGCCCCCTGCTTCATGTTGGCGACGAGGTCGGTGGTGTAGATCTCGGCCTGCAGCTCGTCGGGGGTCAGCATCATCACGAAGTCGGCCCACTTGGCCGCCTCGGCGACGGTCATCACCTTGATGTTCTCGGCTTCCGCCTTGCGCGCGGAGGGGGAGTTCGGGCGAAGCGCCACCGCGATGTCCTTGCAGCCGGAGTCGCGCAGGTTGAGGAGATGCGCGTGGCCCTGGCTGCCGTAGCCGACCACGGCGACCTTGCGGCCCTTGATGAGGTTCAGGTCGGCGTCCCGGTCGTAGTACACGCGCATGGTGATGTCCTTGTGTGTTGGGAAGTGCTGATCGCGGGGTGATAGGCGGGTGCGACGTTCGCGTCAAAACCGCGTTGGCGTCCAGCCTGTGCCGGGCGAACGTGGAGAGTAGGGTTCAGGGCGTCTTCTCCGGCCCGCGCACGATGGCGGCGACGCCGGTGCGCGACACTTCCACCAGCCCGATCGGGCGCATTAGCTCGACGAAATGATCGATCTTGCTCGCCGCCCCCGTCAGCTCGAACACGAAGCTCTCGATGGAGGCGTCGATCACCCGGGCGCGGAAGGCTTCCGCCAGGCGCAGCGCCTCCGCCCTCGCCTCGCCGCGCCCGCGCACCTTGATCATCGCCAGCTCGCGCTCGACGCTCTCGCCGCGCACCGTCAGGTCGGTGACGCTGTGCACGGGGATGAGCCTGTCGAGCTGCAACGCCACCTGCTCGATCGCGTCGAGCGTGCCCGACGTGACGATGGTGATGCGCGACAGGTGGTCGGTGTGCGCCACCTCGGCCACCGTCAGGCTGGCGATGTTGTAGCCGCGCCCCGAGAACATGCCGACCACGCGGGCGAGCACGCCCGGTTCGTTGTCGACGAGCACGGACAGCGTGTGGGTGACGATCGCCTTCGCCTGCGGCGGCGCGGTGTAGGGGGAAAGCGGCTGGGTGGAGGCGTTCATCGCGGTATCTTTCGGCATCCCCGAAGCCCTCGTCCCGAGGAGCGCGAAGCGCGTCTCGGAGGACCAGGGCTCCAGGAGGGGGGATCGTCGGGACCGCCTCGCGGTTTGAGAGGGCCGTCGGCCTCCTCACCATGAGGCTAGTGATGGGTCGGCGACCTACACCAGTTCGCGGCCCTTGGCGTCGATCATGGACTCCAGCTCCACGTCGGCGTCGTCGGCGAGGATCATCTCGTTGTGCGCCTTGCCCGACGGGATCATCGGGAAGCAGTTCTCCGCCTTGTCGACGAGGCAATCGACGATCACCGCGCGCGGCGTTTCGATCATCTCGATGATCGCGGCGTCCAAGTCGGCCGGGTCCGACACGCGGATGCCGTGCGCGCCGTAGGCCTCCGCCAGCTTCACGAAGTCGGGCAGCGAGTGCGAGTAGCTTTCCGAGTAGCGGCTGCCGTGCAGCAGCTCCTGCCACTGACGCACCATGCCGAGGTACTGGTTGTTGAGGATGAAGACCTTGACCGGCAGGTGGTATTGCGCGGCGGTCGACATCTCCTGCATGTTCATCAGGATCGAGCCCTCGCCGGCGATATCGATGACGAGCGCGTCCGGGTGCGCCATCTGCACGCCGATCGCCGCCGGCAGGCCGTAGCCCATCGTGCCCAGGCCGCCCGAGGTCATCCAGCGGTTGGGCTCCTCGTAATCGTAGTGCTGCGCCGCCCACATCTGGTGCTGGCCCACCTCCGTCGTGATGTAGGTTTCGCGGTGGTTGGTCAGCGCGTTTAGGCGACGCACCGCGTGCTGCGGCTTGATGATCGTGTCCGAGTTGCGGAACCCGAGGGAGCGGCGCCCGCGCCAGCCGTCGATCGCGCGCCACCAGGCCTTCAACGCGCCCGCGTCGGCGGCGAGGTGGCGCTCGCGCCACAGCGCGATCATCGCGCGGAGCACGTGCGCGCAATCGCCGACGATCGGCACGTCCACCTTCACCGTCTTGTTGATGGAGGAGGGATCGATGTCGACGTGGATCTTCTTCGAGTCGGGGGAGAAGGCGTCGAGCCGTCCGGTGATGCGGTCATCGAAGCGCGCGCCGATCGCGATCATCACGTCGCAATCGTGCATGGCGTGGTTGGCCTCGTAGGTCCCGTGCATGCCGAGCATGCCGAGCGAGGCCGGCCCAGACGACGGGTAGCAGCCGAGGCCCATCAGCGTCTGGGTGATGGGGAAGCCGGTCAAAGCCACCAGCTCGCGCAGCAGCTTGCTCGCTTCCGGTCCGGAGTTCACGACGCCGCCGCCGGTGTAGAACACCGGGCGCTTGGCCGATGCCATCATGGTCACGGCCTGCTCGACGCGCACCCGGTCGCCCTCGAGGCGGGGCTTGTAGGTCTTGTGCTCGACGTTGGCCTTGCCGACGTAGGTGCCGCGCGCGAACTGGACGTCCTTGGGGATGTCGATGACCACCGGGCCGGGGCGGCCGTGGCTCGCGATGTAGAAGGCCTCGTGCAGGATGCGCGGCAGGTCGGCGATCGAGCGCACGAGGTAGTTGTGCTTGGTGCAATGCCGGGTGATGCCGACCGTGTCGCACTCCTGGAACGCGTCCGAGCCGATCAGGTGGGTCGGCACCTGGCCTGTGATGCAGACGAGCGGGATCGAGTCGAGCAGCGCGTCGGTGAGGCCGGTGACGACGTTGGTGGCGCCTGGACCGGAGGTGACGAGCAGCACGCCGACCTTGCCGCTCGATCGGGCGTAGCCCTCCGCCGCGTGCGCCGCGCCCTGTTCGTGGCGCACCAGGACGTGCTTGATGTCGCTGCGGCCGAACAGGGCGTCGTAGATCGGCAGCACCGCGCCGCCGGGGTAGCCGAACAGCACGTCGACGCCTTGCTCCACCAGCGCCCTGACGATCATCTGCGCGCCGGTCATCTCGTCGCCGGCGGCGTGGGCGGCGATGGCATCGCGCGAGGCGGCGGCGTGGCTGGTCATGTCGCGATGGGGCGTGTCGCGGAGCATCGCGTCGCGGGTGGCGACATCGTCGCCGGTCGCGGCGCCCGCTTCACCGGAAGCGACTTCGTTGGAAGCGTCCTGGGGCATGATGCCTTTCGACATGATCGATCCTCGCTATGCGTCGGTGCGGGAGATGGGGGTGGCTGGCGAACGGGCAATAAAAAAGGCCCCTGAGGGCCTTGGGTACGCGCCGGTGTCGGGAAAGCGGGATTCAGCCCCGTCCCACATCCAGCGCGCGTGTTACAATAAGGCCCAGAGCCACGACAAATCCTCATCAGTTGCCATCACGCCTAAACCCTCTCGCGGTGCGAAGCAAGCTTTGATCGCGGTTTGGTTCGGTGAACGGCCCCGACGTGCGTGCTACGATCGGGGCCATGCAGTGGCGGGACGACGGCTTCATCATCGGCGCGCGCCGGCACGGCGAGACGAGCGTGATCCTCGACGTGATGACGCGCGCGCACGGTCGCCACCTCGGCCTCGTCAGGGGCGGGGCGGGGCGGCGCATGCAGCCGCTCCTGCAGCCCGGCAACGCGGTGGAGGTGACGTGGAGCGCCAGGCTCGACGAACACCTCGGCTTCTACGCCGTGGAAGCCACCCAATTGCGCGCCGCGGTGCTGATGGAGGCGCCGGCGAGCCTGCACGGCCTCAACCACCTCGCCGGCCTGCTGCGCCTGCTGCCCGAGCGCGAACCGCACCCCGCCCTGTTCGCCCTCGCGACGCGTCTGCTCGGCCTCCTCGACCAGCCGGAACGCGCGCCGGCGCTGCTCGCCCGCTTCGAGGCGCGGCTGCTCGCCGACACCGGCTTCGGGCTGGATCTCACGCGATGCGCCGCGACCGGGACGCGCGACGACCTCGTCTACGTTTCCCCGAAGAGCGGGCGCGCGGTCTCGCGCGTCGCGGGCGAGCCCTACAAGGATCGGCTGCTCGCGCTGCCGGCGTTCCTGCGGGTCGACCTCTTGGATCCAGCCGACGAGGAAGACATCGGAGATGGGGATGAGGGGGAGGGGGGGATCGGCGCGGAAGATATCCGCGACGGCTTCGCGCTCACCGGGTTCTTCCTGGCCCGCGACATCTACACGCCGCGCGGGCTGTCCCTGCCGGAGGCGAGGGGCGCCTACCTCACGCGGGTCCTGACGAGGAAACGCCCGGTCGAACCGGGCGCCTGAGTCGGTCTCGCGTTCCCGTCAGCGGGTCCTCACTGGTCGTCGCACACCCGGCGCTCGGCGACGCGGCTCACGCCGTAGCCTTGGTCGAGCGGCACCTCCTCCGTGTGGCAGGTGGTGTGCGCGGTACGCTCGCGTGCCTCCAGCCGACCGGCCGGCGGCACGGTGGCGAGCACGGCGGCCAGCACCAGGGCCAGCGCGGCCAAGCCGAAGAGGACGATCGTCTTGTTAAGGCTCATTGTGTTCCCAGCCACGTCGGCACCCGGTTCTCGGCACCCGGTCTTCCCGGGCGGAAATGCTGCTCAGCCTCAGGTGGTTCCGGGCCGGCGGCGCGGGAAAACTCCTACGTGCGCCGTTCCCCGCCCACTAGTGCTGGGCCGCCACAGCGCCAACCAAAGCCGTGGCTTTTGAGCGGCAGGGTTAAGGACACCTTCACCATCGCTGGGTGGCGGACCATCGACGCCACGTTCCCGCACGGGGTCGGACGACCGCGCGTTCCGCGTCGACCGCGACGCCGGAACCAAGATGATGAGAACAAAAACAGAACTTGCCCGCCGCCCCGCCTTCTCGTAGGCAGGGGCATGGCCAAGGTCCTCCCCCCACCGCCCGGCGGCGGCGGCATCGACGACATCCCCCTCCACGACGCGCTGGAGGAGCGTTACCTCGCCTACGCGCTCTCCACCATCACCGGGCGCGCGCTGCCCGACGCCCGCGACGGGCTGAAGCCGGTGCACCGGCGCATCCTCTACGGGATGCAGGTACTCAAGCTCGATCCCGGCACCGCCTTCCGCAAGTGCGCCAAGATCGTCGGCGACGTCATGGGTTCGTTCCATCCCCACGGCGACCAGGCGATCTACGACGCCCTGGTCCGCCTCGCGCAGGATTTCTCGTCCCGCTACCCGCTCGTCGACGGCCAGGGCAACTTCGGCAACATCGACGGCGACTCCGCCGCCGCCTACCGCTACACCGAGGCGCGGATGACGGCGGTCGCCGGCCTGTTGCTGGAGGGGATCGACGAGGACTCGATCGACTTCCGGGACAACTACGCCGGCACCGAGCGGGAGCCGAGCGTGCTGCCCGCCGCCTTCCCCAACATGCTCGCCAACGGGGCGCAGGGGATCGCGGTGGGCATGGCGACCTCCATCCCGCCGCACAACCTCGCCGAACTCTGCGACGCCGCGCTCCACCTCATCGGGCACCCGGAGGCCACGACCGACGAGTTGCTGCCCTTCGTGCGCGGCCCCGACTTCCCCACCGGCGGCATCCTCGTCGAGGGGCAGGCGGCGATCGCGGAGGCCTACCGCACCGGGCGCGGCGCGTTCCGGCTGCGCGCCCGCTGGGAGAAGGAGGAGGGCGCGCGCGGTCAGTGGCAGGTGGCGGTGACCGAGATCCCCTACCTCGTCCAGAAGGGTCGGCTGATCGAGAAGATCGCCGAGCTGCTGGCCGAGAAGAAGCTGCCGCTCGTCGCCGACATCCGCGATGAATCGACGGAAGACGTCCGTGTGGTGATCGAGCCGCGCAACCGTGCGGTGGCGCCGGCCGTGATGATGGAGCAGCTGTTCCGCGCCACCGAGCTCGAAACACGCTTCCCCATGAACATGAACGTGCTCGTCGATGGCGTGGTGCCGCGCGTGGTGTCGCTGAAGGAGGCGCTGCGCCAATGGCTCGACCACCGCCGCGACGTGCTGGTGCGCCGCGCCCGCCATCGCCTCCGCAAGATCGAGCACCGGCTGGAAGTGCTCGCCGGCATGATCGTCGTCTTCCTCAACCTCGACGAGGTGATCCGCATCATCCGCGAGGAGGACGAGCCCAAGGACGTGCTGCGCGAAACCTTCTCGCTCTCCGAGGTCCAAGTGAATTACGTGCTCGACACGCGGCTGCGCTCGCTCCGCAAGCTCGAGGAGATGGAGCTCCGGCGCGAGCACGACGCCTTGACGAAGGAGAAGGGCGAGGTCGAGGTCCTGCTCGGCGACGAGGGGCGGCAGTGGCGCGCGATCGCGGCTCAGGTCAAGGCGCTGCGCAAGACATACGGGCCGGAAACGCCGCTCGGCCGGCGGCGCACCACGCTCGCCGACATGCCGGCGGCCATCGACATCGAGGCGGCGAGCGCCGCGCTGGTGGAACGCGAGCCGATCACGGTGGTGGTGTCGGAGCGGGGCTGGATCCGCGCCCTGAAGGGCCACGTCACGGATCTCGGCGGCCTCACCTTCAAGGGTGACGACAAGCTCCGCGTGAGCTTCCCCGCGGAAACGACGAGCCGCGTCCTGGTGCTGGCGACCGACGGCCGCGCCTTCACGCTCGACGCGGCGAGGCTGCCGGGCGGGCGCGGGCAGGGTGAGCCAATCCGCATCATGACCGACCTCGGCGAGGGCGAGGACATCGCCGCCGTGCTACCCTACACGCCCAGCGCCAAGATGCTGGTGGCCGGCTCCGACGGGCGCGGCTTCGTCGTCAACCAGGACGACATGATCGGCGGCACCCGCAAGGGGCGGCAGGTGTTGAACCTCGACGCGCCCGCCAAGGCGGCGGTGCTGGTGCCGGCGACCGGCGACCACGTGGCGGTGCTGGGCGCCAACCGGCGGCTGCTGGTCTTCCCGCTCGCCCAGGTGCCGGAACTCGGGCGCGGCAAGGGCGTGCGCCTGCAGCGCTACGCGCAGGGCGGCATCGCGGACGCCCGCGTGTTCACGCTCGCCGACGGCCTGCGCTGGACCGATCCGGCGGGACGCGTGTTCACCGTCAAGATGCCGGAGCTCGCCGATTGGGTCGGCGCCCGCGCCGAGGCCGGGCGCCTGCCGCCGAGGGGCTTTCCCAAGACGAACACGTTCACGTAGCAAGACGGACACGTCGCGGGGGCGGTGGGGATCGAACAGGG
Organism: uncultured Beijerinckiaceae bacterium; assembly: GCA_964235705.1. Lineage (GTDB taxonomy): Bacteria > Pseudomonadota > Alphaproteobacteria > Rhizobiales > Beijerinckiaceae > RH-AL1. The sequence goes on along the minus strand of CAXSDP010000002.1, from coordinate 10,151 downwards.
GCGATGATACGATGACCCGCGCGACCACCGCCTCCTCGATGCTGACGGGCGCGACCCAACGAGTGAAGGGTGTCGGCCGGTCCACGCTCGCGTTCCTCGCGCTCACCGGAAGTCTCGGCGCCTCCCTCGGTTTCGCGCTCCAAGCCTCGCTCGCCGCCATCGCGGCACTCTGGATCGCGATGGTCCTCCAGCTCGACGCGCCTTACTGGGCGGCCTCGACGGTGATCATCACGGCCCAGGCGTCGCGCTCGCAGAGCCTGCTGAAAGCGATGAACCGCCTGCTCGGCACGTCCATCGGCGTCTGCGCCGGCCTGGTGATCGTCGCGCTGTTCCCGCAGGGCTGGTGGAGCTTCGGCCTCGCCATCAGCATCTGGCTGGCCCTGTGCACCTTCCTCTCCTGCCTGTTCCGCGCCCTGCAATCCTACGCGGCGGCGTTGTCCGGCTACACGGCGGTGATCGTGGTGACGGAACAGTTCGGGCACCCGCTCGACGCGTTCGACACCGCCCTGTCGCGCGGCAGCGCCGTGGTGCTGGGCGTGACCTTGTATGTCGCGACGGCGCTGATCTTCATCCCGGCGCGGGGCGGACGGAGATTGCTGCGGACCTACCGGGACATGCTGGACGAGGTGACGGCGACCGCGCGGGCGCTGCGTCGCGGCGAGGCCGATGCCGCCAACGCCGCGCGGTTGATGACGCGGATCAAGGATCTCGACCCCGCCATCGAGGAAGCGGCGACCGACGGCCTGTGGCGCCGGGGGACCAAGGCGTCGATGCGGCGGGCGACGCTGGGCCTCGCCGACGCGCTGCTGCTCTCCTGGGCGGTCGGGCCTGAACCGTCCGGGCGCGGCGAGGGCGCGCCCGAGCGCTCGATAGCGACCCCCGCCCTCGTGCCCGACCCGTCCCTGTTGAGCGCCCTCGACCGGGCGCTCGAGCAGGCGCGGGCCGGCTTGGTGCTGCTGCAGTCCGGCCACAAGCCGGCGGGGCTCGACCACGTCCGACGCACGCTGCACCGCGACTTCCCGGGCGCGTCCTACGCGGCGCTGCGAACGTTCATCGGCGTCATGGCCGCCTTCGCCTTCTGGGTCGGGTCACGATGGCCCAACGGCGCCACCTTCGTGCTCTTCGTCGGCGTCCTATGCACGCTGTTCGCCGCCCGTCCCGCGCCCATCGCCTCGAGCAGGACGTTCACGATCGGCACCGCCCTCACCATGGTCGTCGCGCTGATCCTCGATTTCCTCGTCGTCCCCCGGCTCGACGGCTTCGCGGAATTGGCGCTGTGCCTCTTCCCCTTCCTGTTCCTCGGTGCCTTCGGCATCACGAGCAAGACGTTCGCGCCCTACACCAATGCGTTCAACTTCCTGTTGCTGCCAACGGTGGGCGTGACCAACAAGATGGTCTACGACCCCGTGGGCATCTTCAACAGCGTCGTCGCGACCACGGCGGCCGGCTGCGCGACCATCGTCATCTTCCAACTCCTGCCGCCACTATCCGATCGGCAGCAGGCCTTCGTCCTCGAACGCTGGATGGCGGCCGAGGCCCGTACGGCCGTGCCGCGGAGCCGGCGGCGCAAGCACGAGCGGCGGGTGCGTTTCTACGACCGGTTCAGCACCTTGCTCAGCAAGCTGCCGCCTCGGGAACGCGCCGCCACCTTCGAGCGGACGGCGGCGCTGGGTTTACGTCTGCAGCGCGACGGACCGGCTGGCTGACGCGGACGGTCCACGCCGCCGCAGCGGGAACGGAGGACGCCGCTCGCGCCTTGAGGTTTGGGCGACTCTGTCGCGACCGATCGAAGGATATCGAATCATGGTTTCATCCGGTGTCAGGGCGCAATTCGTCGGCGGCCTCGAACTCCTCTACGGCGCGCATCACCAGGGCGCGCGGCAGGCCGCCGAGAACGAGCGCACGTCCACCTCGCCGCTGTTGAAGCGGATGCTGCGCGCCGGGGCGAAACAGAACATGAAGCAGGCGAAGCGACTGGAGGAGGTCTTCGCGTCGGGCCGGTTGGCCCCGCGCAAGTCGTTCGACCCGGTGATGGAGGCGATCAAGGACGCCAACAAGGCCGGCGTGGCGATCGCGCGCGACCCGGCCGCGCGGGACCTCGCCAACATCGCCTACGGCCAGCTCGCGGCGCATTTCTACATCGCTAACTACGGGACGGTGCGAGCCGCCGCCGAAGCGCTGGGCGAGGGTACGGCGGCCTCGCTGCTGCAGAAGACGCTCGACGAGACCTACAGGATCGATGCGGAGTTCAGCCGTCTGGCGGAGCGGCTCACGCGCCATTCCGCGCTGGCCGACTACGGACGCGAGTCGGCGATGCGGACTGCCGCAGCCATGCACCCGCTCAAGGCCGGCGCCGTGATCCTCGGTTCGCTCGCGGTGGGGGCCGCCGCGCTCGGCCTTGGCAAGCGGGCGGTGGACTAGGGCGTCACGCCGCCATCCCGCAGTACGCATCGGCGCGAGCGTGTCGAACCTCCATGCGGACCGGCATCGGCGTGACATGTTGGCGCTCCACGGGCTCGCCGGCGACCGCGAGACGGCGCTCGACCTCGCCCGAGGGCATGCCCGGCGACGGCCCTCCCTGATCGCGCCGAACGTCGCGGCGAGTCCACCGACCCGCCACCAAGGAAGACGGATCGGTCGCTACGCCGCCTCGTCGCGGTCGGCCGCGTCATCGTCCACCTCGCGCTCGTCCTGCGCGGCATCCTCGGCCTCCAACACCGCCTGCTCCGCCTCGTGCAGTCCGAATTGCGCGGCGACGTCGGGCGCGTAGCGCAGCATGTCGGGGCGCAGGCGGAGGAGGGCCATGTCCTTGACCTTGGCTTCCAGCATCACGTCGAAGTCGAGGTCCCGCGCCGCGCGCATGAAACCCATGAACTCGAAAGGGTGGATGTAATCGGCGTGGCCGGTCCAGATCGGGGCGATCTGCACCGTGGTAAACTTCTTCGCCTTCTTCGCCGGCTTCGTGCCGGGCTTGACCTTATCGGCTACTTCCTTCGGCGGCCTCACGGCGCGCTTCAGCTCGCGCAATTCGGTTCGCGGGCTGGAGAAATGGATTTTCGGGCGCACGCCGTCGGGCCATGTCCGCAGGATGGCGTTCACCGTCCCCATCATGTTGCGGCCCGACGGGTTGAGGCAGAGGAAATGCTGGTGGTCGAAGATGAGCGGCACGCCGGTATGGCCGTTGATCCACAGGACGTCGTCGGCGGAGAAGCGGATGTCGTCGTGTTCCAATACGAGCCGGCGCCGCACCGGCTCGGGCAGGGTGGCCCAGGTCTCGACCCAGCGCGCGTTGCTCGCCTCGCGATCGCCGTAGGTGCCCCCGACATGGATCACCATCACCGCCTCGGGGCCGAGTTCCATCGCGTCGAGGATCTCGGCCTGGCTCAGCAGGTCCCACGCGCTCTTGCGCACCAGCTCGGGGTCGGGGCTGTTCAGGACGACGTATTGCGAGGGATGGAACGATAAGCGGACGTCGAGGGCGCGCGCCTTGGCGCCGATCGCGCGCAACTCGGCCGCGCTCTCCCTCACCATGCCGTGGAACTGCGGCATGTCCGGGTGGGTGGCGTAGGGCGCGAGGTCGGACGACATCCGGTACATGCGGATGCGATGCTTGGCGCAATGATCGAGGATCGCGTCGAGGCACCCAAGCGAGGTCCGCAAATGCGGGCCGGCCTGCCAGCGCCGGGTATCGTTGCTCTTCAGGTCCGGCCGCATCATGACCTTGACGGGGAAGCCGAGCCGCCGGGATGCGGGGGCGTCGCTCACGCCGCCACCCTGCGATCGCCGCCTTCCCGCTTGTCGCCGTCCCCCCGGTCCCGCGCGCCGATGTTGCGCAGGAACGCCTGCCAATCGCTCGATCGCAGCGCCCCACCGGTCGCCTGCTCGTGGCCGTTGCCGTAAGCCTCGTCGGCGCCGGGCGGGGCGACCTCGCGCAGGTACGCGACGAGGTTCCGCCCGGTGGCCGATCGGGCGGCGAAGTGAACCCAGCCCTCGCGATAACCATGGTTAGCGGCGATCACGATCTTATCCTTGAGGCGGGTGCGCCAGGCTTGGGCGATCAACGGGTGGATCTGGCACGGCGTATCGAGGTGGATCAAGGCGACGTCACCGTGGATGCGCGGGCCGACCCGCTTGCCGACGTCCACCGCGACCTTCACCTCCTCGCGCGCGGCTCGCAGGATGGCCGCCTCGGCGTGCCGTCCGGAAATCGCGTCCTTGGGCGAGTCCGCCGCCATCAGCAGGGCGAGCGCGGGCGCGGCGTCGCCACTCGCGGTACGACGGGGCGCGTTGACCAGCGACGTCGCCTCGCGCAGGGCGGTGGCGGTGTAGCGCGCCTTGGCCAGGCCAAGTTCGGGGAAGGGCGCCTTATCGCCGTAATCGCCGATCAGCCCGATCGCGGCGAGCCACAACAAGTCGTCGACGTCCACCATGGCGGCGGCGCAGCGGAGGGCGAGCAGGCTGGTCGAGGGGATCGGGTTGGCGCCGTATCCGGTGATGATCGTGGCGCCGCCCGCCATCCCGGTCGGTACGTGATGGTCAACCACGATCGTCGGTACGCCCGGCAGCACCTCGCCCTCGCGCAGGCCGAGGTCGGCGACGATCAGGCCGCCGAACGTCGATCCGGCGTACTCCCCCCGGATCGCGGGCGACCAGGGGTTCTCGCCCCGGCCCACGAGGCGGACGGCGCATGGTCGCCCGAGCCGCTCGAACATCCTGGCGAACAGCGCGCCGGCGGTCAGGCCGTCGGCGTCGTTGTGGGTCATGACCAGTGCGCGTTCGCCCGACGCGAAGCGGGACACCGCCTCGTGAAACAGGTCCATCGAAGCCGCCATCGTCCACACTCCCCATGAGCGGGAAGAACGACCCCGTCGCGGTCGGGGTTCCGGGACAGGCTGTGGACGGGCGGTCGCGCCCGGCGCCTGCCGGCCGCGTCAGATCGCGCGGCCGAAGGCGGTTTCCCGCTTCGTTTCCCGCATGAAGACGTAGACGAGGAGCGAGACGAAGATCACGCCGGACAGGTAGCCATAGAACCAGCTCTCGTGCCCCATCGCCTTGCACTTGAGGGCGATCGCCGGTGCCGTGCCGCCGAAGATCGAGACGGTGAGCGCGTAGGGGATGGCGACGCCCGATGCGCGGATCGCGGTGGGGAACAGTTCGGCCTTCACGATCGCGTTGATGGAGGTGTAGCCGGCGGTGAAGATCCAGGCCGCGCAGATCAGCAGGCAGACCACCACCGGATCCTTGGTATCCTTCATCAGCGTCAGCAGCGGGACGGTCGCGAGCGTCCCCACCACGCCGAAGAAGATCAACAGCGGCTTGCGCCCGATCCGATCGGACAAGGCGCCATAGAGCGGCTGCAGCGCCGCCGCGAACAGGAGGGAAACGAACACGACGGTCGTGGTCGTCTGCGCGGACAGGCCGACCGACAGGCGGACGAAGGTCTGCATGTAGGTGGTGAAGGTGTAGAAGGCGGCGGTGCCGCCCGCCGTGAGGCCGACGACCAGCAGCAGCTCGCGCGGGTAGCTCATCAGCGCGCGCAGGATGCTGAGGCGCGGGGTCGTCGCCTTGGCGCGCTTGAAATCCTCCGTTTCCTCCAGGTCGCGTCGCATCACGGCGGTGAAGATCGCGAGCAGGGCGCCGATCACGAAGGGGATGCGCCAGCCCCAGGCCTTCAACTCGGCCTCCGTGAGGAACAACTTCTGCAGCGCGAGCAGCACGATGATGGCCGTGAGCTGGCCGCCGATCAGCGTGACGTACTGGAAGCTGGTGTCGAAGCCGCGCTTCTTGGGGTCGGCGACCTCGGCGAGGTAGGCGGCGCTGGCGCCGTACTCGCCGCCGAGGCTCAGCCCCTCGATGATCCGGGCGAAGGCCAGCACCACCGGCGCCGCGATGCCGATCGTCGCGTAGGTGGGGGTCACGGCGATGAGCAGCGAGCCGAAGCACATGCAGGCGACCGACAGCGTGAGCGACAACCGCCGCCCGTAGCGGTCGGCGAGGGTGCCGAACAGCCAGCCGCCGAACGGTCGCGCCAGGAAGGTCGCGGCGAAGATCACGGCGGCGTCCAGCTGTTGGGCGACCGGATCGCTGTGCGGGAAGAACGCCGCCCCGAAGTACAGCGCGAAGGCGGTGTAGGCGTAGAAATCGTACCATTCGACGAGGTTGCCGAGCGAGCCGATGACGATGGAGCGCATCCGCTTCGCGCCGCCAGCCCGGCCGGGTGCGAGGCCCCCGTCGACGATGTTCGTTCCAACGGTGTTCGTTCGCTCGTCCATCGTCGAGGCCCCCTAAGCTCAGGCTCGACTTTAAGGCGTTCTGGCGAAACGCCAAGTCGGTCGGACGACGTCCCCGCGACGCTTGCGGGTCGCGACCTTACGCGTTAGCGTACGGCTGGCCACAGGGGTGCTGCTGGACAAGCGGCTGAGATCATACCCTTCGAACCTGAACCTGGGTAATGCCAGCGCAGGGACCGGCAGCGGCGGCCTTCCCCCGCCCATTGCCCGCCTTCCCCGCGTCCTTCGGACATGGAGACCGCGATGAACATTCAGCACAAGGACGCCAAGGGACTGTCCGGCACGCTCGTTCCCGAGAGCGTCACCACCGGTCCGTTGCCCGGCTCGCGCAAGGTGTACCACCGGGCGGCCCCCGGCGTGGCCGTGCCGTTCCGCGAGATCGCGCTCGACCCGTCCGCCAAGGAGCCGCCGGTGCGGGTCTACGACGCGTCCGGCCCCTACACGGAGGAGGGCATCAGCGTCGACCTGTCCGCCGGGCTGCCGCACGCGCGGCCCTGGCTCGCCACGCGCGGCGACACCTACGAGGGCCGGGCCGTCCGCCCAGAGGACAACGGCAACGTCGGCGCCGACCGCCTCGTGCCGTCCTGTCCCGCCGTCACCGCGCCGCGTCGCGCCGCGCCCGGTCAGCCCGTCACCCAGTACGAGTTCGCCCGCACCGGGATCATCACGGAGGAGATGGTCTACGTCGCCCATCGCGAGAACCTCGGCCGCGAAGGGGCCTTGGCCGGCGCCGCCGCCGCGCTCGCCGACGGCGAGGCGTTCGGCGCCGAGATACCGGCCTTCGTGACGCCCGAGTTCGTGCGCTCCGAGATCGCGCGCGGCCGCGCCATCATCCCGGCCAACATCAACCACCCCGAGTTGGAGCCGATGATCATCGGCCGCAACTTCCTGGTGAAGGTCAATGCCAACATCGGCAACTCCGCCGTCACCTCGTCGGTGGCGGAGGAGGTCGAGAAGCTGGTGTGGTCGATCCGTTGGGGCGCGGACACGGTGATGGACCTCTCGACCGGCCGCAACATCCACAACATCCGCGATTGGATCATGCGCAACTCGCCCGTGCCGATCGGCACGGTGCCGATCTACCAGGCGCTGGAGAAGGTCGACGGCGATCCCGTGAAACTCACGTGGGAGATGTTCCGCGACACGCTGATCGAGCAGGCCGAGCAGGGGGTGGACTACTTCACCATCCACGCCGGCGTGCGCCTGCACCACGTGCCGCTCACCGCTCGGCGCACCACCGGCATCGTGTCGCGCGGTGGCTCGATCATGGCGCGCTGGTGCCTCGCCCATCATAAGGAAAGCTTCCTTTACGAGCGTTTCGAGGAGATCTGCGACATCATGCGGGCCTACGACGTCTCGTTCAGCCTCGGCGACGGCCTGCGCCCCGGCTCGATCGCCGACGCCAACGACGCCGCGCAATTCGCCGAGCTGGAAACGCTGGGCGAGCTGACCAAGGTCGCTTGGGCGAAGGGTTGCCAGGTGATGATCGAGGGGCCGGGCCACGTGCCGCTGCACAAGATCAAGGTCAACATGGAGAAGCAGCTGAAGGAATGCCACGAGGCGCCCTTCTACACGCTCGGGCCGCTAACGACCGACATCGCGCCGGGCTACGACCACATCACGTCGGGCATCGGCGCGGCGATGATCGGCTGGTTCGGCTGCGCCATGCTCTGCTATGTCACGCCGAAGGAGCACCTCGGCCTGCCCGACCGCGACGACGTCAAGGTCGGCGTCATCACCTATCGCATCGCCGCCCACGCCGGCGACCTCGCCAAAGGCCATCCGGCCGCCCAGTTGCGCGACGACGCCTTGTCGCGCGCCCGCTTCGACTTCCGTTGGGAGGACCAGTTCAACCTCGGCCTCGACCCCGACACCGCGCGCCGCTACCACGACGAGACCCTGCCCAAGGACGCGCACAAGGTGGCGCACTTCTGCTCGATGTGCGGCCCGCAGTTCTGCTCGATGAAGATCACGCAGGACATCCGCGCCGAGGTGCTCGGCATGGAGGTCGCTGCCGCGAAGGAGACCGCCGAGAAGGGGATGGCGGAGAAAAGCGCGGAGTTCATGGAGCGCGGTGGCAAGCTCTACGTCGACGCCCCCGCTGCGGAGTAGCGTCGAACATCACCCCGTCATCGCGAGCGGCGGGCGAAGCGATCCAGGGGCCGCCGCCCCAGCCCCAGCAGTCATCCTTCACGCCTGGGTTGCCCCGCCGCGCCCGTCGTGACGGCGAGGATGTCGCGCTTCCTCACACCGGCCGGCAAGCTTCGGGACCGTTCGGAGCGAGCGGCGCGTTGACGGGGAGGGGCGTGGCGGCCCGGCCGGCGGGCACGAGCGATTTGATGGCGTTCGCGAGCGCGGTGGCCTCGCCTCGGATGACGCATCCGCGATCGGGCTTGGTCAACTGACGGGATGGCACGACGGCATCGCTCGCCTCGTCGAGGCTCGTGCCCGACCCTCGATGGCATTGGAGCCGCCGCCGCGAGGACCGGCAGCCCCATCGCGGCGGCCCCACCCGCGCGTTGGTTTTCCATCATCCGGCCCTTAGAAGGTCGATCGACTCGCCTCCGCCGATCGGTCCCCGATGTTCTCGACCTTGTTGGTTGTGCTGCCCATCTTCGCGCTGATCTTCGCGGGCTGGTTGGCTCGACGCCTGCGCTTCCTCGGCCCCAACGCGTCGTCGGAACTCAACCGGTTCGTCGTCGCCCTCGCATTGCCGGCCCTGCTGTTCGACATCGTCGCCCATGCCGACTGGGCGGAGATCTGGCAACCCGGCTTCATCGCGACCTTCGGCCTGAGCGCCCTGGCGGTTTTCGCGCTGACGGTCGTGATCCGGTTGCGCCGCCCCCGGCACTTGGCGGATGCCGCCATCGATGGCCTCAACGCCGGCTACGCCAACGTGGGCTTCGTAGGTTTCCCGCTCGCGCTGGTCGCGCTCGGCCGCGACGCGATGGCGCCGACGCTGATCGCGACGATCCTGACCGCCTGCGTCACCTTCGCGATCGCGATCATCCTGATCGAGGTCGGCCTGCAAACGGAGAAGCGGCGTGGCCGGCTCGTCCTCAAGGTGGCGGGATCGCTGGTGCGCAACCCGCTGCTCGTCGCACCGGCACTCGGCGCCCTGGTGCCGATCGTCGGACTCGCCGTGCCGGTGCCGGTCGAAACCTTCCTCAAGCTGTTGGGCGGGGCCGCCTCGCCTTGCGCGCTCGTCGCGCTCGGGCTGTTCCTGGCGGCGGAGCGGGACGCCGGGGGGCGGGATTACGGCGCGACCACGCTCCTCGTCGGCTTCAAGCTCCTCCTCCATCCCGTCGTCGCCTGGGGCCTCGCGGCGACGTTCGGCCTGTCGCCGTCGCTCACCCACACGGCGGTGCTGCTTTCCGCGCTCCCGACGGGGACGGGACCCTTCATGCTGGCTGAATTCTACGACCGTGAAGCGGACGTCACCTGCCAGGTCGTACTTGTCTCCACGGTCGTGTCGGTGCTCACCGTGTCGGGCTACCTCGCCTTCGTGCGGTGAGGCGGCACGGTTCGTGGGGTCCGCACCACCCGTCGCGGGGGTGGTGCGGTGGGCTTCATGCGATCACGGACGCCGGGTCAGAGATAGAAGCGGCGGCAACGACCGAACGCGCGACGGAACCCCCGGCAATACGGTGGGATGAAGCGCGTGAACCTGTGCCGAAAACCGCGCTCGCCGCCGCGCGACCTATCGTAGCCGGCGAACCGCGATCCACCGCGCGCGCCGAAATCGCCGCCCTGCGGGGCGCCGCGACCCGCGCCGACGCGGGTGCCGCGATCGCCGCCGACGGCACTGGGGTGGGCGCGGCGGTCGGCGATCAGGCTTTTGAGGTAATCGAGAAACTCGCG
>CAXSDP010000001.1:97611-147119 GCA_964235705.1 uncultured Beijerinckiaceae bacterium | reverse complement strand
GGCGTGCTCGCGAAGATCATGGTGCCGGAAGGCTCCGCCGACGTGCCGGTGAACCAGGTCATCGGCCTCATCCTGGAGGAGGGCGAGGACGCGCCGGCGATCGGTGGTGCCACGGCGGGGGCGCCCAAGCCCACGACACCCAAGGTCGAGGCGGGTGCGAGCACGCAGCAGACCGGCGGACCGGCGGCGGACGACGCCAAGGTCTCACCCGTCGACGCGAACGCCGCGCCGAGCCTGGTGCCCCGCGCGGATGACATGACGTTGCGCGGCGAGCGTCCGGGCGCGACGCCCGGCGCCGCCGACACGCGCGGACCCACCACGTCACCGGCGAACGCGCCGCAGGCGTCGGGCGGCCGCGTGGTCGCCTCGCCGCTCGCCCGTCGCATCGCCAAGCAAACCGGCCTCGACCTCGCCGCGATCCAGGGGACGGGCCCGAGCGGGCGCGTCGTCGAGCGCGACGTGCGCGCGGCCGAGAAGGACGGCGTCAAGGCGAAGCCGGCGGCCGCCGAACCCGCGACGACGGCGTCGCGCCCCGGGACGGAAGCACCGGCCAAGGTGGCGGCGAAGGCACCCGCCGTCGACGTGGCGATGACGTCGGGCAAGACGCCCGACCTCAACATCGCCTCCGCCCCGACGGCGCCCGACGCCGTGGTCAAGAAGATGTTTGAGGCCGGCAGCTTCACCGAGGTGCCGCACGACAACATGCGCCGAACGATCGCGCGCCGCCTCGTCGAGGCCAAGAACACGATCCCGCACTTCTACCTGTCGCTCGACTGCGAGCTCGACGCGCTGATGGCGCTGCGCGAGCGGATCAACAAGGCGGCGGGGCTCGACAAGGACGGCAAGCCGGCCTTCAAGGTTTCGGTCAACGACTTCGTGATCAAGGGGCTGGCGCTCGCGTTGCAGCGTGTGCCCGAGGCCAACGCCACCTGGACGGAGGGCGCGATGCTGCGCCACACCCATTCCGACGTCGGCGTCGCCGTGTCCGTCCCCGGCGGGCTCATCACGCCGGTGGTGCGGCGCGCCGAGCAGAAGACGCTCAGCACCATCTCCAACGAGATGAAGGACTACGCCGCGCGCGCCAGGGCGCGGAAGCTGAAGCCGGACGAGTACACGGGCGGCACGACGGCGGTGTCCAACCTCGGCATGTTCGGAATCAAGGACTTCGCCGCCGTCATCAACCCGCCCCACGCGACGATCCTGGCGGTGGGGGCCGGCGAGAAGCGCGTGGTGGTGCGCGACGGCGTGCCGGCGGTCGCGACCGTCATGAGCGTCACCTTGTCCACTGACCATCGCGCGGTCGACGGCGCACTTGGGGCTCAACTGCTCTCGGCGTTCAAGGCGCTGATCGAGGCCCCCATGGGCATGCTCGTCTGACACCACCCGACCCATCCAAGGAACCTGGCCTTCATGGCTGATGAGAATACCTTCGACATCATCGTGATCGGCGGCGGCCCCGGCGGCTACGTCGCGGCGATCCGCGCGGCGCAGCTCGGTTTGAAGACCGCCGTCGTCGAGCGCGAGCATCTGGGCGGCATCTGCCTGAACTGGGGCTGCATCCCGACCAAGGCGCTGCTGCGCTCGGCCGAGATCTACCACTACCTCCAGCATCCCGGGGACTACGGCCTGACGATCGAGGGCACCGTCGGTTTCGATCCCGGCGCGGTGGTGAAGCGCTCGCGCGGCGTGTCGCAGCAGCTGACCGGCGGCGTCGCGTTCCTCCTGAAGAAGAACAAGGTGTCGGTGATCTGGGGCGAGGCGACGATCCCCAAGGTCGGCACGGTGACCGTCGGCCCGATCAGCAAGCCCGTCGCCCAGCCGCAGAACCCGCCGCCGAAAGGCACGCTTGGCCAGGGGACGTACGGGGCCAAACACATCGTCATCGCCACCGGCGCCGCCCCGCGCAAGCTGCCTGGCATCGAGCCGGACGGCAAGTTGATCTGGACGTACTTCGAGGCGATGGTCCCGGCCAAGTTCCCGAAAAGCATCGTGGTGATGGGATCGGGCGCGATCGGCATCGAGTTCGCCTCGTTCTACCGCACCATGGGGGTCGACGTGACCGTCATCGAGGTGCTGCCGCAGATCCTGCCCGTCGAGGACGCCGAGATCGCGGCACTCGCCCGCAAGCGGTTCGAGAAGCAGGGCATCGTGATCCTGACCTCCACCAAGGTCACCAAGGTCGAGAAGGGCGACGACTCCATCACCGCCACCATCGAGGACGCCAAAGGCAATGTGCAGACGATCCGGGCGGACCGGCTGGTCTCGGCGGTGGGCGTCGTCGGCAACGTCGACAAGGTCGGGCTCGACGCGCTCGGCGTGACGCTGGAGCGCGGGCTGATCAAGATCGACGGCTACGGCCGCACCAACGTGCCGGGCATCTACGCGATCGGCGACGTCGCCGGGCCGCCGATGCTCGCCCACAAGGCCGAGCACGAGGGGACGATCTGCGTGGAGGCGATCGCCGGCCTCCACCCGCACCCGATCGACAAGGCGATGATTCCCGGCTGCACCTACTGCCAGCCCCAGGTCGCCTCCGTCGGCATGACCGAGGCCAAGGCCAAGGAGGCCGGCTTCACCCTCAAGATCGGGCGGTTCCCCTTCATCGGCAACGGCAAGGCCATCGCGCTGGGCGAGCCCGACGGCCTGGTGAAGACGATCTTCGACGCGGAAACCGGCAAGCTGCTCGGGGCGCACATGGTCGGGGCCGAGGTGACGGAGCTGATCCAAGGTTACGTCGTCGCCATGAACCTGGAAACGACCGAGGAGGAGTTGATGCACACGATCTTCCCGCATCCCACCCTCTCCGAGATGATGCACGAGAGCGTGCTCGACGCTTACGGGCAAGTCCTTCACAAGTAGGTTGGGCGATCGGGAAACCGCATGATCAAGGCCATCATCTTCGACGTGGACGGCACCCTGGTCGACTCCGTCGACGCCCACGCGGAGGCTTGGCGGCAGGCCTTCGCCGCCAGCGGACGGGAGATCCCGTTCGACGCCCTGCGCAGCCAGATCGGCAAGGGGGGCGACCAGCTGATGCCGATGTTCCTGACGAACGACGAGGTGGAAGCCGAAGGGGAGGCCATCAACGCGCGCCGGGCGAAGATCCTGAAGGCGGACTTCCTCGACGGGATCAAAGGGTTCCCGCAGGTCCGCGCGCTGTTCGAGCGGCTGCGCGGGGACGGCTTGACGATCGCGCTCGCCTCTTCGGCCAAGGGCGAGGAGCTGGAAACCTACAAGCGCAAGGCGGACATCCTCGGGCTCGTTTCCGAGGAAACATCCTCCGACGACGCCGAGCGTTCCAAGCCGCACGGCGACATCTTCCAGGCCGCCTTGGACCGTCTGTCCGGCGTCGAGCCGTCCCAAGCGATCGTGATCGGCGACACCCCTTACGACGCGGAAGCCGCCGCCAAGGTGGGACTGCGCACGGTCGGCGTCCTGTGCGGCGGATTCCCGGAGGACGACCTGCGCGGGGCTGGCTGCGTCGCGATCTACCGCGATCCGGCCGACCTGCTGGCGCGCTACGACGCCTTTTCGCGCGACATTGGGCGGTGAGGACGTTGCGCGGACGCGGAATACCTATCTTCGGTCGCATCGACGTGGACGCGTGAGACGAAGGGAACGAGGCGCTTGACGGTCCTGAGCGACGGCATGCTTGATGGTGACGTGGTCGGCGACGAGCGGCCGGCGGCGCCGCGTCATCCCGAGAAGGCGCATCGGCCCGACCAGCCGCAGCTGAAGAAGCCGGACTGGATCCGCGTCCGCGCGCCCGGCTCGCCGCAGTTCAACGCCACCGACGCCATCGTCAAGCAGCACGGGCTGGTGACCGTCTGCCAGGAGGCGGGGTGCCCCAATATCGGCGAGTGCTGGTCGAAGCGGCACGCGACCTTCATGATCATGGGCGACACCTGCACGCGGGCCTGCGCCTTCTGCAACGTGAAGACCGGCATGCCGCGCGCGCTCAACCCGTCCGAGCCGGCCCGCATCGCCGACGCCGTCGGCAAGCTCGGCCTCGCGCACGTGGTCGTCACCTCCGTCGACCGCGACGACCTGCCCGACGGCGGCGCCGAGCATTTCGCGCAAGTGATCGGCGCGATCCGCGCCCGCAGCCCCCAGACCACGGTCGAGATCCTGACGCCGGACTTCCTGCGCAAGCCGGGCGCGCTGGAGGTGGTGGTCGCGGCCAAACCCGACGTCTTCAACCATAACCTCGAGACGGTGCCCTCCAAGTACCTGAGCGTGCGGCCGGGGGCGCGCTATTTCCACTCGATCCGCCTTCTGCAACGGGTCAAGGAACTCGACCCGTCGATCTTCACCAAGTCCGGCATCATGGTCGGGCTCGGCGAGGAGCGCCACGAGATCCTGCAGCTGATGGACGACCTACGCAGTGCCGACGTCGACTTCCTGACCGTCGGGCAGTACCTCCAGCCGACCCGCAAGCACCACGCGGTGATCCGCTTCATGCCGCCCGATGAGTTCCGTTCACTGGAAAGCCTCGCCCTGTCGAAGGGCTTCCTCGTCGTCTCCGCCTCGCCGCTGACCCGCTCCTCGCACCACGCGGGCGAGGATTTCGCGCGGCTGCGCGCGGCGCGCGAGGCGCAGCTGGCCGGGCGATGTCCCGCCTGAGGTCGCACGATCCCGGATGCGACGAGGGAAAGGACGCTGGGGGCGACGCGATGGCGCTGTTGCCGCCCGAAGCGTCCGTGGTAAGTGGCCCCCATGCCCCACTTCGACACGACCCGCCGCGTCCAGCATTCGGCCACCGACATGTTCGACCTCGTGTCCGACGTCGAGAGCTACCCGCAATTCCTCCCGCTGTGCACGGCGTTGCGGGTGCTGGAACGCTCGGCCGAGGGGGACACGCAAGTGTTCGTCGCCGAGATGCAAGTCGGCTACAAGGCGATTCGCGAGACCTTCAAGACGCGCGTCTCGTGCGAGCGCCCGGGTAAGCACATCCTCGTCGAGTACGTCGACGGGCCGTTCCGCTACCTGCGCAACAGCTGGGCGTTCCGCGACACGCGCAACGGGGTCGGGTCGCACGTCGACTTCAACATCGAGTACGAGTTCAAGAGTCGCATGCTCAGCCTGCTGATGGGCGGCATGTTCGACCAGGCGTTCCGGCGCTTCACCGCCGCCTTCGAGAAGCGCGCCGACCAGATCTACGGGCGCCCCAACCGGTCGACGCCGCGTCCATCGGCCGGCCACCCGTCAGCCGGCCGCCTGACGTAGCAGCATCAGGGCGACGTTGACGGAGGCTTCGCGCACGCCGGCGCGCCCCAGCTCGCCGAACCGCCGCTCGATCGTCACCGTCCTCATGTGCTCGCGCGCGAGGCCGAAATGGACGAGGCCGACCGGCTTCGCGTCCGATCCGCCGCCGGGTCCGGCGACGCCGGTGATGGACACCGCGACGTCGGCGTTCGAGCGCGCCAGCGCACCCTCGGCCATCGCGCCGGCCACCTCCGCGCTCACCGCGCCGAAACTGTTGAGGAGCGCGTGCGGGACGCCGAGGGATTGGCTCTTGGCGACGTTGGTGTAGGTGACGAAGCCGCGCTCGAAGACGACGCTCGATCCCGCGATCTCCGTCAGGGCGGCGGCGAGCAGGCCGCCGGTGCAGGACTCCGCCGTGGCGACCTTCAACCCGCACTGCTTGAACAGCGCGAGGATCGCCTCCGCCTCGGCGACGGTCTCGGGGCCGATCACGCCGGCACCGGCAGGCGGATGGTGGCGATGGCGAGCGTCGCGATGCCTTCCTCGCGGCCGGTGAAGCCCAACCGCTCGGAGGTGGTCGCCTTCACGGCCACCCGGTCGAGCGGCAGGTCCACGACTTCGGCGATGCGGCTTCGGATGGCGTCGCGGTGCGGACCGACCTTCGGCGTTTCGCAGACGACCGTCGCGTCGATGTGGGCGATCATGCCCCCGCGTCGCCGCACCGCGTCGGCGGCGGCCTTGAGGAAGATCGTCGAATCGGCGCCCTTCCACTGGGGATCGGAGGGCGGGAAGTGACTGCCGATGTCGCCGTCGCCGAGGGCCCCGTAGATCGCGTCGGTGATGGCATGGCTGAGCACGTCGGCGTCGGAATGGCCGACCAGCCCCTTGCCGTGCGGGACCTTGAACCCACCGAGCCACACGTGGTCGCCGGGCCCGAAGGCGTGGACGTCGTAGCCTTGGCCCATCCGCACGTCCGGACACTCGCGGATGAGGCGGGCCTCGGCGGTCGCGATGTCGTCGGGTCCAGTGACTTTCATGTTGCCGGGATCTCCTTCGAAGACGTGGACGGCATGCCCCGCCCATTCTGCGACCGCCGCGTCGTCCGTCAATTCGCTCGCGCCGGCCGCGGCCGCCGCGACGTGGGCGGCGTGAAGCATCCGCAACCCGAAGGCCTGCGGCGTCTGCACGCTCCGCAGCCGCGCGCGAGACGGCGTGGCGACGACGCGCCCGGTCGCGTCGACCTCCTTGACCGTGTCGGTGACGGGGATGCCGGGTACGGCGGCGCCGGTGCGCGCCGCCGCCGCCTTGGCGCGTGCGATCAGGCCGGGTGTGGGGAACAAGCGCGCGCCGTCGTGCACGAGGACGAGGTCGGGGGGGGCGTCGAGCGCCATGAGGGCGTCGAGGCCGGCGCGCACGCTTTCCTGGCGCGTGAGGCCGCCGTTCACGGCCGGCAACATCCGCGACGCCGCTGGCGCCGGGAGCGCCGCCACGCATCGCTCGTAGAAGTCTTGATCGTCCGGGTGGATGACCACCAGCACGCCGGCATCGCGGTCGGCGGCCAGCAGTCGTCGCAACGTGTGCGCGAGCAACGGCGCGCCCGCGAGGGGAAGGTACTGCTTCGGCATCGCGGTCCCGACCCGCGTCCCCCGCCCGGCGGCGACGACGAGGATCACCGTTGACCCGGGCCGACCGGCTGACGAGGACGAAGGATCTGTCATGGGATCGAAGGCATCGGATCGTGCGAGGGCATCGCGGTGTTGACCACCAGCGGAAGCCGGCCCTGTCAAGTCGCCTTTCGTGAATGGCATCGAACACGGTCGCGCGGCCTCGCGCGCGGCCACGTGGGCGAACGTGCTCGAATTTGATTTAAGTTGCAGTTCCACGCAAACTGATTACGTTGTGGGCATGTCTATCGTTGCACATGTCCTAGGCACGGCGCGGCTCGGCGGCCCTCCCGTCCTCTTGGCTCCGATGTCGGGGATCACGGACGTCGGCATGCGTCGCTCTGCCCAAAATTTTGGCGCGAGCGGTGTCGTGTCGGAGATGGTGGACAGCGATCACTACACGGCGGGCGAGGCGGCGTGCCGGGTCCGGGCGGACGGGGCGGGCATCGCCTGCCACGTCGTGCAGATCGCCGGCTGCGTGCCGGCGCGCGTGGCGGAAGCCGCCCGCCTCGCCGAGGCGCAGGGCGCGGCGGCGATCGACATCAACATGGGATGCCCGGCCAAGGCCGTGGTCGGGGGGCAGGCCGGATCGGCCCTGATGCGCGACCTCGACCGCGCGACCGCCCTGATCCGCGCGGCGATCGGAGCCGTCGCGGTACCCGTCTTCGTCAAGATGCGACTGGGCTGGGATGGGACGAACTTGAGCGCCGCCGCCTTGGCGCGTCGGGCAGAGGCGGAAGGGGTGGCGATGGTCACAGTCCACGGCCGGACCCGTTGTCAGTTCTACAAGGGGCGCGCCGATTGGGCGGCGATCCGGGCGGTGGTCGACGCCGTCGCGATACCCGTCGTCGCCAACGGCGACTGTGCCGACGCCTCCGACGCCCGTACCATGCTCGCCCGTTCGGGTGCGGCGGCGATCATGATCGGCCGCGCCGCCGTCGGCCGGCCCTGGCTCGTCGGCCAGGTCGCGCGCGCGCTCGCCAACGGGTCGGGGGAGGCCGGGCCGTGCGACGCCGGGCCGTCGGCCGGTCAGCGACGCGACGCGGCGATCACGCATTACGAGACGCTCCTCTCCCTTTACGGCCCGGGGCAGGGCGTGCGTCACGCCCGCAAACACCTCGCGGGTTACGCCCTCCACGCCGGCGTCGCCTCGCACGATCCCCTCCACCGCGCCCTGGTGACGGCGGACGACCACCGGCAGGTTCCGCGTCTCTTGGCCGCCGTGTTCGAGCGCGACGCCCCGGCCTTCGGCGGCGCGCGCGCGGCATGACAACCCGTCGTTCGTTCCGCCTGCTTTCGAGGACCATCGGCAAAGTGACCGAGGAGCCGACCGACGCCAGCATCGTCCAGGGCCTGGGGGCGCTCCACGTGCTGGACGCGCTGCCGCTCCCCGTCTTCACCGTCGACCCGGGCGGGATCATCGAGAGCGCCAACCCCGCGGCCGAAACCTTCTTCGGCACCAGCCTCACCGCGCCGCGGCGACAGCATCTCAAGAGGTTGCTCCCCGTCGGATCCTCGCTGCTGTCCCTGGTCGAGCAGATCCGCCAGGAGGGGGGCGCCATCAACGAGTACCGCGTGGACCTCGGATTGCCGCGCCTCGGCGTCGAACGGCTGGTCGACATCTTCGTCACGCCGCTGGCTCCCAGCAGCGACACGATGGTGGTGATGCTGCGCGAACGCTCGATCGCCGAGAAGCTCGACCGCCAGCACGAGCAGCGCGGCGCCGCCCGCTCCGTGTCGGCCATGGCGTCCATGCTGGCGCACGAGATCAAGAACCCGCTCTCGGGGATCCGCGGGGCGGCGCAGCTGCTGGAGGCCGAGGCCAGCGACGATGATCGCACCTTGACCCAGTTGATCTGCGACGAGACCGACCGCATCGTGAAACTCGTCGACCGCATGAAGCCGTTCTCCAGCGGTCCGGAGGAGGACTTCGACGCGGTCAACATCCACGCCGTCCTCGACCACGTGAAGAAGGTCGCGCAGGCCGGTTTCGCCCGGCACATCCGGTTCAAGGAGGTCTACGATCCCTCGCTGCCGCCCGTTCTCGGCAGCCGCGACCAGCTGATCCAGGTCTTCCTGAACCTGGTGAAGAACGCCGCCGAGTCGATCGGGCCCGACGGGGTCGATGGCGAGATCGAGCTGCGGACCTCGTACCGGCCGGGCGTGCGCCTCAAGGTCAACGGCTCGCCCAAGCCGGTCAGCCTTCCCCTCGAGTTCTGCGTGCGCGACAACGGCCCCGGCATCGCGCCCGACCTGATGCCGCGCCTGTTCGAGCCGTTCGTCACGACCAAGGCGACCGGAACTGGCCTCGGTCTTGCTCTGATCGCGAAGATCATCGGGGATCACGGGGGCATCGTCGAGTGCGACTGCCACGTGTCCAAGACGACGTTCAAGGTGTTGATGCCCATGCACGCGCCGCGTGACGGCGGGTCGAGCGAGCCGACCGGTCGCACGCGCTAGAACCAAGGATGTCGCGAACGCGACGTGAAGGCGATGAACCCAGGTAACATCCTTGTCGCCGACGATGACGCGGCCATCCGGACGGTGTTGAGCCAGGCGCTGTCGCGCGCCGGCTACGACGTGCGTACGACCGGCACCGTCGCGACCCTGTGGAGCTGGGTGAAGGCGGGTGACGGCGACCTCGTCATCACCGACGTCGTGATGCCCGACGAGAACGCCTTCGAGCTGCTGCCGCGCATCAAGAAGCTGCGGCCGGAACTGCCGATCATCGTGATGAGCGCGCAGAACACCTTCATGACGGCGATCAAGGCGTCCGAGCGCGGCGCCTACGACTACCTGCCCAAGCCCTTCGACCTGCGCGAACTCGTGTCCATCGTCGGCCGGGCGATGACGGAACCGCGCGCCCGCGACAAGGCGGTGGTTCCCGAGGACCTTGACAACATGCCCCTCGTCGGCCGCTCGGCGGCGATGCAGGAGATCTATCGCTCGCTGGCCCGCCTGATGCAGACCGACCTGACGGTGATGATCACGGGCGAGTCCGGCACCGGCAAGGAACTGGTCGCGCGCGCGCTCCACGACTACGGCAAGCGCAAGAAGGGACCCTTCGTCGCCATCAACATGGCGGCGATCCCGCGTGACCTGATCGAGAGCGAGCTGTTCGGCCACGAGAAGGGGGCGTTCACCGGCGCCAACCAGCGCTCCGCGGGTCGCTTCGAGCAGGCCGAGGGCGGCACCTTGTTCCTGGACGAGATCGGCGACATGCCGATGGAGGCGCAGACGCGGCTGCTGCGCGTGCTGCAGCAGGGCGAGTACACGACGGTGGGGGGGCGCACCCCGATCAAGACCAACGTCCGCATCATCGCCGCCACCAACAAGGACCTTCGCATCCTGATCGGGCAGGGGCTGTTCAGGGAAGACCTGTTCTTCCGCCTCAACGTGGTGCCGCTGCGCCTGCCGCCCCTGCGGGAACGGATCGAGGACGTCGCCGACCTCGCCAAGCACTTCTTCACGCAAGCCGCCGCCGAGGGGCTGCCGGCGAAGTACCTGGAGACCGGCGCGCTCGAACGGATGAAGCGCTATCGCTGGCCGGGCAACATCCGCGAGCTGGAGAACCTGATCCGCCGGCTCGCCGCCCTCTACCCCCAGGAAGCGATCGGCGAGCACCTCGTCGACCTCGAACTCTCCGTCGACGCTGGCAGCTTCAACACGGCGCCAACCCCCTTGGGTCAGGTCGCGTACGCGGGCGGCGATGGCGAGTCGTTGCCGCTGTCGACCTCGGTGGAGCGGCACCTGTCGAAGGTCTTCGGCGCCCACGGCGAGAACC
Source organism: uncultured Beijerinckiaceae bacterium (assembly GCA_964235705.1). Taxonomy (GTDB): domain Bacteria; phylum Pseudomonadota; class Alphaproteobacteria; order Rhizobiales; family Beijerinckiaceae; genus RH-AL1. Next base: position 136,466 of record CAXSDP010000001.1, on the reverse strand, counting down.
TGCCGCCACCTGGCCTCTACCACCGCGTGCTGCGCGAACTCGAACAGCCCCTCATCTCCGCCGCGCTCGCCGCGACGCGCGGCAACCAGATCAAGGCCGCCGAGCTGTTGGGATTGAACCGCAACACGTTGCGCAAGAAGATCAGGGACCTCGACATCCGCCTCATGCGCTCGCCGCGTTAGCACCGGCCCGCGCGCCGCCGTGCCCGGACAGGCCAACGCGACGCCGCGGGAACGACGCCCCCGGCCTTCTCTCTCACGGTGACGCCGTCGAAAGGGCGTAATCCTGCAACAGTGGTGCTAGCTTCACCGGACCGACCAGGCGAGTCATGAGGCTGATCGGCGCGGGCCTTCCCCTCGTCTTTCCTCCTCCTTTCCACCGGTTCGGGAACGCGCGGATATTCGTCGAGCATGACAGCATTGAAGACCGACGCCGTCGCCCGATCGCGCAGGATGCTCGCGCGCTTCGGACCCGTGGCCGTCGTCCTCGCCTTGTCCGTCGCGACCACGAGCTTCCTGATCTTCTCCGACTACACGCCCGTTCGCACGACCCCGTCCGTCGTGCTCGGCCTGTTCATCGCCAACATCGTCACCATCCTCGCGCTCGCCCTCCTGGTGGTGCTGGAAGGTTTGGCGCTGCTGGTGTCCTGGCGCGCGGGGGCCGCCGGGGCCCGATTGCACATGCGCATCGTCGGGCTGTTCTCCATCATCGCGTCGGTGCCGGTCATCCTGATGGCGCTGGTCGGCTCCATCACGCTCGACCGCAGCCTCAACCCGGCCTTCATGCAGGACGTGCGCGGCTTCGTGCAGAACACGATCCAGGCCGCGACACTGTACCGGGAGGCGCAATGCCGGTCGCTCCTGCAGGAAACGCGGCTGACCGCGCAAGACCTCGACAGCGCCAAGGCGTTCCTCACCGCCGACCGGGCGATCCTGCGGGATTATTTCGCCTCGCGCGCCAAATTCCTCGGCTTCAGCGCCGCCGCGCTCCTGAAACCCGACGGCACGATGATCGAGCGCGCCAAGGTCGACAACGCGCTGGGCACGCTGGGCACGGCGATCGTCAAGCCCTCGCCACAGGATTTCGCCGACGCCAAGAAGAACGAGCCGCTCTGCCTGCTGCTCGACGGCGAGCGCACCTTCGTCGCCCTGCGGCCGGTCGGGCTGTTCCCCGACACCTACCTTTACACGGCGCGGCCGGTCGACACCTTCTCCGTCGACTTCCCCAAGCAGGCCCAGCAGCTCGTGGTGCGCTACGATGCTTTCGACCGCCATCGCACGTCCATCTCGATCGCCTTCGCGACCATGTACGTGTCCATCGCGCTCATCATGCTGCTCTCGGCGACGTGGCTCGGCCTGTCCTTCGCCAACCGCCTCGTCGATCCGATCAGGCGCCTCATCAGCGCGACCGACCAGGTCGCGTCCGGAAACCTCTTCACCCAGGTCCAGGTGGACCGTTCCGAGGGCGACCTCGCCCACCTGGGCGAAACCTTCAACAAGATGACGGCGGAGCTGCGCCTCCAGCAGAACCGGCTGGTGGCCGCGAGCACGCTCATCGACGAGCGGCGCATCTTCACCGAGGCGGTGCTGTCGGGCGTGCCGGTCGCGGTCATCGGCGTCGACCCGGCTGGCAAGATCACGACCCTCAACCCGTCGGCCGAGCATCTGACCGCGTCGGGCGTCGGCACGGCGGAGACGATGATCGGGCGCAGCGCGGAGGGCGTGTTCCCCGAAATCGCCGCGACGCTCGCCGAGGCGCGCTCGAGCCAGCACCGTTTGGTCCAGGGTCAGGTGCAGCTCTCGCGCGAGGGTCGTGACAGGCTGTACAACGTGCGGGTGACGAGCGAGCCCTCGGTCAAGGCCGACAAGAGCGTCGTGGTGACGCTCGACGACATCACCGACGTGCTGGACGCCCAGCGCGCCGCCGCCTGGGGCGACGTCGCCCGCCGCATCGCCCACGAGATCAAGAACCCCCTGACCCCGATCCAGCTGTCCGCCGAGCGGATCAAGCGCAAGTACGGCAAGCTCATCACCGTCGACAAGGAGATCTTCGACCAGTGCACCGACACGATCGTGCGCCAGGTCGACGACATCAAACGCATGGTCGACGAGTTCTCCTCCTTCGCCCGCATGCCGAAGGCCACGCTCGACAAGGACGACCTGTCCGAATGCGTTCGCCGCGTGGTCTTCCTGATGCGGGTTGCCCACGCGGAGATCGCGTTCGACCTCGCGCTCCCCGAACAGGCCGTCCACATCCGCTTCGACAGACGCCTGATTTCCCAGGCCTTGACCAACATCGTCAAGAACGCCACCGAAGGCATCGCCGCCCGCGAGCCGCAGGATTTCGCCGGCCGCGTCACGGTCAAGCTCAGCGTCGGCACCACGATCGACATCGACGTCATCGACAACGGCAAGGGCTTCCCCAAGGAGCAACGCCAGCGCCTGCTCGAGCCCTACATGACGACCCGGGCGGAAGGTACGGGCCTCGGGCTGGCCATCGTCGCGAAGATCTTGGAGGATCACGGCGGCGGGCTCGACCTGCTCGACGCGCCGGGCGGGCAAGGCGCGCGCGTCCACCTTCACTTCCCCAATCGCGAGGCGTCCCTGGACGTCGTTCCCGCAGACGCCGCTCCGGCGGAAATCGAAACGGCTTGATCCCTCATGGCTAGCGACATCCTCATCGTCGACGACGAGGTCGACATCCGAGAAATCGTCTCGGGCATCCTGTCCGACGAGGGTCACGGGACCCGCACCGCGAAGAACTCCGACGAGGCGGTCGCGGCGATCGCCGCGCGGCGACCGAGCCTCGTGTTCCTCGACATCTGGCTCCAGGGCTCGAAGCTCGATGGGCTCCAGGTGCTGGAGGTCATCAAGCAGCAGAATCCGCACCTGCCGGTCGTGATGATCTCGGGCCACGGCAACATCGAGACGGCGGTGTCAGCCATCAAGCTGGGCGCCTATGATTTCATCGAGAAGCCGTTCAAGGCCGATCGCCTGGTGCTCATCGCCGAGCGGGCGTTGGAGAACTCCAGGCTGAAGCGCGAGGTCAGCGAGCTCAAAGCGCGCGGCGGCGGCCTCAACACGATGGTGGGCAAGTCGACGGCGGTGAACCAGCTGCGCCAAGTCATCGAGCGCGTCGCGCCGGCGAACTCCCGCATCATGATCACCGGCTATTCCGGCGCCGGCAAGGAGCTGACGGCGCGGATGATCCACGAGGCGTCGGCGCGGGCGAGCGGGCCCTTCGTGGTCATCAACGCGGCGGCGATCACGCCCGAATCGATGGAGCGCGAGCTGTTCGGCATCGAGGCCGTGAACGGCGAGGGTCGCGCGGTCGGCAAGCTCGAGGAGGCGCACGGCGGCACGCTCTACATCGATGAGATCGCCGACATGCCGAAGGAAACGCAGGGCAAGATCCTCCGCGTCCTCGTCGAGCAGAACTTCACCCGTGTCGGCGGCACGCAGCGCGTCGCGGTGGACGTGCGGATCATCTCATCCAGCGCCCGCGACCTCGCCGGCGCGATCAGCGAGGGTACCTTCCGCGAGGACCTGTTCCATCGCCTGTCCGTGGTGCCGATCCGCGTGCCCTCGCTGTCGGAGCGTCGCGATGACATCCCTGACCTGATCAGCTTCTTCATGGACCAGATCACCGCGTCCGCCGGCCTGCCGCAGCGCAGGATCGCCGACGACGCGATGGCGATCCTGCAGTCGCACGACTGGCCCGGCAACATCCGCCAGCTGCGCAACAACGTCGAGCGCCTGATGATCCTGGCGAGCGGCGACGCGGACGCCGAACTGACCGCCGACATGCTGCCCTCCGAGGTCGGCGCGCTCGTGCCTGCGACACCGACCGGGGCCGGCGGCGAGAAGCTGATGAGCTTGCCCTTGCGCGAGGCACGCGAGGTGTTCGAGCGCGAGTACCTGGTGGCACAGGTCAGTCGCTTCGGCGGCAACATCTCCCGCACGGCGGAATTCATCGGGATGGAGCGTTCCGCGCTGCATCGCAAGCTGAAGTCCCTCGGGATCGACTGAGCGATCCGACGATGGACCGTCCCACGCCGACCCGTCTCGCCCTCTTCACCGCCTTCCTGAAGATCGGCGTCCTCGGCTTCGGCGGGGTGGCCGCGCTCGCCCGGCACGTCCTGGTGGTCGAACGCCTCTACCTCGACGATCGCGAGTTCGCGGAGGCCTTCGGCATCGCCGCTACCCTGCCGGGCGCCAACACCGTCAACCTGGCGACCATGCTCGGCTTTCGCTGGCGCGGCTGGACCGGCTCGGCGGCGGGGCTGGCAGGCCTGCTCGGCGCGCCACTCGTCATCCTGGTCGTCATCGCCGGCCTTTACGCCCGCTTCTCCTACCTGGACGACGTTCGCGCGGCACTGGCCGGCGCCGCCGCGACCGCCGCCGGCCTCGTCGTCGGTACCGCCCTGAAGCTGCTCAAGGGCCTCGACCCGAACGTCGTGAACGTCGCCACCGCCGCCTGCGTCTGCCTCGCGGCCGCCGTCGTGGGGGCGCCGATGCTTGTCATCCTATGCGTCGCCATTCCCGCGTCGATCGCGGCAACGGCGGCGCGCGAGCGGCGCCGACCATGAGCGTCGTCGCCCACCTGATCCTCACCTTCGGCGTCCTGTCGCTGCTGTCCATCGGCGGCGCCAACGCGACCATCCCGGAGATCCATCGCCAGATCGTCGACCAGCTCCACTGGATGGACGACGCGACCTTCGTCAGCCTGACGACGATCGGACAAACCGCGCCAGGGCCCAACGTCCTGATCGTCAGCATGATCGGCTGGCACATGGCCGGCGTGGTGGGATTGCTGGTGGCGACGGTCGCCATCGTGCTGCCGTCCTCGCTGCTCGCGCTCGGCATCGGCAAGCTGATGACCCGCTACGCGGGCCTCGCGTGGATCGCACAGGTGCGGCGTGCGCTCGCCCCGATCGCGTTGGGCCTGATGTTGGCGAGCGGCTACGTGATGGCGCACGCCGCCTACGTCGGCTGGCTCAGCCTCGCCCTCGTCGCGGCGGCCACGGCGGCCATCACCACCACGCGTGCCTCGCCGCCCGTGCTCATCTTCGGGGGTGCCCTGGCCGGGCTCGTCGCCCACCACCTCGACGCCTTCACGTGAAGGGACGCGATGAGGACCGTCTCGGGCCATTAATCGCGTCCCCGAACCGTCAAGCGTCGAGGTCGGCGACCTGTGCGCCGCCCGGGCCGCCGCGCCATTTCGCGCTTGCGGCGGTCCACTTTGTCGACCTAAGGAATTAGGCCGCACTGCTTGGAGCGGCACCGTTCATACAGAAACGCGTCGCTGCGTCGGCGCCAAGAACAATCCGGATCAAGCCTATGGCCACCGAACGTCCGCAGAACCTCCAAGACACGTTCCTGAACCACCTCCGGAAGAATAAAATCCCGTTGACGATCTTCCTCGTCAACGGGGTGAAACTGCAGGGTGTGGTGACGTGGTTCGATAATTTCTGCGTACTGCTGCGACGCGATGGCCATTCCCAACTCGTCTACAAGCATGCGATATCCACGATCATGCCCGGACAACCCATCCAGATGTTCGAGGCGGGCGAGGAAACGGCGGTGCTCGGCTGATCCACGTTCGGACACTCGCGATCCTCGGCACGGCGGTTGAGGGTTGACCAGCGCGGCAAGCCCGGATGATCGCGCGGAAGCCCAGCGCGCCGCCGCCACACGGGCGCTCGTCCTTGGTCCCTACGCCGACACGCGCGGCTCGCGACAAGGTGACGATGGTAATACGCGCTCCGCGCAGGCGCGCGTCCTGGAAGCGGGTGGCCTAGCTCGCGCCATCGACCTCCACGTCGTCGGCGAGGTGAGCGTCACCCTCAATCAAATCCGTCCCGCGACCTACCTTGGCAAAGGCAAGGTCGAGGAGGTCGCGGCCCGCGTGAAGGCCGACGACGTGTCGTTGGTGTTCCTAGATTGCGCCCTCTCGCCGGTGCAGCAACGCAACTTGGAGAAGGCCTTCGCGGCGAAGGTGATCGACCGCACGGGTCTGATCCTCGAGATCTTCGGTCGGCGCGCCCGCACGCGCGAGGGTTCGTTGCAGGTGGAACTCGCCCACCTCGCTTATCAGAAATCGCGCCTCGTGCGGTCCTGGACCCACCTGGAGCGTCAGCGCGGCGGCTTCGGCTTCCTCGGCGGGCCGGGCGAGACCCAGATCGAGACCGATCGACGGTTGATCTCCGAACGCATGATCAAGATCGAGGCGGAGTTGACGAAGGTCAAGCGCACGCGCTCGCTGCACCGCAAGACCCGGCGGGACGTGCCCTACCCGATCATCGCGCTCGTCGGCTACACCAACGCCGGCAAGTCGACGCTGTTCAACAGGTTGACGCGTGCCACCGTGCTGGCCGAGGACATGCTGTTCGCCACCCTCGACCCGACGTTGCGCACCCTGACCCTGCCGCACGGGTCGCGCGTGATCCTGTCCGACACCGTCGGCTTCATCTCCGACCTGCCGACCATGCTGGTTTCCGCCTTCCGCGCGACACTGGAAGAGGTGGTGGAGGCCGACGTCATCCTACACATCCGCGATATCTCGCACGAGGACACGGACGCGCAATCAACGGACGTCGAGGCGATCCTGACCGAACTCGGGATCGATCCGAACGACCACGGCAGGTTGCTCGAAGTCTGGAACAAGCTCGACCTGCTCGATGCCGATCGAGCCATCGCGGTCGGCAACAGCGCGAGGCGACGCGACAGCAACGCGAGGCCGATTGTCGTGTCGGCCCTCACCGGCGAGGGCGAGGCGAACCTCCTCGATGAGATCGAGGGACGCTTGGCGATAGGCCGGACGGTGCTCGACCTGCGACTCGACGTGGGCGATGGCGAAGGTCTCGCCTGGCTCTACGAGCATGCCGAAGTCCTCGCGCGATACGACCGGGACAATGGGGGCAGCGACCTCACCGTCCGCGTTTCCGCGCAGAGGGCTGAGCAAATCCGAACGCGTTTCGCGCCGCAGGTTTGATGTCGCAGGTTTGATCTCGACGGAGGGGGTCGGCGGCGACCCTCCGGTTGAACGCGAGTCGTCGAGGGACCGTGCGGCTATTGTTCTTCGTGCGTGGGCTTCGGTCGGACCGCGCGCCGCATGAACATCGGGACGTGGTCACCCATGCCGAGGACTGGGTGGTCATCGCCACCCTGGCGCCGACTCGGTGTCACCACCTCCCGCGGCGTGGGAGCGGCTTCACGCTGGACCCTCGACGACTGAGCCGGACGCGACGTGGCCTCGCCGCCAGCCAGGACAGCCGGCGCGTCATCCAGGACCCTCGCTTCGGCGAAGGCGGATCGAGGTGCTCCGCCGCTGCGGCGCGAACGCGGCGGCGCGGGCCGCGCCGGATCGGAGCCGACCAGGGCCACGACCGGCTCCGGCGCCCATGCCGGATCAGGCTCGGACCGCCTCGATGGTTCGCGCGCGCGCCTCGCCCCGCGATCGACCGAACCGCGTCGATCCAATCGTCGCTCATCCTCACCGGCGGCGTCCTCGCGCGGTAGGTTGGCCAGCGTCACGCCTCCGTCCCAATCGACGGACTTGACGATGACCTTCTCGATCTCGGCGAGGTACTTCTCGTCGCCTGGCGAAACGATGGAGAGGGCGGCGCCCTTGCGACCGGCGCGACCGGTACGTCCGATCCGGTGGACGTAGTCCTCGGCGTGGGTGGGCAAGTCGAAATTGAAGACGTGGCTGACGTCGGGGATGTCGAGCCCGCGCGCCGCGACGTCGGAGCAGACGATCAGGTCGACGGCGCCCGTCTTGAAGGCGTCGAGCGAGAGCATGCGCGCCCGCTGGTCCATGTCGCCGTGCAGGGCGCCGGCGGAGAAGCCATGCTTCTGCAAGGATTTGTGGAGCAAGGCGACGTCGCGCTTGCGGTTGCAGAAGATGATCGCGTTCTTGAAGTTGTCGGCCGTGCGGATCAATCGCCGCAGCGTTTCCCGCTTGGCCGGCCCGCCGTGCGAGGCGACCAGGCTCTGCGTGATCGTCGCCGCGGTCGTCGCCGCGCGCGCCACCTCGATGCGGACCGGGTTGTGTAGGAACTGCTCGGTGAGTCGGGTGATCTCCGGCGGCATGGTCGCCGAGAAGAACAGGGTCTGCCGCGTGAACGGGACGAGTTTGCAGATGCGCTCGATGTCGGGGATGAAGCCCATGTCGAGCATCCGATCCGCCTCGTCGATGACGAGGATGTCGATGCCGGTCAGGAGGAGCTTGCCGCGCTCGGAGAAGTCGAGGAGCCGACCGGGCGTCGCGATCAGGACGTCGGCCCCGCGCGTGATCTTGGTTTCCTGGTCCGCGAAGGAAACGCCGCCGATCAACAGCGCGACGTTGAGCTTATGGTTCGCCCCGTACTTGACGAAACTTTCCTCGACTTGAGCCGCCAGCTCGCGCGTCGGCTCGAGGATCAGCGTGCGCGGCATCCGAGCCCTGGCGCGCCCACCCTCGAGGCGCGATAGCATGGGCAGGACGAAGGCGGCCGTCTTGCCGGTCCCGGTCTGCGCGATGCCGAGGATGTCGCGTCCGAGCAGGGCGGCGGGGATGGCGCGGGCCTGGATCGGCGTCGGTGTCGTGTAACCAGAGGCTTCGACGGCTCCCAGCACCTTGGCGCTGAGACCGAGGTCGGCGAAGGATCCCGCCGGTTGCGTGTCGCCCTGGTCCGTGTCTGAACTTGTCATCAATATCCTTGAGGAGGTCGTCCGCGTCGAACATCCGACGGATCTGACGCCACCGAAGCCAATCCTGGGCAGGCCGGAGGCGGGCAGGCCGGAGGAGACGGATTGGCGACCACCATCGCGGTGGGCGAACGGCGGAAACCGGGCGTGAGCCTCGCCAACCCTTGCGACGTCAAGCCATGTCGTTGATAACGGCGGGAAATGCAAGCGCGACGCGGCCGCATCCGGCACGCCGGATGCGGCATAACGTCTCGAAGGGCCGGCTAGGTGGTGGCTTGGCGCGCGGTCGACCGTTGGGAGCGTGGCAGGCGTAAGAACCGTTCCAGCAGCGTGTCATCGTTCAGGATGGCCATCGTCTCTTTCGGTCGCAACCAAGCCAAGGCCTGATCGACGTCCTCGGCGTCATCGAGTTTCGCCTCCGCAAGCGCCCAGTCCGGCGTGATGTCGCCGCGTCGTCGCGGTGCCTTGCTCGCCTTCAAGCTCTCGTGGGCGGCTTGCAGGTCCGCGTCCTCGTAGAGCAGGGCGAGCCCGTTGCCCGGCTCCTCGGGCGGGCCGCCCGCGGTCGCGAGGATCTCGGCCGTGCGTTCGACGACGCTCGGCGGCTTTCGCTCCTCGGGGGTCATCAGGAGACCCGCGCGCCGGAACGCCATGCCGACCGACAGCTTGCCGGTCAACCAAGAGAGGGGGATGGCGAGGATGAGCCCGATGATCGTCGGCGACATCCAAGCGATGAGCGACGGTGAGATCAGGAGCCCGCTGATCAAGGTCAGGATGCCGAAGATCATGTGGGAGCGATGGCGACGGACGATCGCCGACACCGGGATCGATCCGTCGTCGCGTCGCTGCGGATCCCAGCCGCTGTCGAAGCCGAACACGAAATGGACGACGTGCCCGGTCTGGATCAGCATCATCACCGGCGCGAGCAGGGCGGACATCAGGATTTCGAAGAGGGCCGACGCGATCAGCCGCAGCGCGCCGCCGCATCCGCGTCGCGTTTCACCCCGCAGGAGGCCAAGGAGCAGTCCGAACACCTTCGGCATCAGCAGCACGACCATGGTGACGGCGAAGAGTTCGAGCGAACGCTCCGCGTCGAAGCGGGGGAACGCCGGCACCAAGGTGAAGTCGTTGGTGAAATATTCGGGCTTGATGTAGCTCGCCTGCAGGACGAGGATCATGCCGACGATCAACTGCATCATCCACAGCGGCGAGGAGATGTAGGCGGAGATGCCGGTCGCGAAGTGCTGGCGCGAGGCGGGATGGAACCCGCGCGCCGGCAGCACGCGGATGTGCTGGAGGTTGCCTTGGCACCATCGGCGATCGCGGGCCGACAGGTCGATGAGGGATGGCGGGCTCTCCTCGTAGCTGCCGTCCAGCATGGGCAGCATGTACACGGTGTAGCCGGCCCGGCGGATCAGCGCCGCCTCCACGAAGTCGTGGCTGAGGATGTGGCCACCCATCGGCGGCTTGCCCTTCAGGTGGGGAAGGCCGCAATAGTCGGCGAAGGCGCGCGTGCGGATGATCGCGTTGTGGCCCCAGTAGTTGCCGTCGCGTCCCATCCACGTGGCGAGGCCGGCGGCGATCACCGGTCCGTAGATCCGGGCGGCGAACTGTTGGAGGCGGGCGAAAAGGGTGTTGCGGTTGATGATGAGCGGCAGCGTCTGGATGATGCCGGCGTCCGGGTCCGCCTCCATCGCCGCGGCCAGGTTGACGATGGCGTGGCCCAGCATCAGGCTGTCGGCGTCGAGCACAACCATGTGCTCGTAGCGCCCGCCCCAGCGGGTGACGAAATCGGCGATGTTGCCGGCCTTGCGCGCCGTGTTCTGGGGCCTGTGCCGATAATGGATCGCCGTGCCGGGGCCGACGCGCTCGCGCGTCCGCAGGAAGGCGTTCTCCTCGGCGATGAAGATGTCGGGATTGGTGGTGTCCGACAGGAAGAACCAGTCGAAGGCGTGGCCGAGGCCGGTGGCGGCGACGCCCTCGATCATCGCCTGGACGGCGGCGAACACCCGCTCGGGCGTCTCGTTGTAGATCGGCATGACGACGGCGGTCCGCGTCCGAAGCGAGGCGGGAATGCCGGGCGGCTTGGGGGCCAGCGCCAGGATCCACAGGAAGCCCACGAGCGAACTCGTGAAAGCCAGGGCGATCCACGAGAAGTTCGCGATGAAGAGGACGAGCAGCGCCCACTCAAGCGGCGTCGTGCCGCCCACCGAGACGACCTTGTACATCTCCAACGCGCCGTAGCACGTCATGGCCAGCGCGCCACCGAAGATGAGGATCCTGGCGATCAAGGTCACGCCATCGAGGGCCCCGTTCGATCGCGCGCGCGGCGGGGCATGGGAGCGAAGGCTCTGGACGGGCATCGCCAGTGGTGCCTCTTGCGGCATGGCGGGCGCGATCATGGCAGGGGCGATGCACCCGGGCCGCCGCGCCTCCGCGCGAGGGCCGCCATGAGCCAAGTTGGCGGGCGGAGCCAAGTCGGTGGACGAGGTCAAGTCGGTGGACGAGGCTAGGTCGGTCATGACGGTGTCCAACGATAAAGCCAGGTTTCGCTGATCGGCTTGCCCCCGGCCTGCAGCACGAGCCGCAACTCCGCCGAGGCGGCGCTCCCCGGATCGATCTCGAAGAGCACACGGCAAGCCTTGGCGTTCGTGTCGGTGAACGTCCTGGTGAGCGTCAAGGTGCCGGCGCTCGTGGTCAGGGCCGGTGCCACCCCACGGCTGCGATCGAGATCACCCAGGACATCGCCCTCGAACTCGACGAAGAAGCGCCAGCGCCGGCCGCCCCCACCCGCCCGCGAGCGCATGGCGCGCGCGAGGTCGGGCCGCTCGGGCGGGTCCCAGCACCAGAATTGACGGTAAGCGAAGGCGACTTCGCTGCCGGCCTTCAGCGGTTCGCGCGGGCGCCAGAAACACAGGATGTTGTCGTTGGCGTCCGATTGGGAGGGGATCTCGATGAGTTGGACCCCTCCCTCCGTCCAATCGCCGATGGGCTCGATCCACAGCGAGGGACGTTTCTCCCAGTGGTTCTCCTCGTCGGCGTAATCGCCGAAGGCGCGGTCGCGTATCAGGCAGCCGAAACCACGCGGCTTGTCGTCCACGAAGGTCGAGATCTGCAGGCTGTCGCGATTGGTGACGGGGCGCCAAACCCACTCGTTGGCGCCCGTCAGCATTTGCACGCCGCACACTTCGCTGACATTGGGCCGATAATCGTCGAACCGCTTGTGATCGAGGAAGCCGAGGAGGTGCGTCGCGCTCATCGAGGCCAGGCCGAAATTGTCGATGGTCGCGCGAGGGAACAGCGTGCATTCGGTGTCGATGATCGTCGCCTCGCCGGTCCGCAGCGTGAAGCGGAACGCGCCGGCTACGCTGTCCGAGTCGATGATGGCGTGGACCACCAGGGTGGCCGTCACCAGGCTCGGCTTCTCGACCCAGATCGAGCGGAAGATCGGCATCTCCTCGCCTTTGGGGTCGGCGACCTTCAACGCCAGCGCCCGCGCCATCAGGCCGGCGACCTGGCCGTCGGCGAGGGCACGGAAGAAGTTCGAGCCCTGGAAGGTGGCGATCTCGCCGAGCGGGTCCCTGTCGGGCGATGCCGTGCCACCTGAACCCTTGCCGGCCGAGTCCTTGCCGGCCGTGGTCCGCGTCGCCAGGACGCGAAAGCCGGAGAAGCCGATGTCGCCGATCTTCGGCGAGGGCGTCAGCTTGCCGAAGTCGAACATGGCCGTGTCGTAGATCAAGCGTTGGGCCTTGCCGTCGGTGACGAGGTTCAGCTGGATCGGCAGGTCGAACTGGAAGCCGCGATGCAGCGGCTCGATCGCGTAGCCGATCGCCTCAGACGCCCAGATCCGCGCGGTCGGCTTCGGCTTGATGGCCTCGTATTGCTCGTAGCTGAGCGACTTGAACGGGTCGGGCAGGTCGGTCGCGACCGGCTTGAAGGGCTGTTTGGACAGCGCGCGCGCGATGTCCGCGACCATGCCGGCATGGAAGTCGACCGGGGCGCCCAGGACCACGCCGGGGCCGCTCGGCGCGTTGGCGTTCGCGGGGACACCCGGCGGATTCGTCGTGGCTGGAGGCGACGCTTTCGTCGCCTCCGCCCCGAGCCCGGGGGTGACGGTCGAGAGCGCCGTCAGGCCGGCGGCACCACCCAGGGTCAACCTGAGGACATCACGACGTTGGTACATCGACTCGTCGGTCAAACGGGCACGCGATCGGTTGGGTCAACGCCTTATGGCACAACGTTGATCGGCTGGGAATGAAACCTGATCGGCGTTGTAGGCGTAAGCTGAGCATTTGTGTGAACGAAGGTCGAGGCGTGGCGAGACCCGCGCGTCGCGCATCCGGTGTTTTGGCTTGCGCGACACCCGACTTATTCGCGAAGGAAGGAGACCCGGAGTTCCCCATGCCCGCCGCCGCGCCGCCGCCTTCCCGCACCTGCCTCGCGATCGTCCTCGCCGCCGGCGAGGGCACGCGCATGCGCTCCGCCCGTCCCAAGGTCGCCCACGAACTCGCGGGCCGATCGATGCTCGCGCATTGCCTCGAGGCCGTCGCCGGCGCGGGGATCGCCGACGTCGCCCTGGTGGTCGGGCCCGGACGCGACGACGTCGCGGCGATCGCTTCGCGCGCCCAAACGTTCGTGCAGGTCGAGCGTCGAGGGACGGCCCACGCGGTGTTGACCGCGCGGGCGGCGATCGAGCGGGGTTACGACGAGGTCCTGGTCGCCTTCGCCGACACGCCGCTGGTCACCCCCGACACCCTGGCGCGGCTACGAGGGGCGCTTCGCGACGGCGACGCCGCCCTCGCCGTCCTCGGCTTCCACGCGCGCGATCCCCACGGCTACGGCCGGCTGCTCACCGTTGATGCCACCCTCACCGCCATCCGCGAGGAGAAGGACGCCACGGAGGCTGAGCGGGCGGTCACCCTGTGCAACGCCGGCCTGATGGCGCTCGATGGGCGGATGGCGCTCGAACTGCTGTCGGCGATCGGGTCGGACAACGCGCAGGGCGAGTTCTACCTGACCGACGTCGTCGCGCTCGCCCGCGCGCGGGGCCTGCGGGCCGCCACGGTCATCGCGGCCGCCGACGAGGTGCAAGGTGTGAATGACCGGGTGCAGCTCGCCCGCGCCGAGGCGGCCATGCAGGCGCGGCTCCGCGAGGCGGCGCTGCGCGGCGGCGCGACGCTGGTCGCGCCCGATTCCGTGACGCTGTCGTGGGACACCGCGCTCGCCCGCGACGTGGTGGTCGAGCCCAACGTCGTCTTCGGTCCGGGCGTCACCGTCGGCGAGGGTAGCCGCATCCGCGCCTTCTCGCACCTGGAAGGGGTCACCGTCGGCCCCCGCGCCACCGTCGGCCCCTTCGCGCGGCTGCGTCCCGGCAGCGTGCTCGACGCGGACGTCCACGTCGGCAATTTCGTCGAGGTCAAGGGCTCGCACCTCGCGCGCGGCGTGAAGGCCAACCACCTCAGCTACATCGGCGACGCGAGCGTGGGCGCGGGCACCAACATCGGCGCCGGCACCATCACCTGCAACTACGATGGTTTCAGCAAGCACAGGACCACCATCGGCGTCGGCGCCTTCGTCGGCGTCAACACCGCGCTGGTGGCGCCCGTCAGCGTCGGCGACGGCGCCTTCATCGGCACCGGCTCCGTGGTCACGCGCGACGTGCCGGCCGACGCCCTGGTGGTCGCCCGCGCCCGCGCCGTGGAGAAGCCGGGATGGGCGAAGGCGTTCCGGGACGCCCACTCCGCCCCCCTTCGTGACCCCCACCCCGACCCCCACGCGCCGCCCCGGACGGTGGGTGCCGCGCCCGGTGGCGGGAAGCAGAAAGGCTGAACCATGTGCGGCATCGTCGGGATCCTCGGCCGGGAGCCGGTCGCGGAGCAGATCGTCGAGGCGCTGAAGCGGCTCGAATATCGCGGCTACGACTCGGCCGGCGTGGCGACGCTCGAGCGCGGCCTTCTCACCCGGAGGCGTGCGCAGGGCAAGCTCAAGAACCTCGAAGCGGTGCTGCGGCGCGAACCGCTGGCCGGCACGAGCGGCATCGGTCACACGCGCTGGGCCACCCACGGCCGGCCGACCGAGGTCAACGCCCATCCGCACGCGACCGCACGCGTGGCGGTCGTCCACAACGGCATCATCGAGAACTTCCGCGAATTGCGCGCCGACCTGCGCGCCAAGGGCCACGTCTTCACCACGGAGACCGACACGGAGGTCGTCGCCCACCTCGTCAGCGACGCCATGGACGGCGGCTTGACGCCGGCGGAGGCGGTGGCGGTCAGCCTGCCAAGGCTGCGCGGCGCCTTCGCGCTGGCGTTCCTGTTCGACGGGCAGGAGAACCTGCTGATCGGCGCCCGCCAGGGCGCGCCGCTGGCGGTCGGCTACGGGCAGGGCGAGGCGGCCGGCACCATGTACCTCGGCTCGGACGCGCTGGCGCTCGCGCCTTTCACCGACACGTTGACCTACCTGGAGGAAGGCGACTGGGTGGTGCTGACCCACGACAAGGCCGTCTTCTTCGACTCGGGCAACGCCGCCGTCGAGCGCCGCCGCGTGAAGACGATGGCGTCCGCCTTCCTGGTCGACAAGGGCAATCACCGCCACTTCATGGCGAAGGAGATCCATGAGCAGCCGGAGGTGGTGGGCCGCACGCTCGCCCATTACCTCGACATGTCGAACGGCCGCGTGGCGCTGCCCTTCGACCTGCCGGTCGACCCCCGCGCCCTCGACAAGATCACCATCACCGCTTGCGGCACCGCCTACATGGCGGGCCTCACGGCGAAATACTGGTTCGAGCGGTACGCCCGCCTGCCGGTGACGATCGAGGTCGCCTCGGAGTTCCGCTACGCGGAGGCGCCGATGACCCCTGGCGGTTTGACAATCGTGGTGTCGCAATCGGGCGAAACGGCGGACACGCTGGCCTCGCTGCGCACCGCGCGGGCGAACGGGCAGGCCATCCTGGCGATCGTCAACGTCGCGACCTCGACCATGGCGCGCGAGAGCGACGTGGTGGCCCCGACCCTCGCCGGGCCGGAGATCGGCGTCGCCTCGACGAAGGCCTTCACGTGCCAGCTCGCCGTGCTGGCCTGCCTGGCGCTGGCGATCGGTCGCGCCCGGGGCACCTTGTCGGAGGCGGAGGAGGCGCGGCTCGTCGCCGCCCTGATCGCCGTGCCGGGCCTGATGGCGGAGACGATCAAGCGCGAGGCCGACGTCGAGCACCTCGCCCGCGAACTCGGCAAGGTGCGCGACGTGCTCTACCTCGGGCGCGGCACGTCATACCCCCTGGCGATGGAAGGGGCGCTGAAGCTCAAGGAGCTGAGCTACATCCACGCGGAAGGCTACGCCGCCGGCGAGCTGAAGCACGGGCCGATCGCGCTCATCGACGAGGCGATGATCGTCATCGTGATCGCCCCCGACGACGCGGTCTACGAGAAGACGATGTCGAACACGCAGGAGGTGGCGGCGCGCGGCGGCAGGTTGGTGCTGATCGGCGATCGGCGGATCGAGCGGGATTTCGCCGGGCAGGCGGAGGCGCTGGTCGTGCTGCCCGACATGGCGCCGGACTTCACGGCGATGGTCTACGCGCTGCCGGTGCAGATGCTCGCCTACCACACCGCCGTCGCCATGGGGAAGGACGCCGACCAGCCGCGCAACCTGGCGAAGAGCGTGACGGTGGAGTAGGGCGCCCGGATCGGGCATCGGACCACGTCGCCGTGCGGACGTGGTGGGATCGGTGCCGGTCCGGTCCCGCCGGGGGCTTGCGAGCGGTGCGGACCGCGCCTAAGGTATCCTTACCTTGCCGCGATCGAGTTGGATCACGGCGGCGATCACCGCCCCTGGACCATCTCTGCCCTGGAATCCTGACGCATGACGCGATTGATGCGAGACGATGATGACCCCGCGATCCCCGCGCGGTCCGACGCCGTAGAGTCCCGCGGACGCATCGGCTTTATCCGAAAACCATTGGGCGCTTTCCGGGCCGACGCTTTAGGCGGCGGCCGCCGCCGCCAGGCGCTTGGACAGCGTCCTGCCGCCGCCGGCGACCTTGCCCGCCGGCGGCGCGATCCTGGCGAGGCGCTTGCTGAGCGAGGCCCAGAGCGTCTTCATCTCCTCGGCCGCCTTGCCGTCCGGCTCGACTTCGGTCGGCCCCATGCCCTCCCGTGCCGCTTCCTGGTAGGCGACGCGCGAGGCGATCAGCGGGCGGAGCAGGCCGCCCATGCTCTCGAGCGCGGCGGCGCCGTCGAGCACGCGCTGGCTTTCCTGCATCGCCGGGCACTGGTTGAGGACGAAGGCGAAGTCCTTGGACAGCGTCTTCAGCTTGCCGCGCGTCACCTCGCTCGACCAGATGTCGAAGATGGTGGGGCGCGCGGGGATGATGCAAAGGTCGGCGGCCTTCATCGCGGCGTCGGCGGCCGGCGTGTCGGTGGCCGGCGTGTCAATGATGACCAGGGTCACCTTGCCCTTCGCCAGGGCGGCGATCGCCTCCGGCAGCTTGGCGGCCGACACGGTCTCGACCGCCATGGTCGCGTCGTTGCGGCGGCGCGCCCACTTCGTCAGCGACTTCTGCGGGTCCATGTCGATGAGGAAGACACGTTCGCCGGCGGCCTGCGCGACGACGGCCAGGCAGGCCGCCAGCGTGCTCTTCCCCGATCCACCCTTCTGCGTCACCATCGCAATCGTACGCATCTGAGGGGATCCCGTCCTGCCAGCCGATACCGCCCTCATTAGATCGCCTAGATGGTTAACGAAAGGTTTCCAAGCGTCAGTCGACGACCAAAGAGGGGTGATGAACGGGGCACGGGCAGGCGCGGGGGCTGGCTTTCGCGCCGCGCCGCGCCCACGGTGGCGGCATGACGCTGTTCTCCGCCGCAGGGCTCGAAGCCGACGTTCCCCGCCCGCTCGCCGACCGCCTACGGCCGACCAAGCTGGGTGAGGTCGCCGGTCAGGATCACCTCGTCGGCCCGCGTGGGGCGCTGTCGCGGCTGATCGCGGCCGGGTCGATCGGCTCGCTGGTCTTCTGGGGGCCGCCCGGCACGGGCAAGACGACCGTGGCGCGCCTGCTCGCCGGCGAGACCCGCCTCGCCTTCGTCCAGGTTTCGGCGATCTTCACCGGCGTCGCCGACCTGAAGAAGGTGTTCGAGGAGGCGCGGCGACGGCGCGCGGGCGGGCAGGGCACCCTCCTGTTCGTCGACGAGATCCACCGCTTCAACCGCGCCCAGCAGGACGGTTTCCTCCCCGTGATGGAGGACGGCACGATCACCCTGATCGGCGCGACGACGGAGAACCCGAGCTTCGAACTGAACGCCGCGCTGCTGTCGCGTGCCCGCGTGCTGACCTTCAAGGCGCTCGACGACGCGGCTTTGGAGAAGCTCCTGGCGCGCGCCGAGGCAGTCGAAGGACGGCCGCTGCCGCTAGACGAAGGGGCTCGCGCCGCCTTGATCCGCATGGCCGACGGCGATGGCCGCGCCGCGCTCACCCTCGCGGAGGATCTATGGCGCGCCGGCGCGCCCGGGCAAGCGCTTGAAGGACAGGTGCTCGACGCGCGGGCGCTCGGCGCCGTCGTGCAACGCCGCGCGCCGATCTACGACAAGGCGCGGGAAGGGCATCACAACCTGATCAGCGCCCTGCATAAGAGCGTGCGGGGCTCGGACCCCGATGCCGCCCTGTACTACCTGGCGCGCATGTTCGATGGCGGCGAGGACCCCCTGTTCATCGCGCGGCGCGTGGTGCGCATGGCGGTGGAGGACGTCGGCCTCGCCGACCCGCAGGCGCTGGTCGTCGCCAACGCCGCCAAGGAGGCCTACGACTTCCTCGGCTCGCCCGAGGGCGAACTCGCCATCGCCCAAGCGGTGATCTACGTCGCCACCGCGCCGAAATCGAACGCCGCGTACCGCGCCTTCAAGGCGGCTTCGCGCCTCGCGCGGGAGAACGGCTCCCTGATGCCGCCCAAGGTGATCCTCAACGGTTCGACCAAGCTGATGAAGGGCGAGGGCTATGGCACCGGCTACGCCTACGATCACGACGAGCCCGACGCCTTCTCCGGACAAGATTACTGGCCTGACGCGCTCGGCCGGCAGGTCGTCTACGAACCGACGGAGCGCGGCTTCGAGCGCGAGGTGGGGGAGCGGATGCGACGCTGGGCGGCGCTGCGAGGCGAGCGGAACGGCTGACCCGGACCTTGATCCGGCTCAACCCTTGACCCGGACGTAGTCGCCCGGCGCGTCGGCGAGGATCGGCAGCTTGCCATCCCCGGGGACCCGCGCGGGAACCATGTGCGGCGCCTGTCCCGACAGCCAATCGAACCAGTCACCCCACCAGCTCCCCGGCGTCGTCGTGGCGAGCGGCAACCAGTCCACCAACTCGCCGAACGGCTTCGGCCCGGTCGCGTAGCCGTATTTGGCTTTGCCCGGCGGGTTGATGACGCCGGCGATGTGCCCCGACGCGCCGAGCACGTAGCGCACCGGACCGCCGAACAGCTTGGCGCCGCGATAAACGGAGGCCGCGGGCGCGATGTGGTCCTCCTTGGCCGCCACGAAGTAGCTGGGCACGGTGACGTCCCCGAGGCTCAGCGGCTCGCCGCCCATCGTCAGCTCGCCCTTGGCGAGTTTGTTGCCGATGTAGAAGTTTCGCAGGTAGTCGGAATGATTGCGCGCCGGCAGCCGTGTCGCGTCCGAGTTCCAGTAGAGCAGGTCGAAGGCGGCGGGCGGCTCGCCCTTCACGTAGTTGTTCACGACATAGGACCACACGAGGTCGGTCGGGCGCAGCATGTTGAAGGCCATCGCCATGCTCGAGCCCTCGAGGTAGCCCGCGTCCTCCATCTTGGCCTCGAGGACCTTCAGCTGCTCCTCATCGATGAACACCTGGATCTCGCCGGCGTCGGTGAAGTCGGCCTGCGCGGTGAAGAACGTCGCGCTCCTGACCCGCTGGTCGTGGGTCTTGGCCATGGTGGCGAGGGCGGTCGCGAGCAGGGTGCCGCCGATGCAGTAGCCGAGCGCGTTGACGTCCCCCTCCCCGGTCGCCGCGCGAACCGCGCCGAGCGCGGCGAAGACGCCCTCGCGCATGTAGGACTCGAAACCCTTCTCCCGGTGGCGACCATCCGGGTTCACCCATGACATCATGAAGACGGTGAGGCCCTGACCGACCGCCCAGCGCACGAAGCTCTTCTGCGGGTTGAGGTCGAGGATGTAATACTTGTTGATCCAGGGCGGCACGACGAGCAGCGGCCGCTTCAGCACGGTGTCGGTCGCCGGCGCGTACTGGATCAACTCGAACAGGTCGTTGCGGAACACCACCTTGCCCGGTGTCACGGCGACGTTGACGCCGAGCGCGAACTTGCTCGCGTCGGTTTGCCGGATGCGCAGCCGCCCGCCGCCGGCCTCCATGTCCTCGGCGAGCAGGGCGGCGCCCCGCGCGAGGTTGTCGCCGCTGGTGGCGAACGTTTGACGCATCAGCTCGGGGTTGGTCGCGAGGAAGTTCGCCGGCGACAGCGCGCTGGTGATCTGGCGCAGGTAGAAGCGCGCCTTGGCGCGCGTTCGCGGCTCGACGCCCTCCGACCGCTCAACGAGCCCCTCCGCCCAGGTGGCGCTGATGGCGTGGGCCTGGCGCAGGAAGTCGTAGAGCGGCATGTCGTGCCACTCGGGGGCGCTGTAGCGCTTGTCGCCCTTGGTCACCGGCACCACCGGCTCCACCGCCTCCCCGCTCAGCCGCCGGTAGGTTTGCGACCAGAGTTGGAGGAAAGGCTGGGCGATCGCGGCCTGCGCCTCCACGAGCCGCTGGGGATCGCTCGTCCAGTGCTCGACGACCTTGCCGATCGAGCTGACCGCCACCGCCAGCGTGTCCGACACGTCATCCTCGCGGACCTTGCCCGCCTCGAACGGCTTGAGGTAGGCGGCGAGCGCCTTGCCGGACTGCTCGATGAAGCGCGCCGTGTTGGCGGCCAGCCGCTCGATGTCCAGGCCGGGCGGCCGGGTGCCAGGGTCCACCGACGTGCGGGGCGCTGGTGGTTGGGCGATGGAAGGGGTTGGCGAGGGGATCACTTCGCGTGGCGGGGGCGCGATCAGGGGGTTTCGCAAGTCAGCCGAAGAGGTCATGAGCCTCGCCTTTCCGATCCTGGGCCGATCGACACCGAAGCCGTGTCCCGCTTCCGACATAAAGACAACCTATTTGATCGACGAGGCCGTGGTTCGCTGGGCCTCGAGATCTTGAACCCCGCGTGACGAGGATCGTTTGGCCAACCGGCTCGGCATGCGCCGCCTCGTCCCGCTCGCCCTCGTGTTCGCCGTGCTGGCGCCGGTTGTCGGCCAGGCCCAGACCGCGTCGGGCGACGCGTCGAAGCCCAAGCCGAACAGGTACGGGACGCCCCTCGACACACTCCGTAACACCCGCTTGTGGACCGACGTTCCGCCCGCGCAGGACTTCGTCACGGCGACGCGACCCGACGTCAAAGGCTTGAAATACACGCCCCTGACCGGCGACGAGCCGGTGCGCCCGAAGCCGCGCGACCCCGCCAACGTGCAGGCGTTGCAGGCGGAGATGGAACGTTTCGGCGTGGCGAACGAGGTCAAGGCGCGTGGCCTGCGCGGTTCGCCGCCCGCCAAGAAGCCCCGGCGCGGGATCGCTTCCGGCACGCCGCCCGCACCGTAGCGGTCGCGGTTTGCCTGCCGTGGTGAAATGGGGCAGAAGGCGTGAACGCGGGTCGGGGACCGGCCTGGGGGACCAGCACCCCGAGGGCCATCCCGCCCTTTCGATCCCCTCCTACCGTCGGAATGCCTGATGTTGCCTCCTTTGCGCGTCGGTGTCGCCGGTCTCGGCACCGTCGGGGCCGCCGTCCTCGGGCTTCTCGACCGCCGGGACGATTTGGAGCTGCGCACGGGACGACGCATCATCGTGGCCGGGGTGTCCTCGCGCGATCGCGGCAAGGCACGCGGCTTTCGCGACGTCGCCTGGACCGATGACGCCGTCGCCCTCGCCGGCGACGCGGCCATCGACTGCTTCGTGGAACTGATCGGCGGCGAGGGCGGCGTGGCGCTCGCGGCGACCCGGGCGGCGATCGAGGCGGGCAAGCACGTCGTCACCGCCAACAAGGCGATGATCGCCGTCCACGGCCTCGACTTGGCGCGCGCCGCCGAGGAGCGGGGTGTCGCCCTGCGCTTCGAGGCTGCTGTCGCCGGCGGCATCCCGATCGTCAAGACGCTGCGCGAGGCGCTGGCCGGCAACGGCGTGGAGCGCGTCTACGGCATCCTGAATGGCACCTGCAACTACATCCTGAGCCGGATGGGCGCGGAATCGCTGTCCTTCGCCGACTGCCTCGCGGAGGCGCAGCGCCTCGGCTACGCGGAAGCCGATCCCACCTTCGACGTCGGCGGCTTCGACGCGGCCCACAAGCTCGCCATCCTGACGGCGCTCGCCTTCGGCACGCGCGTCGACGCGGCGGCGGTCGGCGTCGAGGGCATCGAGACGATCACGCTCGCCGACCTCCAGGCCGCCGACGACCTCGGCTTCCGCATTAAGCTGCTCGGCGTCGCCAAGGCGACCGCGTCCGGCATCGAGCAGCGCGTGCACCCCACCATGGTCCCGAAGGCGTCCGCGATCGCGCAGACCATGGGGGTGACCAACGCGGTCGTGGTCAACGCCGACGCGGTGCGCGAAGTGATGCTGGCCGGGCCGGGCGCCGGCGGCGAGGCGACCGCCTCGGCGGTCGTCGCCGACATCGCCGACGTCGCCAAGGGGGATCGCTCGCCTGCCTTCGGTCGACCGGTCGCCGCGCTGAAGCCGCTGGAGAAGGCCGCGATCGAGACGCACGAGGGCGGCTACTACGTGCGCCTCTCGCTCTTCGACCGTCCAGGCGCCGCCGCGGCGATCGCGATGCGGTTGGCGGAGCGGGGCATCTCGTTGGAAAGCATCGTCCAGCGCGCCCCACCCGGCGCGGGCGGCGTCGCGGGCAACCCCGTACCCGTCACCCTGATCACCCACGCGACGGCGGAGAAGGCGATCCGCGAGGCGATCGCGGCGGTCGTGGCCGACGGCCACGTGAGCGAGAAGCCGCAGGTCATCCGCATCGAGCGGGAATGATCGTCCCGCGCGGTCGGCTCGTCCTCGGTGTCGAGCGTTCGCTGAAAGGCCGTCCGTGGACGAGCCGCCTCGACGAGGCCGGCGAGGCGCGGGCGACGGCCATCGCGCAACTCGGCGGCCACGGCGACCTGCTGTCGCGCATCCTCGCCGCCCGGGGCGTGGTGCCGGCCACCGCCGACGCCTACCTCGACCCGGCCGTGCGCGACCTCATGCCGGATCCCTCGCGCCTCGCCGACATGGATACCGCCGCCGCCCGGCTCGCCGACGCGGTGGAGGCCGGCGCGCCGGTCGCCATCTTCGGGGACTACGACGTCGACGGCGCGGCCTCCGCGGCCCTGCTCGCCGACTACCTCGCGGCCTGCGGCGTGCCGAGCGTGATCCACATCCCCGATCGCGTCTTCGAGGGTTACGGGCCGAACAGCGAGGCGATCCGCTCCCTCGCCGCCAAAGGCGCCAAGCTGCTCGTCACGGTCGATTGCGGGACGACCAGCCACGAGCCGCTCGCGCAGGCCCAGGCACTGGCCCTCGCGCCGATCGTGCTGGATCACCACCAAGCACCGGAAAACCTGCCCGACGCGCTGGTGGTCAACCCCAATCGCCTCGACGACCTGTCGGGGTTGGGCCAATTGTGCGCCGCCGGCATCGTCTTCATGACGCTGGTGGCGCTGCAGCGCCTGCTGCGCGCGCGCGGCTTCTTCGCTACCCGCCCGGCCCCCGACCTGCTCGCCGCGCTCGACCTGGTGGCGCTGGCGACGGTGGCCGACGTCGCCCCCCTCACCGGCCTCAACCGCGCCTTCGTCAAGAAGGGCCTCGCCGTGATGCGGGCGAGGGGCCGCCCGGGCCTGCGCGCCCTGTTCGACGTCGCGGGGGCGGACGGGCCGGCGAGCGTGTACCACCTCGGCTACCTCGTGGGGCCGCGCATCAACGCGGGTGGGCGGATCGGCGACGCCGCGCTCGGCGCCCGGCTGCTGTCCCTGGACGACGAGGATGAGGCGACCGCGATCGCGGCGCAGCTCGACCGGCTGAACAGGGAACGCCAGGTGCTGGAAGCCGACGCCCTGGAGGTTGCCGAGGCGGAAGCGTTGATGCAGGTCGGGCTCGATGACGCCGGCACGTCCATCGTCGTGGCAGGCGAGGGATGGCACCCCGGCATCGTCGGCATCATCGCCGGCCGCCTGCGCGAGAAGTTCGGGCGTCCCGCCTTCGCCGTCGCGCTCCATGCCGGCGGCGGGACGGGTTCGGGACGTTCGATCCCCGGCGTCGACCTCGGCCGCGGCGTCCGGGCGGCGGTCGAGGCCGGTGTGCTGGTCAAGGGCGGCGGCCACGCGATGGCGGCCGGCGTCACGCTGGGGCGGGGCGGCGTGCCGGCGTTCCGGGCCTTCATCGAGGCCGAGGTGCGGGCGGCGACGCTGGAGTCGCGCGCGGCGGAGGCGCTGCTGATCGATGCCACCCTGACCGCCGCCGGCGCCACGGTCGCGATGGCGGGGGACCTGGAGCGCGCCGGTCCCTACGGCGCGGGAAGCCCCGAGCCGGTCTTCGCCCTGCCGGCGCATCGGCTCATCGACGTCGCGCGGGTGGGCGCGAACCACGTGCGGCTCAAGGCGCAATCCGGCGACGGCACCAAGATCGACGGCATCGCCTTCCGCGTCGCGGACGAGCCGCTGGGCCAAGCGCTGCTCGCGGCGCGGGGCGAATCGGTGCACTTGGCCGGCACGCTCAGCGTCGACCGCTACGGCGGCCGCGAGCGCGTGCAACTGCGGATCCTCGACGCCGCGCCCGCACGACGCGGTCAAGCGGCGGCTGACGGGTGAGCCTTCCGCGAGACGGCATCTTCCCCGGACAAACTTGGCGAAGGATGGACGAGCTGGCGGGGAACGGCCGTGTCGGCGGGAAGTGGAGGCCTCGCCCGGAATCGAACCGGGGTGCAAGGATTTGCAGTCCTCTGCGTAACCACTCCGCCACGAGGCCTCGGCGCGGCGGCATGCCGACGCGGGGATGCTATAGCAAGGCTCCCCCCTCCGCCGCAATGGAGCTGTGCGCGAAAACGACGGTATCCCCCCGCGACGGGAATGCCACAGGGGCGGTAACCGGGCGCCCCAGGGTGAACCCGCCTTGGCAAGCCTGCCACGGCTTGCTATAGGGCGCCCTCGCCTCGGCGATGGTCCCTGATAGCTCAGCTGGTAGAGCAGTCGACTGTTAATCGACTTGTCGCAGGTTCGAGTCCTGCTCAGGGAGCCAGCCTCACCGACCGTGCGACCCGTCCCATGGCTCGTCCGCGCTCTTCGGGCGTCCATGCTGGGGAACCCACCCTTCGGGATCGGGTGATCGAGCGCCTCACCCCCTGGGTGTGATCGTCGTGACCGTCGGGCGCGTCGCCATTCCGGTCCGATCGGTAAGACTAATTTAACCATAGTTAGGCTTAGGGTTAGCGAACGCTCACGGATCGGAGGAGCCATGCTCGCCAAGCGCCACCACCCTCGGGACGAGGCCATCGCCGACGTCGCCGGCGAAACCGCCCGTTTCGCCGATCTCGCCAAGCTGGCATCGGTCGACATCCAGACCGCCCTGGTCGCCGACCTCAGCCACAACCTCCATTCCGTCTTCGATCCCGTGTCGAACGGCGCGTTGCCGATCTATTTCGGACCGCTGCTCGGTCGGCTCTACCTCGAGGGTCTTTAGACCCTCGCGGGCGATCGCTGTCGGCGGCGCCAGGGTCGACCTGAAGGCGTCTACTTGAACCAGCCGGCGACCTTGTCGCCGACGTAGGTGAAAGGCTGCTTCAGCGTCGCCGTATCGGGCAAATGGTTGAACGGGTTGATGTTGGCCGGCCAGCCCCGGTCCTGCGGGGCGGCATTGGCGGCCACGGGGACGGCACCGCTCGTCGCGGGACGCGATGGCGGCGTCGGCACCGGCGCACCGGCCTTCGTGCAGGGCGCGCCCTCGCACGCCCGTTTACCGGCCGTCCGTCCCGGCCCCGTCACCGGCGGCAGCTGCGATGGCGAGACCACCAGCGACGCCGACGTCATCGGTTCGGCCGGTGCCCCGGCGGCCGGCACGACGTCGGCGAGGTGGCCGGTCCATTCCTTGGCCGGAGCCCCTCGATCCGTCGAACCACCATCCGGCACGCTCGGCGATCGCGCCGACACGATACCCGGCTGGGGGAGACCTGATCTCGAGGTGTCCACTTCGGAGTGGACGACATACGCCAACGCGAACGTCACCGCGCAGAGGCCCAGGACGGGCGCGACCATGTCCCGCTTCGTTTTGACGGCCACGCTTCGCGGGGCTTTGGCGGGAGGGGCCATGCCGGACCTTTCGGCGTTTCGGATGCGAGGACGAGTTTAGGCCTGCGCTTTGCGTCTTTACGGGGGCAGGGCGGTTCGTCCGCCGACCCTCCGACCATCAAGGTTTCGCCGGTGGCGGCGCGGCGCCGCCGTTCGCGGCCGACCAGGGCAGGGGCGCCGCGAGGAAGGCCGCGACCGCGTCGAGCCGCGCGGGCTCGAACGCGCCACTCGCCCGCGCCACGTCGAGCACGTCGGGCCAGGTCACGAGGTAGTGCAGGTCCACGTCGAGCTCCCTCATCGTCGCCCTGGCTTTGGGATAGATGTCGTAGAAGAAGAAGACGAACGCGTGCGCGCACGCTTGACCGGACTGGCGCAGCGCCTCGATGAAGTTGACCTTGCTGCCGCCATCGGTGGCCAGGTCCTCGACGAGCAGGGCGCGGGCGCCTTGGCGGACCTCGCCCTCGATCTGCGCGTTGCGGCCGAACCCCTTCGGCTTCTTCCGGATGTATTGCATCGGCAGGTCCATGCGGTCGCTGATCCAGGCGGCGAAGGGGATGCCGGCCGTCTCGCCGCCGGCGATCACGTCGAGCGTCGCGCCGCCGATCTCGGCCTCGATCGTCTCGACCGCGAAATCGATCAAGCGAGAACGGATGCGCGGGAAGGCGATCACTTTCCGCATGTCGGTGTAGACCGGGCTCTTCATGCCCGAGGTGAAGGTGAAGGGCTCGTCCTGCGCGAAGAGGATGGCTTTCGCCTCGATCAGCATGGTGGCCGATTCGGTGGCGATGATCTGTTTGCGGGTCGGGTCGGCCATGGTTGGGATCGTTCTCGTGTTTCGGATCGTAACAGAGTGTGTCTTGTGGGGTGGTCGCTACGCTGTATCGTCGCGCCAGTCACGGCCGGGATCGGCCGGTACGCCGGCGGCGTGTCGGAGGGTCCCGGCCTTCAGCATGGTCGCGCGCCGGGGATGGAGCAGGTTCCCGCGCCACTGAGGTCCCGATTGCCATGACGTCGATCCTTCCTTGGTGGATGCCGCTCTCGGTCTTCGTGTGGGCCGTCCAGATGGTGGTGTTCCACGGCGTCGGCTACGCGTTCGAGCGGTGCGACCGTACCCGTGCGCTGTGCCGCTTCAAAGTGCGCGACATCGATCGCAAGAGCTACCGGCAATTGATGCCGCGCGTGCTGGCGAACCAGACGCTCATCCTGCTGCCGTGCATGGTGGCGATGCAGGCGTCGGGCCTGGCCTTCGCCGGCCAACCCCACCTTCCCCTCTGGGGCTTCGTCGCCGCGCTCGTCGTCATGGGCGTCGGCCACGATGTCGTGCAATACGTCACGCATCGCCACCTGCTCCACAATCCCCGCTTCGTCCGCAAGCTTCGCCATTCCGTCCATCACTCGACCGGCGCCAGCAAGGGCATCAGCGCCTGCTACATGAGCGGCGCGGACTTCTTCCTCGAGATCGTCCTTCCCTACCTCCTGCCGCTCGCGCTGATCGGCGGCGGCGGGTCCGACATCGTGTTCCACACGATGATCGCCGGCCTGGGCGCCGTCGGCGGCGTTTACGAGCATTCCGGCTACGACTTCGCCGTGCTGCTGCCGAAAGCCCGGATCGCCGAGCGCATGCCGCGCTTCGTCACCGTGCTGGGTGGGCTCATCACGAGCCATTCCCACGGCGAACACCACGCCAAAGGGAACGTCAGCTTCTCCGACGGCTTCGGCAGCCCCGCCGTCTGCGATACGGTGTTCGGCACGCGTTGGGACCAGGTGGAGGCGCGTCGCCGCGCGGAGGCGGCCGCGGCCACGCCGGCCGAGTGAGGCGGGCGGGGCGGGGTGCCCGGCGCCGGCCCGTGACGTGTCCTACCGGTCTTCCCGCCGCCGAGCATCCGTGAGCGCGGTTCCACTCGTCGAGGGATCGCGTCGCGGAGCCCCATTGCGGCCGGAGTTTCGTGTTCGTTGACCGCCGACGTCGGCGCTGGCTCGGCGGATGAGCGCCACCGGCCGACGGATGATGTGAATGAGGATGTTGAGACTGCTTGACCTCGGGTCGGGGACGGCCCTCGCGGTCGCCGCGATGGCTCCCCTGTCCGGGCTCCTGGTTTTCACCGGCCCGGCCTTCGCCGACCGGATCACGCATCCGACCGCCGTTTTTTCCGGGCTCGACAAGATCACCGGGCGAATCATCTCGTTTGAGGTCGCGACGAACGAGACCGTTCAGTTCGGCTCGTTGCAGATCACCGAACGAGCCTGCTTCACCCGTCCGGCGACGGAAGCCCCGCAAACCGTCACCTTCGCGCAGGTCGACGAGATCGACGCCAAGAAGCAATACAAACGGATCTTCTCCGGCTGGATGTTCGCCGCGAGCCCCGGTTTGAACGGCGTCGAACACCCGGTCTACGATGTCTGGCTGACCGACTGCAAAGGCGGCACGGAGGTTCAGAAGTCGCCCGACGTCGCGTCGGCCGAGCCGGAGGCGCCGCCGCCCAACGCCGACCTGCCGGTCAAGCCGGACAAGAAGCGACGGCACGCGGAGGACGCGGCGCGGACCGCCAAGCGACGCCAGGCCGACGGGGACGGGTTCGACCCCGGACCGCCGGACGACGCCCCGCCGCGCCGCGATCCCAATCGCGCGCCGCCCGCGCGCTCCTTCTTCCCCGACGCGGCCGGCGGCAACGATCCCGGCGGCCTCTACTAGCCTTGGGCGCGTTGGCGATGGTTGCGCCGCCATCGGCCACCCCATCATGGACGACCCCGCCATGAACGATCCCGCCATGAACCACGCCGCCATGAACCACGCCGTGAAGGGCGACAAGCCGCACGTCCGCGCGGCCGAGGTCGAGGACATCGCCGCGATCACCGCGATCTACGGCCACGCGGTGCTCCATGGAACGGGCACGTTCGAGACCGATCCGCCGGACGAAACCGGGATGGCGGCGCGATTCGCCCGCGTGGTGGACGGGGGTTACCCCTACCTCGTCGCCACCGACGGGCCGCGCGTCCTCGGCTTCGCCTATGCCTACGCCTACCGTGATCGTCCGGCGTACCGGTTCACCGTCGAGGACTCGATCTACGTCGGCGCCGAGGCGCGAGGGCAGGGCGTCGGCAAGCTCCTGATGTCGGCGCTCATCGCACGGACGGCGTCCGCCGGCTTCCGTCAGATGGTCGCGGTGATCGGCGACTCGGGCAACCATGGCTCGATCCGCTTGCATGAGGTGATGGGGTTCCGTCACGTCGGGCTCCTCGCCTCCAGCGGATGGAAGGCGGACCGCTGGCTCGACGTCGTCCTCATGCAACGCTCGCTCGGCGAGGGGGACACCGGCGCTCCGATCGGATGACGCGGTCCCGAGCCGGGACCCGCCCCGGCGTCGCCGCGACCTACTTGACGACGCCGGTGCAGGGATCGAGGACCGAGCGCGAGATGAGCTTGGGCAGTGACGCCGTCGGCGTGTAATCGAGCGGGCCGGTGGGCCCGGTGGCGACCGGCACCGACATCGACGTCTTGGCGCCGCTCTTCGTCAGGTAATCGAGCATGTCGGCCGACGCCACGAACCCGACCGCGATGATCGAGACCGAGAGCGCGATGCCCTCGAAGGTCGTTCCCTTCCTGTCGCCGAGAAACTCCCGCAGCCGCATCGTCGAACCCCTCCAAACGCATCACACATCCGAAGAATGGGCGGAAACGGTGAACGGATCGTTGCCGCGGCGCCAACAAGCCGAGGGATCGGCGATCCGTGACGGCGCGCCCAGGAGGCGTGCGGCGAAAAGGGGCATCGAGCCTTCGCGCTCCACAAACGCGCGCGCGGCGTGTAGATCCTCGTCGCATCAGCCACGCGATCCCCTCCCTCGCACCCCGACGGGAGCCACCGCTTCGGCGCACGCCACCACACGACTTAGGGAGTACACGACTTTGGGTGACACGAAGCAGCGGGTCCAGGAAGGGGTACCCTTCCCGCGCGGCACGCACTGGGACGGCGAAGGAACGAACTTCGCCCTGTTCTCCGCCAACGCCACCAAGGTCGAGGTCTGCCTGTTCGATACCGACGGCGGGAAGGAGGTGGAGCGGGTCGAGCTGCCCGAACACACCAACCAGATCTTCCACGGCTACCTGCCGGGCGTGCATCCCGGTACCTTCTACGGCTACCGGGTGCATGGCCCCTACGAGCCGGAGGCCGGCCACCGCTTCAACCATCACAAGCTGCTGCTCGACCCTTACGCGCGGGCGCACGCCTTCGACCTGACCTGGAACCCGGCCGTGTTCGGCTACAAGATGGAGTCGGGCGACGACACGACCTTCGACGAGCGCGACAGCGCGCCGTTCATGCCGAAATGCGTGATCGTCGACCAGAACTTCGACTGGCGGGGCGAGCCGACCGGCTTCCGCGTGCCGTGGGACGACATGATCGTCTACGAGACGCACGTCAAAGGCTTCACCAAGCTCCACCCCAAGGTGCCCGAAAAGCTTCGCGGCACCTACGCCGGTCTCGGACGCAAGGACGTCGTCGCCTACATCAAGGCGCTCGGCGTCACCTCGGTCGAGCTGCTGCCGGTCCACACCTTCGTGCAGGACGACTTCCTCGTCGACAGGGGGCTGGCGAACTATTGGGGCTACAACACCATCGGCTTCTTCGCGCCGAGCCCGCGCTACGCTAGCGACGTGCCGAACTCGCTGCGCGAGTTCAAGGAGATGGTCGCCCGCCTGCACGAGGCCGACCTCGAAGTGATCCTCGACGTCGTCTACAACCACACGGCCGAGGGCAACGAGCTCGGACCGACCTTGAGCTTCAAAGGCATCGACAACGCCAGCTACTACCGCCTGCTGCCCGATCAGAAGCGCTACTACATCAACGACACGGGCACGGGCAACACGGTGAACCTGTCGCACCCGCGCGTGATCCAGATGGTGACGGACAGCCTGCGTTACTGGGTCGAGGAGATGCACGTCGACGGGTTCCGGTTCGACCTCGGTACCATCCTCGCCCGCGAACCCAACGGCTTCGACAACCAGTCCGGCTTCCTCAAGGCCGTCGGGCAGGACCCGGTGCTGGGCGCCGTCAAGCTGATCGCCGAACCCTGGGACATCGGGCCCGGCGGCTACCAGGTCGGGTCGTTCCCGCCGGGTTGGGCGGAGTGGACCGACAAGTTCCGCGACGACGTCCGCGATTTCTGGCGCGGGCGCTCCTCGATCCAGGCGATGGCGTCGCGGCTGTGCGGCTCGCCCGAGAACTTCAACCACCAGGGCCGTCGCGCCTGGTCGTGCGTCAACTTCGTGACGGCCCACGACGGGTTCACCCTGAACGACACCGTCACCTACGACGAGAAGCACAACGAGGCGAATGGGGAGGAGGGCAAGGACGGCAACTCCGACAACCGCTCCTGGAACTGCGGCGTGGAAGGACCAACCGACGATCCGGCGATCCAGGCACTCCGGGCGCGCCAGATCCGCAACATGATGGCGACGCTGCTGCTCGCGCAAGGCACGCCGATGATCCTGGCCGGTGACGAGTTCGGCCGCACGCAGGGCGGCAACAACAACGCCTATTGCCAGGACAGCGAGATCTCCTGGCTCGACTGGGACATCAAGGAGAAGGGCCAGTCGCTCATCGACTTCACGAAGAAGCTGACCGGGCTGCGCCACAAGCACGCGATCCTGCGCCACAGCCGCTTCCTCAGCGGCGACGTGAACGAGGAGGCCGGCTTCAAGGATGTCACGTGGATCGCGGCGAACGGCGCCGAGATGGCGCAGGGTGATTGGACCGACACCAACGTGCGCTGCCTCGGCATGCTGATGGACGGACGGGCGCAGACGACGGGTGTCAAGCGCGTCGGCAGCGACGCCACGATGCTGCTGGTGTTGAACAGCTGGCAGGACCTCGTCGGCTTCACCCTGCCGGGTCTTCCGGGCGGCGAAACCTGGTCGCTACAGGTCGATACCAACCAGCCGGAGTTGGCGAACGCGCCGTCGTTCCGCGCGGGGGAGCGCTACGACGTCACCGGCCGTTCCGTGCTGTTGTTCATGATGGAGCCCTAACGGCGTCGGCCAGGGTCACGTGACGCTGGCCCGCGAGCGAGGCGCAGCGCATCGGCTTTCCTCGGAAACCGATGTGCACCTATCAATCCGACACCCTAGAGGCCAAGCGCTTTGGCCTCGTTCCAGAAGGCTTCCATCTCTTCGAGGGTGGCAGCCTCGAGGGACGAGCCGGCCTCGCGCACGGCCCGCTCGATATGGGCGAAACGGCGCGTGAACTTCGCATTGGTCCCGCGCACCGCCTGTTCCGGATCGACGCCGGCATGGCGCGCGAGGTTGGCGACCGCGAACAAGAGGTCGCCGATCTCCTCCGCGACGGCGTCACGGTCGCCCTCGTCGAGGGCTTGAGCGACCTCCCCCGCCTCCTCCTCGATCTTTCCCAGGATCGCCTTGGCATCGTGCCAGTCGAACCCAACGGTTGACGCCTTCGCCTGGAGCTTCACGGCGCGGATCAAGCCGGGCAGGGCGATCGTGACGCCGTCGAGCAAGCCCGTGGCGGCCTGCCCGCATCCCTTCGCCGAACGCTCCGCGGCCTTGATCGCCTCCCAGGTGTCGCCGTTACGCGTGGACGAGACCGGGAATGAAGCCGACCGGTCGAGGGGTGGCGCGAAAACGTGGGGATGCCGACGCACCATCTTGGCGCTGACCGCCTCGACGACGTCGTCGAAGGTGAAGGCCCCGGATTCTTCCGCCAAACGGGCGTGGATCACCACCTGGAGCAGCAGGTCGCCCAACTCGTCGCGAAGGTCCGCCATGTCGTCGCGTTCGATGGCGTCGACGACCTCGTGCGCCTCTTCGAGGGCATAGGGAGCCAACGTGACGTGTGTTTGCTTCAGGTCCCAGGGACATCCGGTGTCGGGATCGCGCAACGCGGCGACGACTTCGATGAGGCGAGCGACGCCGGTCGGTGAAGCCAAGGATCCTTCCCCCAGGGGCGACGCCGTGCTCGGGCTTCACTCGTCCTGACTTGATGACGTCCGCTCGACAGGGCGAGGCGTGACGCGCCTCGCCCGTCGCTCGCGCGGAGGCCCTAAGCCAACGAGATCGACAAGGCCTCGCGACCCTTCGGGGTATCGACCACCCGCATGTTGACCGCCTGCCCTTCGGCGAGGTGTTGCACACCCGACGGCCCCAGGATCGAGATGTGGACGAAGACATCCTTCCCGCCGTCATTCGACTGGACGAAGCCGAAGCCCTTATTATCGTCGAACCATTTCACGCTGCCGCTAACCTGCACGGCGGTCGAGGGATCGGGAGCGCGGCGTTGCGGCCGGGGCGCGTCACCGAAGGACCGTTGCGGCACGCGCTCGGCGGCGCCGGACGTGTCGACCTCGAACACGCGGGTCACCTGGGCGCCCTTCATGCCATTGCCGACCGACACCTTGAGCTTGGCACCAGGCGGGACCGTCTCGTAACCGGCCGATTGCAGCGCGCCGATGTGGAGGAAGGCATCCCCGCTGCCGTTGGCCAATTCGACGAAGCCGAAACCCTTGTCACCCTTGAACCACTTGACGACCGCGTCGACCGTCGGGCCCGAGGCGGCACCACCGCCCAGGTCGGGGGTACTGCCGAAGCTGGTGCCACCGAACGCCGGACGCGGGGTGCGCGACAAGCGCGGCGCGTCGTAAGGGGAGGGCGCGTCATCATCGAAGCCGCGCTTCTTCGGTCCCCGGAAATCTCTACCTTTGCTCATGATCGCCTGCTCGTCTCTACCAACCGCCGTCGCGCTCTCGCTCTCCAAGCCAACCCACCCGGACTGGATGATCCCGGACCTGGATTGCCATATGAAAACGGCCAGCAGCAAACGCTGCCAGCCTTTCCCGACCGTGGTGATGACCCGACAGAAATGGAACAAGCCCCGCGCTTATAATGAATAACAGCCACCCACGCGAATGGCTACTCCCTTGTCCATATTTTCGCCGGCTTGGCTGCGGAAAGAAGAAAGTGGGTGAGGCCGACCAAACCATCGAGCGTCGGCCAACGTCTCGTCGCTCCGCCTCACATGCCATCGGCGGCTTCCGCATGCCCGCCCGGCCCACCGATCGTATATTCGCATAATCAACATTATGGAACATCCAGCTCCGGCGCGACAGGGCAGGAGGATCCCGGCGGCACCCGGTCAGGCGGCACCCGGTCAGAACGTCAGGACCAAGCCATCGTAGGCGGGCATGACCCCCGCGGGAAGACGGGCCACCAGCGCCTCGAAATCCAGGTCCGTGTGAAGGTTCGTCAGCACGGCCCGACGCGGCTTCATCCGCGCGATCCAGTCCAGCGTCTCGTCCAGCGAGAAATGGCTGGGATGACGGGTGTACCGCAAGGCGTCGACGACCCAGAGATCGAGGTTCCGCAGGTGGCGGAGGCTGTCGTCGGGTATGGCGTTCAGGTCGGGCGTGTAGGCGAAGTCGCCGAAGCGGTAGCCCAGCGCGTCGATCTCGCCGTGGTGCACCTTGAACGGCGTCGCCTCGATCGCCCCGCCCGGCCCTTCCAGCGTGAACGGGACGCCGTCGTGGATCCTCACGTCGTCGAGCAGCGGCGGGTACTGGCTGCCGGGCGGCGTTTCGAAGATGTAGGCGAAGGCGCGGCGCACGGCGCGGGAGGTCGCCTCGTCCATGTGCATGGCGATGCGATGCCGGGATTGGATGACGAGGGGCCTGACGTCGTCGATCCCGTTGGTATGGTCGGCGTGCGGATGGGTCATCACGATCGCGTCCAGAGCCTCGATGCCGAGGCCGAGCAACTGCTCGCGCAGGTCCGGCGAGGTGTCGACCAGCACCCGCGTGCGCGCGCCGTCCGCCCCGAGCCGGTCGACGCAGATCGAGCAACGCCGCCGCCGGTTCCTCGGATCGGCGGGATCGCAGGCGCCCCAGCCCTGGCCGACGCGCGGCACGCCGCCGGACGAACCGCAACCCAGGATCGTGACGGCGTGCGTCATACCATCTCCTCCCTCAACGCGAGCCGCCGCTCACGCGACCCGTTCAAACCGCGCCGGTCGCGTCGAGGGCCGCCATCTTGCCGAAAAGCCGAAGCGCGTTGGCGCTCGTGGCCGCCGCCAATTCGTCGTACCCCATGCCCTTCACCCTCGCCAGGACGCCGGCGGTGTGGACGACGAGGGCCGGCTCGTTGCGCGCGCCGCGACGCGGCTCCGGCGCCAGGAACGGCGCGTCGGTCTCCACCAGCAACCGGTCGAGGGGGACGGTGGCGGCGATGGCGCGCAGGGCGTCCGACTTCTTGAACGTGAGCACGCCCGAGAACGAGATCGACAGGCCGAGGTCGAGCGCCGTGCGGGCGAGCGCCGGACCCGCGGTGAAGCAGTGGAGCAGGGCCTTGAAAGGGCCCTGCCCCATCTCGTCGGCGAGGATGGCGGCGGTGTCGGCGTCGGCGTCGCGCGTGTGGATGACCAGGGGCAGGCCGCTGGCGCGGGCGGCGGCGACGTGGGTGCGGAAGACGCGCGCGGCGAGGGGACGCGGTGCCCGGTCGTAGTGGTAGTCGAGCCCCGCCTCGCCGATGCCCACGCATTTCCCGTGCGCGGCGAGGGCGACGAGGCGCGCGACGGAGGCTTCCGGCTCCTGATGCGCCTGATGCGGGTGCGTGCCGATCGTGAAGTACACGTCGTCGTAGGCCTCGGCGACGCGCCTCACCTCGTCGTAACGATCGACGCGCGTCGAGATGGTCACCATCCGCCTCACCCCCGCCTCGCGCGCCCGCGCGACGACGGCGTCCAGGTCGGCCGCAAACTCGGGGAAATCGAGGTGGCAGTGGCTGTCGATGATCACGCCCCGCCCTTCTCCACGTAGCGGGGGAAGACGGGGACGGGCGGCGGCAGGGCGGCACCCGGCACGAGCCCGGGCGCCTCGCCGATGGCGGCGGTACGGCGATCCCCGCGGGGAACGCCGAGCGCGTCCAGCATCCGCGCCATCGCCGACGGCATGAACGGCTGGGTGAGGATGGCCACGATGCGCACGACCTCCGCCGTCACGAACAGGACGGTCCCCATCCGTTCAAGATCGGTCTTGCGCAGCGCCCACGGTTCCGCGCCGGCGAAGTAGCGGTTGGCCTCGGCGACGACGCGCCAGATGTCCGCCAGGGCGAGGTGGGGCGCAAAGGCGTCCATCGCGCGGCGGACCGTGGCGGGCAGGGCGCGCGCGGCGCGCAGCAACGCCTCGTCCGCCTCGATGAGCGGACCCGGTGCCGGCACCCTGCCCTCGCAATTGCGCGCGATCATCGTCAGCGAGCGTTGCGCCAGGTTGCCGAGGTCGTTGGCGAGGTCGGCGTTGATGCGGGCGACGATCGCCTCGTGCGAGTAGCTGCCATCCTGCCCGAAGGGCACCTCGCGCAGGAGGAAGTAGCGGAGCGGGTCGACGCCGTAGTCCTCCACCAGCGTCGACGGGCTGATGACGTTGCCGACCGACTTGCCCATCTTCTCCCCGCGGTTGAAGAGGAAGCCGTGGACGACGATCCGCTTGGGCAAGGGGAGGCGGGCGGACATCAGGAACGCCGGCCAGAAGATCGCGTGGAAGCGCGTGATGTCCTTGCCGATGACGTGGACGTCGGCCGGCCAGAATCGCGCGAGCGGCGAGGCCTCGTCCGGCCATCCGGTGCCGGTCAGGTAGTTCGTCAGCGCGTCGACCCAGACGTACATGACGTGGGCGGGATCGCCCGGCACGGGGATGCCCCACTCGAAGGTCGAGCGGCTGATGGACAGGTCGTTGAGGCCGCGCTCGCAGAAGGCCACGACCTCGTTGCGGTACTTCTCCGGCACGATGAAGTCCGGGTGCGCCGCGTAATGGGCGAGGAGCCGGTCGGCGTAGGCGGACAGCTTGAAATAGTAGCTTTCCTCCTCGACCCACTCGACCGGGGCGCCGCCCGGCGCGCGCTTCGTCCCGTCGGGACCGAGCGTGAGTTCGGCCTCGTCGAAGAAGGCCTCGTCGCGCACGGAGTACCAGCCGGGGTACTTCGAGAGGTAGATGTCGCCGGCCTCGCGCATGCGTTCCCAGATCGCCCGCGAGGCGCGATGGTGGCTCGGCTGCGTGGTGCGGACGCGCGCGCTCACGTCGGCCTCGACGAGGGCGGCCATCGTCGCGAACTCGGTCGCGGTCCGGTCGGCGAGCGCCTGCGGGCTCAAGCCCTGCTTGGCCGCCGCCTGCTGCATCTTCTGGCCGTGCTCGTCCATGCTGGACAGGAGGAAGACGTCCGCGCCCTCGATCGCCTTGAAGCGGGCGAAGGCGTCGGCGGCGATCAACTCGTAGGCGTGACCGATGTGGGGGGACCCGTTGGCGTAGGGCGCGGCGGTCGAGATCGAGAAGGTGGGGTTGTCAGACATGCTCGCTCGACGGGCTGGACGGTAAGGCCAGGGGACGCGAGGCGCGCCGCCCAGCCCCCCCGCCCTCAAATCGAGGAGGCGCGCACCGCCGCCGCGAGGTCGGAGAAGACGGTTAGGATCAGCGGTCGCCTGTCAAGGTTGAGGGCGTCCGTTTCGCGCGCGTCCGCCGCGATCTTTTCCCATACCTCGGCGAACGGGGCAAGGCGGCGCGGCGAGCGGGCGGGCGCTCCGCCGTCGGGGTCGCGCACGTGGCGCGCCAGCCAGCGGTACACGGCCGACATCACCGCGTCGAAGGCGGCTTCGCCCTCGCGCCCGGTGACGCGGTCGGCGAGCTTGTGGACCTCGCGCCAATCGATCGTCGGCAGCGCGTCGAGGAGGCGGGCCAGCGCGGCATCGAGCCCGCCCCCCGCCCCATCCCCCGCGTGGGCGAGGACGCGCAGGGCGTCGTGAACGGACCCTTCCGCCCGCCCCGCCGCCTCGGCGATGGCGCCCGGCGCGGCGTTCGACCAGGGCGGCCCCAGCGTCGCGACGATGGCGGCGACCTCCGATCGATCGAGCGGGGACAGGCGGAGCAGGCGCGACCGCGAGCGGATCGTCGCCAGCAGCAGGCCCGGACGATGCGCGACGAGGAGGAACAGCGCCCTGGGCGGCGGCTCCTCGATGAGCTTGAGCAGCGCGTTGGCGCTGGACCGGTTCAGGTCCTCGGCGCTGTCGACGACGCAGATCCGCCAGCCCCCCGCGCCGGCGGCCCGCTGGAACAGGCCGATCGTGCGCCGGACGTCGTCGGCGCGGATCTCCGCGTAGAAGCGCTTCGTCTTCTCGTTGATTTCACGGCGGAGCAGGCTGACGTCGGGATGGGACAGCGACGCGACCTGGGCGGCGACCCGCGCGTCGGGCGGCACCGACAGGTCGCGCGCCGCGCGGACGGCGACGGCGCTGGGGTCGGGGTGGGCGAGGATGAAGCGGGCGAGCCGCCACGCGAGGGTGGCCTTGCCGATGCCGGCGGCGCCGCCGATGACGATCGCGTGCGGTAATCGCTCAGCCCGATAAGCGCTCAGCAGCGCCGCCTCGTGATCGCCGTGCCCGATGAGCGAGGTGGCGACCCTGGGATGGGCGGTCCCCTCGTAGCGGTCAGCCTCGTCGTCGACACGATCGTTCAAGCGGGGCCTCCCTCGGCCGGTGGAGACACATGGGTACACGCCCGACGACGCCCGGGCGATGGGGCACCGAGGACCAATGTTCCTCGATCGGTATCGATACCATTGACATGGTATAAATACCGAAGCACGACCGGTCTTCTTACCGTTAGAGCAGGCGGTGCGTGACGGTGTCCCAGATCGCCTGCTCGACGTCGGCGGGGGTCGCGGTGGCGTCGACCACCACGCAGCGTTCCGGCTCCGCGGCGGCGAGGGCGAGGAAGGCCCGCCGCAGCCCCTCGTGGAAGCCGAGCGACTGCCGCTCGAAACGATCGGGTGCGCGGG
>CAXSDP010000001.1:93982-97511 GCA_964235705.1 uncultured Beijerinckiaceae bacterium | reverse complement strand
TTGGTCCCCCGTCCAGGTGCCCCGGCGACGCGCGGCCGCGCGCGCCAGCCCGACGTCGGCCGGCACGTCCAGGATCAGGGTGAGCGCCGGCTTGAGGCCGCCGAGCGATACGCGCTCCAGCGCGCGGAGGAAGGACGGCTCGACCGCGTCCGCCGCGCCCTGGTAGGCGCGGGTGGAATCGTGGAAACGGTCGGACACGACCCAACGGCCGAGGGCGAGGGCCGGTCGGATCGTGACGTTCAGGTGGTCGATGCGGGCGGCGGCGAACAGCAGCGCCTCGGCACGCGGCCCGAGGTGCTCGAAGGTGCCGGCCAGCAGCGCCGCCCGGATCGCTTCCGCGTCGGCCGAGCCGCCGGGCTCGCGGGTCGCCAGCGCGTCGAGGCCGACCGTCCGCAGCCGGGCGACGAGGGCGCGGGCCTGGGTCGACTTGCCCCCGCCCTCCCCGCCTTCCATCGTGATCAAGTGACCGGGCGTGATCAAGTGACCGGGCGTGATCAGCGGTACGGCGGTCGCGCTCATGAGCGAAGCACGTATTTCCTGAACAGGCCGGCGACGTACTCGAGGCCCGCGTCCAGGGCGCGCTTGTGCAGCGAACCGGTCGGCACGTCGGTGGCGGTGCGCAAGGGCACGCTCAGCACCTCCTGGTCCCCGTTATAGAGTTTCAGGGTCGCCAAGTCCTCGTTGGCCCGCACGG
This sequence comes from uncultured Beijerinckiaceae bacterium, assembly GCA_964235705.1. Classification (GTDB taxonomy): domain Bacteria; phylum Pseudomonadota; class Alphaproteobacteria; order Rhizobiales; family Beijerinckiaceae; genus RH-AL1. Next base: position 96,817 of record CAXSDP010000001.1, on the reverse strand, counting down.
GTGCCATGAGCGGGCCCTTGTAGACGATCTTCGCCCCCAGCCTCTCGCTGCCGTCGCGCGCGACCAGCACCTTGACGTCCCGCGTCGCGACGAGCGGCACCTGGCGGCTCTCGCCACCGTAGACCTGGGCCGAGCCGACCACCGCGCCGGTGGCGTAGAGCTTGCGCGCGTCGAAGGCGCGGAAGCCCCATTGCAGGATCTTGCGCGCTTCCTCCGCGCGTTCCTTGGCCGTCGGGGCGCCGTAGATCGCGATGATCAGGCGCTCGTCGCCCTGGATCGCCGACCCGACGAGCGCGTAGCCGCTCTTGTCGATGTTGCCGGTGGTCAGGCCGTCCGCGCCGATGTCCATGCCGAGCAGCGGGTTGCGATTGGGCTGCTTGATGGTGTTCCAAAGGAAATCGCGCTGGCCGTAAAGCTTGTAAAGGTCGGGATAGCCCTGGATCAGGTCGTCGGCGAGCAGCGCCATCTCCCGCGGGGTGACGTTCTGCTCGGGGTTCGCGTCGCCCCAGGCGTTGGTGAAGGTCAGGTGGGCGAGGCCGAGTTCGCGGGCGTGCTTGGTCATCCGCGTCGCGAAGGCACCCTGGGAGCCGGCGATCCCTTCCGCCAGCACGATCGCGGCGTCGTTGGCGGAATCGACGACGAGCCCGTGGACCAAGTCATCGACGGAAACCTGGCTCTTCAGCTTGGCGAACATCGTCGAGCCGCGCGAGGGCGCCCCGCCCTGCCGCCAGGCCGTCTCGCTGACGGTGAACTGCTGGTCGAGCTTGAGCGTGCCGTCCTTGATCAGCGAGAAGACGATGTCGGCGGTCATGATCTTGGCGGTGGCCGCCGGGGTCATGGCGTCGTCGGCGCCGCGCTCGAACAGCACGGTGCGCGTTTCCGCGTCCATCAGGATGACGTGGGTGAGGCTGGTCTGGAACGGCTCGGCCAGCGCCGGCGCGACCATCGCCGGCAGGAGCACCAAGTATTCCAGGCAAGCTCGGCATCCCGGCCAAGCTCGGCGGGTGGGGCGGCACGCGGCGGACAAGCGCAAGGGGATCTCCTCTCGAAAGGCCGGGTCGAGCCGGGAACGCCTGACGGATCTGGGGCACGAAGGCGGGCGCCGGCCGACACGATCGCCCAACCCGCATCATACCCGCAACGTCGCCCACGCCCGATGTGGCCCATCGCGCGCGGGGTCCGCGCGAGGCCCGGCTCCGCTCGATCCTCGCGGGAATTGGCCAATCAATCCTCGCGGGAATTGGCCAAGTGCAGCCCGGCCTGGCGGAACCGGCGCTGGTCGTCCCACCCGCGTCCGCCCCGCGCGAGGCGCGCCTCGAGCGGGCGCGGCGGTGGCAGCGCGACGCCCCGTGCCGTCACGGGTCGCGGGCGGTCGGGCGGCTCCGATCCGATCCGGCCGGCATGGCTGGCGCCCGCCATCCGCCCGCTCGCGGCGACCCGTGCGGGACGGTCCCCCGCCACCGGGCGGACGTCGGCCCGGCTCGTCTCGATCAGCCGCGCGAGGTCGGCGTGCGGGTCCACGACCGGGCGACCGGTCCGGTCGGCGGGGCGCTCCGCCTCGTACGACACGCGGTGCGCGCGGACCGGCCGGACATCGTCGGCCTCGGCCATCGTCGGACGGCTCGGCTCGACGCGGGGGTCGGCGGCGCGGGGGGCGAGCGCGGCGACGCGGGCCGGCGGCGCGGCTTCGGCCACGGCGATCGTCGGCTCGCCCGGCCATTGCGCCGGACCGTTGACCCGCAACGTCGCGAGCAGCTTGGTGTCGTTGGACCCCGCGAGGCTCGCCCGCGCGACGTACTCCACCTTGACCTTCGCCGTTCCCATGCGCTTGATGTCGAGGGCGTCCGCGACGCCGCCCGACACGTCCATGATCCTGTTGGACGCGTAGGGACCGCGATCGTTGACGCGGACGATCATCGACGTGTTGTTGCGCAGGTTGGTCACCCGGGCGTAGCTGGGCAGCGGCATCGTCGGGTGCGCCGCGGTGAAGCCGCTGCGGTCGTAAATCTCGCCGTTGGCCGTCAGCCGGCCGTGGAACGCGTCGCCGTACCACGACGCGTTGCCGATTTGGACGATGTGCCGCTCGCTGGGGTAATAGGTCTGGCCGGCGACCGTGTAGGGCTTGCCGACGAGGTACTGGCCACCGCCGTGCGGGATCGGCTGCCCGTCGGCGACGACGCGGCGGCTGATCGGCCCGTACTTGGACGACGGGAAATACTCCTTGCCGTGCGACGCCACCACCTGCTGTGGCTGCTGGGCGCAGCCGGCGAAGCCGAGGGTCGCCAGCGCGGCGAGGGCGAGCGGCAGCTTGGCGAGGAGCGGGTTGGAACCTCCGCGCTTGAGCGAGGCGAGGACGCGCGCGGGGGTGGGACAGGACCGGCGTAGGAGAGACACGAAGTGCACCTCGGGGATCAACGGCACTTGACCGTGTCGCTTCCACACCACGCTGCCACGGGGGCGCTTGCCAAAGCCCTAATGAACCCGATCCACGATCGGTCGAATCCGTCCTGTTACGAGCCCGGAGGCGACGACGGAGGCTCCCCCCCCCCCGCCGATCCTTCCGGTGGTCATCGCGCCTCGACGCGTCCCGGACGCGTCCCGCCGGCGCCGAAGTGTCTCCGCGTGTCTCCGGCGCCGGAGCGGCCCGATCGCACGTCCCCTCGCCCCCCGCCGGTGCGAAGGCGTGACCAGGGCCGCGCCGGTGGGCTTGCGTTTGGTGCCCGAGGGGGGCGATCCTCCGCCCGTCGGCGCCGGGGTCCTCGCGTCGCCAGGGTCGCTCGTCGCACCTCGCGATCGGTGTCGGGGTTCGCTGACATGGTTCCGGCCCGGCGTCGG
>CAXSDP010000001.1:82136-93882 GCA_964235705.1 uncultured Beijerinckiaceae bacterium | reverse complement strand
TCGCGGGTCAGCGTTCGGCGACGTCGCCGGCCCGCCCAATGTCGGCCGTGACCGACACGCCCGCCGCGAAGGTGCCCGCCGAGCCGCCATCACCTGAGTCGATGCCATCACCTGAGTCGATGATGGGGATCGGGCGGCGCCGCGCCCGGCGAAGGAACCGCGACGGCCCGGACCGGGGCGACCAATGCTCGAGGTGGATCGTGCCTTAAAAAGACCCAACCATTGTCGCTATCGATGCACGTGCGGCGCGGTCACGCGGCCGTGGGCATGATCCTTGCCGATGACGCAGTCTTTACCCTTACCGGTGACGCGGTCCTTGCCGACGACGGCGTCCGGCGGCAGAAGCATCGGTGATCCGGTGGTGCGACCACGAGGGTGGCGGCGGCGACCCCTGAACGAGGCGACGACTCGCGATGAGCGATGAAGGATTGACGCAAGCCCCCGCCGTTTTCTCGTCCAAGGAGCGGGCGGCCCTCGTCGCCAAGGCGTTGAGCGAGGCGGCGCGCAGGGCCCGCTTCTCGACCAAGCGGCGGCGCAGCATGACCGCCAGCGGCTTCCGCGCCCGTCGGGGCGAACGGCTGTTCAAGCTCCTCCGCATCCTCAGCTTCATCGTCATCGTCGTCGTGCCGAGCCTGGTGGCGGCCGGCTACCTGCTGTTCATCGCGTCCGACCAGTACACCGCCGAGGCGCGCTTCACGGTCCGTGGCGGCGTGCCGCCGTCGATGGACACGATCGGCACACTGACGGGCGCACCCCCGGTCCTGATCATCCAGGACACCCAGATCATCATGAACTACCTCGTGAACCGCGGGGTGGTCGAAGCCTTGAACAAGAGCATCGGGCTCGAACACCTTTACCAGGACCCCCACGCGGACTTCTTCTCGCGATTGAAACCGGATCCGTCCATCGAAACGATGGTGAAGTACTGGAAGCGCCACCTCGACCTATCGGTGCAGGTTCCCTCCGGCATCGTCGTCATGACCGTCAAGGCGTTCTCGCCCGACGCCGCCGTCAAGATCGCCGACGGGGCCCTGGCCGCCAGCGAGGCCCTCGTCAACGACATGAACGACAAGATGCGCAACGACGCCGTGTCCCTCGCCGAAACGGAACGCCAGCGTGCCCAGGACAACCTCGCGCGGGCCCGTGCCGCCCTTGAGCGCGCCCGCAACGAGGAGGGTATCCTCAACGCCAACACCGCCTCCCTGGCCGTCAGCGAGTTGATGACCCAGGTTCAGGGTCAGCGCATCAAGCTGCAGCAGGATTACGACGCCCAACGCCGTTTCGTCCGCGCCGACGCGCCGCAGCTGAGGAACCTGCAGACCAGGATCGACGCCGCCACGACCGAGGTCGCGAAGCTTCAAGGCCAGATGACGCAGGCCAGCCCGAGCAGCGGTAAGGATACGACGTTGTCGGGCTCGATCTCGCGCCTGGACTACGCTTCGTTGGAGAACGTGATCGCCGAGAAGATCTACGCGGGATCGATGGCCGCCCTGGAACACGTGCGCCTGGCGAGTGAGACCAAGCTCATGTACATCAACACCTTCGTGCAACCGGTCGCCGCGCAGGACGCGTCATATCCCAAACGCCCCCTCGACATGCTGATCGTCGTCGCCGCGTGCATGGCCGTGTGGGGGGTGGTCCTCGGCCTGTTGACGTTGGCTCGTGGTGGCCTCGGATGATCGACGACGCTTTGACAGGGTCGTTCCGCATCGCGGAGAATGGGGCGCCGCTTGGCTTGAAGGAGCCTTCCTCTCGATGACCGATGTCCGCGACCGCGACGAGCCGATCGATTTGAAGGCGGAACCGTCCGCGGCGCCGCTCCGCATGCCTGCGGCCACATCGCTCCAGGTCGCCGAACTCAGCCAAGTCGTTGAACTGAAACAAGTCGTTGAACTGAACCAAGTCACCGAACTCAAGGTGGCGGACGTCAGGGCCTTGGGCTCGGTGGCACCCGCGGCTTATGGCAAGGAGCTTGAACCGGCGCGTCGCTCCGAGCTGGACGCGCGCGGCGGCATCGACCTGCGCGGCGACCTCGGCCCCGAGACCCGATCAAAGCGTCGCTTCGGGCTCGGGGGGTGGAGTTTCATCGCGATCGTCCTCCTCCCGATCCTGGGCGCCGGCGTCTACCTGTTCGCTTTCGCCCGCGACCAATACACCGCCGAGGCGAGCTTCGCCGTCCGACAGGCGGAGAGCCTGCCGACCAGCGACCTCTCGGCCGGCGGGTCGCAAGGCGGCCAGGGCGGCGGTACCTCGGCGCAGCCCCCGACAGCCGGGTCGATCATCGGCGGGACGGCCAACCTCGGCGGTCAGGACGCCGAGATCGTCGCCAACTACATCCACAGCCGCGCCATCATCGACGCGCTTTCTCGCACCATCGACATCCGGGCCATCTACCAACGCCCGGAAGCGGATTTCTGGGCCCGCTTGCCGGCCAACGCTTCCGAGGAGGACTTGACCAAATATTGGGACAAGATGGTGTCGGTCTACATCCAATCCTCGTCCGGAATCGTGACGGTTTCGGTTTCGGCGTTCCGGCGCGAGGACGCGCTCGCGCTCACCGACGCGGTGCTCAAAGCGAGCGAGGAGCTGGTCAACGACCTGTCCGAGAAGATCCGTGCCGACGCGATGCGGACGGCCGAGAACGAGGTGCGCGTCAGCGAGGGACAGGTGCGCTTTTCCCTGGCGCAGCTGATGGATTTCCGCAACGCGAAACACCTCATCGATCCCGTGAAATCATCGGAAGCCAACGGCAAACTGTTGCAGCAGCTGTTGCTCGATAAGATCGACGCCGAAGGTCAACTGTTCGTCGCGCAGAAGACGACGGGGGTCGACGCGCCCGGCTTGAGCTCGTTGAAGGCCAAGCTCGACAGCATCAACATGCACGTGTCCGAACTCAAGGACCAGATGGCCGGGAACAAGGAGATGTCGACGAACCTCGCCGCCACCATCTCGCAGTTCGAGCAGTTGGAGCTGAAGAAGCAGTTCGCCGAGCGGATGTACGGCTTCGCGCGGGACGGCGTGGAGCGGGCCCGCATCGCCTCAGAGCGACAGCAGATCTATCTCGCGACCTTCGCACCGCCAACGCTGCCGCAAGACTTCTCGTACCCGCTCCGTTGGACGGATTTCCTGCTGATCGGCTTGGCCGCGATCATGTTCTGGATCTGCTGCGCGACGATCACGGCTTCGATCAAGGACCATCGGCTGTAAGCCGACCGGCCCGCATGCGCGACCACCGGGCCAACTTCATTCTGCGGCCGGAGTTCGACGTCGAGGACGCGGACGGCTTGGTCGCCATGAGCCGCGATCCCTGGCTACGCGTCGAGGGTTTCGACGCGACCGGGCTGCGGGGACGCTTCGTCACCATCACCTATCGCTCGAGTCTCTGGGACGTGCCGGCGCGTCCGGTGCTGCGCTTCATTCGGGAAGACGGCGGCGTCGTCGAGCGGATCGCCGCCGCGCCGATCATCGGTGCCGGCTCATGGAGCGGTCGCGTGCCACGCGACACCGCCCGCTTGTCGGTCAGCCCCACCAACAGGCCGGGCCCTTTCGCCTTCGCCATCGAGGGCGTGCGGCGCGAGGCCTGGCCGGCGTTGCTCCTACGGGGACTGCGCAACCGGCCGCGCGCGACGCGCAGCGCCATCCTGACCCGGCTGATCGGCTGGGGGCCGGAGTCGGATGTCAACCTCGCTTGGGCGATCGGGTCGACGGCACTCGCGCATTTCGAGGGGTGGCGGCGTGCGCGGACACGCCCCCTCGACCTCGCCGGCATCGACAGGCCACGCGTGGTTTGGGATCAGGCGCGGGCCATGCGCCTCCTCGTGCGCCACGACGGGCGACGGGAGCCGTTGGAGCGGACGCTGGCCGCCCTTCGGGCCCAGGTGTTCACCCGATGGACGGCGACGGTCACGCCCGCCCCGCCCTTCCCGCTCGCCGCCGACGCCCGCGTCACGGTGGCGGCATCCGTCGGAGGCTTCGATGCCGGCGGGGCGGGCGATTGGACGTGCGTTCTGGCGGCGGGCGACGTTCCGGACCCCAACGCCCTCGCCACAATGGTCGAACGGGCCCACCGCGACCCCGCGTGCCTGGTCTTCTACGGCGACGCCATCTTCCACGATGCCTCGGTTCGCGCGGGAGGGGGCGGCGGGCTGGTTCCGGCGCTGAAGCCCGGCTGGAGTCCCCGCCTGCAAGGGGCCGAGCCTTACATCAACGATTGGCTGTTCGTCCGCGACATCGCCGGCTGGCCCGGGCAGGCGAGATCATCCTACCTCGCTTCGGGGGAAATCCCCGCCTCCGTCATCGACGCGTTACCGGCCGGCGCGATCCAACCGCTGCGCCGCATCTTGGGACAGGTCGCGCCGCGCATCTTGGGACAGGTCGCGCCGCGCGCGGCCCCGCACCGCGCGCCGGTCGCCGTCCGTGCCACGGCGGCGGCCACGGCGGCGCTCGTGATACCGACGCGCGACCATCCCGTCCTGCTGTCGCGCCTCCTCGCCAGCGTGCGGGCGAACGCGGCGAGCGGCGGCTACCAGGTCGTCGTGATCGATAACGGCAGCCTCGGCGCGGAAACGGCCGTCCTGCTCGACGGGCTGCGAAGGCAACCGGACGTCCTGGTGTTGTCGTATCCGGGCCCTTTCAACTTCTCGCGGATGTGCAACGAGGCGGCGCGTGCCTCGCGCGGCGACGTGCTCGTCTTCCTCAACGACGACACGGAGGTGCTGACGCCGGGTTGGCTCGATCGCTTGGCCGCGCACGCCCTCCATCCATCCGTCGGCGCGGTCGGCGCCAAGCTCAGCTATCCCGACGGACGCATCCAGCACGTCGGCGTGCTCGTCGGCATGGGCGAGAGCGCCGGGCATTTCGGCGCGCTGGCGCCGGCCGACGATCCCGGCTGGGCCCACCGCAACGGCGTCGTCCACGAGGTCGCGGCGGTGACAGGCGCTTGCCTCGCCCTCGCGCGGGAGAAATTCGAGGCCGTGGGGGGGTTCGACGAAACGCACCTGCCGGTCGAGTTGAGCGACATCGATCTCTGCCTCAAGCTGAACGAGCGGGGATGGCAGACGATCGTCGACCCATCCGTTCACCTCATGCACGAGGAATCGGCGAGTCGCGGGGGCGCGACGCTGCGGCGCCTCACCGTTTACGACCGTGAGCGCGCGATCTTCGTCGAGCGTTGGCGCCACGCGTTGCGCGACGATCCCACTTTCCATCCCGGCCTCAGCCTGTACAGCTGGCAGGCGGCCCTGGGCTAGGGCGACGTGACGGATACTTGTGCGAAGGGAATGGCGTGCAAATCGCGACCTGGAACGTCAACTCCGTGCGGATGCGGCTCGAGCACCTGTTGCGCTACCTGCGCGAGGTCGGCCCCGACGTGCTGTGCCTGCAAGAGCTGAAATGCACCGACGACCAGTTCCCGCGCGCCGACGTCGAGGCGGAGGGATACAACGTCGCCGTGCACGGGCAGAAAGGGTTCAACGGCGTCGCCATCCTGTCCAAGCGACCCATGGACGTCGAGAACGGCCTGCCGGGCGACGATGCGGACGCGCAGTCGCGCTACATCGAGGCGGTCGTCACCACCGAGGCCGCGCCGGTGCGGGTGTGCTGCCTTTACCTGCCCAACGGCAACCCGGTCGACTCGGACAAGTACCCCTACAAGCTCGCCTGGATGAACCGGCTGACCGCCCGCGCCCGCGCGCTGCTGGCCCTGGAAGAACCGCTCGTCCTCGCCGGCGATTACAACGTCATCCCGGACGCGCGCGACGCTTTCCAGGCCCAGGACTGGATCGCCGACGCGCTCTACAAACCGCAGACCCGCGCCTGCTTCCGCACCCTGCTCAACCTCGGCCTGACCGATGCCCTGCGTGCGACCACCGACGCGGCCGGCGTTTACACGTTCTGGGATTACCAGGCCGGTGCGTGGCAGAAGGATAGGGGCCTGCGCATCGATCACCTCCTACTATCCCCGCAGGCGACGGATCGGCTTCGCGCGGTGACGATCGACAAGGACAAGCGTGCCGAGGACAAGCCGTCGGACCACGTGCCGGTGCGTGTGGAACTAGCCCTGTGACGAGCACCGACACGACCATCGCCGCCGTCGATCCCACCTTGGTGCGACATCCTCTCAGCGCCCGAGCGAGGTCCGCGCATGCTGCGAGCCTCGATCATCGTTCGATCCCGATCATCGTTCTCGCACACGAAAAGTATCGCGCGGCCCGCTCCGGTCCATCGACGCGGTAGGAAGGTTTCACGTGAGGATCAAAGCCGCAGTCGCCCGCGCCCACGACGCCCCCCTCTCGATCGAGGGCGTTGACCTGGAAGGGCCGCGCGCCGGCGAACTCGTCGTTCGCCTCGTCGCCGCCGGCGTGGCGCAGGCGGATCTCGACGCCATCGCCGGGTCGCTGGCCATCACCCTGCCCTTCGTTCCCGGCTCGCAGGCCGCCGGCATCGTGGAACACGTGGGTGAGGGTGTCGTCGACATCGTGGCCGGTGACGCCGTCGTGATCGGGCCAGCGTTCTGCGGTGCCTGCGTGAACTGCGCCGCCGGTCGCCCGCTCTCCTGCCTCGACTTCGCCGCCCTCAACCTCCGTGGCAAGCGCCCCGACGGCTCGACGCCGCTCACGCAGGACGACGGCACGGGCGGGATTTATGGCTTCTTCCACGGACAATCCTCGTTCGCCACCCACGTGGTCTGCCGCGCGCGCGACGCCGTCAAAGTCCCGGTGGGCGCGGCGCTCGAGCTCCTCGCCTGCCTCGGCGGCGAACTGCTCGTGGGCGCCGGCACCGTGATGCGGAACTTCGCCGTGGGCGAGGGCGACACGCTCGTCGTCACCGGCGCGGACGCCGTCGGCTTGATCGCGTGCATGGTGGCCAAGGCGCGGGGCGCGGCCACCATCGTCGTCGCCGACCCGCGCCTCACCGGGCGCAACCTCGCGCTTGAATGCGGCGCGACCATCGCGGTGCACACCGACGACGACCTGCCGACCGTCGTTAGGAGCGTGATCGCCGACGGGGCGCGCTTCGCCATCGACACGACCGGGCACGCCGGCGCGATCACGGCATGCCTCGACAGCCTGAGGCCGGGTGGCAGCTGCGCCCTCCTCCACCCCACCGTCGGCCTGCCCGCCGACCTCCAAGGTCAGGGAAGCGGCGGCGAGACCATCCTCGTCGGCGCCGACGTCGACGTCGCGCCGCCGTCCATCATCCCGGCGCTGGCCGCCCTCCACGCCGAGCGCTCGCTGCCCCTCGAGCGGATCGTGACCTTCTTCCCCTTCGATCGGGTCAACGACGCCCTGGCGGCACTCGCGGGGAGCGCGATCGTCAAGCCGGTCCTGCGTTTCTCGATCGGATCCTTCGGCGATGTCGATCGCGCGGCGAGCGAGGGCACGGACGCCGGGGCGCCGACGACGGATCCGGCGGACGACACGCCCGAGGGGGATGCCCCGACGCTGGTGCCGGTCACCGCGTGACGCTCAGTCCGTGAGCAGCGAGACGAGCCCTCCACCGTGCCGCTCGATGCGGCCGGCGATCTCCAGCTCCAGGATCGCACCCCGCACCTGACGGACCGGCAGTTCCGTCGCGCGGGCCAACTCATCGATGGAAACGGGGGCGGGCCCGAGGCACCCGGCGACGCGTTCGAGGGGTGGCCTTCCCACCTCGTCGATCGTCGTCGTGGCGGGTGGGGCCGGGACGAGCTGCGCGCGAAACGACGGGGTGGCCGCCTCGCCGAAGGCGGCGCGACCGGCGTCGATCGGACCGGGCTGCTCGGGGAACAAGTCGAGTTCGTCCCAGAGCGGCGGCCCGGCCGAGGGCGGTTCGGAGAAAAGGTCTTCGCGACCGGGAACGCGGTCGGCGAGGGCGCGAAGCACGTCGTCGACGTCGGCGCAGAAGGTCGCGCCATCGCGGATCAGGTCGTTGGTGCCCTCGGCCCGGGGGTCGAGCGGGGAACCCGGAACGGCGAAGACCTCACGTCCCTGATCGGCGCCGAAGCGGGCGGTGATGAGGGAGCCGGACCGACGTGCCGCCTCGACGACGACGATCCCCATCGACAGGCCGGACACCAAGCGGTTGCGCCGGGGGAAGTCGCGGCCGCGCGCTTCCCAACCGAAGGGCATCTCGCTCACCGCCGCCCCATCTTCCAGCAACGCCTCCATGAAAGGTCCTTGGTCGGCGGGGTACAGCCGGTCGTGACCGCCGGCCAGCACGGCGACCGTGCCGGTCGCCAGCGCCGCGCGGTGCGCTCGCGCGTCGATCCCGCGCGCGAAACCCGACACGATGACGTAGCCGGACTGGGCGAGGCCGCGCGCCATCCGCTCGGCGAAGGCGAGACCGGCGGCGGACGCGTTGCGCGAGCCGACGATGGCGACCGCCGGACGGTCGAGGATCTCGATTCGTCCCCGCACGGCGATCACGGCGGGGGCGGTATCGATCGCGCGCAACGGTGCGGGATAGCCCGGTTCGTCCAAGCAAAGGAAGCGAGCGCCCAGACGCTCCGCCTGCGCGAGCTCCTCCTCGATGTCGGCGGGTCGCGCGATACGGATCGGGCGACCTGGATTGCCCCGCGCGACGAGGCCCGGCAAGGCGTCGAGCGCCGCCTCCGCCGACCCGAAACGCTTCAACAGCGTCGAGAAGGTTCGCGGCCCGACGTTCTCCGATCGCCAAAGCCGCAGCCACGCGAACCGCCGCGCGGGATCGAAGGCGACCGGGATGTCGTCCGATCCGCTCAAAATCCCTGCCCGTTCATGCCACCTGCCCGCTCTCGCCATCGTTTCGTTTGCCGGCGGCGCCGATCCGGCTCTCCGTTCCGTGCAGCAAGCGATCGATGTTGGCCCAGTGCTTGATCCACAAGCCGGCCGCGAGCAGCGCGAACAGCGCCGCGGCCTCCTGGCGACCAAGCAGCAGGAGCGCGAGCGGGGAAAGGGCGCTGGCCAGCAAGGCCGCTGCCGAGGAGTAACGCGTGACCAGGGCGACCAGGAGCCAAAGCGCGATGAACGAAAGCCCCGCCGGCCACGCCACGCCGAGCAGGCAGCCGAGGAAGGTCGCCACGCCCTTGCCGCCCTTGAAGCCGAGGAAGACGGGGTAGAGATGCCCGAGGAAGGCACCGAGCGCGGCGACGAGCGCGATGTCGCCTTCGCCCGCGCGGGCGAAGGCCAGCACCGCGACGGTCCCCTTCAGGGCGTCGGCGACGAGCGTCAGGACCGCGAGGTCCTTGCGGCCCGTGCGCAGCACGTTGGTGGCACCGATGTTTCGAGATCCGACTTGGCGTGGGTCCGTCGCGCCGGCCAGCCGGGTGATGATGACGCCGAAGGGGATCGACCCGGCGAGGTAACCGGCGGCGAGCGCGCAGAAGGCAAGCAGCACGGATGCATCCAAGTTAATTGTGTCTCACACTAACCGTGCGGATCGAAGGAGGCAACGTCCCCGAGCCGCCCCTTCGACCTCGGCTGGCCGGCAGGAGGGCGACGAGCCACGGGTGGGCTCAACCCTGCACCTGCTGCTCCAACCACGTCTGCCAATCGGACAGGCTGCCGTAATAACAGTTTCGGTCGACGTAGCCGTGGACGCCCGGCACCTGTCCGGTGGCGGTGTGCTGCCAAAAGTGCCATCGACGCTCACCGTAACGCACGGCCGGGTAGGCCTTCACGCTGCGCACCCACATCGGGTAGTCGAGGAACTCGCCCTGCAACACGTCGCGGTGGAAATCGACCGACGTGTAGATCACCGGACGCTTGCCATAAGCGCGCTCCATGGCCTCGAGGATCACCCTCATGTCGGCGAGCGCCGCTTCCCGGGAGATCTTGCCGGGACAGGTTCGCGACGTTGGATTCCACTCGACGTCGAGCACGGGCGGCAAGGCACTGGGATCGTTGGGCACGTTGGCCAGGAACCAGGCCGCCTGGTCGCGGGCGGAGCGGCACCAGTACACGAAATGGTAGGCGCCGCGTCGGAGGCCGGCGGCGCGCGACAGCTCCCAGTTCTGCCTGAACTTCTCGTCGAGGTAGTCACCCCCTTCCGTCGCCTTGATCCAGGCGAACTGCACGCCGGAGCCCGCCACCGCGTTCCAATCGACGTCGCCCTGGTACTTGGAAACGTCGATACCTTGGATCGCGAAGGCGAGCGGCGAGGGATAGGGACTGTTGGCGACGTCGGGCGCGCAAGCGGTGAGGCCCGTCGCCACCAACGCGGCGGCGAGCACGGTAAGGAAACGCGGCAAACGCCAGCGGCCGGATCGATTCACGCGGGAACTCATCCCCTCAAGTTATCCTCGATACGCGAACGCCCCGTTAACGTCACGAGTTTGGGCCCGCGTCGACTCATAAGCGTTTCCATCGGCCGTGTCGCGCCAACCCTCGCCGCCGCTCGTCAGGGGATCACCGGGGCACAGGGCCTCCGGACGAGGTTTCGAGCGTCGGCGGCTCGGATGGCGCGTGTTCCAACGATGCGTCCCCTCGCAGCGGGGGAAGATCCGGTGACCGCGGTTCGGTCGGGTCGACCACGGGCGGCGTGGCCGGGTCATCGGGTGCGGGGGCGGCCGGCGCTGGCTCGGACGCGGCGGGTTCGGGCGACGGGTCGGCCGAGATGGTTTCAGGTACGGCGACCTCGGTTGAAGCGGGATCGGGGATCGGAGCGGGATCGGGTGGGGGCGGCGCGGGTCGCAGGACACCGAGATCCGTCCCCGAGAACGTCTCGAAGGGAACCCGTAGCGCGTCCTCCGGCAGCTCGATCGTCCGACCCATGCCGAAGGTGGCGATGAAACGCTCGATCACCACGAACAGGACGACGTCGGGCTTTTCCTGATCGAGGAGGTCATAGTGGCAGGACAAGGAGCTGACGGCGACGAGGCGCGAGAACCCGCGCATCAGGTAGGGAATGAGGAAGTTCGCGAACGAGTCGCGGAACAGGACGCAGGTCGGCAGGTCGCGTCGCTCGTTCTCGTAGACGTGGACCGCGCCGCGGGCGAAGTTGTGGTTCTGGAAGGCGAGCTTGTAGTTCGCCGTCGGCTCGGCGGTGATCATCGTTTCGCCCCGCTCGCGGGTGAAGCGCACCCCGAGGTCACCGACGTAGGGACGCTCCTTCCAAACGAGTTCGCCCTCCCCCACGGTTTCCAGCGCGATCTCCGGCCGCAGACTGTCCATCAAGGCTTGGTAGGCGACGAACGCGCCGTAGCCGTTCCAATGCGTGTCGGTCCTGAAGAACGTCGGCTTGACCCGGCTCGCCGCGCGAAGCGCCTCGACCGGGTAGAAGGTCCGGTCCGATAGGTCGCCCTCGACGGCCTCGAGCAATTGCATCGCGGCGCGCTGGGGCGACACGCGGATGAAGCGCGGCAACTTGCCGTCGTAGACGACGTGCTTCTCCGGGATGATCAGGAAGCGCATGACGCTGCCGTTGTCGGCGCACCAAGCGAGACGCCCCTTGAGTGCGGCGATCCAAACGTCGATCTGCCGTCGACGAAGGACGAGGTTCGCCGTCAATTGATCGAGCGCGTCGTGGTCCCGATGGAACAGGAACCCGTCGCGGCCCTTCAGCGGCACGTGCTGGAAGCGGATGCGGCTGTCGAAGGGTGCGACGGCTTCGGCTTCGCGATCGTTACGCATCGTGCGCAGCTTCATCGCCGTCCCGTAGACGATCGGCTGCACGCTCCTCAACACGCGTTGGAAGACGCCGCGCAGCAGCAGCCGGTTGATCAGCCTAGCCATTGGTCAGCCTAGCCCAAATCATCGATCAACCTAATCCAAGTCATCGATCAACCTAA
>CAXSDP010000001.1:44538-82036 GCA_964235705.1 uncultured Beijerinckiaceae bacterium | reverse complement strand
TCATCGATCAACCTAATCCAAGTCATCGATCAACCTAACCCACGTCATCAATCGACCTAACCATGGCGTCCGATCGCTTGGGCGATGATCGCGCTCAGGGAGCCAAGGTCCTGGGCACCATTGGCCTTCGCCGGCTCGAGCCGAACCTTGAAGATGCGCTGGAGGCGCAGGATCAGCGTCGCGTGCGCGAGCGAATCCCAGCCCTCGACGTCGCGCGCCGTCGTGGCATCGGACAGGTCCGCCACGTCGACGCCGAAGGTCGAGGCAACGATCTCGCGAACCTTTGCGGAGACGTCCGCCATTCCCGCCCTCCTCGGTGTCACCGGCATCAGCATCCGCCACCGATGCTTCGGCAAGCTAAGAATTTGCGACGGTTCTCGCCGCGATTGATCTTCCCGCTCGTGGACTTCACCAACCAGCCCGCTTCGACGAAGACGATCCTCCTCGGCGTGATGCCGAGGGTGCCTTCCAGGCGATCCCGGATACCCACGCGCACGCCGCGTGGTTCCATCCTATCGTCGGATCTCTCGGCAAGGACGATCAATTGTTGGCTTCCGATCGCTTCGTCGTGCAGGCCGAGGGCGAGGACACGCCCGGGCTTCAGGCCGGGAACGTCGCCGAGCAGGGCCTCGACCTCGTTGGCGTAAACATTGCGGCCGAGCAGGACCAGGAGGTCGTCGCGCCGGCCGAGGACGAAGAGCTCGTCCCCCATCCGGAACCCGAGGTCGCCCGTGAGGTAGGAACCGTGGTGGAAGGTGGCGGCCGTGCGGTCGGGCTCGCCATGGTAGCCGGCGAAAAGGAACGGGGCCTTGACCGCGATCTGCCCGACGCGGTCGGGCTCGGCGGGATCGTAGTGCTCATCGAGGATCGTCACGTCGACCCCGGCCAGCGGCACCCCGGAACTGACGAGCGCCACGCCGCCATCCTCGTCTTCACCGGTCGGCACGAGGCGCCCGGCTTCCAGCATGGCCCGGTCCACCCGCACGATCGGGGGCGCCCGCCCTTCGATGCTCTGGGTCACCGCGAACACCGTTTCCGCCATCGCGTAGCACGTGCGCAGGCAGGCAGGGCGCAAACCCCAGCCGGCGAAGCGTCGCTCGAAAGCCGCGAGCGTTTCCGGACGGCACGCTTCGGAGCAGTCGACCAACGCCCGCAACGACGACAGGTCGGCCCGGCGCGCATCATCCCCTTCAAGGGCATCTTCGCCGGCGGCCGTGACGAGGTGGGCGAAGGCGAAATTCGGCAGCCAAGCGAAGGTCCCGGCGTGGCGCTCGATGGCCTCGAAGAAGGAAAGCGGATCGACCAGCCAGTCGAAAGGGTCGAGCAACACGCTTCGCGTGCCGAGCGCCAAGGGCAGCAGCAGGCAGGCGACGAAGCCCATGTCGTGGTACAACGGCAACCAAGACACGATCGTGTCGCGGCGCCCGATGCCGAGCGCGCGCGCGTAGGCGTCGAGCTGGGCGTCGATGGCCGCGAAGCTCAAGGCCACGCCCTTCTTCAGCCCGGTCGTCCCCGACGAATGCTGCAGGCACGCGATGTCATCGGGACGCCAGGGATGGACCTGTTCGTCGTCCGGGGCGCGAACGGTCCCGAGGTCTTCGGGCGTCAGCACCGTCATCGTCGCGTCGCGCACGTGCGTGGTGATCGCCGCCCCGTTCGCCGCCGTGGTCAGGATGAGCCCCCCGCCGAGACGTGCGAACAAGCGGTTGTGGCTCGACCAGAACAGCGCCGGGTCCTGCTTGACCGAGGGCACCGGCATGATGGAGGGAACGCATCCCGCGCAGAGCGCGCCGAGGAAAGCCTCGATCAAGTCGGCGCGAAGCGGCAGGGACAAGAGGATCACGTCGCCGGTCCTGGCGCCACGGGCGCGGAACACCGATGCCCAGCGCAGCGCGCCGGCCTTCAGGGCGGCGTTCGTGAGCGTCGAGGCGGCGTCGCCCCCGTAAACCACGATGGCGGCCGCTTCCGGCTCGCTCGCCGCGCGGCGGAGGAAGGCGTCGAGAAAACCTGCCGGCAAGAAACCCCATCCTCGATCGCGGGTGATCGAGGCGGGCTTTAGCACGCCATGGGGCGGAATCCCAAAACCGCCAGGCCGCACCATCATGGGGCTGCGTCTCACGCCGACGGACCGTGCTTGTCAGCCGCCGGCCTATCGGCTACCCGGCTCCTTGCCCGCTCCGCGCCCTTGCTTGTCATGCGAAATGATGGTTTTGAGCGCGCGACACCGACGACAAAGGGATCATGCCGAGATTCGTCGCTTTCACGTCGCTGGGACGCAACGCCTTCCCCAACCAGTTCGACGTTCTGGCGCTCGCCCTCGTTTTCGCGATCCTCATCGCGGTCGTGCACGCCGGCCAGGGTGCGCTCATGCCGTTGAAGGCGGCGGGTGCCACCGACATCCACCTGTCGGTGCTCTACCTGCCCTATTACGCGCTTCGAACCACGCTGCGGATGTTCATCGCGCTCGGCTTCTCGCTGGTCTTCACCTTCACTTACGCCACGCTCGCCGCCAAGAGCGCGCGCGCGGAGAGGATCATGATCCCGCTGCTCGACGTGCTGCAGTCGGTGCCGATCCTGGGCTTCCTGGCGTTCCTGGTCGTGTTCTTCGTCAACCTGTTCCCGGGTTCGGTCGCCGGCTACGAGGCGGCGGCGATCTTCGCCATCTTCACGAGCCAGGCCTGGAACATGGCCTTCTCGTTCTACCAATCGCTGCGCAGCGTGCCGGCCGACCTGATCGAGGTGTCTCGCGGCCTCGACCTGTCGCCTTGGCAGCGCTTCTGGCAGCTGGAAACGCCCTTCGCCATGCCCGGCCTCGTTTGGAACATGATGATGTCCATGTCGGGCGGCTGGTTCTTCGTGGTCGCCTCGGAGGCCATCACCGTCGGCGACAACTCGACCAAGCTGCCCGGCATCGGCTCCTACATCGACCTGGCCAACGCGCGCTCCGACTACGGGGCGATCGTCGCCGCCGTGGCGACGATGGGCGTCGTCATCCTCGCCTACGACCAACTCCTGTTCCGGCCGCTCGTCGCTTTCGCGTCGCGCTTCCGGGTGGAGCTCGTCGCCAACCAGCAGCAGGAACGCTCCTGGGCAATGGACGCGTTCATGCGCACGCGCTGGTCGCGCCACCTCATGATGGTCCCCGCGCGCGCGTTCAGGCGGATGGCCCTGCTGAGCTTACGGCCGCCCCGCCGGCATCGGGCGGAGGAGGCCGAACCGAACCCCCGCATGCGCCTCGCCGTCGACGTCGCGTTCTACGCGGCCACCGGCGCGGTCGGCTTGGCGGCGGCGGCCATGGTCGTGCGCTACGTGTCGACGACCGTGACGTGGGGCGAGGTCGGCCGCGCGATGATCCTAACCTCCTACACGATGACCCGCGTCTTCGTCCTCATCGTGATCGCCACGGCCATATGGGTGCCGATCGGGATTTGGATCGGGTTGCGGCCGAAGCTCGCCGAGCGGGTCCAGCCGCTGGCCCAGTTCCTCGCCGCCTTCCCGGCCAACGTGGTCTTCCCGCTCGCGGTGCTGCTGATCGCGGCCTTCTCGCTCAACCCTAACGTTTGGCTCAGCGTGCTCATCATCTTCGGCACGCAATGGTACATCCTGTTCAACGTCATCGCCGGCGCGCAGGCCTTCCCGACCGATCTCCAGGAAGCCTCGAAGAGCTTCGGCATCCGAGGGTGGGACTGGTGGATCAAGGTCATGATCCCCGGCATCTTCCCCTATTACGTGACCGGGGCCTTGACCGCGTCAGGCGGGTCGTGGAACGCCGCCATCGTCGCGGAATACGTGAAAGCCGGGGACAAGGTCGAGATCGCGCAAGGGATCGGCTCCTACATCGCGATCGCGACCCAACGGGGCGACTTCCAGCACATCGTCCTGGGCGTCGCCGTCATGAGCGTGTTCGTGATCCTGTTCAACCGCCTACTCTGGCGACCCTTGTTCGGGCTCGCCGAGAAGCGCCTCCGCCTCGCCTAGCCACGTCATCACCGTGTCGATCGCGGCGACCGCCACGCTCCCCGACGCTTGAGGGTCAGCCATGCTGCAAGAACGGCTCAGCTCGATCCTCGAGGTCGACGACGTGGTCCAACGCTACCGCACCGGGTCGGGCGAGATCGGGCCGCTCGTGCTCGACCACGTGTCGTTGCAGCTGAAGTCCGGCGAGATCGTCGGCCTACTGGGACGCTCGGGTTGCGGGAAGTCGTCGTTGCTGCGCATCGTCGCCGGCTTGTCCCTTCCAAGCGAGGGTCGGGTCACCTACGAGGACGCACCGGTGCGGGGACCGGTGAACGGGCTGGCCATGGTGTTCCAGTCCTTCGCGCTGTTCCCGTGGCTGACCGTGCTCGCCAACGTCGAGATCGGGCTGCGCTCGAAGGGGGTGCCAGAGGCGGAAGCCCGCAAGCGGGCGTTGGCGGCGATCGACCTGATCGGCCTCGATGGTTTCGAGTCGGCCTTCCCCAAGGAGCTGTCGGGCGGCATGCGACAGCGCGTCGGCTTCGCCCGCGCGCTCGTCGTCAATCCCAAGATCCTGCTGATGGACGAGCCCTTCTCCGCCCTCGACGTGCTGACCGCGGAGACGCTGCGCACCGACCTGCTCGACCTCTGGGTGGAGGGCCGCATGCCGACGAAATCGATCCTGATGGTCACGCACAACATCGAGGAGGCGGTGCTGATGTGCGACCGCATCGTCGTCCTATCATCGAACCCCGGTCGGATCGCCGCCGAGATCGCGGTCGGCATGCAGCATCCACGCAACCGACTCGACCCCGAGTTCCGGCAAATGGTCGACAAGATCTACGCCCTCATGACGAAGCGGGCGGCCCCGGTCCAGACGCTCGGTCGCGACGGCACCTTCCCGGGGCTCGGCCTTGGCATGGCCCTGCCCCGCGTGTCGACCAACACCATCGCCGGCATGATCGAGGAGATCGCCGCCGCGCCCTACGGCGGCCGGGCCAAGCTGCCGGAGCTTGCCGAAACGCTGCAGATGGAGATCGACGACCTGTTTCCGGTCGCCGAAACCCTGCAGCTGATGCGTTTCGCCGAGATCGCCGACGGCGCGATCAAGCTGACGACCGCCGGCACGCGCTTCGCCGACATGGAAACCGACGCCCGCAAGAAGCTGTTCGGCGACCACCTCCTCGCCTACGTCCCCCTCGCCGCACGCATAAGGATGGTGCTGGACGAGCGGCCCTCGCACGCCGCCCGCTCCTCACGGTTCCTGGAGGAACTGGAGGACCACATGTCCGACGAGTACGCCGAAAGGACGCTGAAGAGCGTCGTCAATTGGGGGCGCTACGGCGAACTCTTCGCCTACGACGAGGGCTCGGAAACGCTGAGCTTGGAGAATCCGCAGTAGGGGAGGCTCACGACCTATCGATCCTCACCCGGGCCGTGGCGCGCGCCATCAGCTTCAACCAGGGGGCGTAGGGCAGCAGTCGAACGGCCTTCATCGTCCAAGCGAGCCGCCTGGGGAAGGCGATCTCGAATCCCCCGCGCTCGAGCCCGACCAGGATGCGCTCGGCGGCCGCCTCCGCGCTCATCATGAAGGGCATGGAATAATCGTTGGCGGCCGTCATCGCCGTCCTGACGAAGCCGGGGTTGACCACCTGGATCGTCAGGCCGGCGGGCGCGTAGGTCAGGCGCAGAGCTTCCGCCACGGTGATCATCGCCGCCTTCGACGCGCCGTAGGCGAGCGAGCCCGGCACGCCGCCGTAGCCGGCGAGCGAGGCGACCACGGCGACCTGGCCGCGGCCGCGCGGCACCATCGCCCGCAGCAGCGGATCGAGGCATCGCGTCAGGCCGCCGAGGTTCGCGTCGATCGTCCGCAGCGCGACGGTGGCGTCGAAGCGATCGCGTTCGCGGGGATCGTAGAAACCGGCGTTGAGGATCGCGAGGGCGAGCGGCCCTTCGCGCGCCTCGATCGCCGCCACGATCGCCGCCATGCGCGCCCCGTCGGTGACGTCGCCGGGATAGGCGACGATTTCGCCCCCATGTCCGCCCTCCGCCACGAGGGCGGCCAGCGCGTCGGCGCGGCGAGCGGTGACGGCGACGCGCCAGCCCTGCCCCGCCAGGCGGAGCGCCAGCGCCCGACCGATGCCGGCGCTGGCCCCCGTGACCCAGGCGACGCCGTCGGCCGGCGAGGCCCGAAACGGGGCGGCACGAAACATGGCGGTGGATCCTCCTCGCGACCGGTCGTGGGGATGGACATCGCCGCCGCCGCCGGCACCATATAGACGGTCACGCCACAACCCGCCTCAACCGTTGGACCCGTCCGATGTCGCCAGCCTCCTCCGTGCTCGATGCCATAGGCAACACGCCGCTCATCAAGCTCCGGCACGCGTCGGAGGCGACGGGTTGCACCATCCTCGGCAAGGCGGAGTTCATGAACCCCGGCGGATCGGTGAAGGACCGGGCCGGACTCTTCATCATCCGGGACGCGATGGAGCGGGGCGCGTTGAAGCCGGGCGGCACGATCGTGGAGGGCACCGCCGGCAACACGGGCATCGGCATCGCGCTCGTCGCCAAGGCGCTCGGCTTCCGCGCGGTGATCGTGATCCCCGACACCCAGAGCCAGGAGAAGAAGGACATGCTGCGCTTGCAGGGCGCGGACCTGATCGAGGTGCCGGCGGTCCCCTACAAGGATCCGAACAACTACGTAAAGCTATCCGGCCGGCTCGCCGAGCGACTGGCACGCGAGCTGCCGGAGGGCGCGGTGTGGGCGAATCAGTTCGACAATCTCGCCAACCGGGAGGCCCATCGCCTGACGACCGGCCCGGAGGTCTGGCGGCAGACGGGAGGCACGGTGGACGGCTTCACCTGCGCGGTCGGCACCGGCGGGACGGTGGCGGGGGTCGGCCTCGCCCTGAAGGCCATGAACCCGGCCATCAAGATCGCCGTGACGGACCCGATGGGTTCGGCCCTCTACGGCTTCTACGCGCGGGGGCACCTGCACGCGGAAGGTAACTCCGTTACCGAGGGAATCGGCCAGGGCCGCATCACGGCCAACCTGGAGGGCGCGCCGGTCGACGGCGCGTACCAGGTCAGCGACGCGGAAGCGCTGCCCATCGTCTTCGACCTGGCGGAACACGAGGGGCTACTGCTCGGGGGATCGTCCGGCATCAACGTCGCCGGCGCGATGCGGCTCGCGCGCGACCTTGGTCCTGGCCACACGATTGTGACGATCCTCTGTGATTCGGGAACGCGATACCAATCCAAGCTCTTCAACCCGGCGTTCCTGCGGGCGAAAGGGCTTCCCGTCCCAGGTTGGTTGGAAGGCCGAGCCACGATCGATCCCGGTTACGTGCGGTCATGATCCTCTAGACTTTCGGACTGGATCACGGACGGGTCCGACGACCCATCCCA
This sequence comes from uncultured Beijerinckiaceae bacterium, assembly GCA_964235705.1. Classification (GTDB taxonomy): domain Bacteria; phylum Pseudomonadota; class Alphaproteobacteria; order Rhizobiales; family Beijerinckiaceae; genus RH-AL1. The sequence goes on along the minus strand of CAXSDP010000001.1, from coordinate 74,674 downwards.
TGATATGAGGCCTCGCCCCCGCGCTGATGGTCGGGCATCGTCCGAGCCGCCGCTTGCCTGTCACCGCAAGAGTCTCGCCACCATGGCACAGCGGCTGCTAGGCAGGTTCCAGGCGGACGCTTGGCGATCGAGAGAGCCTGCGGAGAAGGTTGGGGCGATGAAGAAGATCGAGGCCATCATCAAGCCGTTCAAGCTCGACGAGGTGAAGGAAGCGCTGCACGAGGCGGGTGTCGCGGGGATCACGGTCATCGAAGCCAAGGGCTTCGGTCGCCAGAAAGGCCATACGGAGCTGTACCGCGGGGCGGAATACGTGGTCGATTTCCTGCCCAAGGTGAAGATCGAGGTGGTCCTCAACGACGGCGCCATCGAGGCCGCCGTGGCAGCGATCAGGAACGCCGCGCAAACCGGCCGCATCGGCGACGGCAAGATCTTCGTGTCCGCCATCGAGGAGGCGGTTCGCATCAGGACGGGCGAGACCGGGTCGGACGCGATTTAGGTCGCGACTCGACTGGACGGTGAGATCACGCCGCCGGGGACGCGCATCCGGCCGGTTTTAACACGCGTTCGGTCGACGCGGGCGCGCGAGCCAGCCATACGGCCGGACGGATCGGTCTCGGCACCAGGTCGCCGGCGCAGTTCGGGCAGCGTCCCTTCAGGACGTGGTCGGCGCAGTCGCCGCAGAAGGTGCACTCGAACGAGCAGATTCGCGCGTCCCGGCTCTGTGGCGGCAGGTCGCGGTCGCAGCATTCGCAGTTGGGACGGAGCGTCAGCATCTCGGATCCCCGGACTTCCGATGCCCGGATTGGGCCTCGACGCGGAGCGGCTTGGCGCCCCGCGTCAAGTGTGACGATCAGGCGGCGGCGGACCGTTCCGCCGCTTCGACCGGTACGGACGCGATGGTCTTCAGGATCTGCGACGCGATCTGATAGGGGTCGCCCTGCGAATTGGGGCGGCGATCCTCCAGGTAGCCCTTGTAGCCGTTGTTGACGAAGGAATGGGGGACGCGGATGGAGGCGCCACGGTCGGCGACGCCGTAGGAGAACTGGTGGATAGACTGCGTCTCGTGCAGGCCGGTGAGGCGGAGGTGGTTGTCGGGACCGTAGACCGCGATGTGGTCGTCCTTGTTCTTCTCGAAGGCCGCCATCAACTTCTCGAAATACGCCTTGCCGCCCACGTCTCGCATGTAGGCCGTGGAGAAGTTGGCGTGCATGCCCGAGCCGTTCCAGTCCGTGTCGCCCAGCGGCTTGCAGTGATACTCGATGTCGATGCCGTACTTCTCGGTCAGCCGCTGCAACATGTAGCGCGCGACCCACATCTCGTCGGCCGCCTTCTTGGAGCCCTTGCCGAAGATCTGGAACTCCCACTGCCCCTTGGCCACCTCGGCGTTGATGCCCTCGTGGTTGATGCCGGCGGCGAGGCAGATGTCCAGGTGTTCCTCGACGATCTGGCGGGCGATGGCCCCGACGTTGCTGTAGCCGACGCCGGTGTAATAGGGCCCTTGGGGCGCGGGGTATCCGGTGGGCGGGAAGCCGAGCGGGCGACCGTCTTGATAGAAGAAATACTCTTGCTCGAAGCCGAACCAGGCGCCGGGATCGTCGAGGATGGTCGCGCGGTCGTTGGTCGGGTGGGGCGTGGTGCCGTCGGGCATCATCACCTCGCACATCACCAGCACGCCGTTCGTGCGTTGGCTATCGACGAAGTGGCGCACCGGCTTCAACACGCAATCCGAACTGCGTCCTTCCGCCTGCCGGGTCGAGCTGCCATCGAAGCCCCACAGCGGCAACTGTTCCAGGCTCGGGAAGCCGTCGAACTCCTTGATCTGCGTCTTGCCGCGAAGGTTGGGGGCCGGCCGATAGCCATCGAGCCACAGGTACTCAAGCTTGTACTTGGTCATTCAGCATCTCTCGTTCTTCGCGGATGCGAACATGCGTGACATCGCCCGGGCGGCTCGTGGCCGTCCGGGGTGTCCGCCCGCTCGCACGGACCATGCCAGATCCCGCGCTGCGCGGACACCGCCGCCTCCCTCCATGGACGAGGCTCGCACGTGTTCAAAGGTGAGGCTCGTGGACGTCCGACCCGGCGCGGCGGGCGTGCCGCGTTCCCCGGTCGGGCGGCCAACGGCGACCCACCCTCGGCTTTTTTCTACGGGGCGACGACTGGCAACCGCGCCGCCGGGCCGATATCAATCGCGCGAACGCGCTCGCCCGCGCCCCGCCGGGCCACCCCGGCGACCCCAGGAGATCATCGGACATGAAAACCCCGGCCGACGTGCTGAAAGCCATCAGGGACAACGACATCAAGTACGTCGACCTGCGTTTCACCGACATCCGCGGCAAGTGGCAGCACGTGACCTTCGATCAGTCGATGGTCGACGAGGACCTGTTCGGCGACGGCACCATGTTCGACGGCTCGTCGATCGCCGGCTGGAAGGCGATCAACGAATCCGACATGACGCTGATGCCCGATCCCACCACCGCGGCGATGGACCCCTTCTTCGCCGCGCCGACGCTGTCGATCGTCTGCGACGTGCTGGAGCCGACCACCGGCGAACCTTACGGGCGCGACCCGCGCGGCATCGCCCGCAGGGGCGAGGCCTACGCGGCTTCGGCCGGGATCGGCGACCAAGTGTACTTCGGCCCCGAGGCGGAGTTCTTCGTTTTCGATGACGTGCGGTTCCGGACCGATCCCTACAACACGGGCTTCACCCTCGATTCGAGCGAGCTACCGTCCAACTCGGACACACCCTACGAGGGCGGCAACCTCGGCCACCGGATCCGCGCCAAGGGCGGCTACTTCCCCATGCCCCCGCAGGATTCGGCGCAGGACATGCGCGGCGAGATGCTCGCCGCCATGGCTTCCATGGGCGTCAAGGTCGAGAAGCACCATCACGAGGTCGCCTCCGCCCAGCACGAGCTCGGCCTGAAGTTCGGTCCCCTGACCGAGGTGGCCGATCACATGCAGGTCTACAAATACTGCATCCACCAGGTCGCGCAGAGCTACGGCAAGACTGCCACCTTCATGCCGAAACCCGTGTACGGCGACAACGGCTCGGGCATGCACGTGCACCAATCGATCTGGAAGGACGGCAAGCCGTTGTTCGCCGGCGACAAATACGCCGACCTCAGCCAGGAATGCCTCTGGTACATCGGCGGCATCATCAAGCACGCGCGGTCCCTGAACGCGCTGACGAACCCCTCGACCAATTCCTACAAGCGGCTCGTGCCGGGCTTCGAGGCGCCGGTGCTGCTGGCCTATTCCGCCCGCAACCGCTCCGCGTCGTGCCGTATCCCCTACACCAACAACCCCAAGGCGAAGCGCTTGGAGGTGCGCTTCCCCGACCCGATCGCCAATCCCTACCTCGCCTTCACCGCCATGCTGATGGCCGGGCTCGACGGCATTAAGAACAAGATCGATCCCGGCGCGGCGATGGACAGGGACTTGTACGAACTCCCGGCCGACGAGTTGAAGGCGATTCCCACGGTGTGCGGCTCGCTGCGCGAGGCGCTGGAGGCGCTGGAGGACGATCACGGCTACCTGACAGCCGGCGGCGTCTTCACGGAGGACTTCGTCGAGGCCTACGTCGCCTTGAAACGTCCCGAGGTGCTGCGCGTCGAAACGACGCCGCACCCGGTCGAGTACGACATGTACTACTCGTCCTAGGCGAACGCCGCCGACGCGGTCCGGGTCCCAATGCGGCGCCGACCTAGGCTCGGCGCGTCGCGGCGCCGGTGCCTAGCGATACGGCATGGTAGGCCTTGGTTGACGTTTCCGCAGGCACTCTTCCGCTGACCCTGCTCAGCATGCCCTGGTAAATGTCCAGGATCTTGGCAACGTGGGCGTCGAGTGTCGGTGGGTCGACCCAGTACGCCTGGGTGGCGGCCAACGACATGGCGGCTACGGCGGCGTCGTCGCGGGTCGCGGCGAGCGCGCGGGCGAGGTCGTCGGCGTCGCCGCTCTTGAACCAGAGGCCGGTCACGCCGTCCTCGACCTCCTCGCGCCCGGCGCAGGCGTCGCTGACGATCACCGGCACGCCGAGGCCCTTGGCCTCGAGCACCGTGAGGGGCTGGCCCTCGTACCAGAGCGAGGGGAACACCAGGGCGCGGGCGGCGCGCATCGCCCGTTGCACGCCGGCCGGATCGGTCCAGCCGAGCAGCCTCGCCTCGGGATATCGGGCCGCGAGCTCCCCGGCCACCGGCCCGTCGCCGACGTAGGTGGGCACCATCCCCGCGCGGCGCGCCGCCTCGGCGAAGAGGAAGGTCCCCTTCTCGGGCGACAGCCGCCCGACGAAGATGACCTCGCCGGCACACGGATCGGCCTTGGGTCCGAAGTCCGGGATGGAGATGGGGTTGGCCACGTCGTGGAGCCGGGCGGCGGCCGGCACCAACGGCGCCACGATGGCCCGCTGGAACCGGGATATCGCGACGTAGTCGGAGAAGACGTCGGGCAGGTGCGCGACGTGCTTGGCGGCGGTGAGCCTGACGTTGCGCCACAGCTTGCGCGCGTAACTGCGCGAATCGCAGTTCGTCGTCCAGCACGCCGTCGACAGCGGCTTCAGCGTGCAGACGTGGTGGTCCTGGTAGTTGTAGAAACCGCCGTTGGGGCAGAACTGGAAGTACTCGTGGATCGTGTAGATCGCCGGCAACGTCGAGCGCGCGATCGGCCCGGCGATCGAGGGCGAGAGCGCCTTCGCCCAGCCGTGGACGTGGACGATCGTCTCGCCGCGCGGCAGGCGCGCCAACAGCGCCTCGAGCGCCCTGGCGGCGGCGACGTTCCAGATGCCCTGCACGGCGGCGGCGGCGCGAGACGGGTTGCCGACGAGGTCGCTCTGGTCGAGGCAGACCGTCTCGATGCCGGCCGCGACGAGGTCCGGCGAGATGGGGCCTGCCGCCGCGAAGACGATGGGCCGATGACCGTGGCGCTTCAGCCCCACCGCGCTGTCGAAGGCGACCTTCGCCTGCCCGCCGGTGACGGAGGCATGATCGAAGACGATAACGATGGTTAAGGGTTGATCGGCCATGATGCGCGCTCGAACGGACGTCCGTCACCCTCCAGGCTAGCAGGCGGCCGATTAAGGATACGTGAAGTGATTTGCTGAAATGTTTCTGTTATGTTCCATTCAGCGCCGGCTCGTGATGCTTGGTTCGCGCCGACGGGCCGAGGCGCTTCGACCCCCGTTAAGTCCCTAGCTCGAGCGAGACGACCGGCATGGCCAACACGCGTGACCTCTTCGCAGCGGCGCACAAGCCCCCGGCCGCCCTCGCACAGGCGCGACGACCCGCGACCAAGGCCGAGATGGCGCCCTTCAAACCAACGATCGTCGCCGAGACCGAGTACAACGCCGCCTCCATCGAGGTGCTGGAAGGCCTGGAACCGGTGCGGCGGCGGCCGGGCATGTACATCGGCGGCACCGACGAGGGCGCGATGCACCACCTCTTCGCCGAGGTGTTGGACAACGCGATGGACGAGGCGGTGGCCGGGCACGCGACCTTCATCGACGTGCTGCTCGACGCGGAGGGCGCCGTCACCGTGACCGACAACGGCCGGGGCATGCCGGTCGAGCCGCACCCGAAGTTCCCGGGCAAATCGACGGTCGAGGTCATCATGACCGTGCTGCACGCCGGCGGCAAATTCGATTCGGGCGCGTACCAGACATCGGGCGGCCTGCACGGCGTGGGCGTTTCGGTCTGCAACGCGCTGTCGGAGGCGCTCGAGGTGGAGGTCGCGCGCGGGCAAACCCTGTATCGTCAAACGTTCTCGCGCGGCCTGCCGACCTCGGGGCTCGTCACGGTCGGCAAGGTGCTGAACCGGCGCGGCACCAAGGTGCGCTTCAAGCCCGATCCGCAGATCTTCGGCGCGGACGCCGCCCTGAAGCCGGTGCGGCTCTTCAAGATGGCGCGGGCCAAGGCCTACCTGTTCGGCGGCGTCGAGATCCGCTGGCACAACACCGCCCTCAACAACGAGGGCGGGGTCCCGCGCGAGGCGGTGTTCCATTTCCCCGGCGGCCTGAAGGACTCGCTGGCGCAGGACACCGCCGGCAAGACGCTCGTCGCCGACCAGGTGTTCACCGGCAAGGTGACGCGGCCGGGCGGCCACGGCTCGCTGGAATGGGCCTTGTGCTGGCTGGCCGATGACGACGGTCGCGTACAATCCTACTGCAACACCATCCCCACGCCCGACGGCGGCACGCACGAGGCGGGCCTTCGCAACGCCTTGCTGCGCGGCCTGCGCGACCACGCCGAACGCGTCGGCCAAGCCAAGCGCGCCGCCGTCCTCACCGCCGACGACGTGATGGTGTCCTGCGCGGCGCTGATCTCGGTGTTCCTGCGGGAGCCGGAGTTCCAGGGCCAGAACAAGGGCCGGCTGATGAGCACGGACGCGTCCCGCCTCGTCGAGCAGGCGGTGCGCGACGCCTTCGACCAGTGGCTGGCCTCCCTGCCCTCGCAGGCGGCGCGGCTGCTCGATTGGAGCGTCGAGCGCGCGGAGGAACGGCTCCGGCGGCGCGCCGAGAAGGATGTGTCCCGCAAGACCGCGACCCGCAAGCTGCGCCTGCCGGGCAAGCTGGCCGATTGCACCAACAACCAGGCGCAGGGATCGGAAATCTTCATCGTCGAGGGGGACAGCGCCGGCGGCTCGGCCAAGCAGGCGCGCGACCGCGCGAGCCAGGCCGTGCTGCCGCTGCGGGGCAAGATCCTCAACGTGGCGAACGCGACGCGCGACAAGCTTGCCGCCAACCAGCAGCTCGCCGACCTCGCGCAGGCGCTCGGCTGCGGCACGGGCGCACGCTACGCGGCCGGGGACCTGCGCTACGACAAGGTCATCGTGATGACCGACGCCGACGTCGACGGCGCCCATATCGCCTCGCTCCTCATCACCTTCTTCTATCGGGAGATGCCCAAGCTGATCGAGGCCGGTCACCTGTACCTCGCCGTGCCGCCACTTTATCGCCTGACGCAGGGCGCGACCCACGCCTACGCGCGCGACGAGCGCCACCGCGCCGAAATCTTGAAGAAGGTGCTGACCGGCAAGGGCAAGATCGAGACGAGCCGCTTCAAAGGGCTCGGCGAGATGCTGCCGGCGCAGTTGAAGGAGACCACCATGGACCCCCGGCGCCGCAACCTCCTGCGCGTGGCGGTGGTCGACGAGTCGCGCGAGCGGACCAGTGACAGCGTCGAGCGCCTGATGGGCAACAAGGCGGAAGCTCGTTTCGCCTTCATCCAGGAGCGCGCCGCCTTCGCGACGAAGCTGGTCGACGTGTGAGGGACCCTCACGCTTCCGAAGCCTTCAGAACGCGATGCCGTGTTCGGGCGGCGCTTCCTCCGTCCGCGCGCGATCGGTCGATCGCACGTCGACCCCCTCGACCGTGGCGTGCGGCGGCCCGCGCCGCATGAGGCCGACCAACTCGGCCAGCGCGTCGCCGCCCCCGAGCAGCGCCGCGTCGACGGAGCCATCGTCGCGATTGGCCACCCATCCCCTGACGCCGAGCCGAACCGCCTGCGCCCTGGTGTAGGCGCGATACGACACGCCCTGCACCGCCCCGGTGACGTGAACGGCGATCGCCCGTTCGCCGTCGCTCAAGACACCGGCTCCGACGCCGGCTTCATGCCGGCGAACAAGACGCCCCTGGTGTCGGAGCCTGCCAGGGCGAGACCGGCCACCAGCACGGCGACGATCGCGGCGACGATCGCGAGGCCGAAGGCGTAGTCGCCGTTCATGTGCTCGGCGATGTCGCTCTGGATGACGGCGTTGTAGGAGGCGATAAGGTTGCCGATCTGGTAAGCGAAACCGGGGAAGGTCCCGCGCACCGCGTCGGGCGACAGCTCGTTGAGGTAGACGGGCACGACGCCCCAAGCGCCCTGCACGGCGAACTGGAGCACGAAGCCGCCGGCCGCCAGGATGACCGGCGTGCCGCCGTAGGCCCAGAACGGGATCGCCGGCAGGGCGCAGATCGCGGCGATGGCGATGGCCCGACGACGCCCGATCCGCTCCGACAAGGTGCCGAAGGTGATCCCGCCGCACATCGCGCCGATGTTGAAGACGATGGCGATGAGGCCGGTGACGTGGGGCGTGAACTTCATCTGCTGGCGCAGGAAGGTCGGGTAAAGGTCCTGCGTCCCGTGGCTGAAGAAGTTGAAGGCGCCCATGAGGATGACGGCGAAGGCGAAGAGGCGGGCGTTGGCCTTCAGGACGGCGGCGAGGCTCGGTTTGCGGGCTTGCCGCTCGTTGGCGAGGAACACCGGCGATTCGTCGACGTTCGAGCGGATGTAGAGCACGAGGAGCGCCGGCGCGGCGCCGACCATGAACATGCCGCGCCAGCCGATGATCGGGTACAGCACCGTGAACACGATGGACGCGAGGAGGTAGCCGCTGGGATAGCCGGCTTGCAGGATGCCCGAAACGATGCCGCGCGCCTTCGGGTTGATGGTTTCCATCGTCAAGGACGCGCCGACACCCCACTCGCCCCCCATCGCCACGCCGAACAGGATGCGCAACACGAGGAACGCGCCGAGGCTGGGAGCGAAGCCGGAGGCGAATTCGAGAACGGAGAACAGGATGATGTCGACCATCAGGGTCGGACGTCGCCCGTACTTGTCGGCGGCGAGGCCGAAGATCAACGCGCCGACCGGTCGCGCGGCGAGGGTGAGGAAAACCGCGTAAGACACGGATTTGACATCCGTTCCGAACGTTCTGGCGACATCCGGCAAGACGAACACGAGGATGAAGAAGTCGAACGCGTCGAGCGTCCACCCGAGATAGCTGGCCAGGACCGCGCTGCGTTGCTTGGCGTTCAACTGTTTCAAGTCATTCCACATGAACCCGCCTCCCGCCCGCGGTCACCTTCCGCCACCCATGGCGTCTTTCCGCTCGGTGGTAAAGCGTGCCGATCGCCGGAAACCGACGTTATCAAGCAGTCGTGTGGATCCGAGCCGCGCGGCGGCGAGGATGCGACCGACGCCCTCCTCCTCCGGGGCGAACGGAGCCAGCGTGTCGGCGCGGCGGCCGGCGACGTAGTCGAGGGCGAAGCCCGCCGCGACGATCTCCCGGCATGCGGCGTCCACGCTGTCATCGATCGGCTCGCCCCGCTCGATCGCGACCACCGCGGTCGCCAGGGCGGCATGGAGGGCCGGGGCGCGGCGGCGCTCCTCCGCGCTCAGGTAGGCGTTGCGCGACGACAGGGCGAGGCCTCCATCGTCGCGTACCGTGGGGACGCCGAGGATGCGCACCGGCACGTCGAGGTCGAGCGCCACGCGCTCGATCACGCGAAGCTGCTGGAAATCCTTCTCGCCGAAGAGGGCGACGTCGGGTGCGGCCTGTAGCAGGAGCTTCGTCACCACCGTCGCGACTCCCGCGAAATGGGTTGGTCGGGCGCGATCCTCGAGGCCGGCGACGGCAGGCCCCTCGAGGCGGACGGTCGTCGCGAAGCCGGCCGGGTACATGACGTCGGGCGCGTAGACCAGGTCGGCGCCGGCCGCCGCCGCGTTCCGGCGATCGGTCTGGAGGTCGCGGGGGTAGGCGGCGAAGTCTTCCCCGGCCGCGAACTGCGTCGGGTTGACGAAGATGGACACGATCACGCGATCGGCGACGCTCCGGCCCACCTCGACGAGCCGGGCGTGACCGGCGTGCAGCGCGCCCATCGTCGGCACCAGGGCGACGCGGAGGTTTCGCGCGCGCCACGTCGCGACGCGCTCCCGCAAGCCGACGACGTCGGTGGCGGTCGGAAGGATCACGACGGAGATCCCCGCCCTGACGCGGCACACGGCACCAGCGTCCGCAACGCGGCGACGTAGGCGTCCGGCAGCGCGAAGGCGTCGGCGGCGGTCGCGATGCCCTCCATGTAGCCGACGTGGATCGCGCGACCGGCCGTGGCGTCGGTGCCGAGGTAGACCAACGCGTCCTGGGCTGGCCCGTCGCCTCGGGTCACCGGCAGCATCGCCTTGACGTACAAACCGCCGGCGACGTCCTCGTAATCGTCGAGGGGCGCGACGTCGGCGTCCGCGAGGTCGTAAAGGACGCCGTACACGTCCGCTCCGGGGGTGGGCCGCACGGAGGCGTAGCCGTTGCCCATCAAAGCGAAGCGGTGGCGTGCCAATCGCGCGATGCCGAGCACCCGCGCGCGCGGACACCGCGTCCGCATCGCGGCCTCATCCATGTTCGAGCCGTAGGCGAAGTAGAGCGGCATCGTCACGCTCTCAGGCGAAGGTCATGATCGTCGCGTCGACGGCGAGGCTCTCCCCTTCCCTCGCCTCGATCGACTTGATCGTCACGTCGCGCTCGGCCCGCAACACGTTCTCCATCTTCATCGCTTCGACGAGGCAGAGCGGCTCGCCAGCCTTGACGGCCTGTCCCGCCGCGACGTGGATGGCCTTGACGAGGCCGGGCATGGGGCAGAGGAGCACCTTAACATCGCTCGCGTCCTCCCGATGCAGCATCAGCCCGGCGAGGTCGGCTTGGCGGCGGGTGAGCACGCGGGTCCGCGCGGCGAAGCCGCCATGCGCGAGCGCGGTGCCGTTCAGGATCGGCTCGATCGCCACGGCGATCGGGGCGCCGTCGACGGCGCCTTCCCACACCCTGCCACCGGGACGCCAGTCACTGGTGACGCGAACCGAACCGTCTCCTCCGTCGAAGACCACCCGAAGGTCGTCGCCGGCCGTGACGAGGACGTCGAATCGGGTCTGGTCGAGCAACACCGCGCGCGCGCCGTCGTAGCGCGGGTGGGGCCGCGTCAAGCCAATCATCGCCCCGCGACGGCGATCGAGCGTTCGGTCGATCGCGAGCGCCACGGCGACGAAGGTGCGTGCCATCGCGCCCTCCGGCACGACGGGGGCGAAGCCGTCGGGATATTCCTCGGCGATGAAGCGCGTCGAGAGGCGGCCCTCCCGCCACCGGGCATTCGCCATGACCGACGCGAGGAAGGGCACGTTGTGGCGGATGCCGTCGATCACGAACCGGTCGAGCGCGTCGGCCTGCGCGGCGATCGCCCCGGCCCGGTCTGGGGCGTGCGTGACGAGCTTGGCGATCATGGGATCGTAATGGATCGACACCTCGCCGCCTGGGCCGACGCCGGTGTCGACCCGGGTGATCCACTCGCCGCGCCGCCCGGTTGGCGGCGGCAGGACGGTGGTGAGCCGGCCGGTCGAGGGCAGGAAATCCCGCACCGGGTCCTCGGCGTAGACGCGCGTCTCGACCGCCCAGCCGCGAGGCCGCACGCGGTCCCGCGTGATGTCGAGCGGCTCCCCGCTGGCCACCAGGATCATCTGCTCGACGAGGTCGACGCCGGTGACGAGTTCGGTCACGGGGTGCTCGACCTGCAGCCGCGTGTTCATCTCCAGGAAATAGAAGCTCCGATCCTGTCCGGCGACGAACTCGACGGTGCCGGCCGAGTCGTAGCCGACGGCACGGGCGAGCGCGACGGCCTGCTCGCCCATAGCCTCGCGGGTCGACTCGTCGAGCAGGGGGCTCGGGGCTTCCTCGACCACCTTCTGGTTGCGGCGCTGGATGGAGCACTCCCGTTCGCCCAGGTGGATGATCGTTCCATGCTTGTCGCCGAGGACCTGGATCTCGATGTGCCGGGGGTCGACGATGTATTTCTCGATGAACACCCGGTCGTCGCCGAAGGAGGACCGCGCCTCGGAGCGCGACCGCGCGAAACCCTCGGCGACCTCCTCGGCGCGATGGGCGACGCGCATGCCCTTGCCGCCGCCGCCGGCCGATGCCTTGATCATGACGGGGTAGCCGATCGCGTCGGCGACCCGCACCGCCTCGGCGGCGTCGGTGATCGTGCCGCCATGACCCGGCACCGTCGAGACGCCGGCCTCCGCCGCGAGCGCCTTGGACGTGATCTTGTCGCCCATGATCTCGATCGCGCGCGGATTGGGGCCGATGAAGGTCATCCCCGCCGCTTCCAGCGCCACCGCGAAGGCGGCGCGCTCCGACAGGAAACCGTAGCCGGGATGGACCGCATCGGCGCCGGTCGAGCGACAGGCGGCGACGATCGCCTCGACGTCGAGGTAGGAGTCTGCGGCGGCCGGTGGCCCGATGCGGACCGCCTCGTCGGCCATGGCGACGTGCAACGCGTCGGCATCCGCGTCCGAGTAGACCGCCACGGTCGAGATGCCCATCCGACGGGCGGTCTTGATGATCCGGCAGGCGATCTCGCCGCGGTTGGCGATAAGGATCTTCTTGAACATGTCGGCCCTGTCCCGGCGGCCTTGTTAGGCGTCACGGCCGATCGGGACAAGTGCGGGACGCGGGAAGATCCCCGCCTTCCGGGGACCCATCGCCTTCGGGATGCCCGTGGGCTGAAGCGGCGACGCACCGCGTCGCGGACGCGATCGAACGCGGCCCGGACTTGGCCGGACGCGTGGTCGCCCAACCTTATGCCGCCATGCCGACGCCATTGGTCGCCCTGCCGAAGGGCCCCTTCGTCGATCCCCTCACCTGAAGCGTCGCGCCGTCGATCCGGTCAATGGGATCGAATTCGAAGGTGAAGGACTCGAAGGGCGGCAGCGACGTTACATCGCGAAGCCTTATGGTGCCGTCGCGTGGTTCCCCGTGCTCGAACCGTTCACCAAGGGCCCATCCATGTTCCATAGGCAAAAGCCGCTCCGCGACCAGGTCGTCGTCGTCACCGGCGCCACGAGCGGCATCGGACTGGCGACGGCGCGGCTCTTCGCGGCGCGGGGCGCGCGGCTCGTCCTCGCCGCCCGCAGCGCCGACGACCTCGCCACCGTCCGGGACGAACTCGAGAAGGCCGGGCATGAGGTCGCCGTGGTCACCGCCGACGTCGGGCGACGGGCCGACGTGGAAGGCATCGCGGCGGCGGCGATCGAACGCTTCGGCGGGTTCGACACCTGGGTGAACAACGCCGGGCAAACCGTCTATGGCCAGTTGCAGGAGGTCAGCGACGCCGACCACGAGCGCCTCATGCAGGTCAACTTCTGGGGCACGGTGTACGGCTCGCTCGTCGCCGCCCGAACGCTGAAGACGCGGGGTGGTACGCTGGTCAATGTCGGCAGCGTCGGCGGCGACTTCGCGTTCCCCCTTCAAGGCATGTACAGCGCGAGCAAGCACGCGATCCGCGGCTTCACCGACGCGCTGCGAATGGAACTGGAGCAAGAAGGCGCGCCGATCACGGTCACGTTGATCAAGCCGGCCTCGATCGATTCGCCGTTGCCGCAGCGAGCCCGCAACTACATGGATCACGAGCCCAAGCTGCCGCCGCCAGTTTACCGGCCGCACGAGGTGGCGCTCGCCATCGCCAAAGCGGCGACGAGCGTCAACCGGGACATCTACGTCGGTGGCGCCGCCAAGGCGATCAGCCTGACGGCGGCGTTGGCGCCCCGCCTGTTCGACAAGGCGGCGACCCCCGTCGTCATGGCGTTCCAGAAGCGGAACGAGGCGCCGCGCCGGCCGCAGGGCACGCTGCACGCGACGGGGTCGGACGGCGGCGAGCGGGGGTCCCACCCCGGCTTCGTCATCCCTTTCAGCGCGAGCATCCGGTTCGGCGCGGTCCCGGCGGCCGTGTTGAGCGTCGCGACGGTGGTGGCCGTGACGCTGGCGCTGACCGCCGGCGGACCCGCGATCGCCCGCGCCGCCACGCGTCGTCCCGCCGCACGATGAGCCAGCCCGACCGGCGCGTGATCGTCACCCCGAACGGTCGCGTCGCCTATCGCGAGGACGGCGAGGGTTGGGAAACGGTGGTGCTGATCCACGGTTCGCTCGTCACCGCCGATGACATGATGATCGCGCTTGCCGGGCGTTTCTCGCCACCGATCAGGGTGGTGGCGATGGACCGCCCGGGTCACGGCGGCAGCGACCCGCACCCGCGTGATCAGGGCTCCCCGTGGGCGCAGGCCGAGATGATCCTGGACGCTTGCCGCGCGTTGGGCCTGCGTGCCCCGAGGCTCGTCGGGCATTCCTTCGGCGGGGCCGTGGCGCTCGCGGCGGCCATGGCCGAGCCCGACGCCGTGTCGGGCGTGGTCGCCCTGGCGCCGATCTGCTTCCCCGAGCCGCGCCTGGAGCAGGTGCTGTTCGGTCCGCGCGCCGCACCCTTCGGTGGCGGAACGCTCGCGCGGACGCTGGGTGCGTCGAGCGACCCCTTGATGTTGCCAGTCCTGCGCAACGCGATGTTCCTGCCCCAGGCGATGCCGGCGGCCTACGCCGAGGCTTTCCCGTTCGCCTGGGCGAACCGGCCGGAGCAGCTGGTGGCCGATGGCAAGGACAGCATGGCCATGTGGCGGTCGCTGGCGCGCAGCGCCGGTTCCTACGGCCAATGCCGCGTGCCGGTGCGGATCCTGGGCGGCACGCACGACCTCGTCGTGAACACCGCCGCGCACGGCCTGCTCGCGGCGGCGGCGATCCCCGGCGCGACCTTCCGTTGGGTGCCGGGGGCCGGCCACATGCTCCATCACTTCCACCAAGACTTGGTGAACGAGGCGGTCCAAAGCTTGGCGATGGAAATGGCCTGAGACGGCGACGCGCGGGCGACGGTCAGAGTGGGATGTTCCCGTGCTTCTTCCACGGGTTCTCCAGCGTCTTGCCGCGCAGCATGGCCAGGCCGCGCGCCACCCGCCGGCGCGTGGAATGGGGCATGATCACCTCGTCCACGTAGCCGCGCTCGGCGGCGGCGAACGGGGACAGGAAGCGCTCCTCGTACTCCTTCGTCCGTTCGGCGATGTCGATGGCGCCGCCGGTCTCGGCGCGGAAGATGATCTCCACCGCGCCCTTGGCGCCCATCACCGCGATCTGCGCGGTCGGCCACGCGAAGTTGAGGTCGCCGCGCAGGTGCTTGGACGCCATCACGTCGTAGGCGCCGCCGAAGGCCTTGCGCGTGATGATCGTCACTTTCGGCACCGTCGCCTCGGCGTAGGCGTACAACAGTTTCGCCCCGTGCTTGATCAGGCCGCCGTATTCCTGGGCGGTGCCCGGCAGGAAGCCCGGCACGTCGACGAAGGTCACGATGGGGATGTTGAAGCAGTCGCAGAAGCGCACGAAGCGCGCGGCCTTGCGCGAGGCATCCGAATCGAGGACCCCGGCCAGCACGCTCGGCTGGTTGGCGACGAAGCCGACGGTGCGTCCCTCGACCCGACCGAAACCGACCACGATGTTGCGGGCGTAGAGCGCCTGGATCTCGAAGACGTCGCCGTCGTCGGCGACCTTCGCGATCAACTCCCTGATGTCGTAGGGCGTGTTCGGGTTGTCCGGCACCAGCGTGTCGAGCGAGGGGTCGTCCGCCTCGGCGGGGGGCGCCGGCCATTCCGGGATCGGCGCGACGTTGGAGGCCGGGAGGAACTCGAGGAAGCGGCGCGTTTGGAGGAGCGCCTCGACGTCGTTGGCGTAGGCGCAATCGGCGACCGAACTCTTGGCCGCGTGGATCGAGGCGCCGCCGAGCTGTTCGGCCGTGACGGTCTCGTTGGTCACCGTCTTCACCACGTCCGGGCCGGTGACGAACATGTAGCTCGTGTCGCGCACCATGAAGATGAAGTCGGTCATCGCCGGCGAGTACACGTCGCCGCCGGCGCACGGCCCCATGATGACCGAGATTTGCGGGATGACGCCGGAGGCCAGCACGTTGCGCTGGAACACCTCGCCGTAGCCGCCCAGCGCCGCCACGCCCTCCTGGATGCGGGCGCCGCCGGCGTCGAACAGCCCGATGATCGGCGCTCGGTTGCGCAGCGCCATGTCCTGGATCTTGGTGATCTTGTCGGCGTGCGCCTCCGACAGCGAGCCGCCGAACACCGTGAAGTCCTTGGCGAAGACGAAGACGGTGCGCCCCGAAACCGTGCCCCAACCGGTCACCACGCCGTCGCCGGGGATATGCTGCGCGTCCATGCCGAAGTCGGTCGCGCGGTGTTGGACGAACATGTCGAACTCCTCGAAGGAGCCCTCGTCGAGCAGCAGTTCGACGCGCTCGCGCGCGGTCAGCTTGCCCTTGGCGTGCTGGGCCTCGATACGGCGCCGCCCCCCGCCGGCTTCCGCCTCGGCGCGACGTTTCGCGAGGCGCTCGAGAATGAGCTTCACCTTGGCTGGTCCTCCCACGATCGCGTGGCCCGTACCATGCAAGGCCGCACGGTGGAACCCGCCCTTCGCCCGGGTGGCACGGTCCAACCGGCTTCCGTCCGGTCGATGGCCCCGACCGTCCCATCCCGCCGAGGCCGCCGTCACGGAGCTGATCCCCATGAAATCGGAAGCCGCCGAGTTCGCCGAGTTCAACCGCTTCGCCGACAAGGACGGCCCGCTGCGCGAGGACATCCGTTTCCTGGGAACGGTGCTCGGCGATACGATCCGCGAACAGGAGGGCGAGGCGATCTTCGACATCGTCGAGCAGGTTCGCCAAACGTCGGTCCGCTTTCACCGCACCCGCGACGCGACGGAGGCGGACGGGCTGAAAGCGACGCTTGATGCCTTGTCACCGGCCGAGGCGGCGCTGGTCGTGCGTTCCTTCAGCTACTTCTCCCACCTCGCCAACATTGCCGAGGACGCCCACCACCGCCGGCGGACCCGCGCTCACGCCGTCGCCGGGTCGCGGCCGCGCATCGGCACGCTGAAGCGGGCGCTCGACGACGCCAAGGCCGCGAACGTGTCGCGCGGGGAGTTGGAGGCCTTCTTCAAACGCGCCTTCATCAGCCCCGTGCTGACCGCGCACCCCACCGAGGTCCGTCGACGCTCCACCATGATCTGGGAGGACGCGGTCGCCCGGCACTTGGAAGGGTACGGCGACGATGGGATGACGGACGACGACCGGGAAGCCGTGCGGCAGGACATGCGCGAGGCGGTACTCTCGCTGTGGCAAACCAGCCTGCTGCGCCGCCGCAAGCTGACGGTGCTCGACGAGGTCGAAAACGGCCTGACCTACTACGACGCATCCCTGCTGAGGGAGCTGCCGCGCGTCTACGAGACGCTGGAGGCGCAGATGGCGGGCTTCGCCGGCGACGAACCGGGGGCGCCGATCCCCTCCCTCCCGCGCATCCCATCCTTCCTGAGGATGGGCAGTTGGATCGGCGGGGATCGTGACGGCAACCCCTTCGTGACGGCCGCCGTGCTGGCGGAGACGACGCGGATGCACGGCCGCAGGATCGTCCGGCACTACCGCGAGGAGTGCCTGGGCCTGCGACAAGGCTTGACGCTGAGCGAGAACATCGTGGCGATCACCCCCGGCCTGAAGGCGCTGGCGGACAAGGGCGACGACGGCGCGGAGGCGCAGCAGAACGAGCCCTATCGCCGCGCGCTCCACGGCATGGCCGAGCGTTTGACGGCGACGCTGCGCGTGTTCGCCGACGAGCCGGTGACCGGCGACGTGCCGCCCTACGCGGCGCCGGCCGAGCTGAGCGCCGACCTCGAGACGATCCGCGACTCGCTGATCGCCAACGGTTCCGGCATCCTCGCGCGCGGGCGGCTCCACCGGCTGTCGCGCGCGGTGGACTGCTTCGGCTTCCACCTCGCGAGCCTCGACCTCCGCCAGAACTCGGCGGTGCACGAGCGCACCGTCGCCGAACTGCTCGAGGCGGTCGCGCCGGGCACGGGCTACTTGTCGCTCGACGAGGCGGGCCGCCTGGCCCTGCTCGACCGGGAACTCGACACCATGCGGCCGCTGCTGTCGCCCTTCGTGACGTATTCGGACGAGACCGAACGCGAACTCGACGTCTTCCGCGGCGCGGTGGCGGCGCAGGAACGCCACGGGCGCGAGATCATCCACACCGTCATCATCTCCATGGCGGAATCGGTGTCCGACCTGCTGGAGCTGGCCGTGCTGCTGAAGGCGGTCGGCCTCCTCGACCGCGAGGGACGCTCAAGCGTCAACCTCGTACCGTTGTTCGAGACGATCGACGACCTGCGCGCCTGCGCCGACATCATGGCGGCGGCCTTCGCCAACAAGCATTTCGCCCGCGTCGTCCGATCGCGCGGCGACGTGCAGGAGGTGATGCTCGGCTACTCCGATTCCAACAAGGACGGCGGCTTCGTCACGTCGGGTTGGGAGCTCTACAAGGCGGAGATCGCGCTGGTTCGCGTCTTCAAGGAGGCGGGCGTCGGCATCAGGCTGTTCCACGGCCGTGGCGGTTCGGTCGGGCGCGGCGGCGGCCCAAGCTTCGACGCGATCCTCGCCCAGCCGTCCGGTGCCGTCGCCGGACAGATCCGCGTCACCGAGCAGGGCGAGATCATCTCGTCGAAATACGCGAACGAGGCGAGCTGCCGGCGCAACCTCGCCATCCTCGTCGCCGCGACGCTCGAGGCGACGCTCGTCGATTCGAGGCTGCCGGTGCCCCCGCAGTCCTTTCGCGACACGATGGGCGACTTGTCCGACCTGGCCTTCGCCGCCTATCGCCGGCTCGTCTACGAGACGCCGGGCTTCGAGGAGTATTTTTGGGCCTCGACGGTGATCAACGAGATCGCCACGCTCAACCTCGGCAGCCGCCCCGCCTCGCGCAAGAAGACGCGCCGCGTCGAGGACCTGCGCGCGATCCCCTGGGTGTTCTCATGGGCGCAGTGCCGGGTGATGCTGCCGGGCTGGTACGGCTTCGGCTCGGCGGTCGAGGGATGGCTCGCGAAGGGCGGCGAGCTGGGGACCCTGCGCGCCATGTACAAGGAATGGGGTTTCTTCCGCACCCAGCTCGCCAACATGGACATGGTGCTGGCCAAGGTGAGCTTGGCCGTCGCCTCGCGCTACGCCGACCTGGTGGAGGACGTCGAGCTGCGCCGCACGATCTTCGCCGCCATCACCGCCGAGCACGACCTGACGGTCAAGCACCTCTACGCCATCATGGGCCAGACCCGCCCGCTCGAGTCGAACCCGCTGCTGGAGCGATCCATCAACAACCGCTTCCCCTACCTCGACCCGATGAACCACGCGCAGGTCGAGTTGCTGAGGATGCTGCGGGCGAACGGCGCCGACGCGGACATCCGCACCGGCGTGCACCTCAGCATCAACGGCATCGCGGCCGGCCTGCGCAATAGCGGCTGAGCGACCCCGGCGCCCTTCAAGCGCGCGCCTTGAGGGCGCCGCGTCCGGGATAGATCGCGGTGGTGCTCAGCTCCTCCTCGATGCGGATCAGCTGGTTGTACTTGGCGACGCGGTCGGAGCGCGACAGCGACCCTGTCTTGATCTGACCGCAGTTGGTCGCCACCGCGAGGTCGGCGATGGTCGCGTCCTCCGTTTCGCCGGATCGGTGCGACATGACGGCGGTGTAGCCGGCGCGGTGGCCCATCTCGACGGCCGCGAGCGTCTCCGTGAGCGTGCCGATCTGGTTGACCTTGATCAGGATCGAGTTGGCGACGCCAAGCTCGATCCCCTTCGCCAGTCGCTGCGTGTTGGTGACGAAGAGGTCGTCGCCCACCAGCTGCACGCGGCCGCCGATGCGCTCGGTCAACAGCTTCCAGCCGTCCCAATCGTCCTCGGCCATGCCGTCCTCGACGCTGAGGATCGGGTAGGCGGCGACGAGCTTGGCGAGGTAGTCGACCTGGGCCTCGACCGAGCGCACGGTGCCCTCGCCCTCGTAGTGGTAGGCGCCGTCCTTGAACCAGTCGGTCACCGCGCAGTCCAGCGCCAGGCCGACGTCTTCGCCCGGCTTGAAGCCGGCCGCCTCGATCGCCTGGAGGCAGAAGTCGAGCGCCGCCTCGGCGGACGGCAGGTTGGGCGCGAAGCCGCCCTCGTCGCCGACGTTGGTGTTGTGGCCCGCCTTCTTCAGCGCGCTTTTCAGGGCGTGGAAGACCTCGGCGCCGTAGCGCACGCCCTCGGCCAGGGAATGGGCGCCGACCGGCATGATCATGAATTCCTGGAAGTCGATCGGGTTGTCGGCGTGGGCGCCGCCGTTGATGATGTTCATCATCGGCACCGGCAGCGTGCGCGCCTGGGTGCCGCCGACGTAACGGTAGAGCGGGAGGCCGACGACGTCCGCCGCCGCCTTGGCGCAGGCCAGCGAGACGCCGAGGATGGCGTTGGCGCCAAGCCTGCCCTTGTTGGGCGTGCCGTCCAGCGCGATCATCGTCTCGTCGATGTGAACCTGGTCCTCGGCGTCGTAACCGCCGATGGCGTCGAAGATGTCGCGGTTGACGCTGTCGCAGGCCTTCTGCACGCCCTTGCCGCCGTATCGCCGCTTGTTGCCGTCGCGCAATTCGACCGCCTCGTGGGCACCCGTCGAGGCGCCGGAGGGGACGGCCGCCCGCCCCATCGACCCATCCTCGAGGGTGACGTCGACCTCGATCGTCGGGTTGCCCCGGCTGTCGAGGATCTCACGGGCGACGATATCGGCGATGGCCGTCATGGCGGCTCCTCATGGTGTTCGCGCTCGCGCGCCGGATGGTCGCGGGAACCTACGCTCAAGGCCGGTTCGCGAAAAGCGTTGTCGAAGGGCCACGCGCCTGAATTTTTCCGCCACCGTCCGCTTGAATCGCGCGCGGCGCGGGTTTCGCCTCCGTCGCGCCGCCATCCTCACCTACCGGAATCCCGTCGCGCGACGCGCGGCGCGGCTTCCGGAACCATCGTCGGACCATGGTGAAATTCGCTCGCATCGGCGCGGTGGCGCTCCTGGCGACCATGGCCAGTCCAGCGACCCTGGCAAGTCCAGCGACCCTGGCGAGCCCCGCGACGCGGGCGGACCGGCGCGCGGCGACGGAGGCGCGGGTCTCGGCGCCGTTGCTCTTCGCGCTGATCGCCCCCCTGCGGCGTCACGGCGCGCGCGGCGGCGTCGTGTTCGCGTGGACGATGCCCTTGTTCGACCGTCGCCTGAGCCAGGCGGAGAAGGCGGCGGCGCTCGCGCCGGACCTGACCGACGCGATCCTGCGCATCGAGCCCATCTACGATCCCACGGGTTTGGAAGGGCCCGGGACCGCACCGCCGCTGACGATCAGCGCCGGCACGGCGGTCATGGACAGCGTGTTCGGCGATCGCTGGCGCCTCGCGGATCCCGATGCCAACGTGTCGCGGGTCACGACCACGCTGGCGCTCGTCTGGCAGGCCAAGGGCGCGCTGCCCTGCGAAGCCTTCACCAAGAATCGGCTCGTCGGCCCTGACGAGGTCATGGCGACCGCGCTGACCGGTTCCGAATGCGCGCTGCTCACCGCGACGCAGGCGCGCGGGTTCGCGCATGACGCGCCGACCCCGATCGCGGTGGCGGCGTCGGCCGAGGTCCCCGTCTTCGCCGCGCCGCTCCCCGGCTCGCGCATGTCCAGCGCGGATTTCTGGGCCGCCCAGGGCGCGCGCATCGCCGCGATCCAGAACAGGCTGCCGGGCGCCTGGCCAGTCGCCGCGAGGCTGGCGGGCAAGGGGCAGGCGGGCAGGGAACGAGCGAGGGGACGGGAGGCGGGACACGCCCGGCGGCACGCCTTCGATCGGGCCGTCGCGAAGCTCGGCGCCAGGCAGGAGCCTGTTGCCGCCGCGATCGACCCGTGAGACAGGGTCCTCATGGCCGATCCTCACGAGACCACGTCACCCGGCATCCTGGGACGTCACGCCGCCCTGCCCGCCTCGCCGGGGGAGGCGAAGCTTGACCGCGTCCCCAACCCCCATCCCGGCACCGCCTACCTCGCGCGCTTCACCGCGCCGGAGTTCACCTCGCTGTGTCCGGTGACGGGGCAACCCGACTTCGCCCATCTCGTCATCGATTACCTGCCCGGGGCATGGCTGGTCGAATCGAAATCGTTGAAGCTCTACCTCGGTGCGTTCCGTAATCACGGCGCCTTCCACGAGGATTGCACGGTGCGCATCGGCAAGGACCTCGTCGCGCTGCTTTCCCCGACGTGGCTGCGGATCGGCGGCTACTGGTACCCACGCGGCGGCATCCCCATAGACGTGTTCTGGCAGACCGGCGCCGCGCCCGAGGGACTTTGGGTGCCCGACCAGGGCGTGCCGTCATACCGCGGCAGGGGTTGAGGCGGCCCGACGGGCGCGCCGGCGCATCCAGGTCGAGGGCGCCCGCGATCCCTCGATAATCATGCGAGCTATAATCCACGATTTCACGCGGCTTGTATTTGCCTTGAACCGGGCGCAACATAGCGTTTGGATCGGGAAGAACTAATATATGTTGAGTATTGGACTGTGATGTCGTGCGAGAGTCCACTGCGGATCTGCCGTCCTCGGCAGTGGGTGGCACGTGCGGCGATCACCGGGATGGCGACGCGCGGTAAGGGTCGTCCGCCCGCGAGGGGGCGGTCACGCCGATGACCAAGGTAGGTTCGCCTCACCCCGGCATCATGGCGCGGGGACCGCCGGATCACGGGGACCCACCCATCAAGGTGCTCCTCGTCTTCCCCCGGTTCAACCCGAACTCCTTCTGGGCGCTGAAGGACACCTGCGAGGTTTCCGGCGCCCGAGCCCCGTCGCCGCCGCTCGGCCTCCTGACCGTCGCGGCCATGCTACCGGCGGCGTGGCACTGCAAGCTCGTCAACTGCAACACCGAAACGCTCGGCGACGCCGACCTGGCCTGGGCGGACCTCGTCATGACCGGGGGGATGCTGCCGCAGGCCGACCACGCCCTGGTCGTCATCGAGCGGTGCCGCGCGGCGCGCGTCCCGGTCTGCGTCGGCGGACCCGACGCCACGTCTCGCCCGGACATCTACGAGGCGGCGGACTTCCTCGTTCTGGGCGAGGCGGAGGGTATCCTCGCGTCGTTCATCGCGGCTTGGCGGGATGGGGCGCGGAGCGGACGCTTCGCGGCGGAGAAGTTCAAGGCCGACGTCACGACGACCCCGGTGCCGCGGTGGGACCTGATCAGATGCGCCGATTACCTCTACATCGGCGTGCAGTTCTCGCGCGGCTGCCCGTTCACTTGCGAGTTCTGCGACATCATCGAGCTCTACGGGCGCGTGCCGCGCACCAAGACCACGCCGCAGATCCTCGCCGAACTCGACAGGCTCCTCGAACTCGGCCATCGCGGCCACGTCGACTTCGTCGACGACAACCTCATCGGCAACAAGAAGGCGCTGAAGCTCTTCCTGCCCGAGCTGAAAGGCTGGCAGCGCGAGCACGGCTACCCCTTCATGTTCTCGACCGAGGCGTCGCTCAACTTGGCCGACGACGAGGAGCTGCTCGCGATGATGCGCGACGCGAACTTCTTCGTGGTGTTCATGGGGATCGAGAGCGGCGACTCCGCCACCCTGATCTCGATGCAGAAGAAGCAGAACACCCGCCGCAGCATCGCCGCCAGCGTCGACCGCATCTACGCCGCCGGTCTCTACGCGATCGCCGGTTTCATCGTCGGCTTCGACACGGAGGGGGACGGCGTCGCCGCGGCGATGACGAAGACGATCGAGGACACGGACATCCCGATCGCGATGATCGGCCTCCTCACGGTGCTGCCGAACACGCAGCTGCAGCGGCGCATCGCCAAGGAGGGGCGGAGCCTGGAGGGCTGGTCGCAAGCGCCCGAAGGCAGCGGCGACCAGTGCACCACGGGACTGAACTTCCAAACGCTGCGGCCCCGCCGCGACATCCTGCTCGATTACCGGAACGTGCTGATCGACGTGCAGTCGGCGGAAGCCTTCTTCGGGCGCTTGCGCCGCATGACCGGCAAGCTGGTGCGACCTCGCCTGCCCGTGCGCCTCGACATCCGTCACTGGCTACGCAACCTCCGGATCTTCACCGGCGTCGCCGTCGAGATCACGCTGCGCCGCCCCGACATGACCTTGCCGTTCTGGCGTTTCATGGTGTTCGTACTGTCGCGCAATCCCCGCGCCGTCGAAGTCGTGACGATGAACATCGTGATGTACCTGCACGTCGGACGTTTCACGCGCTTCGTCGTCGCGGACATGGATCGTCGCATCGCCGAGATCGACGCCGGGCTCGACCCGGCGCGGCCCCGTCAGCCCGACGGGACGCGCCTTCCCCTGCCGGTCGCCGCCGAATAGCGGCCCTGCCGGGCCTCGCGTCGGGCGCGCCCGGTCACACCAGGCGGCTCCGCTCCTTGGCGGCGGCGATGAAGCTGGCGAACAGCGGGTGCGGCTCGAACGGTCGCGACTTCAGTTCGGGATGGTACTGCACGCCGATGAACCAGGGATGGTCGACGTACTCGACCGTTTCCGGCAGCAGCCCGTCCGGCGACATGCCGGCGAAGGAGAGCCCGTGCTCCTCCAGCCTGGCGCGGTAGGCCGTGTTGACCTCGTAGCGATGGCGGTGGCGCTCCGAGATCTCGGTGCCCTTGTAGATCCCAGCGATCCGCGACCCCTCCTTGAGTCGGGCGGTGTAGGCGCCCAGCCGCATGGTGCCACCCTTGTCGCCCTCCTGCCTGCGGATCTGCAGCTCGTCGCCGCGCATCCATTCGGTGAGGAGGCCGACGACGGGTTCGGTCGTGGCGCCGAACTCCGTCGAGTTCGCTTGGCCCACGCCGGCCAGCGCGCGGGCCGCCTCGATCACCGCCATCTGCATGCCGAAGCAGATGCCGAAATAGGGGACGCGGCGCTCGCGGGCGAAGCGGGCGGCGAGGATCTTGCCCTCCGCGCCGCGTTGCCCGAAGCCACCCGGCACCAGGATGCCGTTGACGTGCTCCAGGTGGGGCGCCGGGTCGGACCCCTCGAAGATTTCCGACTCGATCCAATCGAGGTGAACCCCGACCCTGTTCGCCAGGCCGCCGTGGGCCAGCGCCTCGATCAGCGACTTGTAGGCGTCCTTCATGCCCGTGTACTTGCCGACGATGGCGATGGTCACGTCGCCGTCGGTGTTGCGCAGCCGCTCCGTCACCGCGTTCCAGCGGGTCATGTTGGGCTTGGGCGCCGGCTCGATGCCGAAGGCGGCCAGCACCTCGCGGTCGAGCCCGGCCGTGTGGTAGGCCATCGGCACGTCGTAGATCGACTGCACGTCGCGCGCCTCGATCACCGCCGTCTCGCGGACGTTGCAGAACAATCCCAGCTTGCGGCGCTCCTCGGGCGGGATCGGGCGGTCGCTGCGGCACAGCAGGATGTCGGGCTGGATGCCGATCGATCGCAGTTCCTTGACGCTGTGCTGCGTCGGCTTGGTCTTCAGCTCGCCGGCCGACGGGATGAACGGCAGCAGCGTCAAGTGCACGTAGATGACGTGGCCGCGCGGCAGCTCGTTGCCGAGCTGGCGGATCGCCTCAAAGAACGGCAGCCCCTCGATGTCGCCGACCGTGCCGCCGATCTCGACGAGGACGAAGTCGTAGGGCTCGTTGCCCGCCAGCGCGAAGTCCTTGATGGCGTTGGTGACGTGGGGGACGACCTGCACGGTCGCGCCGAGGTAGTCGCCGCGCCGTTCCTTGGCGATGATGTCCTGGTAGATGCGACCGGTGGTGACGTTGTCCGCTCGCACGGCGGGACGGCCGGTGAAGCGCTCGTAATGGCCGAGGTCGAGGTCGGTCTCGGCCCCATCGTCGGTCACGAACACTTCACCGTGCTGGTAGGGGCTCATCGTGCCGGGATCGATGTTGAGGTAGGGGTCGAGTTTCCGGAGCCTGACCGTGTAGCCACGCGCCTGGAGGAGGGCCCCGAGGGCGGCGGACGCCAGCCCCTTGCCGAGCGAGGAGACCACGCCGCCGGTGATGAAGATGTACCGCGCCATGGGCCGCGAGCCTTAACGGTTTTCGCCGGGGTTGCCGAGTGCAAATGCGGCGTGGGCGCCGAGCGCGAGCGGAAGAGTTTATGTTATCCCTAACGGATCGTCGGCGGCCTGGCATCGACGCCGCGCGGACGGACATCGACGCCGCATCGACCGGCGGCGCTTACTTGCCCGGCGCCGGCTGGCCCGGCACAGGGCTTTCCTGCACCGGCGCGGACGGCGCGCGCGCGGCCGGCTCCGAGGGTATGCCGGTCGGCTCGACCGGCGCCGCCTTCGGCACCGGCGTCGCGTTGGACGGAGTCGGGGGGGCCGCCGGCGCGGACGGGGTCGCCGTCGACCGGGGCGCCTGGGGGGAGTCGGCTCGACCCGAGGCGGCACCCGGACTGGCCCGCTGGTCCTCGATCCTGCGGAGTTGGTCGAGCACGGTGCCGTGACCGCCGACCGGCGTCGTCGCCCCGGGCTGGCCACCGGCGGCGGGGATGATGCCCTCGAGCACCGACTTGTTGCCGCCGCCGTAGTTCGCGAGCAGGGTCAGGCCGAGGCTGGTGAGGAAGAACAGGGTCGCCAGGATCGCGGTGGCACGGGTGAGCACGTTGGCTTGGCCGCGACCGGTCATGAAGCCGCTGCCGCCACCGACGCCAAGCGCGCCGCCCTCCGAGCGCTGCAACAGCACCACGGCCACGAGGGCGACCACGATCATCAGGTGGATAACGATCAAAACCGTCTGCATCGAATAGGCTACCCGCGCGAAGCGGCGCCACGCGACGCTACGCCAAGAGGATGGAGGAGGAGGCGCTCACGCCCAAGCCGGCGCGCTCGAATAGGCACACCCAAGCCGGCACACCCGAGCCGGCGTTCTAGAAGAACTCCGCCCGAACCGCAACGCGGTTGGTCGCGCATCGGCCCATCGTGCCCCGCGGCGGCACTGGGACGGAAATGCCACGGACGCACCTGGACGACGTCACGAGTCGTTTCGCGTTTGTGCCGGGTCCCGAGCGACGGTACGGTCCGCCGCGAGCGACGACCGGCTCACCGAACGCGTTGGGAGTGGAACATGAATAAGACCGTCCGTTGCGGTTTGGCCGCCGGCCTGATGCTGGCCTCGCCGACCTTCGCCCTGACGCTCCCGACCTTGCTCGCGAGCCCGGCCTTCGCGCAGAAGGTGGCGCCGCCGGACTCCTCCGCCTTCGTCCTCTACCAGTTCCAGGTCCGCGACCAGGAGAAGTTCCCCGCCCTCTCCGCCAAGGTCCGTGACAGCCTGAAGGACTTCAAGGGCGAGTTCCTGAAGCGCGAGAAGATGCCGTCCATCTTCGGCGGCGGTCCCTCGACACTGTCCGTGATCAGCTTCCCCAGCGTGCAGGACGCCCGCAACTGGCTAGCCTCGCCCACCGTGGCCGAGCTGAAGACGGCCCGGGAAAAGGTGGTCGATGTCGACACCTACCTCGTCGAGAAGCTGGACTGACGGTTTGAAACCTGATCGTCAAGCCGAAGCCTTGACCCCAAAGGTCCGCGATCCCGGCACCCAAGCCGCGTAGGTGCCGGCGATTCCCATGAAGTCAGCCGCCTTGAGGCTGGCGCCGCCGACCAGCGCGCCATCCACGTTGGCGAGACGGAGGAGCTCGGCGGCGTTGGTCGGCTTGACCGAGCCGCCGTAGAGCAGGCGCACCCGTTCGCCGCCTTCGGGGAAGAGGCGCCGGAGTTCGGAACGGATGAAGGCGTGCATCTCCTCGATGTCCCCGAGCGTCGGCGTGATGCCGGTGCCGATCGCCCAGATCGGCTCGTAGGCGATGACGAGGCGCTCCGCCCCGGCCTGAACGGGGAGCGATCCCTGGAGCTGGCGGCGCACGACGGCGAGCGCCTGCTCGGCGTCGCGGTCGGCCTTCGTTTCGCCGACGCAGATGATGGCGGTCAGGCCGGCGGCCATCGCGCTCACGGCCTTGGCGCGAACCGCGACGTTGGTTTCGCCGTGGTCGGCGCGACGTTCCGAGTGGCCGAGGATGACGTAGGTCGCGCCGGCGTCGACCAACATGCCCGGCGCGACGTCGCCGGTGTGCGCTCCCGCTTCCGCGCGATGGCAGTTCTGGCCGCCGACCTTCAACGCCGATCCGCCCGCCAAATCGGCGGCGGCGCGCAGCAGCGTCGCCGGCGGGCACACCAACACCTCGGCCGCCCCCGCCCGCCCGGCCTCGACGGCGTCGCGGATGCCGACGATCTCGGCCAGGTCGGCGCGCAGGCCGTTCATCTTCCAGTTCCCTGCCACCAGCGGCCGCAGCGCCGGTGCCTCCTCGTCCCGGGATTGCGGCAAGCGTGTGGCCCTCATCTGCTCGTCGGTGGTCGCGTCCACCCCGTTACCATCGCCGGCGCGCGCCGCAAAGGTTGCAATCGCGCCGCGCTTGCGTCAGCACGGTGTTGCGGCCGCCCCTTCGGAGCTGGCCACGCCGCTCAGGGACCGAACCATGCTCAACCAGATGCGGGCCCTGTCGCAAAGTTGGATCGGCCGCTCCATCATGGCCGTGGTGCTGGGCTTCATCATCCTCAGCTTCGCGGTCTGGGGCATCGGCGACCGCTTCACCAACTTCAACGCCGACCAGCTGGCGCAGGTGGGAAGCGACGCCATCACCGTGGACGATTACCGCGGCGCCTACCAGAATCAGCTCCAGCGCCTCCAGCAGCAGCAGAAACGCGGCATCACCAACACCGAGGCCCGCGCGCTCGGCCTCGACCGGCAGGTCCTGTCCCACCTCCTCAGCGACGCGGTGCTCGGGGCCGAGGCGGCCAGGCTCGGCGTCGTCGTCGGCGACAAGGATGTCGGTCGCGCGATCGTCGCCGACCCACTGTTCAAAGGTGACAACGGACAGTTCGACGCCAACCGCTTCCACGAGCTCCTGAGCCTCAACGCGGTCAGCGAGGCCTCCTACGTCAAGGAGCAGCGCGCGAGCATGCGGCGGGCCGACGTGTCAGACGCGGTCGTCGGCGGCCTCGAACTCCCGGCGGCGATGACGGGGGCGATCGACCGTTTCCGGTCGGAGGTGCGCGACATCACCTTCTTCGTGCTGCCGCGCCCCGCCCCCGCCTCGATCCCCGCGCCGAGCGACAAGGACCTACGAAGCTATTACGACGAGCGGGCCGGCGCCTTCACCGCGCCCGAGTATCGCAAGCTCACCGTCCTCTCGATCGTCCCGGTCGACTTGGTGAAGCCGGCCGCGATCAGTGACGCCGACGTCGCCAAGTCCTACGACGAGGTGAAGGCCACCCGGTTCACGACGCCCGAGAAGCGGACGCTGCAGCAACTCGTCT
This sequence comes from uncultured Beijerinckiaceae bacterium, assembly GCA_964235705.1. Classification (GTDB taxonomy): domain Bacteria; phylum Pseudomonadota; class Alphaproteobacteria; order Rhizobiales; family Beijerinckiaceae; genus RH-AL1. The sequence goes on along the minus strand of CAXSDP010000001.1, from coordinate 45,882 downwards.
TCCCCAGCACGGCGGCGGCGGACGCCGCGAAGGCCAAGCTCGTCGGCGGCGAGGGCTTCGATGCCCTCGCCGCCGACGAGGGGAAGCGCTCGTCCGACATCACGCTGGGACCGATGACCCGTGACGAGGTCGCCTCCAAGACCGTCGGCGATGCCGCCTTCGCGCTCCCGGACGGGGGGACCAGCGCGCCGGTGTCGAGCGGGTTCGGACCGGTACTGGTCCACGTCGCCGGCATCTTGCCGGGACGCCAGCAGCCGCTGAGCGAGGTCGCGGCGCAGTTGCGGGATGAACTGGCCGTGTCCCGCGCCAAGGCGGAGGTGACGCGCCTGCGCGACAAGGTCGAGGACGCGCGCGGCGCCGGCAAGACGCTGGCCGAGGCGGCCGCGGGCGCCGGCCTGAAGGCCCGCGTTGTCGAGGCGATCGACGCGAAGGGGTACGGCCGGGACGGCCATCCGGTGGAAGCGCTGGTCGACGGTCCGGCCGTGCTGAAGGCCGCCTTCGCGACCGACGTCGGCGCGGACACGGAGGTGATCCCGACGGTCGATGGCGGCGACGTCTGGTACGAGGTCGCCGGCATCGATCCGTCCCACAAGCGGCCCTTCGCCGACGTGAAAGCGCAGGTCGAGGCGGATTGGCGCGCGGATGAGGCCACACGGCGCCTCGCCGCCGCCGCCGACACGATCGTCGCCGCGATCGAGGCGGGCGGCAAGACATTGCCGGAAGAGGCCGCCGCCAACGGCGGCGCACCGGTCATGATGGCGCGCGACGTCGGCCGACTGGGCGGCCCCGCCCTGCCCCGCCAAACGACGACGCCGTTCTTCGACGTGGCCGTCGGCAAGGCGGGATCGAGCCCGCAAGCCGACGGCGGCCGCGTGATCTTCACCATCGACGCCGCGCGCGTCCCCCCGCCTAACCTCGCCGATCCGACCGGCGCCAAGATGGTCGCGCAGGTCGAGAACGGCGTGCTCGACGACGTGCTCGCGCAATACCTCGCCGCCGTGCAGGGCGAGGTCGGCGTCAAGGTGAACCAGCAGGCGCTGCAGGCCGCGCTCGGCGGCGACGACAACGGCAGCTGATGGCGAGCGAACCGGCCCTCGGTCCCTTCACCGAACGTTACCGCGCCGGCGAGGTGGTGCTGGTCACCACCCGCCTGATCGCCGACCTGGAAACGCCGGTGTCCGCCTTCCTCAAATTATCGGCCGAGCGAGCGGGTCGGTGCTTCCTGCTCGAATCGGTCGAGGGCGGCGTCGCGCGCGCCCGGTACTCGATGATCGGCCTCGATCCGGACGTGATCTTCCGCGCGAGCGCGGGGCATGCCGAGATCGCCCGTGCCGAGATCGCCCA
>CAXSDP010000001.1:0-44438 GCA_964235705.1 uncultured Beijerinckiaceae bacterium | reverse complement strand
CCGAGCCGCCGCTCGCGGCGCTGAGGGCGCTGATCGCCGAGTCGCGCATCGCCGGCGTCGAGGATCGCCTGCCCCCGATGGCGGCCGGCGTGTTCGGCTACCTCGGTTACGACATGGTCCGGGAGATGGAACGGCTCCCGCCGGCCAAGCCCGACCCGATCGGCGTGCCCGACTCACTGTTCATGCGGCCGACGATCACGCTGGTGTTCGACACGGTGCGGGACGAGATCGCCGTGGTGACACCCGTGCGCCCGCGCGGCGACGTCGACGCCGCCACCGCCTACGCGGCGGCGGAACGGCGCCTCGCCGCGGTCGTGCGCACGCTCGAAGGGCCGCTCACGCACGGCACCGTCACCCGGGCCGGAACCGCGACCGAAGCGTCCCTCGCTTCGCCCGTCTCCAACACGGCCCCCGAACGCTACCTCGCGATGGTGGCGCGCGCGAAGGACTACATCGCCGCCGGCGACATCTTCCAGGTGGTGCTGTCGCAGCGCTTCTCCGCGCGGTTCCCGTTGCCGCCCTTCGCGCTCTACCGGGCGCTGCGGCGGGTCAATCCCGCGCCGTTCCTATGCTACCTCGATTTCGGCGGGTTCCAGATCGTCTGCTCGTCACCCGAGATCCTGGTCCGGGTGCGCGATGGCGTCGTCACCATACGGCCGATCGCCGGCACGCGGGGACGCGGCGCGTCCCGCGCCGAGGACGAGGCGCTGGCCGCCGACCTGCTCGCCGACGAGAAGGAATGCGCCGAGCACCTCATGCTGCTCGACCTCGGCCGCAACGACGTGGGACGCGTGGCGCGGATCGGCACCGTGAGCGTCACCGAGCGCTTCGCCATCGAGCGCTACAGCCACGTCATGCACATCGTGTCCAACGTCGAGGGCAAGCTCGACCCCCGCCGCGACACGATCGACGCGCTCGCCGCCGGCTTCCCGGCCGGCACGGTGTCCGGCGCCCCGAAGGTGCGCGCGATGGAGATCATCGACGAGCTGGAAACCGACAAGCGCGGGATCTACGCCGGCTGCGTCGGCTACTTCGGCGCGGGCGGCGAGATGGACACCTGCATCGTGCTGCGCACGGCGGTGGTGAAGGACGGCGTCATGCACGTCCAGGCCGGCGCCGGGATCGTCGCCGATTCCGACCCGGCCAGCGAGCTGCAGGAGTGCCGCAACAAGGCTCGCGGCCTGTTCCGGGCGGCGGAAGAGGCGGCGCGCTTCGGCGGCTGAAACGTCGGTCGCACGCGCCCCTTGACCGGTCGTCCCTTGCCCGGCCATCCCTTGTCCGGTTCTGGCGGGGCCGGCACGCCCACCGCATCGGACCGCGTCGCGGGCGAGGCGCGGGGTGATCGGCGCGGGCGTGGTCCGTCCCGGGCTTGTGGCCGTCACGAGCCCGGCGCAAGCTCCCCTCACCTTCTTTTCCCTCGTGACCCACCCCGGCCAGGGCGGCAGCGAGGCCATGGAGATCCTGACGCATGACGCAGCCTGACGCGAGAATGCGCGCGCCCTCGCACCCGTGGACCTGGCCGGCTCGAGGGCCGCACCATGGCCTTCGGAGCCGGGTCGACGAGGCGGCGCGAGGCCCTAGGGGGTGCCGGTCGCCGCCGCCGCGCGCTCGGCCGAGCGCAGCGTGTTGGCCATCAGCATCGCGATCGTCATCGGGCCGACGCCGCCCGGCACGGGGGTGATCGCCCCGGCGTGGCCGAGCGCCCCCGCCGTGTCGACGTCGCCGACGAGCCTGGTCTTCGGCTTGCCGGCGGCCGTCAGCCCTTCGCCCGGCACGCGGTTGATGCCGACGTCGATGACGATCGCGCCGGGCTTGATCCAATCGCCCTTCACCATCTCGGGCCGACCGACGGCGGCCACCACGAGGTCGGCGGCGCGCACCACGCCGGCGAGGTCCTTCGTGCGCGAATGGGCGACCGTCACCGTCATGTTCTTGGCCAGCAGCAGCTGCACCATCGGTTTGCCCACGATGTTGGAGCGCCCGACGATCACCGCGTTCATGCCGTCGAGTTCGGCGCCGAGCGCCGCCGCCGCCTTCTCGACCAGCACGAGGCTGCCGGCCGGGGTGCACGGCACTAGCGCCCGCTCGCCCGAGCCGACCGCGAGCAACCCGACGTTCATCGGGTGGAAGCCGTCGGCGTCCTTGTCCGGGTGGATCGCCTCCAGCACCACCGTCGAATCGATGCCGGCCGGCAGGGGCAGTTGCACGAGGATGCCGTGGATGGCGGGATCAGCGTTGAGCGCCGCCACGAGGCCGAGCAGCTCCGCCTCCGTGGTCGTCGCCGGCAGGTCGTGCTGGATCGAGTGGAAGCCGCACAGCTTGGCCGCCTTGCCCTTCGCCCCGACGTAAACCTGGCTGGCCGGGTTCTCGCCGACGAGCACCACGGCAAGACCGGGCTGGAGGCCGGCGGTGACGAGTTCGCGGGTCCGCGCGGCCACGTCGGCCAGGACCTGCTCGGAGGCGACCTTCCCGTCGATGAAGCGCCCGCCGCCAGGTGCGTCGCGGAGGATCGGCGCGTCGCGGAGGATCGGCGCTTCACGGGGGATGGTGGTGGTCTGCTCGGCGACGCTCAAGGCGCGTGGTCCCCGCTGGCTCGACAGGATGACGGAGGTGGCTTCTTGTCAGCTTTGCCGGCCGCTGCCAAGCCGGACGGGGACCCGCCGGTTTACGGCGCCAGCATCGTGAAGGCGGCGGCGTGGCGCGCCGTGGCGCCGGGCGGCAGGTGCCGCATGGACGGCTTGCCGGCGAGGTCGCCGTCCGCGTCGACGAAGTCGCCGTGCCCGGTCCAGGCTTCCACGCAGAGGAACCGTCCGGCGGGCCGCGACCAGAGCGCGACGTGGGGGAAGTCCTCCAACGCGACGTCGAGCGCGGCGCCGGAACGGTGGGCGAAGCGCAGCCGGGTGCTGCGCGCGTCGAGGAAGCAGAGGGCCTCCGCGCGCATGAGGGCGTCCGACAAGGGCAGTCGCCGGCCGTCCATCGGGATCGGGCGCGTCGCTCGGGTGAAGAGGCCGTCGGGCGAGATGACGGGCACGGCGGGGTGCTCGGGCTCGGCGAAGTGGATGGCGTAGTCTTCCGGAGCCCCGCCGGCGAACGGCCAGCGGAAGCCGGGATGGAGGCCGAGGGCGTAGGGCATGGTCCGGTCGCCGTCGTTGCGCACGGCGACGCGGGTGGCGAGCGCCGGGCCGGCGAGCGCGATGGCCACCTCCAGCGTCCAATCGAAGGGATAGGAGGCCCGCGTTTGCGCGCTCGACGTCAGGCGCAGCAGGACGCGCGAAGGCTCCCTCTCGACGACCGCGAAGGGCATGGCGCGGGCGAAACCGTGCAGGCCGAGCGGGTGGCGCCGGCCATCGACGGTGATGCCGCCCCCGCGCGTCCAACCCACCACGGGGAAGAGGATCGGCGCGGTGTCCGCCCAGATGGCCGGGTCGGGCGACCATAGCAGGGGCGTGCCGTCCACGGTCCAGGCGCGCAGCTCGGCCCCGAGCGGTGCCACGTCGGCGTGGGCGCGGCCCCCTTCGAGGCGGATGGTCGTCGCGATGGCGGTCATGGCGACCCCGCGAGGAGGCGGCAGGTGTCGGGCACGTAGACGCTCACCGCCGCCGGCCTCTGCGTGAACGTCACGGGTGTTTGCGTCACGAGTTCCCCGTCGGCGTTCACCGCGCGCGGCCGGCGGGTGTCGACGACGAAGCGGGCGCCGCGCGCGGTGCGGACGTCGCGCATGGCGCCATGGCCGCCACTGTGGAACGATGGGATCATGAGGGCCATGCGCCACACGCGGCGGAATTCGAGCGAGTAAAGGTCGAGGGTTCCGCCGTCGATCCGGGCGTGGGGCGCGACGACGTTGCCGCCGCCGTAGAAACGGCCGTTCCCGACGGCGATCTGGAGGGTGCGGACGGTGACGGCGCGCTCGTCCGTGAGCAAGGTGGCATGGAACGGCGTCGCCCGCATGAGGACGTTGCCGGCCGTGAGCGCGTAGCTCAGGCGACCGAAGCGGCGCTTGCGGGCGGTCGTCAGGTTCTTGGCGAGGTCCGCCGCCAGGCCGATGCTGGCGACGTTGAAGAAAGGTCGGCCGTTGACCTCGCCGACGTCCACCTTGTGGGTCAAGCCTTCGACGATGATCCGGATCGCCGCGCCGAGGTCGACGGGGACGTCGATCGAGCGGGCGAAGTCGTTGGCGGTGCCGAGCGGCAGGACGCCGAGCGGCAAGCCGGACGCGAGCAGGGCCGGACCGGCCGCGTGGATGGTCCCGTCGCCGCCGGCGAGGATCACGCAATCCACCGCCCCGCGATGGGCGAGGATGCGGGGTGACACGTCGGCGGCCCCATCGCAGGCGCCGTCGACGAGTTCGATGCCGGCCGAGCGCAGCCACGCCACCGCTTGCCCGGCACCGGAGCGGCCGGACCGGCTGCGGGGATTGACCACGAGCAGGGCCCTGCGCGGTTTCCGCTGCACCGACGATGCCTCCCGATCGATGCGGCGGGCGCGGCCCAGGCGCGGCATCGCCCGAGTCCACGCGGCATCGCCCTGTTCTATGACGGACACACCGGCACCCGCAATCTCCGCCCTCGCCGGGCCACGGCCCTTCGACGCTGGCGCGCGGGATGGGGGCCGACTATGGTTTTCGTGAAACGGCACCCTCGGCCCCAGCGCAGGACAGCTCGGCATCCCATGACCCGTTCGAACGACTTCGTCCCGCGGCGCATCTTCTGCGTCTCCCCCCGTTACGAACCATCCTTCGGTACCTTCGAGCACGCCTACGCCCTCACCGACGGCACCAAGGCCTTCATGCCGCCCCAGGGCCTGCTGACGATCGCGGCGGCCATGCCCGCGCACTGGGAGGTACGCTTCACCGACGAGAACATGGGCGCGGCGACCGACGAGGACTTCGCCTGGGCGGACGCCGTCTTCGTCAGCGGCATGCACATCCAGCGGCGGCAGATCGACGACATCAACCGCCGCGCCCACGCCCACGGCAAGGTCACGGCGCTGGGCGGACCCTCCGTGTCGGCCTGCCCGGAGAACTATCCCGACTTCGACTACCTCCACGTGGGCGAGATGGGCGACGCGACCGACGCGCTGATCGCCTGCCTCGGCGACGATGTCGGGCGACCGACCTCCCAAGTGGTACTGCGGACGAAGGTCCGGCGCGAGCTCAGCCAGTTCCCCATCCCGGCCTACGACCTCGCGAAGATCGACCGCTACCTGCTGGGCTCGATCCAGTTCTCCAGCGGCTGCCCCTACAAGTGCGAGTTCTGCGACATCCCCGGCCTCTACGGTCGCGTCCCGCGCTTGAAGACGCCCGAGCGCATCTGCGCCGAGCTCGACGAGCTGATGAAGCGCGGCGTGACCGGCTCGATCTACTTCGTCGACGACAACATCATCGGCAACCGCAAGGCGATCAAGGAGCTGCTGCCCCACCTCATCGCCTGGCAGAAGCGCAACGGGTACCTCGTCTCCTTCGCGTGCGAGGCGACGCTGAACATCGCCCGTTCGCCCGACGTCCTCGCCATGATGCGGGAAGCGGCCTTCGATGCCATCTTCTGCGGGATCGAGACGCCGGAGCCCGACGCGCTGATGTCGATCGACAAGGGCCACAACATGGTCATGCCGATCCTCGAAGCGGTCCGCATCATCAACAGCCACGGCATCCAGGTCGTGTCCGGCATCATCCTCGGCCTCGATTCCGACACGGCCGAGTCGGGCGGCAAGGTCCTGGATTTCATCGAGGCGTCGAGCATCCCCATGCTGACGATCAACCTGCTGCAGGCGTTACCTCAGACGCCGCTCTGGGACCGGCTGAAGAAAGCCGGCCGCATCGACGAGCGGGAGGACCGCGAGTCGAACGTCCATTTCGCCATGCCCTACGACGACGTGCTCGGCATGTGGCGCCGGTGCATGGAGGAAGCCTATCAGCCCAAGGTGCTGTTCGATCGCTACCGCGCGCAGCTCAAGGCGACGTGGCCCCACCGCATCAAGCGGCCCAACAGCCCGCAACGCGTCAACAGGCGGATGATCAAGAAGGGCCTCGTCACCTTGCGCAACGTGCTTTGGCAGGTTGGCGTCAAGGGCGACTACAAGCGGGAGTTCTGGCGTTTCGCCCTGCCGCTGCTCGCTCGCGGCCAGGTCGAGGCGCTGCTCAACTACTGCATCCCCGCGCACCACCTCATCGTGTTCGCGCGCGAGGCCTGTTCGGGTCGGGGCAACGCGTCGCATTATTCGGCGAAGCTGCGCGTGGCGGACAGCCCGGCGCTCATGAGTGCCGCCGAATGACGCCCTGCGCGGCATCATAGAGGAATCGCGGGACGGTGCCCAAGCGGCGTAACCCGAGCAACAGGAAACTCTGGGACGCATTGACGCAGAGTTTCGTCCGTCGTTTTCCCATGTTACCGCTAGGTGGGGGTGGGAATCGATGTCAATCCTTCATCGCCGTTCCATGTCCTGCGTCCGCGAAGCCCGGCAGGCCGGATGGCGCGTCGCTCGCGAGGTCGGATGCAACCATCGTATGGTCTTGGCACGTCGGACGGGGATCGGGACGACCTGAGCGGGGCTTGGGGTCGGGTTCCCGTCGAGGCGCTCGAGCGCATCATCGAGGGCGCGCGGCGGCACACCAAGGCGACGGCGGCGAGCGTCACGTCCGTCGAGGCGGAAACCCGAACCCTTCGCGCGAGCGTACAACAAGCCGCTTCCGCTGAAAAGCTTGCCGCCATGGCGCTCGGCGAGGCGGCGCTCCAAGACACGACGTTCCAAGAGGCAGCCTTCCGCCAGGTGCTGCTCGCCCAGGCGGCGGTCACCGCCGATGACGTGGCCGCGCACCCGGGCTTCGCCACGCTGGACCCGTCATCGCGCGTGAAGGCGTATTTGGGCGTTCCGGTGTGGTCGTCGAGCCGACAGGTCATCGGGGTGCTGGGCGTCACGGACGCGAGCATTCGGCACTGGCACGACGACGACCGCGCCCTCCTGGAAGTCTTCGCCTCGTGCGTGGCCGACCAGGTCGAGGCGAGCGCGGGGCGGGAACGGGCCGAGGCGGGCCTTCGGTACGAGCGTGGCCGGCTGCTCGACCTCCTCGACAACATCTCCGGCCTCGTCTTCGAACGCCGGAAGACCGGACCGTCGCGATCCTCCTACACGATCTTCGGTCCCCTCAAGGCGACCTTGCCGGCGGTGCGCCGTGTCATGGAGCGCGGCGAGGCCGACGCGTTGGACTTCATCCACAGCGACGATCGGGAGGCGGTCCAGGCGGCGCTGCACCGCAGCCTCGCGGAGGAGTGCGACCTCGACTTGGTGTTCCGGATCGCCGACCAGGACCGGAGCCTGCGCTGGATCAAGACGCGCTTGACGTTGCGGCGTGGCGTGGCCGGCGCGGCCGCCTCGGATGGGGTTGCTTGGGACGGGGTTGCTTGGGACGGGATCGCCTTCGACGTGACCGATCTCGTCGCCGCGCAGGAGAACGCGGCGAGCGCCCAGGCCGGCCGGGAAACGGCCATCGTCAACGCCAATCACGAGTTGCGCACGCCGCTGCAGGCCATCATCGGGTTCTCCGAGTTCATGAAGGGCGAAACGCGGCCGGAAGTGATGGCCGACCACGCGAAGGCGATCCAATCGGCGGCGGACTCCCTCCTCTCGATCGTCAACCAGCAACTCGACTTGGCCGGCGGCACGCTCGACATCGTCCCCACGGCGGCGACGAGCGTCGCCCTGCGCCCGTTCGCGGAAACGTGCTTGAGCCTGGTCGGGCCGCTCGCCATCGAGAAGACCCTGGCGGGCCACCTCGTGATCGACGCCGACGTACCCGGCACGGTGATGATGGACCGGCAGAAGGTTCAGCAGATCATCCTCAACCTGCTGAATAACGCGGTGAAATTCACCAACCAGGGCTCGTACACGCTTGGCATCGCGCGCGCGCCCGACGGCTTGCGCTTCAGCGTCGCCGACACCGGTATCGGTGTACCGGAAGAGAAGCGCGCCCTGCTCTTCCAGCGCTTCTCGCGCCTCCAGAACAGCGAGGCGGTCAGCGGCAGCGGTCTGGGCCTGTCGATCACCAAGACGATCGTGCAAGCGCTGCACGGGCGTATCGGCATCGGCGACACGGTCGGGCGCGGCACAACGTTCTGGTTCGAGATCCCCGTCGTGGTCGCGGAAGGCGACGGCGCCGCCGAGGACATCGGCTCCGAGCGAGCGGGGATCGCGGCCGTCGAGGAAACCGGCGCCCGCATCCTGCTGGCCGACGACCTTGACCTCAACCGACGCCTCATCGCCGACCTGCTCGCCATCGAGGGGCACAAGGTCGATTGCGTCGCCGACGGCGCGGCGGCGGTGAAGATGGCGAGCGAGAACGCCTACGACCTGATCCTGATGGACATGATCATGCCCGGCATGGACGGGATCGCGGCGACCCGCGCCATCCGGGCGCTGCCGGCGCCGAGCTGCACGGTGCCGATCGTCGCCCTGACCGCCAACTCGTTCCGCGAGCAGCTCGACAGCTGCCTGACCGCCGGCATGGACGCGACCCTGACCAAGCCCATGTCCGTCGATGCCCTCACGCGGGCGGTCCAAACGTGGACGCGGGGGCGCAAGGCGGCTTGACGGTGCGGGGATGTCGCGACGCGGTGTCGCGGATACCCGTCCGCGCGGCGGCGTTTGTTGCCTGACATCGCGCGCCTGATCGTTCGAGGCGGCGTCCCATGGAGATTCCGATGCCCTCACCTGAACGCCCCTACGACGTGCCCACCCCTCGCGCGCGCTCCGTCGAGGGATCGGCGGCGTGAGTACCCTTTCGCGCGCCGTCACCTCGGGGTCGATCGCCGCGGGAACCTCGTCGCTGGCCCTCGCCACCCTCGCGATGGGGACGGGCAAGTCGGCGCCGCAGCCCCTCAACGCGACCAGCCACTGGCTCCACGGCGCCGAGGCGGCCAAGGTCCGGGGGCTGGACCTCGCGCACACCGGCGTCGGCTACGCCACCCACCACGCCGCGACGATCTTCTGGGCGACCTTCTTCGAAGGATGGGCCGGTGCGCGGCCGGCGACGGGGAAAGGGGACGTCGTGGCGCGCGCGCTCGCCGTGTCCGCCCTCGCGGCGGTCGTCGACTACACGATCACGCCGAAGCGGTTCACGCCCGGCTGGGAGTACGTCTTGTCGAAGCGTGCGATGGGGGTGGTCTACGTCGCGATGGCGGCCGGCTTCGCCGGGACGGCGCTCATCCGAGATCCAAGGGTCGCGCGATGAGCGGGGGGACGCGCACGGTCGACGTGAGCGAGCGGCCCGAGGTTCCCTGGCTGAGCATCGTGCTGGGCTACGGCCCGATGCTGCCCTTCGTCGTCGGCGCGGGGGCGAGTTGGACGGTGCGAGGCTCCTGGCACGGCGAGGTCGTCCTCGTGACGATGATCTGGGCGAACGCCATCCTCGCGTTCCTCGCGGGGGTGCGGCGCGGCCTCAGCTTCCGGACGGAAGGTGGACCGGCGGTGGCGCAGATCGCGACCATGTTCTGCCTGTTCGTCCTCGCGCTGGGATCCCTACTCGCGCTCACCCACGGGTTCACGCGCGTGGCCGTCGGGTCCACGCTCCTGGGCTTCGCCGCCATCATGGTGCTGGACCCCATCGCCGCGCGTGACGGGCAGGCGCCGCTCTTCTTCGCCCGCCTGCGGCCACCGCAGATCGCCATCGCGGCGGCGAGCCTCGTGGCACTGCTCGCGAACGTCTGGATCGATCACGGGGCGTGAAACGCGCCCCGGCCTCAGGCGGCGCGCGGCTTGTCGAGCACGCCGTACGTCACGCCGGTGAGCGCTTCCGACTCGCTCCAGAGACGGGCGGCAACCGCCTCGTCGCGCGCCCGCGACGCGATGGCGGCGAGGGTGGGGGCACCACGGATCTCACCCAGCCCGTTCGGTCCGAAGTATTGTCCGCCTTGGACGTTGGGCATGGTCGCGGCGTACAGGCCGGGCCAAGCGCCCTGGTCGGCGTCCTGGCCGGCGAGACGGACCCCCACGTCGAACGCCGCCGTCACGAACTTGGGAAACCCCGCGGCCGCCGTGAAGCCCGTGCTCGACATGCCGGGATGGGCGGCGACGCTGACCAACGATAGGTCGGCGGCCTGCGCGCGGCGGTCGAGTTCGAAGGCGAACAGCAGATTGGCGAGCTTGGATTGGGCGTAGGCTTTCAGCCCGCCGTAGCCGCGCGCGGCTTGCAGGTCGGCGAAGTCGATGACGCCGCGACGATGGGCGATGCTGGAGATCGCGACGACGCGGGCCGCCGGCGCGCGAAGCAGGGTTGGGAGGAGGAGGCCGGTCAGGGCGAATTGCCCGAGGTGGTTGGTGCCGAACTGCCGCTCGAAGCCGTCGACGGTCGTCGAACGTTTCGGCTGCATCCCCAGCCCGGCGTTGTTGAGGAGGATGTCGACGCGCGGCATCGTCTCGGCCAAGCGCGCGATGAAGGCGCGGATGCTGGCGAGGTCGGCCAAATCGACCAGCGACGCGGACACGCTCGCCTTGGGATGACGGGCCAAGATGCGCGCGAGCGTGGCGTCGGCCTTCGCCTGGTTGCGGACGGCGAGCACGACCGTGGCCCCCTTGCCGGCCAGCGCGGCGGCGGCGGCTTCGCCGATCCCACTGGTGGCGCCGGTCACGATCGCGACGCGACCCGTCTGGTCCGGTATGTCGGCAGGTGTCCAGCTCGCCATCGTCCCATCCCCTTCCGACCGCCGGACGGCCGCGAAAACGCGATAACCGGTTCACGCGGGTCGTACGATGTTCCTTGCCGGAACCGCGACGGCGTTACAATCCCGAGGATCGCGACGATGGCAGGAACGGTGACGGGGCCTAGGACCGTGACGGTGCCAAGGTGTCGCGGGCACCGCATCCGGGCCGGATCGGGCCTGGCCGCCGCCACCATCCCAGCACGAGGCGTTCGGCCCTATCGCACGGGCGACCGCGTCCGTGGGCCCTCCAGCATGCGTCCGGTGGCGAAGGCGCGAGAGGCCAAGGCATGGGCGAGGGCGCGATGACACGCCATCGTCCCATGACGGCGTTTCAAGTCAACGTTCATTGGGCGTCGTGCCGCTGGCTTCGGCTTCCGCGTGGCTCCCATCGAGCGCGCCGGATAGGCGAGCGCGCGCCGGATATGAGCGTGTGCCGCGTCGTTTCGGAGCGCGACCGCGTTGCAACTTTGGTCGACCCCACGACTTGCAGTTCCGCCGCCACGTTCGGCGGTCCATGTCAGGAGTTCAAACTTGCCCCAGTTCGACGCGACCATCAATCATATCAAGGAAGGCGTTAAGGGCTTCACCGTGGCCGCGGCGGTCAAGAACATCGAAGGTTGGGAAGCGACGCTCGAGAAGGTCGAAGCCCCGGGTGTGAAGGCGATCGTCAAGGATCTTGAAAGCCTGAAGAAGCACCTGCAAGCCGATAAGATCAACGGTAGCCAGGTCAAGAACCTCGTCCTGAAGCTGGGCAAGGAAACCGTCACGATCGCCGGCAAATCCGACAGCAAGAACGCCGAGAAGATCAAGGCGCTCGGCGAGGCGTTGAGCAAGGCGGCGGAACAGGCCCCGGCCGAGTAGTCGAAGCGCAGACCGACGTCGGTTCGGACATGGACACCGGCGCTTGGTCGCGCCGGTGTCCACATGGCCGCTCCCCCGTGTGGTGAGGAACGGCGACCTACTTTGACGCATTCGGACGCGATCCGCATCCTTTTCCGCCATCGCTTGTTGCGACGAATGTAACCAGGAGGATCAAGCCAATGTTCATGCGCATCGATAAGCTACAGGCGGAGCTGCCTGTCCCGAAGAAGGCCGATCCCAACGCGGCCGCGGCCCTTCAAGAGCTGATCGGCGGCAAGTACGGCGAGATGTCGACGCTCAACAACTACATGTTCCAGAGCTTCAATTTCCGTAGCAAGGCCAACCTCAAGCCCTTCTACAACCTGGTGGCCAGCATCACGGCCGAGGAACTCGGACACCTCGAGATCGCCTGCAACGGCGTGGCGATGCTCGCCAACGGACCGGACAACCCCGCCAACGAGAAGGGCGGTGCCGACATCTCCAAGGCGCCCTACAACGCGATGCAGGAGATACGATCGGCGACGTCGTTCTTGTCGAACGCCGGTGGCGCGATGCCGATGAACGCGAACGGCGCGTCGTGGAACATGGATTTCGTGACCACAACCGGCAATTTGATGGTCGACCTGCTGCACAACTTCCACCTCGAGTGCGGCGCCCGTATCCACAAGCTCCGCGTCTACGAGACGATGACCGAGCCGACCGGCCGCGAGGTCTGCGCTTACCTGCTGGTGCGCGGTTCCGTCCACGCCCACGCTTACGCGTTGGCCATCAAGAAGATCACCGGCGTCGAACTGGAGAAGATGCTGCCGACGCCCAACATCGACCTGTCGCGGATTCCCGAGTGCCAGAAGTACTTGAACGAGGGTTCCCACCGCCGCCTCTACACCTGGAGCCCGAACGACTACAAGGCGATGTCCGGGATCTGGGGCAACGGCGAGAGGGCGCTCCCCGGTGACCCGCCGGGCGAACTCGAGGTGATCGATGGTATGCCCGAAGGCGGCAAGATCCATGACCTCACCGGCCACGCCAGCGCTTTCACGCCGGATTACGCGCCGGAGGAAATGTTCGAGATCGCGACGAAGCTCTACAAGGCTTCGCGCTAGCCCGATGGTTCGGGGGCGAGTTCCCCTATCGTCGTTGACAGGCAGCACCCGCCGATCCCGTCACCGGGGTGGGCGGGTGCTTCCGCTTCCTAGTCGCTTCGTGGCGCGACCAACGTCGCGACGTCGTTGGCAGGCCCTCGATCGATCGGCAGGCGTGGTCCGAACCGCCGGACCGGTCCTCTGTCCATAGACCTGTCGCGCCCGACGCGTTTTCGTGATGATGTGACGTCGACGGTGTTGCTCCCGACGTCTTCGCGGCGGTCCCTCCTTGGCGTGGACATGTCGCCGGCCATCGCTGAGTCGGCGCAAGCGGCGCCAGCCTACAGGGGCGCCTCGAATTTGTGGATGATCGATGCTGGTTGAGTTTTCCTGTCGCGCGGCCGGTTCGCCGCGATGATCGGGCATGACGCTGGCGCCACGACGCGCGACCCGGCCAAACCGCTCACCGGCCTCCTCGTCGTCACGCTCGAACAGGCGGTCGCGGCCCCTTACTGTTCCTCCCGTCTCGCCGATGCCGGCGCGCGCGTCATCAAGATCGAGCGCACCGAGGGCGACTTCGCGCGCGGCTACGACGCGGCGGTCAAGGGGCTCGCGAGCTACTTCGTCTGGTTGAACCGGGGCAAGCAGAGCCTCGTCGCCGACATCAAGAAACCCGACGACGCCGCCCTCCTCCATCGCATCCTCAGTCAGGCCGACGTCTTCATCCAGAACCTCGCGCCGGGCGCCGCGGACCGCGCCGGCTTCGGGTCGACGGCGTTGCGCGAACGCCATCCCCGGCTCATCACCGTCGACATCTCCGGCTACGGCGAAGGCCATTCCTACACCGATATGAAAGCCTACGACCTGTTGGTCCAGGCCGAGACGGGCCTCGCCGGCATCACCGGGCATCCCGCCGGACCCGGTCGCGTCGGCGTGTCGGTGTGCGACATCGCGTGCGGGATGTCGGCCTACGCCGGCATCCTCGAAGCCCTCATCGCCCGCTCGATCGACGGGCGCGGCGCGGCGTTGGCCGTCAGCCTCTTCGACGGGGTCGCCGACTGGATGAACGTGCCGCTCCTGTACTTCGAGGGCACCGGCAACGCGCCCAAGCGCGTCGGCCTAGCCCATCCCTCCATCTGCCCCTACGGCGCGTTCGCCACCGCCGATGACCACCTCGTGCTGATCTCGATCCAGAACGAGCGGGAATGGGCCACGTTCTGCGACGCCGTGCTCGGCGAGCCGGACCTGGCCACCCGGCCGGGGTTCGAGAGCAACAACGCCCGCGTCGCCAACAGGCCGGCGGTCGATGCCAAGGTCACCAGGATCTTCGGCGACCTTCCGCGCGACGCCCTGGCGTCGCGCCTTCGGCGGGCGCAGATCGCCTACGGCTTCGTCAACGACCTCGCGGATTTGGCGGCCCACCCGGCGCTGCGCCGCGTCGGCGTCGATACGCCGGCCGGCCCGGCCTCCATCGTCGCGCCGCCGGTGGTTCGCGACCGGGCCGCCCCGCGCCTCGGCGCCGTGCCGGACATCGGCGAGCACAGCGCGTTGATCCGTCACGACTTCGCCGCGGGCGCGCGCGATGCGTGAGCCCGTGACGGAAGAGGACCTGATCGCCAGCGTCGCCGACGCGCTGCAGTTCATCTCGTACTTCCACCCGGAGGACTACGTCCGGCACTTGTCGGACGCCTACGCGATGGAGCGGAGTCCGGCCGCCAAGGACGCGATCGGACAGATCCTGCGCAACTCGCGGATGGCGGCGCTGGGTCGGCGGCCGATCTGCCAGGACACCGGCGTCGCGACCGTTTTCATGAAGGTCGGCGTCGAGGCGCGGATCGCCACGCGACGCGCGCTCCAGGAACTCGTCGACGAGGGTGTGCGGCGGGCTTGGGCGTGCGCCACCAACCCGCTCCGGGCCTCGATGGTGGTGGAGCCTTTGTTCGATCGCCGCAACACCGGGGACAACACGCCGGCCGTGCTCCACGTCGAGATGGTGGCCGGCGACACGGTGCGGGTCCACGTCGCGGCGAAAGGCGGCGGCTCCGAGAACAAGGCGCGTTTCGCGCAGCTCAACCCCAGCGACTCGGTGGGCGACTGGGTGGTGCGCACAGTCGAGACGCTGGGGGCCGGCTGGTGCCCGCCCGGCCTGATCGGGCTCGGCATCGGCGGCTCGGCCGAGCGCGCGATGCTGCTCGCCAAGGAAAGCCTGCTCGACCCCATCGACATGGGCGCGCTGAAGCGACGCGGGCCGTCCTCCCGGCTGGAGGCGATGCGGATCGACCTGTGCGAGCGCATCAACGCGCTCGGCATCGGCGCGCAGGGCCTCGGCGGCCTGACGAGCGTGCTCGACGTCAAGATCAAGACCTTCCCCGTGCATGCCGCCTCCATGCCGGTCGGCCTCATCCCGCAGTGCGCGGCCGACCGGCACGTCGCCTTCACGCTCGACGGGTCCGGGCCGGCGACCTTCACGCCGCCGCCCCTCGACGCGTGGCCCGAGATCGTGGCGGCGGAGGTGGGCGCGGCCGCCCGGCGCGTCGACCTCGACCGCCTGACGCGGGCCGAGGTGGCGACGTGGCGCGCCGGGGAAACGCTGCTGTTGTCCGGCCGCCTCTTGACCGGCCGTGACGCCGCCCACCTGCGCCTCGTCCGGATGCTCGAGGCCGGCGAGCCGCTGCCGGTCGACCTCCGCGACCGCGCGATCTACTACGTCGGCCCGGTCGACGCCGTCGGCACGGAGGCGGTCGGTCCGGCCGGCCCGACCACTGCGACCCGCATGGACAAGTTCCTGGAGCCGATCCTGGCGGCGACCGGCCTCCTCGTGATGGTGGGCAAAGCCGAGCGCGGGCCGGCGGCGGTGGACGCGATCCGCGCCCACGGCGCCGCCTACCTTGTCGCGGTGGGAGGTGCGGCCTACCTCGTGTCGAAAGCCATCCGCGCCTCCCGCGTCGTCGCTTTCGCGGACCTCGGCATGGAAGCGATCCACGAATTCGTCGTGGCCGACATGCCGGTGACCGTCGCCGTCGACAGCCTCGGCGCATCGATCCATCGCGACGGCCCCGCCCGTTGGCGCCGCGCCGCCGCCTGACTGAGCCGTTGCCTGACTGAAAGGACGCGAACCTTGGCCATCACCACCCAGCTCTCGGATTTCGTCGCCGCCTGCTCGATCGACACCTTGCCGCCGACCGTGGTGGGGCGGACGCGGTTGCTCGTGCTGGACCTCGTCGGCAACGCGGTCCGCGCCCGCCACGATGCCGAGAGCACGCCGGCACTGGTCGCCGCCGTGGCCGCGCTCGGGCTCGCCAATGGGCCGGCCCGCGTCTTCGCCGACGAACGCGGCTACGCGCCGGCCGGCGCCGCGCTGGTCAACGCGGTACTGGGCCACTCGCTCGACTTCGACGACACCCACGCCGAGGCCGTGGTGCATCCCGGCGCCCCGGTGATCCCCGCCGCGCTCGCCGCCGCCGAGATGGTTGGCGCGTCCGGCGCGGAGACGTTGGCGGCGATCGTCGCCGGCTACGAGGTGGCGCTGCGCCTCGCGCTCGCGCTGCCGGCGGGCGCGCATTACGATCGCGGCTTCCATCCCAGCGCCACCTGCGGCGCGTTCGGCGCGGCGGCGGCGGCCGCCCGCGTCTTCCGTTTGGACGCGGCCGGTGTCGCCTCCGCGCTCGGCATCGCGCTCAGCCAGAGCGCCGGCAGCCTGCAATTCCTGGCGAACGGCGCCTGGACGAAGCGCTTCCAGGTCGGCTGGGCCGGCATGGCCGGGCTCGTCGCCGCCACCCTGGCGCGGGAAGGTTTCAAGGGCGCGGCGGAGCCGATCGAGGGGCGGCACGGGTTCCTCAACGCCTACGCGCCCGCACCCAATCCCGAGCGCGTCGGGCGCGACCTCGGCACCACCTACGAGTTGATGTCGACCGGCGTGAAGCCCTACCCGTCCTGCCGCTGGGGCCACGCCGGCGTCGACGCGGCGCTGGCGTTGCGCGCGGAACTCGGCCTCAGGCCCGACGAGATCGAGGCGGCGACGCTCGGTGTGTCCCGCGCCGGGCTCCTGCTGATCGGCGAGCCGGCGGCGAAGAAGGCCGACCCCCGCAACGTCGTCGACGGCCAGTTCAGCGGTCCCTTCGTGATCGCGACAGCGCTCGCGACCGGCGCGATGGGCTGGGACAGCTACCGGTTGCTCGAGGATCCCACCATCCGGGCGCTCCTGCCCAGGATCACCTGCGAGAACGATCCCGCCATCGAGGCGGAGTTCCCCGCCAACATGTCGGCCAAGCTGACGGTGCGGGCGCGCGGCCAAGTGTTCACCCGCACGGTGATCGTGCCGCGTGGCGAGCCGGCGAACTTCCCGGACGAGGCGGCCTTCCGCGCCAAGTTCACGAGCCTCACCGAGGCCGTGCTCGGCGCGGCCGGAACGGAGGCGCTGGCCGGCGACATCCTGCGTCTCGACCAGCTGCCGGAGGCGGCGGCGCTGCTCCGTCACGCCCGCGCCCCCGCGCCCTTCACCATCGCCGCGGAGTAAACCAGCCATGACCCATTCCACACTGGAAGCCGCCTCCTACGCCGACATCCAGGGCGAGATCGCCAAGCTCTGCGCGCAGTTCCCGGGCGAGTACTGGCGCGACCTCGACGGCACGCGGGGCTACCCGACCAAGTTCATCGACGCCTTGACGGAGGGCGGCTACCTCGCCGCGCTGATCCCCGAGGAGTACGGCGGCGTCGGCCTGCCGCTGTCGGGCGCGGCGGCGATCCTGGAGGAGATCCAGCGCCAGGGCTGCAACGGGGCGGCCTGCCACGCCCAGATGTACATCATGGGCACGATCCTGCGGCACGGCAGCGAGGCGCAGAAGCAGGCCTACCTGCCCAAGATCGCCAGCGGCGAGTTGCGCCTCCAGGCCTTCGGGGTGACCGAGCCGACGAGCGGCACCGACACCACCTCCCTGCGCACCACCGCGCGGCGCGAGGGCGACCGCTACATCGTCAACGGCCAGAAGATCTGGACGAGCCGCGCCGAGCATTCCGACCTGATGCTGCTGCTGGCGCGCACCACGCCGCGCGAGCAGGTGGCCAAGCGCACCGACGGCCTGTCGACCTTCATCGTCGACATGCGCGAGGTCGTGGGGAACGGCCTGAAGATCAGCCCGATCCGCACGATGATGAACCACAATTCGTGCGAGGTCTTCTTCGACAACATGGAGGTTCCGGCCGCCAACCTCGTCGGCGAGGAGGGCAAGGGGTTCCGCTACATCCTGGCCGGGATGAACGCGGAGCGCATCCTGATCGCGTCCGAATGCGTCGGCGACGCCAAGTGGTTCATCGACAAGGCGTCCGCCTATGCCAAGGATCGTGCCGTGTTCGGCCGTCCCATCGGCCAGAACCAGGGCATCCAGTTCCCCATCGCCAAAGCCTACGCCAACATGCGCGCGGCCGAACTGATGGTGAAGGAGGCGCTGCGCCTGTACGAGTCCGGCGCCAACCCCGGCGCCGAGGCCAACATGGCCAAGATGCTCGCCGCCGACGCGTCCTTCGAGGCGGCCAACGTGTGCATCCAGACCTTCGGCGGCTTCGGCTTCGCCGAGGAATACGACGTGGAACGCAAGTTCCGCGAAACGCGGCTCTACCAGGTCGCGCCCATCTCGACCAACCTCATCCTGTCCTACCTCGCCGAACACGTCCTCGGCCTGCCCCGCTCGTATTGAGCGCCGCGATGATGTCCCTGGCCGACCTCGACCAAGACCACCTCAGGGGCTGGATCGGCCGCTCGATGGAGGCGGAGGATCTGGTGACCACCCGCCTCGTCGCGGAGTACCGCGCGACCTTCGACCCGCGATTGGTGGCGGTGCCCGCCGGCGACGCGCCGTTGGGACTGAACTGGTGCCTGGCGCCGGCCATCGCGCCGATGGACGAGCTCGGCGAGGACGGGCACCCGGCGAGGGGCGGGTTCCTGCCCCCTGTCCCGTTGCCGCGCCGGATGTGGGCCGGCGGCGCGGTGGAGCACCACGCCCCGCTTCGGGTCGGCGACAAGGTCGTCCGGCGATCAAGCGTCGAGGACGTGGCCTTCAAGGAAGGCCGGACCGGACCGCTGTGCTTCGTCACGGTCCGCCACACCTACGCGAGCGAGCGGGGCCCGGCGCTGAGCGAACGCCACGACATCGTTTATCGCGGGGCCGACCCGTCCTCGGCGCCGGGCAAGCCGGCGAAACCGCCGCCGACCGCCGCCGACCGGCCGAGCGACGTGACGTGGCGGGTGGAGGCTTCACCCGTCATGCTGTTCCGCTATTCCGCGATGACGTTCAACGGCCATCGCATCCACTACGATCAGCCCTACGTCACCGGCGTGGAAGGGTATGCCGGCCTCATCGTGCACGGGCCGGTTCAGGGAACGCTCTGCCTCAACCTCGTCGCCACGTTGCTCGGCGGCACGCCGTCCCGTTTCGGCTTCCGCAACCTGTCCCCGCTGACGGCCGGATCGCCCTTCGACGTGGCGGCGGCGCGTCACCCCGATGGAACGGTCACGTGCTGGACGCGGAGCGCCGATGGACGGATCTGCATGGAGGGTGAAGGGGCCATGGCCTGAACGGCACCTTGCGCTCCGCGCACCGTCGGTTAGGTTCGGCTCGAACATTCGAAGACGACCGAAGAAACGACGGGAAGCGCTCATGCAACGATCCTGGCTCAAGGCCGGCCTCCTCAAGGTCGGCTTGGCGGCGGCCCTGCTCTCCGCCAGTGCCGTCGGCGCGCTCGCCGACGCCCCCATCGTCATCAAGTTCAGTCACGTGACCACGTCCGACACCCCCAAGGGCAAGGGTGCGGACAAGTTCAAGGAACTCGCGGAGAAGTACACCAATGGACGCGTGAAGGTCGAAGTCTACCCGAACTCGACGCTGTACAAGGACAAGGAAGAGGTCGAGGCGCTGCAACTCGGCGCCGTGCAGATGCTGGCACCCTCCCTGGCGAAGTTCGGACCACTCGGCGCCAAGGAGTTCGAGGTCTTCGACCTGCCCTACATCCTGCCGGACACGGCCGCCCTGCGACGGGTCACCGACGGCGACCTCGGCAAGAAGTTGTTCAAGAAGCTGGAAGCCAGGGGCATCGTCGGCCTCGCCTACTGGGACAACGGCTTCAAGATCATGAGCGCGAACAAGCCACTGCGGGAGCCGGCCGACTTCCACGGGCTGAAGATGCGCATCCAGTCCTCCAAGGTGCTCGAAGCGCAGTTCAAGGCGCTGGGGGCCCTGCCCCAGGTGCTGCCCTTCTCCGACGTCTACCAGGCCCTGCAGACCGGCGTCGTCGACGGCACCGAGAACACCCCCTCGAACATGTACACGCAGAAGCACTACGAGGTGCAGAAGGACATGACCCTCTCCAATCACGGCTACATCGGTTACGCCGTGATCGTGAACAAGACGTTCTGGGACGGACTGCCCCCCGACATACGCGACGAGCTGACCCACGCGATGAACGAGGCCACGACCTACGCCAACAGCTCCGCCCAGAAGGACAACGACGACGCCCTGGAGGCGATGAGGAAATCCGGCAAGACCGAGTTCATCACGCTGACGCCGGCGCAAACGGCCGCTTGGCGCAAGGCCCTCGCACCGGTGACGGCCGAGATGACCTCGCGCATCGGCAAGGACACCATCGACGAGTTCAAGAAGGTCGCGGGCACGGTCACGAACTGACGATGGCCGAACGATCGGGGACGGGCGGCCCCCATGGCCATTCCGTCCCTTGCCACGTCGCCGGACCCATCGCGTGAGTCCGGCCTGACCGACCGCAACACCAAACGCCACGGACCGCCCATGTTCCTCCGGATCCTCGATCGCCTCGAGGAAACGCTGATCGCCTGCCTGATCGCCGGCGCGACCCTGTTGATCTTCGCGTCCGTGGTCCAGCGTTTCGCCGCCAGCACCAGCCTGCTCTACCCGATCGCGAGCGCGATCGACCTGACATGGTCGCAGGAACTCTGCATCTTCATGTTCATCTGGATGGCCAAGTTCGGGGCGGCCTACGGCGTGCGCACCGGCATCCACGTCGGGGTCGACGTGCTCCTCATCAAGCTCAGGCCGACGTTCCGGCGCGCGGTCGTCCTGTTCAGCCTAGGCTGCGGCGCCCTCTTCACCGGCATCGTCGGCACGGTGGGCGCGCGCTTCGTCTACGGGTTGATGGGCACGGGCCAGATCACGCCGGACCTGGAATGGCCGAGCTGGATCGTCTACCTCTGCATCCCGCTCGGCTCCTACCTCATGTGCTTCCGCTTTCTCCAGGCGGCCTGGGGGTTCTGGCGCACCGGCGACCTCCCGCACCACGACGTCGGTCACGTCGAGGGCGTGCCGGACGTCGCCGAAGCGCTCGAGGCGGGCCACACGCGATGACCGCCGCCATCATCTTCGGCCTGCTGGTCGCGCTCATGCTGACCGGCATGCCGATCTCGATCGCGCTCGGCCTGACGGTGCTGACCTTCCTCGTCACCATGACGCAGGTGCCGTTGGAGAGCGTCGGGCTGAAGCTGTTCACCGGCCTCGACAACTTCACGATCATGGCCATCCCGTTCTTCATCCTGGCGGGGACGTTCCTGACCCACGGCGGGGTCGCCAAGCGCATGATCACCTTCACCACCTCGCTCGTCGGTCACTGGCCGGGCGGGCTGGGTCTCGCCGGGGTCGCCGCCTCGGCCCTGTTCGCCGCCGTCTCGGGATCGAGCGTCGCCACGGTGGTGGCGATCGGCTCCATCATGCTGCCGGCCATGGTCGAGGACGGTTATCCCAAGAGGTTCGGCGCCGGCGTCATCACCACGTCCGGCTCGCTCGGCATCCTCATGCCGCCCTCCATCATCCTCGTGCTCTACGGCGTGTCCACCAACACGTCGATCGGCAAGCTGTTCATCGCCGGGATCATCCCGGGCATCCTGCTCGCGGTGGTGCTCGGCGGCCTGACCTGCGCCATCGCCTGGCGCAAGGGTTACCCGCGGCTGCCCCGCGCGACATGGCGCGAGCGCGGCAGGGCGTTCCGCGACTCGGCCTGGGGCCTCGCGCTCATCGGCATCGTGCTCGGCGGCATCTACGGCGGCGTCTTCACGCCGACCGAGGCGGCGGCGGTGGCGGCGGTCTACGCCTTCGTCATCTCGGTCTTCGTCTACCGCGACATGGGTTTGAAGGACGTGCCGCGCGTGCTGCTCAACGCGGCCAACACCAGCGCGATGCTCCTCTACATCATCACCAACGCGATCCTGTTCTCGTTCCTGATGACGAGCGAGAACATCCCGCAGGCGATGGCGGCCTGGATCGTCGCCAAGCACTTCAGCGTGTGGGTCTTCCTCATCGTCATCAACATCGTCCTGCTGGTGGCCGGCAACGTGATGGAGGCCACCTCCATCCTGC
The DNA here is from genome assembly GCA_964235705.1 of uncultured Beijerinckiaceae bacterium. Lineage (GTDB taxonomy): Bacteria > Pseudomonadota > Alphaproteobacteria > Rhizobiales > Beijerinckiaceae > RH-AL1. The sequence goes on along the minus strand of CAXSDP010000001.1, from coordinate 22,430 downwards.
TCATCATGGCGCCGATCCTGTTCCCCATCGCGACCAACCTCGGCGTCGATCCGGTCCACCTCGGCGTGCTGATGGCGGTGAACATGGAGGTCGGCCTCTGCCACCCGCCGGTCGGGCTCAACCTCTACGTCGCGTCCGGCATCACCAAGATGGGCATCACGGAACTGACGGCGGCGGTCTGGCCGTGGCTGCTGGCGATGCTGATCTTCCTCGTCTTCATCACCTACGTCCCCATCGTCTCGCTCTGGCTCCCGCGCCACCTCGGCGTGTGATCGACGGGACGGTCCATCGGGAGCGGCACGGGTCGGGCAGCGGGCCTGCGGACGCGGGGGTGCCCTCGCGTGAACGGGTTGCGGTCCCGGTGACGATGGCCGTCGGTGGCGATGGCTTCGCGCTCGCGTATTTGGGCGTTGGACCCCATAATGCATGGGATCGGCGAGGGGCGTCGGCTCCCGTCGCGGTCGGCGATAGGCCCGATGGCACGAGCCCACATGCCGGGGATGGATTGATCCGATGATCCGAGGAGCAAGCCAGGGGGAGGCACGGCGACCCGTCCGAGGCCGGCCCGCCCATCGCGGGCAGCGGCGGGACGGTATCGCTACCCGCGGGATGAACGCGTGACGGTCGGCTCGTCATCGTGGCCCTCGCCGCACGTCGCGCCCGCTCCGGACATGGAGCGCGCGGCATGGCCCTCGCACGCGGTGTTGACGATCGACCTCGGCGCCGTGGTCGCCAACTACCGGACCTTGCGGGGTCGGCTCGGCCGCACGGCCTGCGCGGCGGTGGTGAAGGCCGACGCCTACGGGTTGGGTGCGGCGCGGGTCGCGCCGGCGCTGTTCGACGCGGGATGCCGGGCGTTCTTCGTCGCCCAGGTCGCGGAAGGCGTCGCGCTGCGCCCGCACCTGCCGGACACCGCCGCCATCATGGTCCTGCACGGGTGCCAGGCCGACGAGGCGGTGACCTGCCTCCACGCCGGGCTCACCCCCGTCCTCAATAGCCTCGGTCAGGTCGCCGCCTGGGCCGCCCTGGCGCGCTCGCGCGGGCGACGGTCGCCGGCCTTCGTCCAGCTCGACACCGGCATGAGCCGGTTCGGCCTGTCGCCGGCCGACATCGACGCGCTCGACCGGCGCGACCTCGACGCGCTCCACGTCGCGGGCGTGATGAGCCACCTCGCCCGCGCCGACGAGCCGGACGACCCCTTCAACGCCCACCAGCTCGCCGCCTTCGAGACCCTGCGCGCGAAGCTTCCCGCCGCCCCGGCGAGCCTCGCCGCCTCGTCCGGCTGCTTCCTGCCGGCGTCCTACCACTTCGACCTCGCGCGCCCCGGCGCCGCCTTGTACGGCGTCGCGCCCCAGCCAGGCCGCGCCAACCCGATGCGCCCGGTGGTGCGGCTCGACGCCGCCGTCCTTCAGCTACGCGACGTGCCGGCCGGCACGCCGGTCGGCTACGGCGGCACGGCGAGGACCACCGGGGCGACCCGCCTCGCCACCGTGGGGGTGGGCTACGCCGACGGCTACCTCAGGGGCGGCGGCAACGTTGGGCACGCCTGGTACGGCGACACGCCCCTGCCCGTGATCGGCCGGGTGTCGATGGACAGCCTCGTGCTCGACGTCGGGGCGGTGAGCGACCCCGCCTTCGGCGAGGGCGCGAGCGTCGCCGTCATCGGGCCGCACCGCGACGTCGACGCTGTGGGTCGCGACCTCGGGACGTCGGGCTACGAGGTCCTGACCAGCCTGAGGCATCGCTACCGTCGCCGATACGCGAGCGACGTCACCCTCCACGAGGAGCCTCGCCCATGAAGATCCTGGTGCTCGGCGGCGGTGTGGTCGGCGTGACGACGGCGTACTTCTGCGCGCAGGCCGGCCACGAGGTCGAGCTCGTCGACCGCCAGCCCGCGTCGGGCATGGAGACGAGCTTCGCCAACGCCGGTCAGGTGTCGCCCGGCTACTCCGCCCCTTGGGCCGGCCCTGGCGTGCCGCTGAAGGCGCTACGCTGGCTTGCCATGCGGCACCGCCCCTTCGTGGTGCGGACGATGTTCGACGGCCGCCTCGCGTGGTGGCTGGCGCAGATGCTGGCGAACTGCAACGAGGACGCCTACCACCGCAACAAGGGCAGGATGGTGCGCCTGGCCGAGTACAGCCGCGACGTGCTGCGGACGCTGCGGGCGGACACCGGCATCACCTACGACCACCGCGAGGGGGGCACGCTGCAGCTGTTCCGCTCGCGGAAGGAGTTCGACCACGTCGGCAGCGACACGGCCGTGCTCGAAACCTTCGGCGTTCCCTTTGAGCTGCTCGACCCCGCCGGCTGCGTGCGCGCGGAACCGGCGCTGGCGCGCGTGCGGGACAAGTTCGTCGGCGCGCTGCGGCTGCCCGGCGACGAGACCGGCGACGCGCACCAGTTCACCCAGCGCCTCGCCGCCCTCGCCGAGGGCCTCGGGGTGCGCACGCGCTTCGGCGTCACGATCGACCGCCTGGAAGCCGAGGGTGGCGCCGTCACCGGGGTGGCGACGAGCGTGGGGACGCTCACGGCGGACGCTTACGTCGTGGCCCTCGGCAGCTACTCGCCGGCCCTGCTGCGCCCGCTCGGGTTGCGCCTGCCGGTCTACCCCGTGAAGGGCTATTCCCTCACCTTGCCGGTGAGCGTGCCCGACGCCGCCCCGGTGTCGACCGTGATGGACGAGCGTTACAAGGTGGCGATCACGCGGCTGGGCGGGCGCATCCGGGTCGGCGGCACGGCCGAGCTCGCCGGCTTCAGCGCCCAGTTGCGCGCGCCGCGCCGGGCGACGCTGGCGCATTCGGTCGGCGACCTGTTCCCCGATGGCGGCGACGTGGCGGGCGCGACGTTCTGGACCGGGCTGCGGCCGATGACGCCCGACGGCACGCCGGTCGTGGGCGCGACCGGCTATCCCAACCTGTACACCAACACCGGCCACGGCACGCTCGGCTGGACCATGGCCTGCGGGTCCGCCAGGGTGCTCGCCGACCTCCTCGGCGGCAGGGCGCCCGACATCGACGCCGGCGACCTGGCGGTCGAGCGTTACGCCGTGGCTTGAGCGGCCGGTCGCGGGCGATGGGGAGGAGGCTCAGGCCGGGACCGAGGTCGACGACCCGCCCGCGCGCCTCGCCCGCACCGATGGGTGGGCGGCCGGGCCGGCCGTCCAGGGAAAGTTTCGACGCCGTCGGGGTTACCCCCGGGGCGCGACCGAGTGACGAGCGCGACGACGTGAGGGATGGGACGATGCGGGCGATGGTGGTCGGCAACGGCGAGCTGGAACTGCGCGACATCCCGGTGCCGCGCCCTGGGCCGGGCGAGGTGCTCGTGCGGGTGCGGGCGGCGGGGCTGAACCGGGCGGAGCTGGCGATGGCGGCGGGCCACGCGCACGGCGCGCTCGGTGGGCCGGGAGCGGTGATCGGCCTGGAATGGGCCGGCGAGGTCGCGGGCCTCGGGGCCGGGGTCGAAGGCTTTCGCGAGGGCGACCGCGTCCTTTGCTCCGGCAACGGCGGCTACGCCGAATACGCGGTGGCGGATTGGGGCCGGATCAACCCGGTGCCGGCCACCATGGATTGGGAGCGGGCGGCGACGCTGCCGATCGCCTTGCAAACGATGCACGACGCGCTCGTCACCAACGGCCACCTTCGGGAGGGCCAGGCGGTGCTGATCCAGGGCGCGAGCTCCGGCGTCGGGCTGATGGGCCTGCAGGTCGCGCGCCTGATGGGCGCGAAGCTGGTGATCGGCAGCTCGACCAGCGCGGCGCGACGGGCGCGGCTGGCCGAGTTCGGCGCCGACCTCGCCATCGACAGCGGCGACCCGGCCTGGCCGGACGCGGTGCTCGCCGCGACCGGCGGCGAGGGCGTGGACCTGATCGTCGACCAGATCTCCGGATCGGTCGCGAACGGCAACCTGCGCGCGACGCGCGTGCTCGGCCGCATCGTCAACGTCGGCCGGCTCGGCGGCTCGAGGGCCGAGTTCGACTTCGACCTCCACGCCGCGCGGCGGATCGCTTACGTCGGCGTCACCTTCCGCACGCGCAGCAAGGAAGAGGTGCGCGAGATCAACCGCCGCATGCGCGCCGACCTTTGGGACGCGGTGGAGGCCGGCCGTCTCGCCCTGCCGATCGACCGGGTGTTCCCGCTCGAGCGGGCCAACGAGGCACAGGCCCACATGAAAGCCAACGCGCACCTGGGCAAGATCGTGCTGAGCGTCTGACGCGCCCTACCCCGCCGCGTCCAACCTCGTTCGCTGTGGGGCGTTGAACCCCCTCGTCGATCACGATCGCGGGAGGGAAGCGAGGCCCCTCATGCGTTCGTCATGGGGCTTCCCCAGTGCAGACCCGTCCTCGCTGCCAACGAAACGCGTCCGATGCGGCGAGCGGCCAGGCGAAGGGCCTATTGTAACCGTTCTAAACGTGACCTAACTTCCGATGCATCAGCCAGTTTCGAAGGTGACGGTCATGACCGACTCGAAAGCCCCCGACGAACGCGGGGGGACAACGCGGCGCGAGGTGATCGCCGGCGCGACGGCGCTCGTCGCCGAGACGCGGATCCCCTCCGCGCGCGCGGACACGCCATCCCAGCCCGCCGCCGATCCGTCCCTGGTGCCCGTGCACCTGAGGATCAACGGTGCGGACCATACCCTCCACCTCGACACGCGCGTGACGCTGCTCGACGTGTTACGCGAGCACGTCGGCCTCACCGGCTCCAAGAAGGGGTGCGACCACGGCCAGTGCGGCGCCTGCACCATCCTGCTCAACGGGCGCCGGATCAACGCGTGCCTGACGCTGGCGGTCATGCACGGGGGCGACGAGATCACCACCATCGAGGGCCTCGGCGAGCCGGGGCACCTCCACCCGATGCAGGCCGCCTTCGTCGACCACGACGGCTACCAGTGCGGTTACTGCACGCCCGGCCAGATCGTCAGCGCGGTCGGCATGATCGGTGAGGCGAAGCATGGTTGGCCCTCCGTCGTCACCGCCGACCTGACGAGCCACCCCAAGCTCGACCCGGCCGAGATCCGCGAGCGCTTGAGCGGCAACATCTGCCGCTGCGCCGCCTACGTGAACATCGAGGCGGCGGTGCACGCCATCGCCACCGAGGAAGGGGTTGGGGCATGAAGGCCTTCACCTACGAGCGTCCGACCGATGCGGCGGCCGCCGCCCGCGCCGTCGCCGCCAACCCGAACGCCAAGTTCATCGGCGGCGGCACCAACCTCCTCGACCTGATGAAGCTCGAGGTGGAAACGCCCGCGCACCTCGTGGACGTGAACCACCTCGGGCTGAACACGATCAGCGACACGGCCGACGGCGGCATCCGCATCGGTGCCCAGGTGGCGAACAGCGACCTCGCCGTCGACGAGCGCGTCCGCACGCGCTACGGCGTGCTGTCGCGCGCGCTCCTCGCCGGGGCCTCGGGCCAGTTGCGCAACAAGGCGACGACCGGCGGCAACCTGCTCCAGCGCACCCGCTGCTACTACTTTTACGACACGTCGAAGCCCTGCAACAAGCGGGAGCCAGGTTCCGGCTGCTCGGCGCTCGGCGGCTACAACCGCATCATGGCCGTGGTGGGGGCGTCGGACCATTGCATCGCCACCCACCCGTCCGACATGGCGGTCGCCATGCGGGTGCTGGACGCGGGCGTCGAGACGGTGGACCCGCAGGGGAATGCGCGGACCATCCCCATCGCCGAGCTTCACCGGCTACCGGGCGACACGCCGCAAGACGACACGATCCTGAAGCCGGGCGAGTTGATCACCCACGTCACGTTGCCGCCACCGCCGGCGGGCGTGCAGGTCTACCGCAAGGTGCGTGATCGCGCCTCCTACGCCTTCGCCCTCGTGTCCGTCGCCGCGATCGTCGACGCGCGGGACGGCATCGTCCACGGCGCGCGCTTTGCCTTCGGCGGCTTGGCGCACAAGCCCTGGCGCGTCGAAGCGGCCGAGGGCCTCGCCGCCGGCAAGCCGGCGACGCGGGCGACCGCCGAGGCCGTCGCCGACCGCGTCCTGCAGGGCGCGCGCGGCTATGGCTCGAACGACTTCAAGATCCCGCTGACCAAGCGGACGCTTTCGGCCGTGCTGACCGAACCCACCCGCGCCTGAGGACGAGCATCATGGCCTATGACGTTCCCGTTGGGCAGACGCCGCTCGACATCCACGCCGCCGACGGTGTCGTCGGCAAGCCCCTCAACCGCGTGGACGGCCCGCTCAAGGTGTCCGGACGCGCCACCTACGCCGCCGAGTACGCCGGCCAGGACAAGGTTGCCTACGGTTTCGTCGTGCAGTCGACGATCGCCAAGGGCCGCATCGGCGACATCGACACCGCGACCGCCGAGCGGATGCCCGGCGTGCTGACCATCCTGACCTACAAGAACGCCAACCCGCCGGAGGGCCAGGGCGATCGCGTCGCCGCCGGCCCGGGTACCGGCAAGCGGAGCTTCCCGCAGCTCAAGGACGACCGGATCGACCATGCCGGCCAGCCGGTGGCGCTCGCCGTCGCGGAAACCTTCGAGCAGGCGCGCGCCGCGGCGCTCGCCCTCAAGGTGAGCTACGTGCCCGAGCCGTGGTCGGTCGACATGTCGACCCAGCTCGACGCGGGTTTCACGCCGAAGGAGCAGAGCCCCGACAGCTTCGTCGGCAATTTCGATAGCGCCTTCGCGGCGGCACCGGTCAAGCTCGACGTGACCTACACCACGCCGCTCGAGAGCCACGCGATGATGGAGCCGCATGCCACGATCGCGGTCTGGAAGGGCGACGGGCTGACGCTCCACACCGCCAACCAGATGCTGTCGCCAGGCGTGAGCGTCGTGGCCTCGACCCTGAACCTGCCGAAGAACGAGGTTCGGCTCGTCAGCCGCTACATCGGCGGCGGGTTCGGGGGCAAGCTGGACGTGTGGCCGGACGCGATCCTCGCCGCCCTGGCCTCCCGCAAGCTGCGCGGGCGCCCCGTGAAGGTGGTGCTGACGCGCCAACAGGTCTTCGCCACCACCGGCCACCGGCCGCAGACGCAGCAGCACATCCGGCTGGGTACGGACGCCGACGGCCACATCCAGGCGGTCGCGCACGACGTTTGGACGGCGAACAACGCGCAGGAAAGCTTCTTCGAGGGATCGGCCAAGTCGACCCGCACGCTCTACGCCGGCGCGAACCGAAGGACGACGCACAAGCTGATCCACCTCGACATCCCCATCGGCAACTCGATGCGCGCGCCGGGCGAGGCCACCGGCCAGCTCGCCATGGAGTGCGCCATGGACGAGTTGGCGGAGAAGCTCGCGCTCGACCCGATCGAGCTGCGCATCCGCAACGAGCCGGCGGTCGATCCCGAGACCAAGCTGCCCTTCTCGTCGCGCAACCTCGTGCAGCTGATGCAGGTCGGCGCCCAACGGTTCGGCTGGGACAAGCGCAATCCCAAGCCTGGGCAGGTCCGCGACGGCCATTGGCTCGTCGGGGTCGGTATGGCCGCTGCCATACGCAACGTCGCCTTCGTGAAGATGGAGGCGCGCGTCGCGCTCAACCCGGACGGATCGCTGGTGGTGCAGACGGCCATGACGGACCTCGGCACCGGCACCTACACGATCCTCACCCAGATCGCGGCCGAGATGACCGGCCTGCCCGTCGACAGGGTCGTGGTGCAGCTCGGCGACACGAACTTCCCGACCTCAGCGGGTTCGGGCGGCTCACAAGGCGCGCAGAGCGCCGGCTCGGCGGTCTACGCCGCCTGCGAGGCGTTGTGCGCCAAGCTGGCCGGCTCGGTCGGCGTCGAGCCTGCGGCGGCCCGCTTCGAGGGTGGCCGCATGCTGGCCCACGATACCTCCTGGGCGCTGGCCGACCTGGCGAAGGGCGGGCCGGTGACGGCCGACGGCATGATCGAGCCGGGCAAGCTGTTCCACGCCTACTCCCAGCAGTCCTACGGCGCGCACTTCGTCGAGGTCGCCGTCGATAGCGACACGGCGGAGATCAGGATGCGCCGCATGCTCGGCGTGTTCTCCGCCGGTCGCATCCTCAACGAGAAGACGGCGAAGTCGCAGCTCCTCGGCGGCATGACGATGGGGCTGGGCGCGGCGCTGATGGAGGACGCGGTGATGGACATGCGCACCGGCAACTTCGTCAACCACGACTTGGCCGAGTACCATGTGCCCGCCCACGCGGACGTGCCGAAGGTCGAGGTGATCCTCGTGCCCCAGCTCGACGCGATGTCGAGCCCGATCAAGGCCAAGGGCGTGGGCGAACTCGGCATCTGCGGGGCCGGCGCGGCGGTGGCGAACGCGATCTACAACGCCACCGGGGTCCGCGTGCGGGATTACCCCATCACGCTGGACAAGGTGCTGAAGGACCTGCCGGGCACCGCCTGAGCGACATCTCGCCGAGGATCGTCGGCGGAACGGCGGGGGGATAAGCCTCGCCGTTCCATCCCGTCGACGTGTCGCGCGACCTCCTAGGTGAATGACTAAGCCTTCATCTCACCGCCCCCGCCTCGCGCAAACGCGCGATGTCGGCGGCGGCGAAGCCCAGCTCGGTCAGCACCTCGTCGGTGTGCTGACCGAGCGCCGGACCCGACCAGCGCACGGCCCCCGGCGTTTCCGATAGCTTCGGCGAGATCCCCGGCATCTTCACTTCGACGCCGTCCGGCAACGTCGTCGGGAGGATCATGTCGCGGGCGAGGTAGTGGGGGTCGCGCACGATGTCGTCGACGGCGTAGATGCGTCCGGCCGGAACCTCGGCCGTTTCCAACGCGTCCAACACCTCGTCGATGGTGTGGGCGGACGTCCAGGCGGTGATCACCTCGTCGAGCATCGCGTTACGCGCGACGCGCCCGTCGTTCGTCCGCAGCGCCGGGTCGTCGCCCAACTCCGGCCGACCGGCGACCCGCATCAGCCGTCGGAAGATCGGGTCGCTGTTGCCGGCGATCACGACGTAGCCGCCGTCGCCGGTCGGGTAGGTGTTGGACGGGCTGATGCCGGGCAGGGCGCCGCCGGTGCGGGTGCGCACGTACCCCATCATGTCGTACTCCGGCACGAGGCTTTCCATGACGTTGAAGACGCTCTCGACGAGCGAGACGTCGACGACCTGCCCCCCGCCCTGCCCGGTCTTCACGCGCAGCACGGACATGAGCGCGCCGATGACCGCGTGCAGCGAGGCCAGGCTGTCGCCGAGGCTGACGCCGACCCGGGCCGGCGGGCTGGCCGGATCGCCGGTGGTGAAGCGGATGCCGCCCATGGCCTCGCCGATCGCGCCGAAGCCGGGGCGGTCGCGATAGGGGCCGGTCTGCCCGTAGCCGGAGATGCGGACCATCGTGAGGTTGGGGTTCAAGGCGGACAGCACGTCCCAGCCCAGGCCGAGCTTCTCGAGCGCGCCCGGACGCAGGTTCTCGATGACGACGTCGGCGTTGGCGGCGAGCCGCTTGGCGATGGCCAGCCCGTCCGGCGTCTTCAGGTCGAGGGCGATCGACTTCTTGTTGCGCGACTGCAGGTACCACCAGAGCGACGTGCCCTCGTGGAGCTTGCGCCACTTGCGCAGCGGATCGCCGTCGCCCGGTGATTCGATCTTGATCACCTCGGCGCCGAACTCCCCCATGAGGCGCGCCGCGAACGGGGCGGCGATCAGCGCGCCGATCTCAAGGACGCGAAGTCCGACGAGCGGTCCCGACATCCGATCCTCCTGTCGTTAAGAAACCTCACGTGTCATCGCTCCGTCCCGAGCCTAAGTCCATCGGACGAAGGATCGCCATGGTGCTCGCGCGGGGCCCAGCGTTCGAGCGCGGCCCGCCCGGCGTCGGTCAACCCGTAGCGTCCCCGCCCCAGGCGCTCGAACCAGCCGTACACGTTGCGCAACAGGATCGCGGCGGCGTCGGGCGCGACGTCCTTCAGGTCGCGCGGACGGTGCGATGGCCCGGTCATCGCCGCCGCGCAGCCGAGCGCCCGCTGCCGGTACGCCGTCATGACCGGCACGCGCGAGCCGCCGCCGACGGCGGGATCGCCGCGACGCCGCGCGTGCTCGTCGGTGAGCCGGGAGCGACGGCGCGGATCGCGACGCGGCATCGGCGCCGCCGGGCTGACCAGGATCTCGACCAAGCCGGCGCCGGTGACGCCGAGCATCCCGAAGCCGAGGCGACGGCACAGGTTGCGGAAGCGCGCGTCGCCCTCGCGCCCCTTGCCCCGCGCCGACACGGGGGCGGCGAGCCAAACCTCGTCGCAGGCCGGCGCGCGATCGACCGCCTGGAGCACGAGTTCGAGGTTGAAACGCAGCTTCAACTCGCCGATGACGACCAGCGGCGGTTCCCCATCCCGGACGGCGACCAGGTCGCAACCGCCCACCTCGCCTTTGACGACGAAGCCGCGATCTTCGAGGAAGGCCTTCACGGGCCGGTAGAGTGAGGTTTCCAAGGTGCCGCGATCCCTCGTCGGACCAGACGTCAGTCGCGGCCGGACGGCCCCCGCGTGCCCACATCGAGGAAGCCGCCGGGTGTGAGCGTGACGGTCCCGAAGTGCAGGGCCTTGTTGGTTGGACCGTGATCCACCTCCGTAATCGGCGGCTTGGGGCCAGGGACCGGTAGCAGGCCGGACGGCTTGTCATTGATGGTTCGGGGCTGCGTTGTCCGATGCGCCACGCGCGGTGGCGATGCGCTCACCACCGACGAACCGTTCAAGACGATGAACAGGGTCAAGGGAACGGTCGTGGCTCGCATCGGCACCCGATAGCACGGCTTCGGGCGACACCGAGAGGGAAAAGCGAGGCTCAAGCCGCTCAACCCCGCTTGGTGAGCGCGTCGGGGTTCGAACCCGAGATGGCCGCCGATCCGGTCTTTTTGAACCGCTACCGAACCCTTGACGGCAGCAACGACCGCGCCGCGCGAGCCAAGGTCATCGATCGCACCTTCAGTTTCATCGGTAAGGCGGGGTTGTTCCAGGGCGAGCCTCCAACGCCCTACACCCGCGCCGCGCTCGTTCTCAGCACGGTCGGGTGCGACTGGCGGAGGGACGGCCGATGAACTCGCTCTTGGACGTTCAAGACGAGCTGCGCGTGGTTTGGTTGCTCGTCGAATGCGCCTTCATCGCCTGTGGCGCCGTGCCAACGGCCGAACCGATGCAAGCCGTCTTGGGCGAGGCGAACGACAAGCTCCACGAGATCCGCAAGGCTCTGGATGCCATTCAGGGCGAACGCGGCTGACGACATCCGGCCCGGCGGCTACGGTCGCCGGGTATCGTCAGGGCAGCCGGGCGTCCGCCTCTGCAAGGAAGAGCAGCGTCGACGCCGTCATGTGCAAAACGTAGCGAGCGAGTTCAATCGGCACCGCGATCGGCGTTGTCCCAACACCATGACCGCCGCTCTTGTTGCGGGGCGTAGGAAGGGCGCTTTCTAGAACTGATCTTAGACCACCGAAATGAGTTTGCCAGTAAGCCGGTATGAGATTGTTTTTGAAGCAAATTTCAACTAATTTACTAGCTGTATCTTTGCTCGAGTCGAATGCCCATCCGCGCTTGGTGCAGATTGCCTTCATTATACTTTCAAACGCTTTACAGCACTCCACAAGGACGCTAGATGCGTCGCCATGTCGATAGAATTCATGCGCCTTCAGGAACTCTGACTCGGCACCGGAATATTGGTCGTCGAGCCTCAATATCTCTAGCGCAGGCAAAACAGCCTGCGAATGAATATACAACGAATCTATCCGGATAATCTGACCATTGCTGTACTCATATCCAAGCGCGCTTTCTTTGAAGCGAGTGTTGATTTCGTCAATCGCTTCCTGAGCAACCGATTTGGCATTGCTCCTTCTCTCGAAAAATGCTTGTGAGCATATAGTTTCTATAGCCCGAAACATCAACTCGATAGTGTCTAGAGCTTCGAGCGTAGTGCAAGACAAGAGGAAACGCTTTAATTCATCCTTTTCATCAAAACCATTGGATAGTTCAAATTCTCCGTATTCACGCTTCAAAATGACTAGGATTACATCCCAAACGTTAATTCTTTGTCCCTGAATCCTACCTTCACCAATCACCTCCTCAGCGATCTGAATGACCTGGACGCGAAGCCTCCTCGGAATCACGTCATATGTGAAGACATCTGCGCTCTGATTTTGTTTCGCCAGACGCTTAGAATAGAGATCGACAACAGCCACGTTTGTTACCCGCAACGTTACCCTTAAGCTTATTATCCCTCTAACATTCATCAGCTAAGTGACTGATATCAATGGTGAGCGCGTCGGGGTTCGAACCCGAGACCCTCTGATTAAAAGTCAGATGCTCTACCGGCTGAGCTACGCGCTCGGAGGGGTGGTGTTCACGTAAACGGTAACGCGTTGCGAATCAAGGCGAAGCCGCGACGCTCCCGTGCGGCTCATCGCGCGCGGCGCGAGCGGGCGGTCGCCATGACCCTCGAGCGGGCGCTCGGATCGTCGAGGCCTCGGGTCGTATCGCGCCGCTGGGTGTTGCGACCCCGCCACCCCCGTCGAGAAACCAACGGGGCGGCGTGCGGGACGCATTGCCAGGGCGAGGTCGAGGGCGAACAAGATGCCGCGACGCACTCGGCTCCGGGAGCGGGCGCGCGGGGGGATTGGCATGGTGACGCGACAAAAATTGATGTTCGCGAGCCTCGCCGCCACGATCCTGGCGGCGGGCGCCGGTCCGGCCAGGGCGGACTTGTTCGACTTCCTGACCAAGCCCTTCGAAGGCACGCCGGCCGGCACGGTGGCGCCTCAGCGCGAACTCGTCTCCTACGTCGGCCACCAGCCGCCCGGCACGGTCATCATCTCCATGGGGGAACGCCGGCTCTACCTCGTGCAGCCGGGCGGGCAAGCGTTGAAGTACGGGGTTGGCGTCGGTCGCCCCGGCTTCGCCTGGGCCGGCACGAAGACCATCGTCGCGAAGCAGGAATGGCCGGGCTGGACACCACCACCGCAGATGCTGAAGCGCCGGCCGGACCTGCCGCGCCACATGAAGGGCGGCCTCGACAACCCACTCGGGGCCCGCGCGATGTATCTCGGCGGAAGCCTGTTCCGCATCCACGGCTCGAACGAGCCGGAGACGATCGGCCAAGCGGTGTCGTCGGGCTGCATCCGCATGACGAACCAGGACGTCACCGACCTTTACGACCGCGTCCGCGTGGGCACCCGCGTCATCGTCCAGCGCTGACTTCCCCGGCGCTGGCCTGCCCGTCGCCAGCGGTCGTCGCGCGAGCCTCGCGCGACCCATACATCTTCGCGGCGCGATGCGTCACGAATGCCGCGACCGTGCGGATCGACGCCGTGCGGGTCTCGATGACAGTTCGCGGACTGGTACGGCAGCGTCGTCCCTTCCGGCGACGTGCGACGAACCCACCTCGGGGAACGCGCCAACAGCCCTCAGGCGTGGCCCTCGACCGCCTGCTCCGGCATCGAGGCCGGTTGGATCGAGACCGACTCGCCGCAGCCGCAAGCCGACACCTGGTTGGGATTGCGGAAGGTGAAGGTCGAGGCGAGCTTGGTGGTCTCGTAATCGAGCGTGGTCCCGAGCAGGAACATCAACGCCTTGGAATCGACGAGCAACGTCACACCCTTGTCCTCGACGACCTCGTCCAGCGGGTTCTTCGCCTCGGCGAACTCGACCGTGTAGGACATGCCGGCACACCCGCCGTTCTTGATCCCGACGCGCAGGCCGATCACCGGACGGTCGGCGTTGGCGATCAAGCCACGCGCCCGTTCGGCGGCGGCATCGGTCATGGACATCACGGCGAAACGCGAGCGGGCCAAGGGAACTCTCCGGTACTGTTAGCCCAATATAGGGCCATCGACCCGACGGGGGAAGGTCGCTTCCGCGACCTTGGGATCACACGCCTAGAACATGTCGAGCGAGACGCGCGCCTCGTCGGACATGCGACCCTGGTCCCACGGCGGATCGAAGACGAGGTCGACCGTCGCCCCCATCGCGCCCTGGACGCCGCCGATCGCCTCCTCGACGGACTGCATGATGTCGCCGGCGACGGGGCAACCCGGCGCGGTCAGCGTCATCTCGATCGCGATCATCCGCGAGTCGGGTACGGCGACCTTGTAGATCAAGCCGAGTTCGTAGATGTCGCACGGGATCTCGGGATCGTAAACCGTCTTGCAGGCGGCGATGATCTCGTCCCGCAGGCGCACCTTCTCCCCCTCGTCGATCGCGGGATCGAAGGTCCAGCTCGGCATGTTCGGCAGGATGTCCTGCGCGGCTTCCATCATCGTTCCCAAACCCCTAGCTTCAGGCGAACAAGCCTTCCGCCTTCACCAGTGCCTCGGCCAACTTATCGACCTCTTCCATCGTGTTGTACATGGCGAAGGACGCCCGGCAGGTGGAGGTGACGCCAAACCGGTTCAACAGCGGCATCGCGCAGTGCGAGCCGGCGCGGACCGCCACGCCCGAACGATCGATGATCGTGGCGATGTCGTGGGCGTGCGCGCCCTTCATTTCGAAGGAGACGATGGCGCCCTTGTCCTTGGACTTGCCGAAGATCCTGACCGAGTTCATGGCACCCAGGCGCTCCATCGCGTAGTCGCCCAGCGCCTTCTCGTGCGCCGCGATCTTGGCACGACCGATCGAGCGCATGTAGTCGAGCGCCACGCCGAGCCCGACCGCCTGGATGATCGGCGGCGTGCCGGCCTCGAAGCGATGCGGCGGATCGTTGTAGGTGATGGCCTCGCGCGTCACCTCGGCGATCATCTCCCCGCCGCCGTTGTAGGGCGGCAAGTTCTCCAGCCACGGCTTGCGGCCGTAGAGGACGCCGATGCCGGTCGGGCCGTAGAGCTTGTGGCCGGTCATGACGTAGAAGTCGGCGCCGAGGTCGCGCACGTCGACGTCGAGGTGCACGGCGCCCTGCGACCCGTCGACCAGCACCGGCACGCCGCGCTCGTGGGCCAGCGCCACGATCTCCTTGATCGGTAGGATCGTGCCGGTGACGTTCGACATGTGGGTCACGGCGACCATCTTGGTACGCGGCGTCATCGCGCGGGCGAAGTCGGCGGCGTCGATGTTGCCGTCGTCGTCGCAATCGACCCACTTCAGCACGGCGCCGGTGCGCTCGCGCAGGAAGTGCCAGGGCACGATGTTGGCGTGATGCTCGAGGATCGAGAGCACGATCTCGTCGCCGGCGCGGATGTGCTCGCGCCCGTAGGTGGCGGCCACGATGTTGATCGCCTCGGTCGAGGACTTGGTGAAGACGATCTCCTCCAACGACTCGGCGTTGAGGAACGTGCGCACGCTCTCGCGCGCCGCCTCGAAATTGTCGGTCGCGGCGTTGGCGAGGTGGTACAGCCCGCGGTGCACGTTGGCGTACTCGTTATACGTCGCGTCGACCATCCGCTCGACCACGCAACGCGGCTTCTGCACGGAGGCGGCGTTGTCGAGGTAGACGAGCGGCTTGCCGTAAACCTTCGTCGACAGGATCGGGAAGTCGGCGCGGATCTTATCGACGTTCAACGGCTGCGACGCGGCGTCATCGGTCAACGCGGGATCATGGGTCATTCTGTATCCTTGTTCCGAGCCCCACCGCGCCGTGAGGCGTCGATGGATCGGTCGGCCTAATGGTTCCCGGCCGCGCCGGCCCCGACCCTGCCCGCCTTGGCCCGTTCGTCGAGCCAGTAGGCGATCTCGGCACGGAACGCGGCGGTCAGCCCCTCGACGCCGATATCGTCCGCCATCTCGGCGGCGAAGGCTTCGAGCAGCAGGGCTTCGGCCTGCGCCTTGGCGATGCCGCGCGCCTGGAGGTAGAAAAGCTGGTCCTCGTTGAGGCTGCCGACGGTGGCCCCGTGGCCGCAGACGACGTCGTCGGCGAAGATTTCCAGCTCCGGCTTGTTGTACATGGCGACGTCGTCGGACAGCAGCAAGGCGCGGCTCATCATCTTGCCGTCCGTTTTCTGGGCCTGCTTCTCGACGCGGATGCGCCCCTGGAAGACCCCGACGGCGGCATCGTCGAGGATGTAGCGGAAGCTCTCGCGACCCTCGCAGCCGAGCCCGCGATGGACCACATCGAGCGTCGTGTCGGCGTGCTCCCTGCCCTGCAGCAGCGACACGCCGCGCAGCGCCGCCTTCGCGTCGTCGCCGGAGAAGCGCATGAACAATTGACGGCGCGTCAACCCCTTGCCATCGATCAACGCGAAGCTGTCGAGCCGTGCCCGATGGCCGAGGTCGGCCACGAAGGAGTCGAGCCTGACGCTGCCGGCCCGCGTCCGCGTCACCGCCGCGGTATGGCCGACGGCCGCGTCGTCGCCGACCTTGAGGATCAGGCAGCCGAAGGTTTGCCCGGCCCTGCCGCCCGCCCCGAGGCTCGACTCGGCGACGTGGACGTTGGCGCCGGCCCCGACGACGACGAGCGAGCGCACGAAGCACGCCGCCGGCCTGTCGAGCGCGGAGGCGTAGACGATCTCGATGGGCGCCGCGATCTGCGCGCCAGGCGCCACCTCGACCACCACGCCGTCCTGCATCATCGCCGCGTTCAGCGCGAGGATCGCGTCGCCCTCGCCGAAGTCGGCGGCGGCGAGCAGGTCGATCAGGTCGGCTCGGCCTTCACCCAGGACGTCGGCGAGCGAACGCACGCTGGCACCCTCCGGCAAGGGGTCCGACAACGCGGGCACGAACGTGCCGTCCACCACCACGAGCCGGCCGCCGCCGAGGCCCGGCCGGCCGGCGAGGTCCTGGTTGATCGGTCCGAACGCGCGCTCGTCGGGCTTGGCCGCGACCGGCAGCGCCTCGCGCATGAGCGTGCGCAGGTCGGTGTAGTGCCACGCCTCCAACCGACGGTGGGGCAGGCCGGCGCTGGCGAAGGCGCCGAACGCCGCCTCGCGCATGCGCTTGACGGCGTCCGTACCGGGAAGCATGGCCTTGTTGGCGCCGAACGAGTCGGCGAGCGCCACTTCGGCGTCGGTGCGGGAGGAGATGATGCGAGGCGGCATGTTATTCCGCCGCCGCCTTGGCGTAGTCACGGTAGCCGTCCCGCTCGAGTTCGAGCGCCAGCTCCTTGCCGCCGGTGCGCACGATCTTGCCGCCCGACATGACGTGGACGGTGTCGGGCACGATGTAGTTCAGCAAGCGCTGGTAGTGGGTGATGAGCAGGAAGGATCGCTTGGCGCTCCGCAGCTGGTTCACGCCCTCGGACACGATGCGGATGGCGTCGATGTCGAGCCCGGAGTCGGTCTCGTCCAGGATCGCCATGGTCGGCTCCAGCAGCGCCATCTGCAGGATGTCCATCCGTTTCTTCTCGCCGCCGGAGAAGCCGACGTTGAGCGCGCGCTTGAGGATGTCCTTGGGCATGCCCAGCATGGCGGCGGCGTCGTTGACCTTCTTGATGAAGGCCGGCGTCGTCAGCTCAGCTTCGCCGCGCGCCTTGCGCTGCGCGTTGAGCGCCGCCTTGAGGAAGGTCATCGTGCCGACGCCGGGGATCTCGACCGGGTACTGGAACGCCAGGAAGACGCCGTGGACGGCGCGCTCGTCCGGCTCCATCTCGAGGACGTTGGCGCCATCGAGCAGCACCTCGCCGGACTCCACCTCATAGTCCGGCTTGCCGGCGATGACGTAGGACAGCGTCGACTTGCCCGTGCCGTTCGGACCCATGATGGCGGCAACCTCGCCGTCCCTGACGATCAGATCGAGGCCATCGAGGATTTTGCGCTCGCCGATCGAGACGGTGAGGTTTCTGACTTCCAGCATCGGGGGTCCGTCGTGTTCGATGAGATTGATACATCATGGGGAGGCGGCTCGACGCCCCCTCCCCTTCAGTCCTGCTGTTCCCGGAGGACGCGGCGACTCAGCCGACGCTGCCTTCCAGCGAGATCGCGATCAGCTTCTGCGCCTCGACCGCGAACTCCATCGGCAGCTGCTGGAGCACGTCGCGGACGAAGCCGTTGACGATGAGGGCCGTCGCCTCCTCCGCCGACAGGCCACGCTGCTGGCAGTAGAACAGCTGGTCATCGGAGATCTTCGACGTCGTCGCCTCGTGCTCGAACTGCGCGGAGTCGTTGCGCGCCTCGATGTAGGGCACGGTGTGGGCACCGCAATCGTTGCCGATCAGCAGCGAGTCGCAGTTGGTGAAGTTGCGCGCGCCGGTCGCCTTGCGGTGCGCCGACACCTGACCCCGGTAGGTGTTCTGCGAGCGGCCGGCCGAGATCCCCTTGGAGATGATGCGGCTGGTGGTGTTCTTGCCGAGGTGCAGCATCTTGGAGCCGGAGTCGACCTGCTGGTAACCGTTCGAGATGGCGATCGAGTAGAACTCGCCCCGCGAACCGTCGCCGCGCAGGATGCAGGACGGGTACTTCCAGGTGATCGCCGAACCGGTCTCGACCTGGGTCCAGGAGATCTTGGAGTTCTTGCCCCGGCAATCACCCCGCTTGGTGACGAAGTTGTAGATGCCGCCCTTGCCCTCACTGTCACCGGGGTACCAGTTCTGCACCGTGGAATATTTGATCTCGGCGTCGTCGTGGGCGATCAGCTCGACCACGGCGGCGTGCAACTGGTTCTCGTCGCGCTTGGGCGCGGTGCAGCCTTCCAGGTACGACACGTAGGACCCCTCGTCGGCGATGATGAGGGTGCGCTCGAACTGCCCGGTGTTCTGCTCGTTGATGCGGAAGTAGGTCGACAGCTCCATCGGGCAGCGCACGCCCTTGGGGATGTAAACGAACGACCCGTCGGAGAACACGGCGGCGTTCAGCGTCGAGTAGTAGTTGTCCGACGTCGGGACGACCGAGCCGAGGTACTTCCTGACGAGCTCGGGATGGGTGTGGACCGCCTCCGAGATCGGGCAGAAGATGACGCCGGCCTTGGCGAGCTCCTTCTTGAAGGTGGTGACGACCGAGACCGAGTCGAACACGGCGTCCACCGCGACGCGACGTTGCGCGGCGCCCTCGACGCCGGCCAGCACCTCCTGCTCGGATAGCGGGATGCCGAGCTTCTCGTAAACCCTCAGCAGCTCGGGATCGACCTCCTCCAGCGACTTGGGCCCGGCGTGGCTCTTCGGCGCCGCGTAGTAGTGCAGCTCGTTGAACTCAACCTTGGGGTAGTTCACCCGCGCCCAGTCCGGCTCATCCAGGGTGAGCCAGCGGCGATAAGCCTCCAGGCGCCACTCCGTCATCCATTCCGGCTCGCTCTTCTTGGTCGAGATGAGCCGGACGATGTCCTCGTTGAGCCCTTTGGGCGCCTTGTCCATCTCGATGATGGAGGAGAACCCGTACTTGTATTCCGTGACGTCGATCGACTTCACGCGATCGACTGTTTCCTGGACGGCTGCCATGACAATCTCCTCGGCTCGACGGCATCCCGCCATCGGCCTGAATTCAAGCCGCGATGCGCGGCGCCCTCTTGGTCGTGTCGTACGCGCCCGCCTCGGGCGCCATGATCGTCAACGCCGTCGCGAAAGCCTTCGCGAACAGATCGACGTCGTTGCCGCCGGTGGTCCAGCCGACGCTGACCCGCAGCGCGTTCGTCGCCAAGTCGTCGTCGACACCCATGGCCTTCAACACGTGCGAGGGCATGAGCGTGCCCGAAGCGCAGGCCGATCCGGCGGAAACGGACACACCCGCCAGGTCGAGGTTCATCATCAGCACCTGCGCGTCGTAGCCCGGCACGGCGAAGCAAACCGTGTTGGACAGCCTTGGTGCGGCACGACCGAAGACCACAGCGTCGGAACGGATCTCGAGGATACGTCCCTCGATCGCGTCACGCAGGGTGCCAGTCCGGCCCCGCTCAGCGTCCATCCGCGCCTTGGCCGACCGGCACGCCGCGCCGAGACCGGCGATTCCGACGACGTTCTCCGTTCCCGCCGAGAGGCCTTTCTCGTGCCCGCCGCCCCTCACGACACCGTCTTCAAGATGGTGTCGCGATGCCCCGAAACAAAGGGCGCCGATCCCTTTGGGCCCGCCGAACTTATGGGCGGACACGGCCAGGGCGTCGGCGCCCAACGCTCCGACGTCGCAGGCCACCTTGCCGGCGGCCTGCACCGCGTCGCAGACCACGACCCCGCCATGCGCATGCACCATGTCGGCCGCCGCGCGCACGGGCTGGAGGACGCCGGTCTCGTTGTTGGCGGCCTGGAGGGCCAGCATGACGCGCCGTCCGCGCTGCCGCTCCAAAGCCACGGCGAGCCCGGCGAGGTCGAGAACGCCATCGGCACCCATCGGCAGCGTCTCGACCCGCGCACCGAAACGATGCCCGAGACCGACCGCCGGGTGCTCGCCGCCACCCATCAGCAGGACATCGCATCCGCCGCCGAATGCCGGCGAGAGCGCGATGTTGAGCGCCTCGGTGCCGCAGGAGGTGAAGACGACGTCCTCGCTCGAGCAGCCGAGCATATCGGCGACGTCCCGCCTGGCCCGGTCGACGATGGCGCGCGCCGCGCGACCTTCCCCGTGCACCGAGGACGGGTTGCCGAAAGCCTCGAAGGCAGCCACCATCGCCTCCCGCGCCGACGGATGCAGCGGCGTCGTCGCGTTGTGATCGAGGTAGGCGCGAGAGCGCATCGAGGCTTCGTCCTTGTTCGCCAAGCCACGTCCTTGTTCACCAAGCCGCCGACCCTCCAGCCCATCCCCGACGATCAGGCGGCAGTGCGGCCGGACGGTCGAAAACCTTGCCATCGACGTACGCCCCCGTGCTAGAACGTCGGAGCCGCCGTAACGGCGAGATCGACGTTCGTGGCGCGGTGGGCGTTGCACCGATGGCCGCGAGCGAGCAGCTTCGTTGCCTGTCAGTTGCTTGGCGAAACCTGTTAGAATTATTCTAACGGTCTAAGCGCCGTGGCGCGACACGTCAAGCCGGCGATCACGTCGCGGCCGGTCCCGGCGGCTTCCCTTGGCGATCCATCGCCACGGCGGGTCTTGAACGAACACCATCGTGGCCGCGCCATCGCGTCGTCCACCGGAGCCATCATGCCTGAAGTCATCTTCAACGGACCGGCGGGTCGGCTGGAAGGGCGGTTTCACCCCGCCGCCAAGCGCAACGCGCCGATCGCCATCATCCTGCACCCGCACCCGCAGTTCGGCGGCACGATGAACAACCAGATCGTCTACAACCTGTACTACGCCTTCGCCGAGCGCGGCTTCTCGGTGCTTCGCTTCAATTTCCGCGGGGTCGGCCGCAGCCAGGGCGCCTTCGATCATGGTTCGGGGGAATTGTCGGACGCGGCGGCGGCGCTCGATTGGGTGCAGACGATCAACCCCGAGGCCCGTGCCTGCTGGATCGCCGGCGTGTCCTTCGGCGCTTGGATCGGCATGCAGCTCCTGATGCGCCGGCCGGAGATCGAAGGCTTCATCTCCGTCGCGCCGCCGGCGAACCGCTTCGACTTCTCCTTCCTCGCGCCCTGCCCCTCCTCCGGCCTGTTCGTGCACGGCGACATCGATCGCGTGGCGCCGTTGAAGGAGGTCATGGGGCTGATCGAGAAGCTGAAGACCCAGAAGGGGATCCTGATCGAGCACGCCGTCGTGCCGGGCGCCAACCACTTCTTCGAGAATCGGGTCGAGCCGCTGATCGCCGAGATCGGCCTCTACCTCGACCGCCGCCTCGGCAACCCGCCGAAACTGCCGACGCCCACGCGCAGCGATCCCGCGACCGATCGGAATTAGCCTTGATCCGGGCTTTCAGGCTTGATTCAGGGCTTTGCGCAGGAAGGCATTGATGCGCCCCTGCCAGCCCTGTCCGCCGGCCTTGAAGTGGGCGAGGACGTCGGGATCGAGGCGCAGCGACGTCAGCAGCTTGCGATCCTCCTTGAAGGGCCGGCCACGTCGCGTTGGCACGCCCGCGACTTCAAGCACACCTTCGGTCAGGTGCCGGTCGGCAAGGTCGGGCGCCTCATCGTACTCACGCGGCTGGATCTCGTGCGCGTCGACCCGCGCGAGGTCGCTCTTGATGGCGGCAATCGGTTCAGCCGCCGAGGATCGCGCGGTACTTCCTTTGCTCGCGGTCATTGGCCTTCCTCATCGTGAAGACGTGGCGATCCTCGCCACGAGGCGTCCACCCCACCACCACCATTCGGCCGGCGAGGGTGCCGATGCTTAGGAAGCGACGCTCGCCGTAGTCGCGGCGGGCGTCCTCGAAGGTGAAGACGGTTCCGGCAAACACCAGCGCCGCATCCTCGCAGCGCAAGTCGCGCTCGGCGAGGGTCTCGGCTTCCTCACGAGGATCGTAGGTGGTTGCCATGGATTAGATGTAGCTACGTCCAATATGACGTCAATCGAGTTACCGTAGCTGCATCAGGCGAGAGGGAGCGAACACGGCGCGCACGAAGGTCGGAACGCTCCGGTCATGTTCCGAGAATGAGGCCGATGCACGGGAACTAAGTCACTGATAGATGGCGAGAGAGACGGGACTCGAACCCGCGACCTCCGGCGTGACAGGCCGGCGCTCTAACCAACTGAGCTACTCCCCCGCGAGGCCATCGCCCGGCGAGGCGTGTCGGATACGAAACGGCCGGGTCCAAGTCAAGAACCAAGGCCGAGAAACGAACCAGGGTCG